>CAYGPT010000206.1:0-1008 GCA_964351755.1 uncultured Rhodobacterales bacterium | reverse complement strand
TTTTATCCTGTGAGGCGGAGGACACCTCCGCCTTACCTTTCTCAGCATGCAAGGCGGTTCTCGGTCCGCCCTGCCCGTCGCATCAAAGCGCGATCAGTCCGTGATCTTGGACACCACGCCCGCACCGACGGTACGGCCACCTTCGCGGATCGCAAAGCGCAGGCCCTGCTCCATCGCGATCGGGGCGATCAGCTCGACGCCAAAGCTCACGTTGTCGCCCGGCATCACCATCTCGGTGCCCTCGGCCAGCATCACCGTCCCGGTCACGTCCGTCGTGCGGAAGTAGAACTGCGGGCGGTAGTTGGCGAAGAACGGCGTGTGACGGCCACCCTCTTCCTTGGTCAGGATATAGGCTTCGGCCTCGAACTTGGTGTGCGGGGTCACGCTTCCGGGCTTGCACAGCACCTGGCCACGCTCAACGCCTTCACGCTCAACACCGCGCAGCAGGGCGCCGATGTTGTCGCCGGCTTCACCACGATCCAGCAGCTTGCGGAACATTTCCACGCCCGTGCAGGTCGTTTTCTTGGTGTCGCGGATGCCCACGATCTCGATCTCGTCGCCCACGTTGATCACGCCACGCTCGACACGACCGGTCACAACCGTCCCGCGACCCGAGATCGAGAACACGTCCTCGACCGGCATCAGGAAGGGCTGGTCCACGGCGCGCGCAGGCGTCGGGATGAACTCGTCAACCGCTTTCATCAGCGCGCGGATCGAGTTTTCTCCGATCTCGGGCTCGGTGCCGTTCATCGCGTGCAGGGCCGAGCCGGGAATGACGGGCATGTCGTCGCCGGGATACTCGTAGCTGCTCAGCAACTCGCGGATTTCCATCTCGACCAGCTCGAGCAGCTCGTCATCGTCCACCTGATCGACCTTGTTCATGTAGACGACCATGGTCGGGATGCCGACCTGACGGCCGAGCAGGATGTGCTCGCGCGTCTGCGGCATGGGGCCGTCGGCGGCGTTCACAACCAGGATCGCGCCGTCCATCTGGGCGGCACCGGTGAT
>CAYGPT010000205.1:0-1028 GCA_964351755.1 uncultured Rhodobacterales bacterium | reverse complement strand
CCATGATTTCACCTTTGAAGATCCATGTCTTGATCCCGATGATACCATAGGCAGTTGTCGCTTCGACGTGGGCGTAATCGATGTCGGCACGCAGGGTGTGCAAAGGCACGCGGCCCTCACGATACCACTCGGTCCGCGCGATCTCGGCACCGCCAAGGCGGCCCGCGACGTTCACACGGATGCCAAGGGCACCCATGCGCATGGCGTTCTGCACGGCACGTTTCATGGCGCGACGGAATGACACCCGGCGCTCCAGCTGTTGTGCGATGGACTCGCCAACCAGTGCGGCGTCCAGCTCCGGCTTGCGAACCTCAACGATGTTGAGGTGCAATTCGGACGCCGTCAGGTTCGCCAGCTTCTTGCGCAGACCTTCGATGTCCGCACCTTTCTTGCCGATGATGACGCCGGGGCGGGCCGTGTGGATCGTCACGCGGCACTTCTTGTGCGGGCGTTCGATAATCACACGGGCCACACCCGCCTGATGGCACTCTTTCTTGATGAACTCACGGATTTTCAGGTCTTCCAGCAGAAGGTTCCCGTAATCCTTGGTGTCGGCATACCAGCGGCTGTCCCAAGTGCGGTTCACCTGCAGGCGCATGCCAATCGGATTGACTTTGTTTCCCATCAGGCTTGCTCCCCTGCGATCTCTTCAACTTGACGCACCTTGATCGTGATTTCCGCGAACGGCTTCATGATCTTGCCGAAACGGCCGCGCGCACGAGGGCGCCCGCGTTTCATGGTCAGGTTCTTGCCAACCCAGGCTTCGGCGACGATCAGCTCGTCGACATCCAGGTTGTGGTTGTTTTCAGCGTTGGCGATGGCCGACTGCAGGCACTTCTTGACGTCCTGCGCGATCCGCTTTTTCGAGAAGGTGAGGTCGGTCAGCGCCTTGTCCACCTTCTTGCCACGGATCATCTGCGCGACAAGGTTCAGCTTTTGCGGAGAGGTGCGCAACATGCGCGTCTTCGCCATCGCTTCATTGTCCGCAACGCGGCGTGGATTCTTGTCCTTGCTCATTTGCGTTTCGC
>CAYGPT010000204.1:0-1111 GCA_964351755.1 uncultured Rhodobacterales bacterium | reverse complement strand
ATGGTGACGGCGGCCACTGTCTGCATCGGGTAAGGTCCTGCTCACTGGTTATTTTTGTGCAGTCTAGTGCAATGACCCTGCCAAGAGAATCGTTAATTTGCCGCAAAGGCCGCCCATGCCCCTGCCCCCAGACTTCGCCACCACCGGCCTGCACATCCAAGCCAGCGGCATGGCCCCGATCACGCGCTATCAGGTGCTGGGAGAACGCTCGTCGGGGACCAATTTCGTCAAGCGGCTGCTGGGACGCAACAGTGCGCTGACCCCGTCCGAAGCGTTGGGGTGGAAGCATGCCTGCCCCCACATGCTGGCGGTGCCGCACGACATGGCCGTGATCTGCGTGGTGCGCAGGGCGGATACCTGGGCGTGCTCGATGTTTCAAAAACCGTGGCATACCACGCCCGACATGCAAGCCCTCGGATTCAGCGGGTTCATCCGGGCGGAGTGGGACACGATCATCGACCGTCCGCGTTACTTTGAAGGGCTGGTGCAAGACGGCAGCACCGGCGCACCGCTGCAGGCGGATCGCGATCCGCTTACGGGATCACGCTTTGCCAACATGTTCGCGCTGCGGCAAGCCAAGCTTGCAGGTCTGCTGGGGATGCTGGGACGCGACTGCACATGCGTATTCGTGCGGATGGAGGATGCGCAAGCCGCGCCTGAGGTGACACTGGATGCGATCCTGTCTGGCCTTGATCAGCCCAAACGCGCAAACCCCTTCCGACCCGTTGTCAAACGTCTGGGATCAAAGTTCAAACCGGCAATCGCCAACCGCCCTGATTTGCCGGCGGAGTGGAGCGATGCCGACCTCGACTTCCTGCGTGACCAAACGAATGGCACACAGGAATCGCTGCTGGGCTACAGCTACTGATCCATGCTTTTCATCGCCAGATGGGCTACAGGGGCTGATAGGGGACCTCTCGCGCTGTTGTGCTAGGCTGGCCAGCTTGCGGCATCGCCGCAGGACCGCGCCCTTTCGGCTATGGGACAGCCATCGGGCCAGAAAGGGCCGCATAGGTTCAAACGGAAAAGGCCGCCCCGTAAGGGACGGCCTTGTTCGCAGCAGTGGCGCGGTTGACGGGGCTCGAACCCGCGACCCCCGGCGTGACAGGCC
>CAYGPT010000203.1:0-1162 GCA_964351755.1 uncultured Rhodobacterales bacterium | reverse complement strand
CTCTCCGGGCGTGTTCTTTGGCGACGACAAGGGCAAGACGCACTCTTCAGGCAAGTTGCTGTTCGCATGCCGCATCATTCCCTATCGCGGCAGCTGGCTGGATTTCGAATTCGACGCCAAGGATATCGTTTTCGCCCGTATCGACCGTCGCCGCAAACTGCCGGTGACGACGCTGCTGTACGCTCTTGGTCTGGACCAAGAGGCGATCATGGACGCCTATTACGAAACGGTCACCTTCAAGCTGAAGAAGAACAAGGGCTGGGTCACTCCATTCTTCCCTGATCGGGTGCGCGGCACCCGCCCCACATATGATCTGGTGGACGCCAAAACCGGTGAAGTCATTGCCGAAGCCGGCAAGAAGGTCACGCCCCGCGCCGTCAAACAGATCATCGACGAGGGCAAGGTCAAGGAATTGCTGGTTCCTTACGAGCATATCGTGGGCAAGTTCGTCGCCAAGGACATCATCAACGAAGAAAACGGCGCGATATATGTCGAAGCCGGTGACGAGTTGACGTTGGAGTACGACAAGGACGGCACACTGATCGGCGGCACAGTCAAGGACCTTGTCGATGCGGGCATCACCGAGATCCCAGTGCTGGACATCGACAACATCAATGTCGGCCCGTACATGCGCAACACCATGAACAACGACAAGAACATGAACCGCGAAACCGCGCTCATGGACATCTATCGTGTCATGCGCCCGGGTGAGCCGCCCACCGTTGATGCGGCCTCTGCCCTGTTCGATACGCTGTTCTTCGATTCCGAACGCTACGATCTGTCCGCCGTTGGCCGGGTCAAGATGAACATGCGTCTCGCTCTCGATGCCGATGACACCCAGCGCACGCTGCGCCGGGAAGACATTGTGGCCTGCATCAAGGCACTGGTCGAACTGCGCGACGGCAAGGGTGATATCGACGACATTGACCACCTTGGTAACCGCCGGGTCCGTTCGGTCGGCGAACTGATGGAAAACCAGTACCGCGTTGGTCTGCTGCGCATGGAACGGGCGATCAAGGAGCGCATGAGTTCCGTCGAGATCGACACTGTCATGCCGCAGGACCTGATCAACGCCAAACCTGCCGCTGCCGCAGTTCGCGAATTCTTTGGCTCGTCCCAGCTGTCGCAGTTCATGGACCAGACCAACCCGCTGTCCGAAGTG
>CAYGPT010000202.1:0-1246 GCA_964351755.1 uncultured Rhodobacterales bacterium | reverse complement strand
GCCTTGCATGCTGAGAAAGGTAAGGCGGAGGTGTCCTCCGCCTCACAGGATAAAAACACAGACGCGATGAGGGGTGTCGATGCGCGATGCTCCTCCTCTCCGTTCAAAAGACCCGAGTAAGGGAAACTGAACCATGGCCATTCAAAGCCAAAACATTCGCATTCGGCTGAAGGCGTTTGACTATCGTGTGCTGGACGCGTCCACACAGGAAATCGTCAACACGGCCAAACGCACCGGTGCGTCCGTGCGCGGACCCATCCCGCTGCCGAACAAGATCGAAAAATTCACCGTTCTGCGTGGCCCCCACGTAGACAAGAAATCCCGTGACCAGTTCGAGATCCGCACGCACAAGCGTCTGCTCGACATTGTTGATCCGACTCCCCAGACCGTGGACGCGCTGATGAAGCTCGACCTCGCCGCTGGTGTGGATGTCGAGATCAAACTGCAATCGTAAAGGAGGGTATTCATTATGCGCTCTGGAATTCTCGCAAAGAAAGTCGGCATGACCCGGCTGTTCATGGAAGACGGCAAACAGGTTCCTGTGACCGTGCTTCAACTGGACGGTTTGCAGGTGGTCGGCCAACGCACATCGGACAAGGACGGCTATACCGCTGTCACCCTCGGCGCCGGGTCGCCCAAGGTGAAGCGCGTGAGCAAAGCCATGCGCGGCCACTTCGCCGCTCAAAAGGTTGAGCCCAAGCGCAAGCTGGTCGAGTTCCGCGTGTCCGAAGCCAACATGATCAATGTCGGCGAAGAGATCATTGCTGATCACTACTTTGAAGGTCAGTTCGTCGACGTGACGGGCACTTCGATCGGTAAAGGTTTTGCCGGTGCCATGAAACGCCACAACTTCGGCGGCCTGCGGGCCAGCCACGGTGTGTCTGTGTCGCACCGCTCGCATGGCTCGACCGGTCAGTGTCAGGACCCTGGTAAGGTGTTCAAGGGCAAGAAAATGGCCGGCCACATGGGCGCTGCCCGCGTCACCACGCAGAACCTGCAGGTGGTGCGCACCGATGCTGACCGTGGTCTGATCATGATCAAGGGCGCTGTCCCCGGGTCCAAGGGTGGCTGGGTCACCGTCAAGGATGCGGTCAAGAAACCGTTCCCTGAGAATGCAATCCTGCCCGCCGCTTTGAAATCCGCCAAGGAAGAGGCCGCAAAAGCCGCCGAAGCCGCCGCCGCCGAAGCAGCCGCAGACGCGGAAGCCGAAGCCGAAAGCCAGGCCGAAGTCGATCGGGTCAGCGAT
>CAYGPT010000201.1:0-1495 GCA_964351755.1 uncultured Rhodobacterales bacterium | reverse complement strand
CAGGTCATTGTGCGGGTCGTCTCACGCTCGACGGTGGGCGGAGGCCGACCGGGACGCCTGCGATCACGGCATTTCGTTGGCGAAGACCGTCTCTTTGATCGTCGGCAGCATCTCCTCGATGTTGTCCTTCGTGACGATCAGGATCGGTACCGTGATCTCCTTCGGCGGCGTACCGCCGTCAAGGTGTTCGATCATCGCTTCTGCTGAGCGAACGCCCATTAAATAGGGCTGCTGCATGCCGGAGACTACCAACTCGCCCGACTGCAGCAGCGGCACGAATTCGGGAATGCCGTCAAAGGCGCCGACCAGCACCTCGCCGCCCATCCGCGCGGACTTGATCGCCTGCAGCGCGCCCAGCGTCGGCCCGTCGGTCTGCACGAACATGCCCGTCATGCCCGGATTGGCGGTCAGCATGTCCTGCGTGAACTTGAACGTCTCGTCTGCGGTGTAGGCCTGCATCTGCTGAAGGCCCGCGTCGCCAGTGATCCCGGCGGACTGCACTGCGTCCTTGAAGCCCTTGGTGCGCGCCTGCCCGTTCAGCCGCGCCTGGCTGATGCCGACGATGCCGATCGACCCTTCGTCCTTGCCCTCGGCCTTCATGGCCGCCGCCAGCGCCGCGCCGACGCCGTTGGCGCCCTCGTAGTTGTTGGAGCCGATCACCGAGACGAACTCGCCGCTGTCGGTGCCGATGTCCGCGATGACAACCGGAATGCCGGCTTCCTTCGCCATCGCAAGCACGGCCGGCGCCGTGGAGCTGTCGGTCGGCGACAGCACTATGCCGGCGACGCCGCGGGCGATGCTGTCCTGCGCGTTCTGCAGCTGGGTCTGGGGATCGTTAGTGCTGTCCAGCGCTGCGAAGCCGTAGCCATTGGCCTCGGCAACGCTTCGCACGCCTTCGGACACATAGCGCCAGAAGGCAAGGTCCAGCCCCGGCGTCATATAAACGATCTGCTTGTCCTGCGCGGCGGCCGGCCCGGCGATGCTTGCGCCGAGCGCGATGGCTGCGATTGCGGCGCTGGCGAGCAGTCTGCGGGTGATCATGAAGCGTTCCTTCCCTGCGTTTTTCATTATCGTCCATCGGGGCGACGCGGCGCCTTGGCCGCATCTGCACGCTTGAGCCGCCGCGCGTCGCCTTACAGTGGACTACTGGTCTGCACAGTGTTCCAATGGCGGACTTGCTGTCAATCCGGGAGCTGGTCGCCCTGAAGCCGCGCTGGCGCTGTGTTCGTTCAGACGCCTCTGCTAAGCGCCCTGATCGTTCGACGACAGAAAGGTTCTCGCCCATGCCTCCAGTCAAAGCGCTGCTCGACGATCCCACGAAAATGCTGGGCGACGTGTCCCGCCGGTCTGTGCGCGACGTCATCGCAGAGAAGCTGGCGGCGCTGATCGCGTCAGGCGTGCTCACGGTCGGGGATGAGTTGCCGGGCGAGCGCGAGCTGGCCGCGGCGCTTGCGGTCAGTCGGGAGACCGTCCGCGGGGCTATCGCGATCCTTGC
>CAYGPT010000200.1:0-1511 GCA_964351755.1 uncultured Rhodobacterales bacterium | reverse complement strand
GCTACCAGGCGTTCCACGGTCGCCGCATCGCCTTTTCGCTGGGCCTTGAGGGCAAGCAGATCAAGCAATGCGTGGGCCTGATGGGACTGCTTTACCAGGCGTTCATCGAAAAAGACATGGAGATGCTGGAGATTAACCCGCTGATCGTGACCGACAGCGGTGACCTCAAGGTGCTGGACGCCAAGGTATCGTTCGACGGAAACGCCATGTACCGCCACGCCGACATCAACGAATTGCGCGACGAGACCGAAGAAGACCCCAAGGAACTCGCCGCCTCCAAATACGACCTGAACTACATCGCTCTGGACGGAGAGATCGGCTGCATGGTCAATGGCGCGGGCCTCGCGATGGCCACCATGGACATCATCAAGCTTTACGGGGCCGAACCTGCCAACTTCCTTGACGTGGGCGGCGGTGCGACCAAAGAAAAGGTGACCGAGGCGTTCAAGATCATCACCTCCGACCCGCAGGTCAAAGGCATCCTCGTCAACATCTTCGGCGGCATCATGCGCTGCGACGTGATCGCCGAAGGCGTTGTGGCCGCGGTGAAAGAGGTTGGCCTGAAAGTGCCGCTGGTCGTCCGGCTTGAGGGCACGAACGTGCAGCAGGGCAAGGACATCATCAACAACTCCGGCCTTGACGTGATCGCCGCCGACGACCTCAAGGACGGCGCTCAGAAGATCGTGAAAGCGGTCAAGGGCTGAGGCCAAAATGCGTGTTCCGGGGCGCATAAGTGTTATGATGTGGCTGGTGCTGGCAACAGCGGCGACCGCACAGGCCATTGATGTGCCCAAGACATTTCAGACGTTCGACCGCTTCTGCCGTCCTGCCCTCGTCGGGCTGGACGGGTTCAAAGCGGTCGCCACAGTGCCGGGCCCCGACGGTGAAAAAGTGTTTTCCGCCTCTCCCGACGGGCATTTCATCGCGGCACAAACCGGCGTTGACGATTTCATCGTGCTTGCTGAATTCCGCTATGGCCCCGGATTCGTGGCCCGCAATTGCATCGTGCAGCAGATCGTTGCCGCGTCTGTCGACTACCCGACCGTCGATGCGGCACTGCGATCCGCGCTGTGGTCAGGAGAAAACGTCACGATCACCGGCGGTGGAGTTGTCGAAGAGATCCCGGCCATCGGTGCGATGCGCATGGCCGGCGTCGGCAATATCACGCGGCCGCGCAGCGGTTACATGATCTGTGGTGCGACCGAGCCAGCGGGATCCATCGTGCAGGCCTTGACCGCGCCGGGGATTTTCACCCTGACCGGGCATGTGCTGGAGGCCGGATAATGACCCTGAACCAGACCACCATCCCCCTACATCTGCCCCAGGAGACCCCATGCCCACCCCGTTGATCTTTTCGATTGCCGCTGTCGCCGCTCTGGCGGCAGGGGGCAACGCAGCCTGCGCTGGCGGAGTTGGCGGCCCGCAGGCCGTGCCGGTCATAGGCCAGCACAGCCCCGTTTCCTTTCTGGCCGCACTGCAAACCACGGGACAAGCCACCACGGCCCGGACGA
>CAYGPT010000199.1:0-1523 GCA_964351755.1 uncultured Rhodobacterales bacterium | reverse complement strand
GCCGAGATCGACATAGACATCGCGCGGATCAAGGGACAGGCGGCCGTCTCCAGCCTGCAAAGCCAGTTCAGGATGAAGACGGGCAAGCTGCATCTGGGTCCGGTGCGACTGGCCTATGGCAAGGGTTTTGCGGATGTGACGGCGCGCATGGATGTGATCGATGCCCCCGATTGGGTTCGGATCACGGGGGCGACCGGCGGCTGGGATTTCGGCCAGATCCTCGACTCTCTGGGCGTCAACATGGGCGCTTACGGAACGCTGAAGGGTCGGTTTGACATGACGGGTCGCCGGACCTCGGCGCAGGCATTCCTGAAATCCATGCGCGGCAGTGCCACGATCGACATGCGCAACGGGCGCATCAGCACCGGACTTCTGGAGCTTGCCGGGCTTGGGGTCCTGCCTTGGCTCTTTTCGCAAGAGCGGCGACAGGGATATGCCGATATCATCTGCCTCAAGGCCCCGCTCCAGTTCGCAAATGGCAGGATCGACACGGGCCAGACCGTGATGGAGACGCGACGCGTGCAACTTGTCGGATCAGGGTCAATCGATCTGCGCAACGACCGGATTTCCTTCACCGCCGAACCCAGGCCCGTCGGCCAGCCGCTTGCCCGAAGTGCCTGGCCCATCAGCGTCACCGGCCGCCTGACATCGCCTGACATCAAAGTCGCCGCCCGCACGTCGCGCACGGCCCGCGTTCCGCTCGCCATGCCGGGTGCGCGCGCGCTCTGTGTGCCCGACGTGGCGCAGTTGCAACCCGTGACCGGAACGCAGCAGAACTCAGGCCCCAGATAGGCTTACTTCTGGTCTGACTGGCATTCCTCAAGCGCCCGGATCGCGCGCGATGTGCCGGACAGATCAACGTCAAACGTGCCGCCTTTCGGGCCAATGACGGTGATCGACCGGCGCGCGGCCATTTCCGTGGCCAGGTTCGGGTTGTTGAAAAAGGCCCAGCCGCCAAACCGCCCATCGACTTCGATCAGTTCAACATCACCAGCGAATTTGGCATTGTCGGTGATGAATTTGACGATGCCGCTGGTGCCCGGTTCGATGTCCGTCCAGTCCGCGCTCAATGCCGCGAAAAACCCGCCCTTGCGATCCGGAAGGTAGCCAAAGGCGACCCGGATGCCGTCTGCAAAGTCCTTTTGCATCAGGCACCCATTGCCCACCGTTTCATCCACCAGTATCGCCCAGTCACCGGCAGTGCCCCAGGACGTGCGGTCCTGGGCGGCAAGCGGGGCCGCCAGAACCATTGCGAGGGCGGTCGAAATCACCTGTCGATACACGGGGTTGTTCTCCTTGGTTGGTCTTGCGGGCCACACCGAAACGCGCCTGCACTTCAATTCGCCCCAAAGCGCATTTTACGCCCATATTGCACCACATCAAATCCGTTTTTCGAGGGAGGTCAGGACATCCCGGCCCTTGGGTGCAAAGCGCCGGACGACGTCCCGGCACCCCGCACAGTCTCGGAGGCGTGCATATACGGCCCGCAATGGGACCAGGCCATTGCCGTTGCGCAGCACCCT
>CAYGPT010000198.1:0-1538 GCA_964351755.1 uncultured Rhodobacterales bacterium | reverse complement strand
TGGCGCCGACACGCTGGATCCGCTTGAGGTACATTCTGTGACCGTTGCCCCTGATGACACGACATTGCTTTACGCGAACACTGCGCACATCTCCGGGGCCACAGCACTCAACCAGGATGCGGCCCATGCGTGACACTGTCCGCCAGACCACCGCAACCCTGCCCCTCCCGAGTGCCGAGGCGCGTACCCGTGCCGCTGCAGGACCGCGATCGGCGCGCGAACACGACACGATGCTGCGCACATGGGCCTGTCTGACCCATGTCGAACTGCGCCAGCCGGCGCCTTGCAATGTGCCTGCCGCAATCACTGTGGCCGCCTGGAACATCGAGCGATGCAAGCGGGTGCCGGAAACCGCAGAGGTCCTGTGCCGGAGCGGTGCCGATATCGTGCTGGCCACCGAGATGGATCTGGGCATGGCCCGATCAGGTCAACGCCACACGACCCACGATCTGGCCGCAGCCTTGGGGATGGGCTATGTCTTTGGTGTGGAATTTGTCGAACTGGGCACGGGCGATCCGTATGAAACGGGCCTGTTTGCCGATGTGCCCAATGCACACGGTTTGCATGGCAACGCAATCCTGTCGCGATTTCCGATGGAACGGGCAACGCTCTTGCCTTTGGACGCGGGCGGGGACTGGTTCACCGGCAGCCCCAAGAATGATGGCCAATTCCGGATCGGCGGGCGTATGGCGATGGCCGCACAGATCGCGGGGGTGACCTTCGTCTCGGTTCATTACGAAAGCGAAAGCGACGCGGCGGGCCGCGCGGATCAGACCCGCCTCATGCTGGACCTGATCGATGCGGAATACGGCGATGGGCCCTGCGTCATCGGTGGCGACCTGAACACCGCCGCGTTCGGCGCGGCGCGGATGTCGGGTGCCGAAATGCTGGCGGACCCAGCGGCTGCAGAGCCATCGTTTGAAGCCTTCGCCAAAGCGGGGTTTGAGTGGCACGGTTGCAACGCGCCCGGCATCACCACCCGCGCGGCCCCTGGAAAGCCAGTGCGCTATCCGCTGCAAAAACTCGACTGGCTGTTCGCCCGGGGCGTGGCGGCATCGGCGCCGGCAACCTTCGCGGCACTTTGCGACAGGGGGGATTACCTGTCTGACCACGAATTGATCACGGCGCGGATCACCCGATGACGCAGAGCCTTCTTTGCCACTATGGTGTTCTCCGGAACGCGCGGGAAAACGCGTCTGTTCTTGTGGAAACCGTGCCGGACCAAGAAGCCGACAGCATCGCGTTTGACCTGCGCGACTGGGCCAACAGCGAGCTTTGTGCGCGCGACGACCAAACGCCTGACCGCACTGTTGACGGTCACGACCTGATCCGGCATGGCGGCGCAACCGGGATCACAACTTCGGAATGTCACCGCGCGATCATCGAGGATAGCCGCGCCGCCGGGTTCAAGATCATGGTCCATACCCAATCTGGCGGCACACAGGTGTTGCACCGCTTCGCAGATGATGGCCTCGACGACATCACCCACGACCATCGCGATGCAACCCTTCCGGTCTTGGAGGAACACCAATGAAATG
>CAYGPT010000197.1:0-1580 GCA_964351755.1 uncultured Rhodobacterales bacterium | reverse complement strand
TCACCAAGCTGCTCGCCGGGCACTCGGATGTGATGCTGGGCTATGTGGCCGCGCGTGACAAGGACATCAACACCCGGCTGCGCGTCTTTACCGTCACCACCGGCATGACGCCCAGCCCCTTTGATTGCTGGCTGGCCGAGCGCGGCATGCTGAGCTTTGATCTGCGTTTTGATCGCGCGCAATCCACCGCAGCCGTGCTGGCCGATCATCTGGCCGGGCTGGCGGGTGTAAAACGCGTTATCTACCCCGGGCGGCATGATCATCCGGACCGTGAACAGGCGGCAATCCTGCTCAAGGATCAGTTCTGCAATATGGTCAGCTTTGAAATCCCCGGCGGTCGGGCGCAGGCCAATGCCTTTGCACGGGCGGCCGAGGGTTTGAATTTCGCGCCGACACTGGGCGACGTGGGTACAACCGTGTCGCATCCCGCGTCGTCATCGCACCGGGCGATGACACCAGAGCGTCGCGCAGAGCTTGGCATGTCCGAAGGGTTTTTCCGCGTCTCGGTCGGGCTGGAAGACCCGCAGACCTTGTGCGATGTGTTCACTGCCGCCGTGAAAGCTGCGGCGGAGTAGGGAGCCGGACCCGGGCCATGACCAACGACGCCATCGAAGCAATGCTGGCCTCCATTCCGCTGCCGGTGCTTGTGATCGACAGCGCCGAGCGGATCATGGCGGCCAATATCGAAGCGCTGACCCTGATTGGCGGACAGGCCATCGGGATGAACTATGTCACGATGCTGCGCCAGCCTGCGTTGCTGGACGCGGTTGAGGCGACCTTGCAGGACAGTATCGCGCGCAGCACGCGTTATCTCAGCAACGATGGCGCGCAGGATACCACCTACAAGGTCAGCTGCCGCGCCGTGCCGGGTGTGGGCCGCAATGGGCGCGGTGTCGTCGTACTGGTGTTCGAAGACATTACCCATGTTGAGCAGGCCGGTCAGATGCGCCGCGACTTTGTCGCCAATGTCAGCCACGAACTGCGCACCCCGCTGACAGCTCTGATGGGGTTCATCGAGACGCTGCGCGGCCCGGCCCGCGAAGATCGCGCCGCCTCGGAGCGGTTCTTGAACATCATGCAGGAGGAAGCCGGACGGATGAACCGTCTGGTGGGCGATCTGATGTCGCTGAACCGGGTAGAGGGTGACGAACGGGTGCGTCCGACATCTGTCGTGTCACTGGTCGAAGCCATCACTTCGACGGTGCGCACACTGCGTCCGCTTGCGGATGAAGCTGGCGTCGCGATCGAGATGGATCTGGGCGACGATCCTGCGATGATGAACGGCGATGCGGACCAGTTGAAACAGGTCTTTACCAACCTCGTCGAGAACGCGATCAAATATGGCGGTACGGGCGGTCGGGTCACGATCAGCCTGACAATAAGTGCGCGCGAACCCGCTTTGCGCGCGCCGGGCGCAAGGGTCCGCGTGACGGACTATGGGCCGGGCATCGATTCCGTGCATTTGCCGCGCCTGACGGAACGTTTCTATCGCGGCGACGATCACCGCAGCCGGGCACTGGGCGGCACCGGTCTGGGCCTTGCCATTGTCAAACACATCATCAACCGGCACCGCGGCCGGT
>CAYGPT010000196.1:0-1628 GCA_964351755.1 uncultured Rhodobacterales bacterium | reverse complement strand
CGACAATCTACAGATGATCCGCGCGGGCATGTATCCGCATGGACAACGAGGCAGAAATGGCAGATATGCACTATACCCATGACCATGGTCATGCAGGATATTCCGCACCCGAAGGTTATTACGCGCCGGATGCGGAACTCTCGCAAAATGCGGGTAAAACACTGAAAAAAATGACAAACTTAACTGGTGCGGTTGTGTCGCTGGCCCTTGTGGCCGGGGTTGCGGTGTGGGGCTACAAGCTGGTGGTCCGGGACGTGTCCGGCATTCCGGTTGTGCGGGCCGCCGAAAATGCCATGCGCGTGCGCCCGGAAAATCCGGGCGGCCAACTGGCGAGGAACACGGGGCTTGCCGTGAATGAAGTGGCCGGTGCGGGTGAGGCCTCTGGACCTGTCGATCAGGTCACTCTGGCACCGCGCCCCATCGAATTGGCCGCTGAGGACAAGCCGATGAAGAGCAAGATGGTGGCACCTGTGCAACAGCCAGCCCCTCTTGATGTCGTCGCCAGTCTGGACCAGCCAGCCACCATGTTGACTGCTGAGCCGGTATCCATGGACGTGGCTGCCGTTTTTGCGGACGGATCGGTCGATGACCTCGTGAACCAGTTGACGGCTGGCGTGCCCCGGATCGAGGCGAACGCAGAAGTGCAGTCGATTGTACCGACCGACGCGTCTTTTACACCGCCTGCCGCACCTGTTGTGACCGGACCCGGGCCTGCACAGTCGCGTCGCCCGCACCTGCGCCCTGCGTCGGCGCCCGCCGTTGTTGTGCCCGCAAGCGCACCCGCAGCGATTGAAACAAAGGATATCGATCCAAGTGCCTTGCCCACTGGCACGCGACTGGTTCAATTGGGTGCCTACAAGAGCGATGAGATCGCGCGCTCTGAATGGGACCGGAAATTCGCCCGCTACGGCGAATATCTGGAAGGAAAGAGCCGTGTGGTACAAGAGGCGCAAAGCGGTGGCCGGACATTCTATCGTCTGCGGGCCCATGGTTTTGCGGATCTGTCAGATGCGCGCCGCTTCTGCTCGGCACTTGTCGCCGAAGGGGCGGAGTGCATTCCGGTGGTGACGCGATGAATTTTGGCGCAACCATCCTTGACGCGGATGGGTTGCGGCTGACCAAAGACGAGGCTGCGTTTTTCAGAGAGGCCGACCCGTTCGGCTTTATTCTGTTTGCACGCAACATAGAGAGCCCGGATCAGGTCTATCGCCTGTGTTCCGAATTCCGCGAGGCCGTCGGTCGCGAAGCCCCGATCACGATCGATCAGGAAGGCGGACGCGTGCAGCGCTTGCGCGGCCCCGAATGGCGCGAGTGGTTGCCGCCGCTCGATTTCGTGCGGGCTGCCGGTGACGACGCCGAACGCGCCATGTACATCCGTCACCGCCTTATTGCACATGAACTGAAAGCGCTGACCATCGATAGCAATTGCGCGCCGATGGTCGATATCATTGCGAAGAACACGCACAAATTCCTGCACAATCGTTGCTACGGGACATCGCCGGGCGATGTTGCGGCGTTGGGTCGTGCGGCTGCAAACGGGATGCTGGATGGCGGTGTGCTACCTGTACTCAAACATATGCCCGGCCATGGTCGCACGGATCTGGACAGTCATTTTGATCTGCCGCGTG
>CAYGPT010000195.1:0-1637 GCA_964351755.1 uncultured Rhodobacterales bacterium | reverse complement strand
ATCAGTTCGATCCACGCAATGCGGCGCGCGGACCAATGTCTGCGAAGAACATCAACGCGCACGTGACCGTCGCGCAGATACGTATACCCAAAGGTCAAGAAGATCAGGATAAACAGCAGCGATGTGGACAGGTCCGGCAAATAGCTCGATACACCAAGTTGTAGCTTGCGATCCAGCATCTGAAGCGCGCCATAAGCAGCAATCGAAACAACTGTCAGCCATGCAGTCACGACGCCAATGCCGCGAATGCCACGGTCAATCCAATCCAAAAACCTCAAACCGAGTCCCCTCCCAAAATTCCTTGCCTGTTAGCTGTTATCCCCCCGTGATATTGCCCTTGCGGTGTTCTTGTTCGAGCTGTTCCGGTTTGTCTTTCGTCGCGCGAAAGCTGTCCCAGAACAGCAATGCCGCTCCACAGAAAATCGCCACGTCAGCGAGGTTGAAGGACGGCCAGTGGTATGTTCCGAAATGGAAATCCAGAAAGTCTGGAACGGCCTGATACCGTACCCGGTCGAGGACATTGCCAAGAGCACCGCCGATGATCAGCCCGAGCGCAGCAGCCGTCAGCCTGTCCGGCGCGCGCCATAACCAGATCAGCAGCCATGCCACGATCACGGCAGCAAGCGCAATGAGACCCCACCAGGGCACGATCCCGCCGAGCATGCCGAAGCTGACCCCATCGTTCAGGACACGAACAAGATTCAGAAAGGGCAGAATCTCGACCCCGCGCTCCAGCTCCGGTGTGTTCAGGGCGAGCGCCTTTGTGCTCTGATCCAGACCGAAAGCTGCAATCGCGCAGAGCCCACCCAGAATGCGGCTGTTCATGCCGTCACTTTCAGGTCGGAACGCGCATCGCGGATGATCGCCCAGGAAGAATGCAGGAACAATCCGGCGATGCCGAAGGCGACGATCAGGTCGGGCCATGCGCTACCCAGCCAAAACACCAGACCGGCGGCGATAACGACTGCCGCATTGCCAATGGCGTCGTTGCGCGAAAACAGCCAGACGGCACGCATGTTCGCATCGCCTTTGCGGAATTTCAGCAGAGGCAACACGGAGATGACATTGATGACGAGAGCAATCAGGCCCAGTATCCCCATCAGAGTGGCGTCTGGCGTTGTCGGCTCGAATGCCCGCATGATGGTTGTGCCAAGGACGCCAAGACCGAGCAGGCCGAGAAAGATACCTTGAATCAGGGCTGATCGCGCTCGCCAGGCAAGGCTCCAACCGATTGCCAGAAGGCCAAGGAAGGTGATCGCGCCATCGCCGATGAAATCGAGCGCATCGGCCTTCACAGCCTGCGATCCGGAGATGAACCCGCCGACCATCTCGATGACACCATAACCAACGTTCAGGATCACGACGATCCAGAGTGCACGTCGGTAGGCCGGGTCCTGATGGGCCGCACCTTGCTGAAGGTCCTCGTCGCTTTCGATGCGGTCAAACCCATACCCCGTTGTCTCTACGGCCTTCTCGATCTCCGGCAACTGCGCTTCAGGGGCCTTCAAGGTCATGATGTGGGTCGCCGCCGACACTTTCACCGCGTCGCGCGCGACTCCGGCAGACTGCGCCGCCCGTTCAATCTGCGCGGCGTCCTTGGCGCAATCCATGCCGGAGACGCGGTAACGGAAGGATGG
>CAYGPT010000194.1:0-1673 GCA_964351755.1 uncultured Rhodobacterales bacterium | reverse complement strand
CATGATAAAACGGCAGCCACGTCGTACAGCGGTCTTCGGGCCGGATCGTCATGCCCGACAGGGAGATCGCAGCGGTGTTGGCAATAAAGGCTTCGTGGGTGACGGCCACGCCCATGGGCGCGCGTGTGCTGCCGGATGAGAACTGAAGGTAGGCCAGCCCGTCGCTGCGCTGCTCGGCCAGGGTGACCGTGTCCTGCAACGGGGGCAGATCCGCCACGGTGCCTGTGAATTTCAGGCCTAGCTCTGCGGTCGCCTCGACCAGCATGCTTTGCATCGCCGTCGGTCCGAAAGCGGCCTTGGCCCGCGCGGCATTTATCATGCGTCGGGTCTGGTCAACATAGCCTGCGCGTCCCCGGAAAGCTGCGGGCAGGGGCACGGGCATCGGGATCAGGCTGGCATATTGGCAACCGGCAAATACACGCAGAAAGTCACCATCGCTTTCGGCGATGATGGCCACCCGGTCGCCCGGCTCCAGTCCGAGGGCGATCAGTTGCTGTGCCACGTCAAGTGATTGCTGGCGCAGATCCCTGTAGGGCAGAACTTCGTCAATTTCACCGCGACCGGTAAAGAAGTTGACGCCGGTGTCGCCTTGGGCCGCATAATCCAGCGCTTCGGAAAAGGAACGAAAGCCCGCCGCCTTGAACGGAATACCACGGTCGGTTGGAGTGGGGGTCGCAATATTGGTCAAGCCGTCGTTTCCTCGTATCTTCACTTTGCCGACCACATCTATCCGAAGATGTTCCGGCAAAAATCTTCATCGCCCATACGTCTATTCACATCAGTGGCCTACACACCAGATGGAGCGGGCCGTGCATACTCACAAGTTGTTGCCAAAGTGAAGTATTAATTCTGCGCCTATCCACGGGCGCACGGGTCATGGCCGCCTGTTCCCGTGGTTTGCGTATCCTCAAACAGGGTCCGAACCGCATCAACGGCCCGTTCGGTTTCCGGAATGAACGGCGCGTTTTGGCCGAGCGGTATCGGTGCACCCAGGGTGACCGCACGCCCGCTCTGCAAAAGCTGCTGAAAATAGGCCGAAGGGGTTTTGGGCGGATAGATCACGCCGTCGCGGATCAGGCGCAGGTAAACCCTGCCGATCGGGCCGCCCCCGCGACGCAGACCCGTGTCCAGCCCGCGCGCAATGCGGTCTTGCCAGCTGTCCTGTGGGCTCAGGGGAAAGACCTGCAAAGGCCGCCCGGTCAGCGCCGCATCTTGCGTCATGGATATGCTGTCATTGGTGACGATGAACTGATCCGCCAGTTCCAGAAATGCAGCATAGGGATTGTCCGCACCTTTTTGCCAGACAGAGAGATAAGAGGGCGCCGTGATCGTTTTGCGCAAGATGTCCGTCACGTCTGCCGACGTGCGCGGGCTCGTGGCGATCAGCAGCGATCCTTTTGTTTGCGCGACATGAGCATTGCACGCGTCGCTCAAGGTCTTCGCCGCCGCAGGTGGAAAGCGCAGGCTTGGCGTGTCTCCGCCGACCAGAACAGCCGTCCAGGGGCGGGGCAGGTGCGCTAGCTGCTGTTGCCACTGTGCGACAGGCGTCTCGCGCGTCTTTGCCGTCAACGGTCCGGTGAGTTGGATCACATTGGGGCTGTCCGGCAGACCATATTGAGGTGTCGTCAGGATCAGGTCGAACAGGGACAAGGGCGCACGAGGGCGCCCCAAAT
>CAYGPT010000193.1:0-1843 GCA_964351755.1 uncultured Rhodobacterales bacterium | reverse complement strand
AGGTCATTGTGATATTGACGTCCGGCGGTGCGGCCACGGCGGATGGTGTCGTCGCAGGGGCCAGCGCCAGCGGCAAACCGTTGGAAACCTGCTCGCGCCCATCGGGCTGGCGGACCGTCACGTCGATCGCATAGTTTCCGACCCGCCAGCTGGCCGGATCAATCGCGGTTCCCGTGGCCGGGTTGCCGGGAGCAAGGGCCGCAGTGCCCGGAAGCGTGACAAGCAACCGTGTCGGCGCGGACGGCGACATCGGTGCCATTTCCAACGTCCGGGTGCTGCCCGGTTCCGTAAAGCGCACCACAACTTCGTTGCCCGGTGCGCCGCCGTCCAGTTTGAAACCTGTGATCTCGATCTGCCCGCCCAGGCGCATGACAGGGTGATCGTCCATGGACCGGATGGCGCTGATCGTGGGCACTGCTGTCATGACGTCCGGGCGCACGGAAACGCCGGGATCGCGCCCGGTGGCCGGATCGCGCAAACCGCCCCGCGACAGGACGGGCAGGCTGGGACGAACAGGCAGTTCCCGTTCGATCAGGACCACCGAAACATCATAGGCGACGGTCGTGCGATAGCTGGCCTGAAAGGCGGTAAAGAGCTTGGACATGTCGTCCATGGTCAGGGTCCGTGGCGTGACCTTGATCACTTCGATCTGGTCGGCAAGCTCGGAGGCGCGCAAGGTGTCGAATTCGGACGGCAGAATGTCGGCGATTGTGGCCAGATCAAGCGCCTCGCGGATCCTGTCGCGCCCAAAAATGGCCGTTTCATGGAACATTTGCATCGCATATCCCAGAAGGATTTCGGAATGCAGCTCGGCACCTGAAACAGCTGTCAGAAGATAGTGCAGGTCAAGCGCCATGCGCGGGCGTTGCTTGAGTCGACCAGCACCATCACGGGTGGGCAGATCCGTGTTCCGATACGCCTGATTTTGCGACAAGCGATACAGGAACAGGTTCAACTGTGCGGGTTGTTCGCTGTTGTCGCTAACAATGCGATCCAGCGGCAGTGCCGTTACGGTGAAGTCCGCACCCAGCACCTGCGACACGTCTCCGTTCACAAGGGTGTCGTTGATCAGGTCTTTCAACAGCTGCGTGACGGCTGCGATGGCCAGCATGTTGCTCATGACCCGCGCCCCCTGAGATAGTCGGACAGAGAGGGCAGATTGCGTGCTTTTGGGGCAGGCCGTTGCGGCGCAATGGGCTGTGCCTGTGCGCTGCGCACATCAAGCTGTCCGATATGGATCGTGATTTCGGGTGCTGGCGTTTCGGTGTGTCTGGCAGTAAGTGCCGCCGTTTGTGATGCGGATGCCGCAGATGCCTCGCCGGGTTCCGGCGGGTTGACCCCCTCCGGCCAGCGAGGCTGCAAGAGTGGCGGTGGTGGCTGCGTTTCTGGCGTCACCGGCTCACTCCGGTCGGCCGCAACGGGGGCGGTGGTGGTCGCTGTTACGTTTCGTTCCGCGGCGTGCATACCGAAGCTGGGCTGCGGCGCAGGCCGTGCCGGAAGCAGAGGTGCCGGCTCTGGTTGCGTCGGACGCCGTTCTTGTGGTTGCGCTGGACGAGGGTGCTGGACGGGTGCGGCTGCCCGAGGTGCTGGCGGAACCGGCTGCTCTGTTTTTGAAAAGCCGGGGATCGCTTCAGATATGGCGTGATCGGCGGTTTGCGGTGATGGTGCCGTTGCACGTGCACGCGGGGCCTGCTGCGTTTGCGGATGCGCTGGTTCGGATACGGGCGTCTCGAGTTGGATGTCCTCGAAACCGTTTTGCCCGATCGATCCCTCGAAAAGTGTCGGCATGCGCGGCCGCAACCCTGTTGTTGGCGCGCCGGTTGCGCGCGCGATCAGTCTTTGA
>CAYGPT010000192.1:0-1843 GCA_964351755.1 uncultured Rhodobacterales bacterium | reverse complement strand
AGGTCATTGTGATATTGACGTCCGGCGGTGCGGCCACGGCGGATGGTGTCGTCGCCGGGGCTAGCGCCAGCGGCAAACCGTTGGAGACCTGCGCGCGCCCATCGGGCTGGCGGACCGTCACGTCGATCGCATAGTTCCCGATCCGCCAACTGGCCGGATCAATGGCGGTTCCGGTGGCCGGGTTGCCGGGGGCAAGGGCCGCAGTGCCCGGAAGCGTGACAAGCAACCGTGTTGGCGCGGACGGTGACATCGGTGCCATTTCCAGCGTCCGGGTGCTGCCCGGTTCCGTAAAGCGCACCACAACCTCGTTGCCGGGCGTGCCGCCGTCCAGTTTGAAACCTGTGATCTCGATCTGCCCGCCGAGGCGCATCACGGGGTGATCGTCCATGGACCGGATGGCGCTGATTGTGGGCACCGCCGTCATCACGTCCGGGCGCACGGAAACGCCGGGATCGCGCCCGGTGGCCGGATCGCGCAAACCGCCCCGCGACAGGACGGGCAGGCTGGGACGAACAGGCAGTTCCCGTTCGATCAGGACCACCGAAACATCATAGGCGACGGTCGTGCGATAGCTGGCCTGAAAGGCGGTAAAGAGCTTGGACATGTCGTCCATGGTCAGGGTCCGTGGCGTGACCTTGATCACTTCGATCTGGTCGGCAAGCTCGGAGGCGCGCAAGGTGTCGAATTCGGACGGCAGAATGTCGGCGATTGTGGCCAGATCAAGCGCCTCGCGGATCCTGTCGCGCCCAAAAATGGCCGTTTCATGGAACATTTGCATCGCATATCCCAGAAGGATTTCGGAATGCAGCTCGGCACCTGAAACAGCTGTCAGAAGATAGTGCAGGTCAAGCGCCATGCGCGGGCGTTGCTTGAGTCGACCAGCACCATCACGGGTGGGCAGATCCGTGTTCCGATACGCCTGATTTTGCGACAAGCGATACAGGAACAGGTTCAACTGTGCGGGTTGTTCGCTGTTGTCGCTAACAATGCGATCCAGCGGCAGTGCCGTTACGGTGAAGTCCGCACCCAGCACCTGCGACACGTCTCCGTTCACAAGGGTGTCGTTGATCAGGTCTTTCAACAGCTGCGTGACGGCTGCGATGGCCAGCATGTTGCTCATGATCCGCGCCCCCTGAGATAGTCGGACAGGGAGGGCAGATTGCGTGTTGTAGGGGCAGGCCGTTGCGGCGCAATGGGCTGTGCCTGTGCCCTGCGTATATCAAGCTGTCCGATATGGATCGTGATTTCCGGGGCAGGCGGTTCGGTGTGTTTGGCAAAGAGGGCTGCCGTTCGCGATGCGGATGCCGCGGATGCCGCGCCGGGTTCGGGCGGGGTGACCGTCTCCGGCCAGCGAGGCTGCAAGAGTGGCGGTGGTGGCGGCGTTTCTGGCGTCGCTTGGTCATTCCGGTCGGCCGCAACAGGTGCGGTGGTGGTCGCTGTTACGTTTCGATCTGTGGCGTGCATACCAAAGCTGGGCTGCGGCGCAGGCCGTGCCGGAAGCAGAGGTGTCGGCTCTGGTTGTGTCGGATGCCGTTCTTGTGGTTGCGCTGCAAGAGGGTGCTGGACGGGTGCGGCTGCCCGAGGTGCTGGCGGAACAGGCTGCGCTGTTTTTGAAAAGCCGGGGATCGCTTCAGGTATGGCGTGGTCGGCGGTTTGCGGTGATGGTGCCGTTGCACGTGCGCGCGGGGCCTGCTGCGTTTGCGGATGCGCTGGTTCGGATACGGGCGTCTCTTGTTGGATTTCCTCGAAACCGTTTTGCCCGACAGATCCCTCGAAAAGTGTCGGCAGGCGCGGCCGCAACCCTGTTGTTGGCGCGCCGGTTGCGCGCGCGATCAGTCTTTGA
>CAYGPT010000191.1:0-1852 GCA_964351755.1 uncultured Rhodobacterales bacterium | reverse complement strand
TCCTGCAACAGGTAGAAGGTGCGGGTCAGCACGTGATCGCGGGGCACAGGCTCCAGTGCGGGAATGTCCAAAGCCGCCGCCAGATCGCGCAGTTTCCGCCCGTTGGGGCTGGTGCTGGTAAAGCCCGCAACATCCGCGTCGCGGGTATCGAACAGGATCAGACCACCGGATCGCAAATAGTCATTCAGCTTGGCATAGGCCTCTTGCGACGGGCGCGGCTGATCCGGGGTGATGGGCCAGTAGAGCAGCGGGAAAAACGCAAGCTCATCGGTTTCCAGGTTCACACCGATGGGCTGATCCGGTTCCACCGATGTCCGGAAAAAGAGAGTGTCGGACAGACCGCGCAAACCCGCCTCGGAGATTTCATCAACGTCAGGATTGCCTGTTATCACATAGGCAAGGACGACTTCGGCCGCCGCCGCGACGCTTGCATCCTCTTGTGCGTGGGCGTGCGGCGTTGGCACTGTCATCAACAAAAGTGCACCGATGGCTGCGGTGCGGCTGGCTCTGATCCCGCCGGTCAGGCGACCGGACAAGGCCAGCGACGCAATGACGTCCAGCAACAGAAGGACAATCGAGGCCGCAAGCAAAAGGCCGCCCAAAGGCCGCTCCGGCACCACGGTCAGGCCCGTGACGGGAATACGCGCTGGCCACACGGCGGGTTCCAGAACCGCATCGGCTGTCAACACGTTGCGCGCCAAACTGCGGTCGCCGGATGTATAGACACCGGGCAACAGGGTCGGGCTTGCCGGGTCGGTCACCAATTGCGGGCCGGGCACGCCGGGCATGGCACCTGCATCTGTCAAAACGCCAAATCCGTCCATCACGATTTCAGGGGTCCAGATCGTGCCCTCAAGATCTTCGGCGGCAGGGCTTGAACTGGTCGAGGAGATCGCCAGCCGTTCCAGCATTTCGACAAAGAGGCCCGACAACGGCAAAGAGGACCATTCGGCATTGGCGGTCACATGAAACAATACGATCTGGCCCTGACCACTGCGTTTGCGGGTCACCAACGGGGTGCCATCGCTCAACTCTGCAATGACCCGCTCGGCGAGGCTCGGGTCAGGCTGCGCCATGACCTGCGCTGTGACGGCGACGTCTGCGGGCAGTGAAAGACCAAAGAAGGGGGAGGTTTCGCGGAACGGCGCGAGGGTCTTGGGTGATCCCCAGCTCATCGCGCCCCCGACACTGCGCCCCCCCGAGCGAAGGCGGACCGGCATCAGCGGGTCCTCGTCGCTGCGGCTGACATCACTTGCGGCCACGCGGGGGCCCGCAAAACGCAGCAACAGACCGCCATTTTCCACCCATTCCGAGATGGCTTCGGCCTCGCCCTGGGACAGGGTCGCCACATCGGCCATGATGATCACGTCCGGGTTGGCGGGCAACACGTCGCTGAGCGATCCGTTCAGCAGGTCAGCAGTGGGTTCAAGCGCCCGTTCCAGGTAGTGCAAGGGTGACAAGAGCTCGAGGCCCTCGCGCCCGTCGCGCCCTGCGATCAGGGCAACTTCGCGGCGGCGCAGGCTGTCGTCCACCAGCGTGACTGCCCCGGCAGAGCGGGCGCGCTGCACCTCGAACCGGGTCACGCGGGCGCGCAACTCGGCTGGCAAGGACAGCGCCGCTTGCGCCATTGTGTCACCCGGTCCAAAGACGGCCGTGGCGGTGGCAAGGGTGGCTGCATTGCCTGCCGGATCACGCCCTTGGGCAAGGATGTTGACGGCCCGTTCCTGGCCTGGCACGGCACGCAAGGCGGTCAATTCGACGACGCCATCCACGTAAGCCGCGGGCGCGAGCGCGACGACGTCCGAGGCCGATTGCACAACGCGCACCGCCCCTCGCGCCTCCAACGCCGCAA
>CAYGPT010000190.1:0-1856 GCA_964351755.1 uncultured Rhodobacterales bacterium | reverse complement strand
CGTTCTACATCGACGACACCTTTGGAGGGCTGCCTGACAAGGCGATGGCCATCGAAGCTTATCGCCGCAACAACACGTTGGTGCGCAAAATTGTCCCAGCAGACCGGTTGCTGGTCTTTACCCCCTCTGATGGCTGGGGGCCGCTATGTGATTTTCTGCAGGTGCCTGTCCCGGTGCAACCATTCCCGCGCAGCAATGCCCGCGATGAGTTCTGGAGCAATTTCGAAGAAGAACCAGCCGACTGAACCGCACGGGCCCGTGGCCTGACTGCACGGCCACGGGGCACATCCCAACACTTGGAGAGCCGATATGAAACGCATTCTTTTTGCGCTGGCGCTGACGCTTGCCCCAGCCATTCCATACGCCGACGAACGGAATGCTGCCGCTCCCGTCTGGATGATGGTTGTGCACGAGGTCAAAGACCGTGACACACAGCGCAACGCCTTCGACAGCGGCCTTTCTGCCCGGCAAAGCGCGGGCGAGCTCCGCTTTGAGATCACCACATATTCCAGCCATCTCAACACCATAATCGCCATCTTTCAATGGGACACGGGGCTGCGCGCGCGCGCCTTTGTGGATGACCCTATGGTGCGCAATGCAATGCAGGCCGCCGGGGTCATCTCCGAGCCGATTGTGACCTTCCATAAAAAGACGCCTGTTCTTGACGGGGGTTAGACCAGACCCGTGAGCACAGGCCGATTGTCCTTCAGAAACGCCACCACAGCGTCCAGAACCATACGCACCCGAAGCGCGCCACGGGCGGATTCGTGGTACAGCACCCAGGAGTCCAATTGATCGAACGGTTCGGGAAACACCCGTTCAAGATGCGCGCAAGTGTCGCCCACGGCACAAAACAGCGGGCCGATCCCGTGACCCTGTTCAATCATGACGCGGGCTGAATCCGAGTTTTCGACCCGGGTGGCGGGTCGGTCCGGATCGGCGAACTGTTCGACCCAGCCAAAGCACCGCGCGTGCAGGAGCGGCGTGCCATAGCGGATCAGCTGATGGCCGCGCAGATCTTCGGGGGTGCTGGGACGGGGGTGCCTGGCCAGATAGTCTTTGGACGCATAAAGGCCGCTGCCCCACGTAAAGGCGCAAGCGATCACAAGGCCGGGATCTTTTGGTGCAATCGTGCGTACCGCGATATCCGCGTCCCCCTTCGCCAGATCGACGCCAGAGATCGAGCTCATCAGATCAACGTGCAGCCCGTTGTGGTTTTGCGCAATCTCGTCCACCAGCGGGCGCAACACATGCGCAGCCGTCGGAACGCAGGCCACCTTGACCGTCCCCGTCGCCTCCTGCCGCATCGAGCGGACATTGATCTGCGTGGTGTTCACCGTCGCATCCATGCTTTCGGCGGCATCGGCAATGGCCATTCCTTCGGCGGTAAAGCGGAAATCTCCGCCACCGCGTACGATCAGCGTGGCACCAAAAGTTTCTTCGGCAGCGGCCAGCCTGCGACTGACGGTTGATCCATCGACGCCCAAAATGCGCGCGGCCCCTGCAATCGATCCCGCGTTGCGCAAGGCGAGAACAACGCGAAAATCACTCCAGTTCGGATCAGCCATAAGCGACCTTCTTTGTTGAAAACGCCACTGCGCTTGCGACGCGGCTTCTGCCGGAATGGGGCATGTCTACGCGCCGATATGTCAAAACTGCAGACCCAGAAACATGACTGCAAGCGGCACGGGTGACACGGCGATGGCGATGGTCAGAAACGTTGGGATAGGCCCGAAAATTCCGCTGAGACCCGCCATCATCATGATCCCGCCACCACCGCCAATGATGGAATTGCCCGGTGTGTTCACAGCCAGCGCAACCGCAACGTAGCGATAGCGCAGACCAAGCGTGACCGC
>CAYGPT010000189.1:0-1871 GCA_964351755.1 uncultured Rhodobacterales bacterium | reverse complement strand
CCATGGATCAAAGCTTATTCTCAGCTCCCCATGGCTTATCGCAGAGTATCACGTCTTTCATCGCCTCTTACTGCCAAGGCATTCACCAAACGCCCTTCTCGCGCTTGATTTGATCCAGAAAAAGAAAGACTTGCGTCTAACGCGGACGCGCAGCTGGTAACTAAACGCGCCCATTCTTCTGAGATCAAAAGCATACTTTACCCGCCGACATGTTTTGTAAGCATGTCGACAAAATGAACAGTCACGTCTGTCCACGTTCCGTGCGGGACCATGGACTGTGCTGTTCTGGTTAGTGTACTTGACTTGGACAACTCTGTTATTTTTCAGCAGGGATATACATAACGCAGCGAGGAAGCACCGGGTCATATACCTTCCTTTTCGGTGTTTCGCCTTGCGACTACTAAACTCGATCCAGAACCAAACTGAGATCATCACCACACTCGGTGTGATCAAACAGTGTTGATAGTTACTTCAAGGTTTCTCTAGAAGTAACTGTATCTCTCTATACGATGTCAATTCGTCCAGATTGGACGAGTAAAAGCGCCGGAGCGCTCTTACTGATCTAATCCATCAGCATTTCCTGAACCAGTCAGGTAGTATCGTGTTGGCCAAGTATGGTATTCCCGGCGCGCGTATCACGCCGTCCGCCTCATCATATTTCATATCGGTTGGGATCTTGTCATAGGCCAGTCTTACTGCCTCATCCCATGGTGTAATCGGCATGGTTTCCGCTTTTTCGTAGAAGCCCATCGCATGCGCATCTGCGCGCTTCCAACCCCATCCGGGCACACCAGGTACGCCCGCTCTCGCGATCGCCTTGCGAGTTTTGTTCACATCCGTCAGGACCGGTATGTTTGCAAATTTCAGATGAGCGAGAAAAACTCCCTCAGGAAACCAGTAAGTAAAAGGCTTCTTTCCGTTGTTGGTCAGCCTTACGCCATGCCTCATCAAAGGCGTGTCGGCTCGAACTGCCCACGCCTTGCTGTAGTTTCCGGTGATGAAGGTCGATGACCGACACTCAAAAACGGAAACATCGTTCGGCAACACATCTTCATCGGGTCTTTCGTACACGTTCAGCCCGATAGAAAACACTGCATCGTCCGTCACTTTCGCTAGCAGACCCGATAAGGATCCGTGCGTTTCCGGATCAACACAGATCAGCTCATCTGCATCCGTTCGGATCACCCAGTCGTAAAACTGAAGCAAACCTGCCTGGAATTCATTGAGCATCCTATTACGGCGCCTGTCGAACAGTTCCAGTGTATCCCGTGGGATCGTCCAGATGTTCGCACCGCGTGCGATGTCATTCACCTTTGCGTCAGGCCCGTGGGCCACAACATAAAGATTTTCGATACCGACGTGTTTCGAGTAGTATCTTATCCACTGAGCAAGCGCCCAGTAGTCCTGATATACCATTGTAATTGCACAAATCTTCATGCCCGGATTTAGCCCCGAAGCGAAGATAAGGACAAGCACAAATGGTTTCTCATCGCTCAGGGAGCGATTGCCAACCACCGTATCCTTACGGAATACTTGGTGGAGCCTAGGAGGATCGAACTCCTGACCTCCTGAATGCAAATCAGGCGCTCTCCCAGCTGAGCTAAGGCCCCGAAAGGAATGGTGGGTCGAGGAGGACTTGAACCTCCGACCTCACGCTTATCAGGCGTGCGCTCTAACCACCTGAGCTACCGACCCATACGGGCGGTAGCCCGTGTTCTTTATACTGAAGAGATATGAGGACGGCTCGGTCCTGATGTTTGAGACGCTTTGTTTGCGTCTCTGCTAAGTGTTCCATGATTGATGCGAACACCAATGACTAGGAACATCCTTAGAAAGGAGGTGATCCAGCCGCAGGTTCCCCTACGGCTACC
>CAYGPT010000188.1:0-1910 GCA_964351755.1 uncultured Rhodobacterales bacterium | reverse complement strand
GCGCTTGCGCCGTCGCCTGTGGCTCTGCCACGCCCTCGGACAAAAATCGCAAGGCGCGCGCAGGTGCCGCCACATGCGGCTCTAGCACATGAAATCCGGCTGAACCCACAACTTCCACCGCATAGCCCAACCGCGACAACGCCCGATGCTGCGCTTCAAGCGCCGCGCCCTGGTCTTCCCAGCACAGCGTACCCGACCAGGTGATCGGCACCTCCAGCCTGCGCCATGCGTCCAAACCCGCAACCCGCAACCTGAAGTGATCTTCGTTGAGGTGAAAGCTCGCGTTGATCCACCCGAACGAAGCCGCAGTCGCCCCCGCACCCACCTCCATCACCGTGACATCCGCAGCACGCTTGCTCAGATAGCGCGCAAGCGCCGCCCCGATGATGCCGCCGCCGATGATGATCACTTTCATGCGCTTGCCCTCCGTTGCCCCTCACCCTACCCTTGCCGCATGAACGCGCAAGAGATCATCAAACGGCTGGACCTCGCCCCGCATCCCGAAGGCGGACACTACCGTCAGACCTGGGTGGCCGAGAACGAGGGACGGCCCTGCGGCACCTGCATCTATTTCCTGCTGTCCAAGGGCGAAGCGAGCCATTGGCACAAGGTCGACGCGACCGAGATCTGGCTGTTTCATGCAGGTGCGCCCCTGGTCCTGTCGATCAGCCCCGATGATGCAGGCCCCGCGGTCGATCACCTGCTGAGCCCGGATCTGACCAAGGGCGTGCCGCAACTGATCGTGCCCGAGGGGCACTGGCAGGCCGCGCGCAGCACCGGAGACTGGACGCTGGTCAGTTGCACCGTGTCCCCCGGGTTCCGGTTCGACGGCTTCACCCTTGCCCCACCGGGCTTTGACATCCCCAGATGACGCATCTTGAAGCCCTCGCCACCCTGAGCGCCGAAGAAAAGGCAGCACTAACCAGGACCAACACGCGCGCTGGCCTGCTGCATCTGGCAAGCCATGTCGGGACAATCGCGACCACAGGCATCTATATCGCGCTGCAAGGGCCGCTTTGGGGGCTGGCCCTGCTGCCCCACGGCATCCTGATCGTGTTCCTGTTCACGCTCAGCCACGAATGCACCCATGCAACGCCCTTTGCCAGCAAACGGCTGAACGACTGGGTGGGTCACGCCGTGGCCCCACTGATCGCGCTGCCCTTTGTCTGGTTCCGGTATTTCCACCTTGCGCACCATCGACACACCAATGACCCGGAAAAGGACCCCGAATTGGAAGGTGGCGGCCGGCCAAACACATGGTCGGCTTACCTGCGCTACCTCACCGGATGGGGGTACTGGCGGGGCAATGCCCTGACCCTGTGGAAGAACGCGTTCGGAACGATCGACGCGCCCTACCTGCCGCCCAGCAAACACGGCGCGATGCGCCGCGAGGCGCGGATATTGATCGGCATCTATGGCGCGGGCGCGCTCTCGCTGATCTGGTCACCGCTCGTGCTGTGGCTCTGGCTGGTGCCGGTGCTGATCGCCCAGCCTGTATTGCGCCTCTACCTGCTGGCCGAACACGGGCACTGCCCGCCCGTTGCCGATATGCTTGAGAACACACGCACAACGCTGACGGTGCGGCTGGTGCGGTGGCTGGCCTGGAACATGCCCTATCATGCAGAGCATCACAGCTTTCCCACCGTGCCGTTCCATCAGTTGCCAAGGCTGCACGCCCATCTGCAACCGCACCTGAAATCCGTCTCGAACAGCTATGCGGAATTTACCGCAAACTATGTTCGGGGCTTGGAACGCTAAGCGTGCCGCCCGCCACAGCCGCCCGGACCCCGGTCGTGCCGGGGCAAGAGGTTGGCAACCCCCGCGCCACGCGCACCGCGAGATAAGCAAACGCCTGCGCCTCAAGCATATCTCCATCCAGCCCGACAGCCTCGACAGGCGCAACCGGACAC
>CAYGPT010000187.1:0-1947 GCA_964351755.1 uncultured Rhodobacterales bacterium | reverse complement strand
ATCAGGTCGAACAGCGCTATGGCGTGGATCGCCACGTGCTTTTGGCCTTTTGGGCATTCGAGACGGACTACGGTGCGTTTCAGGGCAATTTCAACACCGCCAATGCGCTGGTGACGCTGGCCCATGACTGCCGCCGCCCGGACCTTTTCCGGCCCCAAGCGCTTGCCGCGATCGAGCTTTATGCCAAGGGCGGGTTTGATCCGCGCACCACCACAGGTGCCTGGGCGGGTGAGATTGGCATGGTGCAGATGTTGCCTCAGGACATTCTGACCAATGGCGTTGACGGCGATGGGGACGGCGCGGTGCGGCTCAAGACCTCCGCCCCTGATGCGCTGATGTCGGGCGGCAAGATGCTGCAACACCTCGGCTGGCGCGCGAATGAACCCTGGCTGCAAGAGGTCACTGTGCCCGCCGACATGGATTGGAGCCTGAGCGGCGTCGGAACCACCAAATCACCGGCGGAGTGGCAGGCCATGGGTGTCGAGGCCCGCAACGGCCAGTTGGCGGACCTGCCCGCATCGCTGATCCTGCCGCAAGGCCACAAAGGGCCAGCCTTCCTCGCATACCCGAATTTCAACGTGTATTTCGACTGGAACCAGTCCTTTACCTACGTGTTGACGGCCGCCTATTTCGCAACCCGTCTGGCCGGGGCGCAGATCTATGACGCGGGCAACCCCGACGCCGGGCTTGGCCCCGATCAGATGAAACAGCTCCAGCAGAAGCTTCAATCACGCGGGCATGACGTGGGCAAGATCGACGGCATCCTTGGCGCAGGCACACGCGGCGCAGTTCAGGCCGAACAGGTAAGACTGGGATTGCCCGCAGATGCATGGCCAACGCAGGCGTTGCTGAACCGGCTTTAAGCCCGTTTCGGGCCACACAAATAATAGCGAAAGATTAATCAGGGTTGAACGGTTGTACCGCTGAAGCTAACGATCATGCAAAGCGCCTCACGCCACCATTTTTGCAGCCTTCTTGAGGTCCACGGACACCAACTGGCTGACCCCCTGCTCGGCCATCGTCACTCCGAACAGCCGATCCATCCGCGACATGGTCACCGCATGGTGGGTGATGATCAGGAACCGCGTGTCGGTCCGGCGGCACATCTCGTCCAGCAGATCACAGAAACGGGTGACGTTGGCATCATCCAGCGGCGCGTCGACTTCATCCAGCACACAGATGGGCGCAGGATTGGCAAGGAACACGGCAAAGATCAGCGCCATCGCCGTGAGGGTCTGTTCGCCGCCCGACAGAAGGCTCAGCGTCGACAGCTTCTTGCCCGGAGGCTGGCACATGATCTCAAGACCGGCCTCCAGCGGATCATCGCTTTCGACCATGACCAGGTTGGCCTCACCGCCGCCAAAGAGGTGGGTGAAAAGCAGCGAAAAGTTCGAATTGACCTGCTCGAAGGCGGTGAGCAGGCGTTCACGTCCTTCACGGTTCAGGCTCGCGATGCCAGTGCGCAGGGTCTTGATCGCTTCTTCAAGATCAGCCTTTTCGGTGACCAGCGCGTCATGTTCGGTCTGAACCTCCTTGGCATCCTCTTCGGCGCGCAGGTTCACGGCACCCAAGGCGTCACGCTGACGTTTCAGCCGATTGACGTCGGCCTCCAGCGCTTCGGCGGCTGGCATGGCGTCGGGCGTGACATCGAGGGCCGTCAGCAACTGGTTCGGCGTCATCTGGTGTTCTTCGGCGATGCGTTCGGCAGCTGCGGCCACCGTCTCGTGCGCCGCCTCGACACGCGCTTCTGACCGGGCGCGGGCCTCTCGGGCTTCGGAGGCCAGACGCTCCGCTTCGCGTTCAGCCTGCGTCGCATTGCGCAACGCACCTTCGGCCTCGGACAAGGCGTTGGTGGCTTCTGCCTTGCGGGCCTCGGCGCGCGAAATCTGATCCGCCAGCGCATCGCGTTTGGCCGCCAGTTCCGCCGGCGCGGCCTGCGCCAAAGCC
>CAYGPT010000186.1:0-1950 GCA_964351755.1 uncultured Rhodobacterales bacterium | reverse complement strand
GAAATTCTGGGCGTTGTGCCTGCCGATCTGCGCACGCCCTATGACATTCACGAGGTGATTGCGCGGATTGTGGACGGCTCGCGGTTTGACCCGTTCAAGGCCCGTTTCGGCGAGACGCTGGTCTGTGGCTTTGCCCATCTCAAGGGGTGCCCGGTGGGCATCATCGCCAACAACGGGGTGCTGTTTTCCGAGGCCGCGCAAAAGGGTGCACATTTCATTGAACTGTGCAGTCAGCGACGCATTCCGCTCATTTTCCTGCAAAACATCACCGGCTTCATGGTGGGCCGGAAATACGAAAACGAAGGGATCGCGCGGCATGGGGCCAAAATGGTCACGGCAGTGGCGACGACTTCTGTGCCCAAGGTGACGATGCTGGTGGGCGGGTCATTTGGCGCTGGCAACTACGGCATGGCGGGGCGCGCCTACAGCCCGCGTTTCCTGTGGTCCTGGCCCAATTCGCGCATCAGTGTGATGGGTGGGGCGCAGGCGGCGGGTGTGCTGGCCACGGTCAAGCGTGACGCGATTGAGCGGGGCGGCGGGGCGTGGTCTTCGGACGAGGAGGCGGCTTTCAAACAGCCCACGATTGATATGTTTGAAGAACAGGCGCACCCGCTTTATGCGTCCGCGCGGCTTTGGGATGATGGCGTGATTGATCCGCGCAAGGCCCGCGACGTGCTGTTTCTGTCGCTGAGTGCCGCACTTAACGCGCCAATAGAGGAGACACGCTTTGGCGTGTTCCGGATGTGATGCTGAAGGTCCAAAGACTGACGGAAGATGCGTTTGAGTTGTCGCGGCAGGACATGACCCTAATGCCGCGGCACAGCGATGGCGCAGCACGGATTGGCATGCAAACCGATCCAAATCATGCAGTCCACGAATGCTGGGCGGACGAAGAGGCGGCGACATGATGTTTGACACGATCCTTATTGCAAACCGCGGCGAGATCGCCTGCCGGGTCATGGAAACCGCCCAAACCATTGGGGTCCGCTGCGTTGCCGTCTATTCCGACGCCGATGTCGCGTCCAAGCATGTGGCCATGGCGGATGTGGCAGTCCATATTGGCGGATCGGCGCCGGCAGACAGTTATCTGCGCGGGGATGTGATCATTAAGGCGGCGCTGGATACAGGCGCGCAGGCGATCCATCCGGGCTATGGGTTCCTGTCCGAGAACCCCGACTTTGTCGACGCGGTCGTGGCCGCTGGCCTCACCTTCATTGGCCCGTCTGCGGACGCGATCCGCGCCATGGGCCTCAAGGACGCGGCCAAGGTGTTGATGGTCGAGGCGGGCGTGCCGGTTGTGCCGGGGTATCATGGACGCGACCAATCCGATGACCTTTTGGCGGAAGAAGCGGAGAAAATCGGCTTTCCGGTTCTGATCAAGGCGGTCGCGGGCGGTGGTGGCAAAGGAATGCGTCTGGTCGAAACGGCGGCCGAGTTTGCGTCGGCTCTGGACAGCGCCCGGAGCGAGGCGCGCACAGCCTTTGGCAATACGGATGTGCTGGTCGAGAAATTCGTGAGCCAACCGCGCCATATCGAGGTTCAGGTCTTTGGCGATGGCACCCAAGCCGTGCATCTCTTTGAGCGTGATTGCTCGTTGCAGCGGCGCCATCAGAAGGTGATCGAAGAAGCCCCGGCCCCCGGGATGACTGCGGACATGCGATCGGCGATGGGTGCGGCGGCGGTCAAGGCGGCAGAAGCCATTGGCTATGCTGGTGCCGGAACGGTGGAATTCATCGTGGACGGATCAGGCCCGCTGCGCGCTGACGGTTTTTTCTTTATGGAGATGAACACGCGCCTTCAGGTCGAACATCCGGTCACGGAGGCAATCACTGGCGTTGATCTGGTGGAATGGCAATTGCGGGTTGCGGCCGGCGAAGGCCTGCCGCTGCGGCAAGAGGATCTGACGATCAGCGGTCACGCCTTTGAGGCGCGGCTTTATGCCGAGGATGT
>CAYGPT010000185.1:0-1952 GCA_964351755.1 uncultured Rhodobacterales bacterium | reverse complement strand
TCCGCACCATCCGGGACGGGCGCACCGGTAAAGATGCGCACGGCCTGTCCGGGCCTCAATGTGCCCGACCAGCCGTGACCGGCCGCCGCTTCGCCGACAACCTTGAACTGGGCGTGCAAGTCAGCTTCGATCGATTTGATGGCATAGCCATCCATCGACGCCGCCGCAAAAGGGGGCTGCGTCCGCGTGGCGGCCACAGGCTGGGCCAGAACCCGCCCGGCCGCCTCCCGCAATGGGACAGACACCTGCGGTAAAGGATCTGCGAGCTCAAAAAGATGTTCAAGCGCTTGCGCAACGGTGATCATGTCGCCTCAAAGCGCCCGGATTTCCCACCATCTTTCAGAACGACGCGCAGGCCGCCGATTTCCATACCTTTGTCCACGGCCTTGGCCATGTCGTACACTGTCAGCGCACAAGTCGAGGCGGCTGTCAGCGCCTCCATCTCGACACCGGTCTGGCCCGTGGTCTTGACCGTGGCCGTAATCCGCAGCCCCGGCAGTGCCGCATCGGGTGCCAGATCAACCGATACCTTGGTGATCGGCAGGGGGTGACACAGCGGGATGAGGTCAGCGGTTTTCTTTGCCCCCATGATGCCGGCGAGGCGGGCGACACCGATCACGTCCCCTTTTTTCGCACGCCCTTCGGTAATGATATCAAAGGTTTCAGGCTTCATCTTGATCCAGACTTCGGCAACGGCAATACGGTGTGTGACGGCCTTGTCCGACACATCGACCATATGAGCCGCACCGTCGCTGTCAAAATGTGTCAGCGCCATGTCACATGCCCCCACCAACCACCAGCGGGTTGGCCAGAAGGGCGCGTGTTGCAGCGCTGACATCGTCCTGACGCATCAGGCTTTCCCCGATCAAAAAGCTGCGGGCCCCGTACATTGCCATGTCCGCCAGATCAGCGGGCGTGCTCAGCCCGCTTTCGGATATGATCATCCGACCGGCGGGCACCAGTTTGGACAGTTTGCGGGTTGTGTCGAGGCTGGTCTCAAAGGTTTTGAGATCGCGGTTGTTGATCCCGATCAGTTTGCTTGTCAACAGGCTCGCCCGCTCAAGCTCCGGCAGATCATGCACTTCGATGAGCACGTCCATCCCCCACTCGAGCGCGGTTGCTTCGAGTTCGGCGGCTTGTTCGTCACTGACGCTGGCCATGATGATCAGGATGCAGTCGGCCCCGAGGGCGCGGGCCTCGATCACCTGATAAGGATCATACATGAAATCCTTGCGCAGAACTGGCAATTCGCACGCGGCGCGGGCCTGCACCAGATAGTCCTTGGCCCCCTGAAAGCTGGGGGTATCCGTCAGCACGGACAAACATGTTGCCCCGCCTGCCTCATAGTTTTCGGCGAGGACGGCGGGGTCAAAGTCATCGCGGATCAGACCTTTGGACGGGCTGGCCTTCTTGATTTCGGCAATCAGCCCATAGCCTGTGCGCCCGGCTTGCAGCAATGCGTCCCCAAAGGGACGCACATGATTGGCACTGCGTGCCGCGATTTCCAGCACGTCCAGGGGTTTCTCGGCTTTGTCGGCGGCAACTTCTTCCAGCTTGTAGGCCTTGATGCGGTCGAGGATCGTGTTGGTCATGGCGTAGGCTCTTGATTGTTGGAACAGGACCGGGGGCCAGCCCCCGGACCCCCGGGATATTTATGGCCGAAAGAAATCAGCTGTTTTGGCTGATCCTGGCGACCGCTTTGATTTTAGCCATTGCGGCCCCGCTGTCGATGCTTTGTTGCGCTGCGGCGACGCCCTCTTTGAGGTCGCGCGCGACGCCTGCCACCTTGAGGGCGGCTCCAGCATTGAGCAGCACCGCATCCCGGTAGGCGCCGGGTGCGCCATCCAGAAGCGCGCGAAAGGCGACAGCGTTTTCTTCGGGGGAGCCGCCGATGATGTCTTCGAAGGGATGGACCGGCAGGCCCGCGTCTTCGGGATGCACTTCGAAATCCG
>CAYGPT010000184.1:0-1980 GCA_964351755.1 uncultured Rhodobacterales bacterium | reverse complement strand
TAAAAACCGAAAACGAAACCGTCGTAGTATTCCATCGACGTGCGGCCAAAACTCGCCTCGAAATCCAGTGTGTCCACATCGACACCGCGGGCCGCAAGCGCCTCGATCCGCGCATCCATCCGGGACACGGCCCCCGAGATGGCGGGCAGGTCCACGGCCAGATCGCGCAGGTGCTGCAGGGCATAGGGGAGGGTTTCACGGACAGCCAGAAGTGCGTCCAGACCGTCCATCTCGACTGAACTGATCGGTGGCGCTGCCGCATCCGCCTGCAGTGCCTTGACCCTGTCCCGAATTTCCGAGGGGCTGCGCAACCCGATCAGGGGCGCATCCGCGACGACCTTGCCATCCAGCAAGGCCTGACGCGTTTCCGGAACCGGGACCCGGCCCGCAAAGCGGTCAAGCAATGTGCGAAACCTACGCGGCCGCCAGATGTGACGGCGCAGTGCGGCCTTGCGCCGGTCGGTGGTGCGCAAACCGTCGACGGCGGCTGTCAGAATACCGATGTCACCGGTGGCTGCACGCAATCCCAAATGCGCAACCGCTTGGGAAAAAAGCGCAAAAACCTCGGCATCTGCTGCTGCCGGGTTGGTCCGGTCAAACACCTCGTATCCGGCCTGCATGAACTCATTGGGCCGGTCCGGGTCACCTTCCTGACGGCGAAAGACCTCGCCCGCATAAGTATAGCGCGCAGGCTCCGCCCCATGCGCCATATGCATCTGCACCACAGGCACCGTAAAGTCGGGCCGCAGCATCTGTTCGCCGCGCAGCGCGTCGCTGGTGACGTAGGCACGCGCGCGGATATCCTCGCCATAAAGGTCAAGCAACAATTCAGCTGGCTGCAGGACCGGCGTATCGATGGCCACCGCCCCTTGCGCCACGAACCCGTCGCGCAAGGCCATTGCCCGCAGGCGCGCGGCGGTCATTGGCCCAGGATCTCGCGCACCTTGGCAACCATCTGGTCGCGCGGCACTTCGAATTGGCTGGGCCGGTCTTTCCACTCTTCATGCGTGGCCGTTTCCGCAATCTTGGCCCCAAGGATCAGATCCTTGATCTGGACAACGCCACGGTCCTTTTCCTCGCCGCCTTCGATGATGGCGACAGGGCTGCCACGCTTGTCCGCATATTTCAGCTGGTTGCCGAAATTCTTGGGATTGCCGAGATAGACCTCGGCCCGGATGCCCGCATTGCGCAATTCGGCGACCATGGCCTGATAGTCGGCCATACGGTCGCGGTCCATCACGGTGACAACCACGGGGCCCGCGGCCTCTGCGCCAGAGCGCCCGGTGGCCCGCAAGGCCGCAAGAAGGCGGTCCACACCAATGGATATGCCCGTGGCTGGTACTTCCTGCCCGGTGAAGCGCTTGACCAGATCATCGTAGCGCCCGCCGCCTGCAACAGAACCAAAGTTGCGGGGCCGCCCTTTTTCGTCGGTGACCTCAAAGGTCAGTTCCGCCTCGTAGACAGGGCCGGTGTAGTAGCCGAGGCCACGCACGACAGAAGGGTCGATGATGATGCGGTCGGGGCCGTAGCCGCCAGCCTCCAGTAGGGCCGCAATCTCTTCAAGTTCAGCCACGCCTGTTTCGCCAATGGCCGAACCTGTGACCAGCGACCGCAAACATGCAATCGTCTCGGCACCCGTTTCTCGTCTGGCGTCCATAAACCCCATGACGGTGTCGGCCTGACTGTCATTGAGGCCGGCGCCGTCCGTAAAATCTCCGCTTTCGTCCTTGCGACCTGCACCTAGCAGCGCACGCACGCCCTCCGGCCCCAGCCGGTCCAGCTTGTCGATTGCGCGCAGAACGATGCCGCGCTCAGACGCCTTGTCATCACCCGCAAGGCCCGCAACTTCCATGACACCGTTCAGTACCTTGCGGTTGTTGAGGCGGATCACGTAATCACCGCGCTGGATGCCGACGGCTTCAAGCGTGTCTGCAAGCATCGCGCAAATCTCGGCATCCGCCGCCATGCTGGCCGTCCCGA
>CAYGPT010000183.1:0-1987 GCA_964351755.1 uncultured Rhodobacterales bacterium | reverse complement strand
ATGAAAAAATCGGTGGCCCATGCTGTCGAGGGTGCAGGTGTGCAGCATCCCGTAGTTCAGGTCGAAACGTTGACACAGGTTGGTCAGCGTGCCGAAAAGATCCACATCTGATGGGGTCATCTGGTTGATGAGACCATAGCCGGTCATGGTATGAAACCGGCCATGATTGATGGTGGTGCTGTTGGGTTCGTCATACTCGATATCGCGCACGACATCGAACGGGTGGCGGTTGAAAAACTCGGACCAGAAGGAATGTGCGACGGCCCCGGTGAGGCCCCCGGCAAGACGAGTCTGGGAAAACACGTCTGGGTGTTTCAGTCGGAACACGTTGCCGTTGCCGGTGCAGCCATGCTCGGCCGGGGCCACGCCTGTGTGGATCGAGGCATAGCAGGGCGCCGAGATCGACGGCAGCACGGAGCGGATTTTCCAGACCTGCGCATGACCACTGTCGACCCATCCCTCAAGGTTGCCGAAGAGTCTGCGCCAGTTGCGATAGGGCACGCCGTCCAGGATGATCAAAAGCAGCTTGTTGGTCATAGTGTTCCTCGCGGATGTGACGTCCATTTGTGGCCCCGGGGCCGTTGTCAGCGCAACAGCAAAACCGACATCTGGTTCGCTTGCGGCGATGTGAAGGTTAAAGCCTGCAAAACAGGGGGCAGCAGGGGAGTGATACCCGTGCACACTGCGTGCACCAATCTGTGCACCGCCACCGTGACGGTGCCCCGGGTTAACGGCGCGTGCGGTGGTGTTTGTCACGATAAGGTTAATGCGCAAACAGTCCCATTTGGCGCAACCGCTTTCCGATACGGAAAGCGGGCCGGACTTCGGGTCGAAGTCCGTTTGGCTCAGTTGCCGGCGCTTTCCATCTTGCGGTTTGCGATCACTTCTTCGAGCCAGCCCAGATGCATTTCGGGTACCGAACTGAGCAGCAGGTCGGTGTAATCGTCAAAGGGCGGTGTCAACACCTCTGATTTGGTGCCGTAGCGCTGCACTTTGCCGCGATACATGACAGCGATGCTGTCAGCGATGGCGCGCACGGTCGCCAGATCATGGGTGATGAAGAGATAGGCGACATCCTCGACCTTTTGCAGTTCGAGCAGGAGCTTGAGAATACCGTCCGCGACAAGCGGGTCCAGTGCGGAGGTGACCTCGTCACAGATGATCAGTTTGGGCTTGGCCGCAAGTGCGCGCGCGATGCAGACCCGCTGTTTCTGGCCACCGGACAGCTCGGCCGGATAACGATCTTGAAAACCTTGGCCCAGTTCAATCTCATCCAGCAGCTCCTGAATGCGTTTTTGTTTTTCCGCACCTTTGAGCCCGAAATAGAACTCCAGAGGCCGCCCGATGATCGTGCCCACGGTCTGGCGCGGGTTCATCGCGGTGTCGGCCATCTGGTAGATCATCTGCAATTCGCGCAGATCTTCGAGGCTGCGCGAGGGCTGGTCCCGGCTCAGGGTCCGCCCGGCAAAGGTGATCGTGCCATCGCGCGGCGGCAGGAGACCGGTGATGACCCGTGCCAATGTAGATTTGCCGGACCCGGATTCGCCGACAACCGCGAGCGTCTGTCCGGGGCTGAGGTCCACCGACACGTTATGCAAGACGTCAAAGCTGGTGCCCTTGTAGCGCGCGGTGATGTTTTCCACCCGCAGAACAGGTTGGGTTGGCTGTTTTTCCTCGTGCTCGATCGATCGGACCGAGACCAGCGCCTTGGTATACTCTTCTTGTGGGGTGTTGATGATCTGGTCTGTGGTGCCGTATTCCACCATATCCCCATGACGCAACACCATGATGTGATCAGAGACCTGTGCCACAACCGCAAGATCATGGGTGATATAAAGTGCGGCCACGCCAGTGTCGCGGATCGCGTCCTTGATTGCCTTGAGCACGTCGATCTGGGTGGTCACATCAAGTGCGGTTGTGGGTTCGTCAAAGACCACCAGATCGGGTTCGGGGCAGAGCGCAAGCGCCGTCATGCAGCGTTGCAATT
>CAYGPT010000182.1:0-1997 GCA_964351755.1 uncultured Rhodobacterales bacterium | reverse complement strand
CGATCTTTTCGGCCAGAACGGCGGCCTTTTCGTGGTTGGACCCCGACTCGAGCACCTCTTGCGCGTCTTCGTCATCCTCGACCAGCGACGCAGCCAACGGCTGGGACAGTTTCGAACCGTCGCGATAAAGCGCGTTGGCCTTCACCCCCAACGACCAGCTGAGTTCATAAGCCTTCTGGCAATCCTCGATCGTGGCGTCGTTCTGCATGTTGATCGTTTTGGAGATCGCGCCCGAGATGAAGGACTGCGCGGCGGCCATCATGTAGATGTGGCTGTCGACAGAGAGGTAACGCTTGCCCTTCTTGCCGCAGGCATTCGCGCAATCGAAGATGTGGTAGTGCTCTTCCTTGAGGTGCGGCGCCCCTTCAAGGGTCATGGTGCCGCAGACATGGTCATTTGCCGCGTCGATATCAGCCTTGGAAAACCCGAGCGATTTCAACAGATCAAAGGTCGGATCGTTCAGCTTGTCCTTGGGGATGCCCAGCACGCCCGTGCAGAATTCCTCGCCCAGCGTCCACTGGTTGAAGACGAAGCGGATGTCGAAGGCGGAGCCAAGGGCCGCGTCCACTTTGGCGAGTTCATTGGGGCCAAAGCCATGACCGGCCAGCGACGTGTGGTTGATGGCAGGAGAGTTACCGATGGAGCCGTGACCGACCGCGTAGCTTACGATTTCCTCGATTTGGGCAGAGCCATAGCCGAGGTTTTCCAGTGCGGCAGGCACAGAGCGGTTGATGATCTTGAAGTAACCGCCGCCCGCAAGTTTCTTGAACTTGACCAGAGCGAAATCCGGTTCGATCCCGGTCGTGTCGCAGTCCATCACCAGACCGATGGTGCCGGTGGGTGCGATCACCGAGGTTTGGGCGTTGCGATAGCCGTGTTTCTCGCCCAGTTTCAGTGCCTCATCCCATGTGGACATGGCCATGTCGACCAGACGGGCATCGGGGCAGTTGGCGTGATCGAGGGCAACCGGCTTGACGGCCAGCTTTTCATAGCCTTCGGTCGACCCATACGCGGCGGTGCGGTGGTTGCGCATCACACGCAGCATGTGTTCGGCGTTTTTCTTGTAGCCGGGGAAAGCCCCCAACTCGCCCGCCATTTCGGCAGAGGTGGCATAGGCCACGCCGGTCATGATGGCGGTCAGCGCCCCGCACAGGGCGCGTCCTTCGGCACTGTCATAGCCGTGGCCCATGTTCATCAACAGACCACCGATATTGGCATAGCCCAGACCCAAAGTGCGGAAGTCGTAGGAGCGTTGGGCGATTTCCTTGGACGGGAACTGCGCCATCATCACCGAGATTTCCAGCGTCACGGTCCACAGGCGCGAGGCGTGCATGTAATCCTCGACCTGGAACTTGCCGTCCTTGAGGAAGGTCAGCAGGTTCATCGAGGCAAGGTTACAGGCCGTGTCGTCAAGGAACATGTACTCCGAACAGGGGTTCGAGCCTCGGATCGCGCCGTCTTCGGGGCAAGTGTGCCAGTCGTTGACGGTGTCATGGTACTGGATGCCCGGATCGGCGCAGGCCCATGCGGCGTGGCCGACCTGTTCCCAGAGTTCCCGCGCCTTGACGACCTTGGTGACCGAGCCATCGACGCGGGAGATCAGTTCCCAGTCGGCATCTTTCTCAACAGCTTTCAAAAAGGCGTTGGTGACGCGGATCGAGTTGTTTGAGTTTTGCCCGGAGACGGAACTGTAGGCTTCGGAATCCCAGTCGGTGTCATATGTGGGGAATTCGATGCTGGTGTGGCCTTGGCGTGCGTAATCGAGAACACGTTTGACGTAGGTTTCCGGGATGGCGACGCGCTTGGCAGCTTTAACTGCGTCCTTCAGGGCGTTGTTTTTCTTGGGGTCATAGGCGTCTTCTTCGACCCCGTCCCATGCCTTGATTGCCGCGAAGAGGCCGTTCAGCTTTTCCTCGTGCATCTTGGAGCCTGCGACGATGGACGCCACTTTCTGCTCTTCGATGACCTTCCAGTTGATGAAGTCCTCGATATCGGGA
>CAYGPT010000181.1:0-2011 GCA_964351755.1 uncultured Rhodobacterales bacterium | reverse complement strand
GGCGGCGAAATTCGGGAAATCTTCGTGATTCAGGGCTGAAACTGCACATTTTGAGCTGCAAACTGCGCAGTTTCAGTTGAATTCAGGCCGCTGCCCGGCCTTTGCGGGACAGAGCGCCTTGCATGGTTTTGGCGATCAAAATGCCCGCCAGCAGTGCGGCCACAAAAACAAAAACCTCGGTGCGCCCGGTGCCCAGCGCAGGCAAAGCACCGCCCGGACAAAAGCCCGCAATCCCCCAACCGACGCCAAAGACGGCTGATCCGCCAATCAGCGGCAGATCAAGATCGCGCCGGGTGGGCAGTTGGAATCCGTCGGCCAGCATCGGGGATTTCCGTTTCAGGACAAAGCGGTAGCCAAAGAAGGTGACCAGCAGCGCACCGCCCATGACAAAGGCAAGGCTCGGGTCCCATGTGCCCGCAATATCAAAGAAATTCAAAACCTTGGCGGGATTGATCATGCCGGACACGGATATGCCCACGCCAAAGATCAACCCGATCAGATAGACAACAATCAATCGCATGGTTCAGCCTCCAATCACGTGACGGATCACAAAAACGGTGATCACGGTGGTCGCCATAAAGGTCAGCGTGGCCGCAATCGAGCGTGGCGACAGGCGCGCCATTCCGCACACACCGTGCCCCGACGTGCAGCCTGATCCAAAGGTCACGCCGATCCCGACGATCAATCCCCCGACGATCAAACTTCCAATGGAAACAGGCACTTGAACGGCGGGCATCTGACCGGAGAGCGCCAGAACAACCAAGGGTCCGCTGACCATACCGGCCACCATCGCGGCGCGCCATGCCCAGTCGGACCCGTCCGCAGGCCGCAACAGGCCCGCCACGATTCCTGTCGCGCCCATCACGCGGCCCAGGGTTGCCATCAACAAAACAGCGGCCAGACCGATCAGGGCCCCGCCGCCAAAGGATTGCAGGGGTGTAAATGCCGTCTCCATCATCAGATCTTGCAGGTCTGAATGCCCAGAACACGATAGAGCGGGCAGAACCTGAGCGCCGAGGTGCCGATCATCACGAGGCCCGCCACAATCGAGACCAGTGTCGCCGTGGTCGAGGCAAAGATCGCCGCACCACTTACAAAAGGCAATCCAATCAATAAGATGCCAAGGATGATCCGCAATGTGCGGTCGATAGTACCAACATTCGCTGTCATTTGAACGACTCCTTTTTTCTATGCTGTCACCAGTCTAGCCGACCATGGGCTGTTTCGTCGGTGACATTGTCACGAAAGAGGGTTCCGATCTGCATTTTCTGGCCCGGACGTGGAAATAAAGCATGGTGCGACGTGCAGCCAGGCAGGGCCAGGCCTGCGTTCAATCGCTTGGATGTTGCACCAATCGCACAAGGCAGAGTAGCATCTGGCAACGTCTGGTCGCACAAGAATCCGGCAATGGACCCTGCATTTGCTCTGCATTTAAGCGTATCCGCCCGCGGTGGAACCTGCGCGCACCAGTTGCCTTTGAGATCGGCACCATTTCGCCTTGGATGGCCAAAACTAACTTTTCGGGAGTTTTCCATGTCTGCCACCGCAAAAAAACATGCTACGGCCCTTTTCGGCCTCCTTGCTGCCAGCGCGATTGCCAATCCGGCCATGGCGGAAAACACCGAAGTCAGTTTCGGCACCAACTGGGTTGCCCAGGCCGAACATGGCGGATTTTACCAATCGGTCGCCGATGGCACCTATGCAGAGTGCGGGCTGGATGTGACGATTGTCCCCGGCGGCCCACAGGTGAACAATCAGGCGTTGATGGTTGCGGGCCGGATCGATTTCTATATGGGCGGCACACTGGATGCGTTCTTTGCCATTGAACAGGGTCTGCCCATCGTCAATGTGATGGCAGCGTTCCAGAAAGACCCGCAAGTGATCATCTCACATCCCGGAAAAGTCTCTGATTTCGAAGGATTAAAAGACCTCACGATGATCGTGCAGGACGGGGCGCCTTACTATGAATGGATGAAGGCGGCTTACGGATTTACCGACGAACAGCGCCAGC
>CAYGPT010000180.1:0-2014 GCA_964351755.1 uncultured Rhodobacterales bacterium | reverse complement strand
TGATCCCCTGAATGCCGTCGCTCGGGAACAACATGCGGTAGTCGGTGCCAAAAAGGCCGCCCTTGTGCACGGTGATCAGGTCGATCCACGCGCCCTCCGGCTCGAACCCGTATTCGATCTCCGGCGCGCCGATGCCCACGTTATTGTCATGATCGGTCCGCCACAACGGATGAACACGGTTGGGGCGCAAAGGCACGGCATGGGTGGCGATTGCCGTGGCCCGGCGCAAGGCCGCCTCAAGCGCCACCATGCCGCCTTCGACAGTCGCCTCGTTGCCCATCTTCACGAACCAGCGCGGCACGCCGGTGTCGCCGCACATGGCGCGCCGGTCTTCCTTGGCGGCTTCGTAGTTTTCCAGCATTGCCTTGAGGACAAAAGACGACAGATCGCCATCCTCAGTCCGCGCGGCCTCTTTCAACCCGTCAAGATAGTCCTGCGGGATTTCAATGGCCGCCTTGTCCATCAGGGCCTCGGCGGTGGATTGAATGAGGGAAATGGGGATCATGGCAAGAAACTCGGAAATGCTGGACTATCGTTGAGGAAAACTGCCACGTTAAGGATCGTGGCAATCGTGATTATCACAGTTAGGACGGTCATCAGTCTAGTTAAACGCTCGACCCTTTGATTTAACTTGGTTGCTTCACGGTATCGAATTTCTTCGAGATAAAAATTGATGCCAACCGCAGTCCTCTTGGCTTCACGATCGTAAGCGAGTACCAAATCTTCATCACTTATGGATTTAAGTTCGCTTAGACTATTTGCCGTCATTGGGCAGCCACCAGAGTTTCGGGTGCGTCATCGGGCAGGATTGTCTCACCGGGACGCACGATGGTGAATTGAACAGGTTCGCGGGTGACGGCGACGTTGCCGCCGTCCAGACGGGCGACGGTAAAGTCGCTGTCTTCCATCGCACCGGGATCAGGGAAATCCTCGCGATAATGCGCCCCGCGCGAGTTTTCGCGGGCAAGCCCCGCCTTGGCGATGACTTCGGATATATCACAAAGCGAGCGCAGATTCAGCCAGTCGTGCCAGGTGAGGTTGAACGCAAGGTTCGCATCATCCACGCCAACATCCATCAGCGCCTCCGATACCTGCGCGATGCCCGACAAACCACGTTGCATCCCGGCGGCGGTGCGCATGACGCCAACCTCTTCCCACATGCACTCCTGCAACTGTTTGCGCAAAGGCTGGACCAGATCGGGCTTGCGGCTCAGCGGATGGGTTGCGCGTTCCAGCTCGGCCGCCAGAACGGTTTCGTCCGGGTCGCGCAACGTCATTCCCCGCACATCGGCCCCCATCACGTCCCCGGCAATTCCGCCATAGACGGTCGAGTTGGCCACGCCATTGCCACCCAACCGGTTCGACCCATGCGCACCGCCCGCGTCCTCGCCCGCGACGTAAAGTCCCTCCATCGCTGTGCGCGTGTCCACATCGACCACGACGCCGCCCATGAAGTAATGGGCCGTCGGCACCACTTCGACCAACCCGGCCGCGAGGTCAAAGCCGCTGTCTTCGCAGCGCTTGACCATACCCTTGAATTTCTGCCGCACGTTCTCGGGCCCCAGATGCGCCATCGAGATAAAGACCCCCTCTTGCCCCGGATCGTTGGCCTTGCGCATCTCGGCATAGATGCCGCGACTGACCACATCGCGCGTGGCCCGTTCGCCCTTGGCGTCGTAGTCGAACATGAAGCGTTGGCCCGCATGGTTGACCAATTGGCCGCCTGCACCCCGCAAACCCTCTTCGAGCACCGTGCCTGTCATCCGCGTGTGATCACCTGCCAACAAGCCGGTGGGATGGAACTGCACCATCTCCATGTCGCGCAGGCGCAACCCCGCCCGCAAAGCCATGGCAAGGCCATCCATCGTCTTGTCACCGCTGGGCGTATGGTACTTGTACATGGTCGGCCCGCCGCCCGTACCCATCAGCACGGTCTTGGCCCGCACCAGCCGAAACCGTCCCGTGCGCATGTCGATCATCAGAACGCCCGCCAGCGCGCTGCCGTCTTTCGTCG
>CAYGPT010000179.1:0-2018 GCA_964351755.1 uncultured Rhodobacterales bacterium | reverse complement strand
GCCGCCAGGCGGCGAAATTCGGGAAATCTTCGTGATTCAGGGCTGAAACTGCACAGTTTGAGTGGCAAAATGTGCAGTTTCAGTTGAATTCAGGCCGCTGCCCGGCCTTTGCGGGACAGAGTGCCTTGCATGGTTTTGGCGATCAAAATGCCCGCCAGCAGTGCGGCAACAAAAACAAAAACCTCGGTGCGTCCGGTGCCCAGCGCAGGCAAAGCACCGCCCGGACAAAAGCCCGCAATCCCCCAACCGACGCCAAAGACGGCTGATCCGCCAATCAGCGGCAGATCAAGATCGCGCCGGGTGGGCAGTTGGAATCCGTCGGCCAGCATCGGGGATTTCCGTTTCAGGACAAAGCGGTAGCCAAAGAAGGTGACCAGCAGCGCACCGCCCATGACAAAGGCAAGGCTCGGGTCCCATGTGCCCGCAATATCAAAGAAATTCAAAACCTTGGCGGGATTGATCATGCCGGACACGGATATGCCCACGCCAAAGATCAACCCGATCAGATAGACAACAATCAATCGCATGGTTCAGCCTCCAATCACGTGACGGATCACAAAAACGGTGATCACGGTGGTCGCCATAAAGGTCAGCGTGGCCGCAATCGAGCGTGGCGACAGGCGCGCCATTCCGCACACACCGTGCCCCGACGTGCAGCCTGATCCAAAGGTCACGCCGATCCCGACGATCAATCCCCCGACGATCAAACTTCCAATGGAAACAGGCACTTGAACGGCGGGCATCTGACCGGAGAGCGCCAGAACAACCAAGGGTCCGCTGACCATACCGGCCACCATCGCGGCGCGCCATGCCCAGTCGGACCCGTCCGCAGGCCGCAACAGGCCCGCCACGATTCCTGTCGCGCCCATCACGCGGCCCAGGGTTGCCATCAACAAAACAGCGGCCAGACCGATCAGGGCCCCGCCGCCAAAGGATTGCAGGGGTGTAAATGCCGTCTCCATCATCAGATCTTGCAGGTCTGAATGCCCAGAACACGATAGAGCGGGCAGAACCTGAGCGCCGAGGTGCCGATCATCACGAGGCCCGCCACAATCGAGACCAGTGTCGCCGTGGTCGAGGCAAAGATCGCCGCACCACTTACAAAAGGCAATCCAATCAATAAGATGCCAAGGATGATCCGCAATGTGCGGTCGATAGTACCAACATTCGCTGTCATTTGAACGACTCCTTTTTTCTATGCTGTCACCAGTCTAGCCGACCATGGGCTGTTTCGTCGGTGACATTGTCACGAAAGAGGGTTCCGATCTGCATTTTCTGGCCCGGACGTGGAAATAAAGCATGGTGCGACGTGCAGCCAGGCAGGGCCAGGCCTGCGTTCAATCGCTTGGATGTTGCACCAATCGCACAAGGCGGAGTAGCATCTGGCAACGTCTGGTCGCATAAGAATCCGGCAATGGTCCCTGCATTTGCTCTGCATTTAGGCGTGTCCGCCTGCGGTGGAACCTGCGCGCACCAGTTGCCTTTGAGATCGGCACCATTTGGCCTTGAATGGTCAAAACAAAACTTTTGGGAGTTTTTCATGTCTGCCATCACCAAAATACATGCCTCGGCCCTTTTCGGCCTCCTTGCTGCCAGCACGATTGCCAATCCGGCCATGGCGGAAAACACCGAAGTCAGTTTCGGCACCAACTGGGTTGCCCAGGCCGAACATGGCGGATTTTACCAATCGGTCGCCGATGGCACCTATGCGGAGTGCGGGCTGGATGTGACGATTGTTCCCGGCGGACCACAGGTGAACAATCAGGCGCTGATGGTTGCGGGCCGCATTGATTTCTACATGGGTGGCACTCTGGATGCGTTCTTTGCCATTGAACAGGGTCTGCCCATCGTCAACGTCATGGCAGCGTTCCAGAAAGACCCGCAGGTGATCATTTCGCATCCCGGCAAAGTCTCTGATTTCGAAGGGTTAAAGGGCCTGACCATGATCGTGCAGGACGGGGCACCTTACTATGAATGGATGAAGGCGGCTTACGGATTTACCGACGAACAGCGCCAGC
>CAYGPT010000178.1:0-2030 GCA_964351755.1 uncultured Rhodobacterales bacterium | reverse complement strand
ATGATTACGCTGCGCGCCCCGGTCAAATGATGGCATGGCGCGATGGGCTCTGGCATATTCGAATTCCCGAATTGAAGGAGATCGCGCCGCCCGAGTTTTCTGCCCTTGTCCAAGACGTCCGGAAGCGTCCGAATGCGGGGGTGGTGATCGACTTGCGCGGCAATACGGGCGGAGATTACACCAAGGCCCGCCCGCTGATCGACTGGCTGGCGAGGCAGTGGAGCGGTACGCACTGTGCCGTGCTGGTGAATGGCTATACCTTTTCGGCGGCTATCGTGGTTGCGGTTTTGCTGGTGCACCGCCTGGGCGCCCGGGTGCGGGTGTTTGGCAGCGCGGTGGGCGATGGGCTGACCTTTCATGCCGAAGGGGACACCGCGCAACTGGAGCAGAGCGGCGGGCTCTTTCGCTACGCGTCGGGCTGGCATGATTGGGCGACCGGGCGGGTCGATGCGACGACGCCCGACATCATTGCCCGCGATATGGTTGGCATCGGGGCACTGGAGATTGTGCCGGTGCCGGAGGCGGTCCAGCTCGAGGCGGCGACGGCGTTTGCGCAAGGGATATGATCCGTCTGGAAATGCCGGTGGTGTCATGCCAGAAACGGCTATGACCCCCGTCTTGCACCGCCACTTGCCACAGGACATGCGCACCCATCGCGGTTTGCCCGGTATCCAGCCGGAAACAGGGCTTTGGCTGCGGGTGGATGAGGCCTATGCCGCACAAATGGCGCGCCGGATTGCGCTTTTGGAGGCTGCTCCGGATCAGGTGCTTTATCTTGCGCCCGACGCCCGTCCGGCGGCGGCGGAACTGCTGGGTGAGGTGCTGGCGATCCTGCCGGAACTGGGCTTTGCCGTCACGGGTGCGCAGATCATCTGCCCCGATGCCCGTAAGGTGGACGCATCGTCCACCCTCTGTCCATTGAGTGTCTTGGGGCGGTTGTTGCAAAACGATTTCGTTCTGATGGAAAAGCGCGGCGCGGAACACGTTCTGACAGGGGCTGTGCTGTGCTTTCCGGCCTCTTGGCGGCTGGACGAAAAGGCGGAGCGGCCGCTGACGGATATTCATATCCCGGTGCACGACTATACCGACAAGCTGGCCCGCCGCGTCCAGCGGCTCTTTGACGGCATCAGGGTCGGGCAGCCGCTCTGGCGGTTTAATCGGCTATGGTACGAGGATCCGGAGCTTTTCCAGCCCCGATCCGTACATCAGCCCAGACGGGTTGGCGCAGGCGCGACCGATGGGCCGTTCTATCGCACAGAGCGCCAGACGCTGCTGCGCCTGCCTGTCTCTCAGGCAGTTGTTTTTGCGATTCACACCTATGTCTTGCGCCGCGAGGATGTGCTGGGTCAGGTGTAGCACAAGGCAGGCAGATCGCGCGCCTTGTGCATTGGTTTCGAGGTCACGCCGCGACCCCGTCGATGACAACATGCGGTTGCCCATCGGATGTCTTTTGCGCAGTCCGCCCTTTGGCGTTCACCACGCAATTGACTTGACGGCGATAGGCCGAGAACTGTGGCGATGCCACAACATCGATGGGCGCATCAAAGCGCAAGGTCAGGCCGTTTTGTCCCGATCCAAGCGCCCGGACCCCCTTGACCGTTCCGACAAATGGGTGGCCGAGGTAGTGACCAGACACGCGCTGGCCGGTGTGAAAACCATGCGTTTGTGTGTCGGGCGCCCGGGCGCTGAGCGTGTTCCAGTCGCGCGCCCCCCACTGATGTGCAATCGCTTCGAGGGCCTGTGCGTGACTGCAGGGTGTTCCGGCAGTCGTCAAAGTGGCCCGCAACCGTTTGGCTTGCGCCTTGAGGGCCTTCCGCGTGGGAAGTTGGGTATCCATATCCGTCTCCTTGAGAGGTCGCGCATGGGCCTTGGGTCTCCGCGTTGCCGGGCTGCGACCTGTCGAGATCAGAGCGAATTTCAGGACTTCACCACATGCGGAGGGCAGGGGCCTGAGCCCTGAAGCGTCGAAATAGGCAGGCTGTGTCGCAATTGCAAGTGGCTGAGGTTCGCGGCGACGGGTGGGTGTGACA
>CAYGPT010000177.1:0-2183 GCA_964351755.1 uncultured Rhodobacterales bacterium | reverse complement strand
TGATGGTTTACCTGAGCATCGTTCTGATCTTTGCCACCTGGTACCTGCTGCACCGGACCAAACTGGGCCTGATCATCCGCGCCATTGGCGAAAGCCCCGAAAGTGCGCATGCGCTTGGGCTGAAGGTGCGTCTGATCCGCGCCGGCTGCGTGGCCTTTGGCGGGGCGATGGCGGGCATCGGCGGGGCCTATATGTCAACGGCCTACACACCGCTTTGGGCCGAAGGGATGATTGCCGGGCGTGGCTGGATCGTGGTGGCCCTGACCGTCTTTGGCACGTGGATCGTCAAGCGGGTGGCCTTTGGGGCGTATCTTTTTGGCTCGATCTCGCTGCTTGAGCTTTCCATTCAGGCTTTTGGCGTAAATGTGCCCAGCCAGCTGATGTCGGCCATGCCGTATATCGTGACCATCGTGATGCTGGCCGTCATTTCGCGCAATCCCGTCTTTATCCGCCTCAACAGTCCCGCCAGCCTTGGCGCGACCCTGAAACTCAACTGAAACCGAACCCAACGAGAGGACCAAACATGCTGCCAAGACCCCTGAAAATAACGCTGACAGCGGCCGCGACCGTCACGGCGCTGGCCTTGCCTGCCGCCGCCCAGGACAAGCTGAAGATCGGATTTCTGTTTCCATCGCCCATCGCCGATGTGGGCTGGTCTGCGGAACTGAACCACGGGCGGCAAGCCATCGAAGAGCATTTCGGCGACAAGGTCGAAACCATCTTTGTCGAAAACGTGCCCGAAGGCCCGGACGCGGCGCGCATCATGAACCAGATGGCGGCACAAGGGGCCGGGATGATCATGCTGGGTTCGTTCGGGTATATGAACGATGGCTTGAAGCTGGCGGAGCAGCGTCCCGACATGACGTTCATCCATGCGTCGGGCTACAAGCTTGCGCCCAATTTCGGCAACTTCCAGAGCCGGAACTATGAAAGCTCGTATCTCGTCGGCATGGCTGCGGCAGATGTGACCGAGAGCAACACCGTGGGCATCGTGGCCGCTTATGCGATTCCGGAAGTTGTGGGCATGATCAACGGCTTTGCCCTTGGTGTGCAGGAGGTGAACCCGGATGTCACGATCAAGGTGGTCTGGCTGAACTCGTGGTTTGATCCGCCCAAGGCGCAGGAAAGTGCCCGCGCGCTGATGGCACAGGAGGCGGACGTGATCTATTCCCTCTATCAGGATACACCGTCCGTCGTGACCGTGGCCGAGGAAGAGGGCGTGTGGGTCATCAATACCTCGTCCGACATGAAGGAATATGCACCGAACTGGCTCTTGGCATCGCAAATCGCGGACTGGTCGAGCTATTTCATCGAAAGCACCCAAGCCACGATCGATGGCACCTTTGAAGGGACGGCCTTCTGGGGCGGTATGGCCGACAACACGGTGGATGTAAAAAGCTGGTCCGACAAGATCTCTGCCGAAACCATGGCCAAGATCGAAGCGGCTGATGCGGCCATTCGTGCGGGTGAGTTTCATCCTTTGACAGGTCCGATTGTGGATCAGGAAGGCACGGAGCGTCTGGCCGAGGGCGTTGTGATCGAGGACGGAGCCATGGCCAGCATCGACTGGCTGGTGGCGGGTGTCGAAACGCGCATTCCGCAATAAGGGCGCGCCTGCGTGCCTTTGTTTCGGGCCGATCTGATCCACACCCCGGAACGGGGCCGGATCGAGCGTATCGCGGATGCGCTTGTGTCCGTGGATACTGGCGGCGAAATCACCTCTGTGGCGTCTTTTGATGCCACAGAAACCTCGGATGTGATTGATCTGCGCGGGCAGGGGACGTTGATCCCGGGCCTTGTCGATCTGCACATTCACGCACCGCAATTTCCCCAACTGGGCACCGCCCTTGACGTCCCGCTTGAGGACTGGTTGCAGACCTACACCTTTCCGCTTGAAGCGCGATATGCCGATGTGGCCTTCGCCAGCCGGGTCTACGACGCGTTGGTGCGACGTCTGCTGGCCAATGGAACCACAACGGCGGTGTATTTTGCGACGATCCACGGGCCTGCCAGTCTGTGCCTTGCCGAGACGTGCGTGGCGCAGGGCCAGCGTGCGTTGGTCGGACGGGTGGCGATGGATGATCCGCACGGGTGCCCGGACTACTACCGGGATGCGGATGCAGCGACCGCGATCCGTGACACGGCGCAGTTTGTCGATGCGGTCCGCGCCATTCCGGGCAATA
>CAYGPT010000176.1:0-2188 GCA_964351755.1 uncultured Rhodobacterales bacterium | reverse complement strand
CATCGCCGGTGGCAATGATTGCGATTACGGGTTTGCGGACAACGGGGACGTTCACCACATTCATCGCCGCCAGCAAGGCAACGTCACCGGAACCGAGGCGGCGTGGCGGTGCCAGCAGCACTTTGCCTGCCTCAAAGTCCACGCCGGCGGGGCGAATGTTATCCTTGGTCTCCGGGCCATCCGTCAGTGTGATCATAGTGCCGCTGCGTTCGACATCTTCCTGGATGATGACCTTGTCCGCGCCATCCGGGACGGGCGCACCGGTAAAGATGCGCACAGCCTGTCCGGGCCCCAATGTGCCCGGCCATCCGTGACCGGCCGCCGCTTCGCCGATAACCTTGAACTGGGCGTGCAAGTCAGCTTCGACCGATTTGATGGCATAGCCATCCATCGACGACGCAGCAAAAGGCGGCTGCGTCCGCGTGGCGGCCACAGGCTGGGCCAGAACCCGCCCGGCCGCCTCCCGCAATGGGACAGACACCTGCGGTAAAGGATCTGCGAGCTCAAAAAGATGTTCAAGCGCTTGCGCAACGGTGATCATGTCGCCTCAAAGCGCCCGGATTTTCCACCATCTTTCAGAACGACGCGCAGACCACCGATTTCCATACCTTTGTCCACGGCCTTGGCCATGTCGTAAACAGTCAGCGCACAGGTCGAGGCGGCTGTCAGCGCCTCCATCTCGACACCGGTCTGGCCGGTGGTCTTGACCGTGGCCGTAATCCGCAGCCCGGGCAGTGCCGCATCGGGTGTCAGATCAACCGCTACCTTGGTGATCGGCAGGGGGTGACACAGCGGGATGAGGTCAGCGGTTTTCTTGGCCCCCATGATGCCGGCCAGGCGAGCAACTCCGATCACGTCCCCTTTTTTGGCACGCCCTTCGGTAATGATATCAAAGGTTTCAGGCTTCATCTTGATCCAGACTTCGGCAACGGCAATACGGTGTGTGACGGCCTTGTCCGACACATCGACCATATGAGCCGCACCGTCGCTGTCAAAATGTGTCAGCGCCATGTCACATGCCCCCACCAACCACCAGCGGGTTGGCCAGAAGGGCGCGTGTTGCAGCGCTGACATCGTCCTGACGCATCAGGCTTTCCCCGATCAAAAAGCTGCGGGCCCCGTACATTGCCATGTCCGCCAGATCAGCGGGCGTGCTCAGCCCGCTTTCGGATATGATCATCCGACCGGCGGGCACCAGTTTGGACAGTTTGCGGGTTGTGTCGAGGCTGGTCTCAAAGGTTTTGAGATCGCGGTTGTTGATCCCGATCAGTTTGCTTGTCAACAGGCTCGCCCGCTCAAGCTCCGGCAGATCATGCACTTCGATGAGCACGTCCATCCCCCACTCGAGCGCGGTTGCTTCGAGTTCGGCGGCTTGTTCGTCACTGACGCTGGCCATGATGATCAGGATGCAGTCGGCCCCGAGGGCGCGGGCCTCGATCACCTGATAAGGATCATACATGAAATCCTTGCGCAGAACTGGCAATTCGCACGCGGCGCGGGCCTGCACCAGATAGTCCTTGGCCCCCTGAAAGCTGGGGGTATCCGTCAGCACGGACAAACATGTTGCCCCGCCTGCCTCATAGTTTTCGGCGAGGACGGCGGGGTCAAAGTCATCGCGGATCAGACCTTTGGACGGGCTGGCCTTCTTGATTTCGGCAATCAGCCCATAGCCTGTGCGCCCGGCTTGCAGCAATGCGTCCCCAAAGGGACGCACATGATTGGCACTGCGTGCCGCGATTTCCAGCACGTCCAGGGGTTTCTCGGCTTTGTCGGCGGCAACTTCTTCCAGCTTGTAGGCCTTGATGCGGTCGAGGATCGTGTTGGTCATGGCGTAGGCTCTTGATTGTTGGAACAGGACCGGGGGCCAGCCCCCGGACCCCCGGGATATTTATGGCCGAAAGAAATCAACTGCTTTGGCTGATCTTGGCGACCGCTTTGATTTTAGCCATTGCGGCCCCGCTGTCGATGCTTTGTTGTGCTGCGGCGACGCCCTCTTTGAGGTTGCGCGCAACGCCCGCCACCTTGAGGGCGGCAGCGGCATTGAGCAGCACCGCATCCCGGTAGGCGCCGGGTGCGCCATCCAGTAGTGCGCGAAAGGCGACAGCGTTTTCTTCGGGGGAGCCGCCGATGATATCTTCGAAGGGATGGACCGGCAGGCCCGCGTCTTCGGGATGCACTTCGAAATCCG
>CAYGPT010000175.1:0-2200 GCA_964351755.1 uncultured Rhodobacterales bacterium | reverse complement strand
GAATCGGGATCTTGAACATGTGGCGCGGGATCAGGTCCTTGAGCTTTTCCACCATCGCCCGCCCCCGCATCTCGGCCCGGTCGCGGTGGACCATCATCGACAGCGCGTCCACGGGTTCGTCGTTCACAAGGATCGACATCTTGACCAGATTGTCCTGCCGGTACCCCGTCAGTTGATAGTCGAAGGACGCATAGCCCTTGGTCACCGATTTCAGCCGGTCGTAGAAATCGAACACCACCTCGTTCAGCGGCAGGTCATAGACCGTCATCGCGCGGCTGCCCGCATAGGTCAGGTCCATCTGGATGCCCCGCCGTTCCTGACACAGCTTGAGCACGTCCCCAAGGTAGTCGTCCGGCACAAGGATCGTCGCCTTGATCCGCGGTTCTTCGAGGTGGTCGACGATGGACAGGTCCGGCATGTCGGCGGGGTTGTGCAGCTCCGCCATGGTCCCGTCACGCATGTAGACGTGATAGACCACGGACGGGGCCGTGGTGATCAGGTCGATGTCATATTCCCGCTCGATCCGGTCGCGGATCACCTCGAGGTGCAACAGGCCAAGGAAGCCGCAGCGAAAGCCGAAGCCGAGGGCCGCCGACGTTTCCATCTCGAAACTGAAGGAGGCATCGTTCAGCGCCAGCTTGTCGATGGCGTCGCGCAGGTCTTCGAATTCGTTGCTGTCTACTGGAAACAGGCCGCAGAAAACAACGGGTTGCGCGGGCTTGAAGCCGGGCAGCGGGGTGACTTGCGTGCGTTCGTGCGTGATCGTATCACCCACACGGGTATCGCGCACCTGCTTGATGGAGGCCGTCAAGAACCCGATCTCACCGGGACCGAGGCTGTCGAACACCTGCATCGCGGGGCGGAACACGCCGATGCGGTCCACATGGTGCACGGTGCCGTTGGACACGAACCGCACCCTGTCGCCCTTTTTCAGCCGCCCGTCGATGATGCGGACCAGAACGATGACACCGAGATAGCTGTCATACCACGAGTCCACCAGCATCGCCTTGAGCGGGGCGTTCTCGTCGCCCTTGGGCGCGGGCAGGTGGTGCACGATGGCTTCGAGCGTTTCGGCGATACCCACGCCGGTCTTGGCGGACACCCGGATGGCACCTGAGGCGTCGATGCCGATCACATCCTCGATCTGTTCGGCGACCCGGTCGCAATCGGCGGCGGGCAGGTCTATCTTGTTGAGAATGGGGACAATTTCGTGGTCAGCGTCGATGGCGTGGTAGACGTTGGCGAGGGTCTGCGCCTCGACCCCCTGGGACGCATCCACGACCAGCAACGACCCTTCGACCGCACGCATCGAGCGCGACACTTCATAGGCAAAGTCCACATGGCCGGGCGTGTCGATCAGGTTCAGCACGTACTCTTCGCCGTTCCGGGCGGTGTAGTTGATGCGGACGGTCTGCGCCTTGATGGTGATCCCGCGCTCGCGCTCGATGTCCATGGAATCAAGGAGTTGCGCCTTCATATCCCGTTCAGAGACCGTGTTGGTCGACTGGATCAGGCGGTCGGCGAGCGTGGATTTCCCGTGGTCGATATGGGCGACGATTGAGAAATTGCGGATATGTGAAAGCGGTGTCATGGGCTTGGATATGTAGCGGAACGCGGGTGCGGTCAATGGCCCTGAATGCCGCGCCGTGCAACGGATCGCGGGGTGGTTTCGAACGGGCGCGCGAATCGGGTGTTAACGCCTGTGTTTCATGGAGAATCCGGGTGTCACCGGCCATGCACCGGGCGTGCACCCCCTGTGCACCCCCCCATGCACCGTTTGCCCGGTTAACGGGGCGTGCGGTGGGGTTTGTTAAGGAAGGGTGAATGGGGGCTGGCACAGTAGAAATTGCGGACAGGGCGGAGGGATGCCATGGTTGCAAAAAACAGCGGATGCGGGATGGCACGAAGATGGTGAGACGGGCGGGGCTGGCGCATGGCTGAGGTGGATTGGTCGGATATTATAGCCGTAAACGCGTGGTTAGAAATCCAAAGCCCCGAGGCGCGGTGCGTGATGGCCAGCCGTGCAGCATTGCGGGTGGCGGCAAATCTTGGCAGATATGACGCGGATGGGGCAGAACGGCTTGCGCTGACTGCGCTGCGATGTACGCTCACGTCAGCGGTGCGACCCAAGCCACGCACCGCTGATGTGGAGTGGTTGACGGACGCCGCCGCCTACGCCTCCGCCGCCGCCGCCTACGCC
>CAYGPT010000174.1:0-2224 GCA_964351755.1 uncultured Rhodobacterales bacterium | reverse complement strand
CCGCAAGGATGATCCACATGAACATGCAGGTGATGCCAAGGGTGTTTCGCACCGAATTCTCGAACACGTCCCGCGTCATCCGCCCCTTGAGGACAGCGGCCGCAAAAGCCGCCAGCGCCCCGATGGCGGAGCTTTCAACCAGCGACGTCCAACCATTCACGAAAGGCACCATCATGGTGGCGAAAATGCCAAGGGGCAGCAATCCCGCGCGCAGCAACCGCAGTTTTTCCGCGCGCGGGATGTCGCGCTCGCTTGCATCAAGAACTGGACCCAGCACCGGGTTTATCCGACACCGGATGATGATATAGATGATAAAAAGCGCAGCCATCATCAGCCCCGGCACTACGCCTGCCAGCCACAACTGGCCCACAGGTTGCCGCGCGATCATCGCATAGAGGACCAAGACGACAGACGGCGGCACAAGAATCCCAAGGCTTGACCCGGCCTGTATGACCCCCGTCACCATGCGCTTGTCATAGCCCCGCTTCAAAAGCTCGGGCAGAGCAATTGTTGACCCGATGGCCATGCCCGCAACGCTCAGCCCGTTCATGGCCGAGATCAGGACCATCAGGCCAATGGTGCCGATGGCCAGACCACCCCGCAAGCCCCCCATCCAGACATGGAACATGCGGTAAAGATCGTCCGCAATCTTGCTCTCTGACAGCACGTAGCCCATGAAGATGAACATCGGCAGTGTCAGCAGCGGATACCACTTCATCAACTTCATCGCCGCGGAAAAGCCGATGTCAAATCCGCCCTTGTCCCCCCAAAGCAGCAAGGCCGCGACCACGGCGATAAAGCCAATGGCCCCAAACACACGCTGCCCGGTCAAGAGCATCAGCATCATCGATGAAAACATCAGGGTTGCAATCAACTCGTAAGACATCAGATCGCTTCACCCTTCAGGCGTAAAACATCCTTGAGAAGTTCCGAGATACACTGGAGCAGCATCAGGAACATGCCCAGAACCATGATCGACTTGACCGGCCAGAGGTATGGCCGCCACGCGGTCGACGACCGCTCCATCCGGCCCACCTCTTCGGTACCGAACACGATGCCGCCAAGGAATGAAAACGGCTCGGTGCCCCAATATCCAAGGGAATAGGCAGTTGAGCTGACGGCGCCGTACAGCAGCACACACAGGTAAAAGATCAGGAAAAGGACTGTGATCAGGTCGAACCACGCCTTTTTGCGCAGCGACCATTCCCCATAAAGCAGATCCATCCGCACGTTCGATCCCATCTGGATCGAATAGGGTCCGCCAAGGATGTAATAGGCCACCATCACGAATTGGGCCATTTCCAGCGTCCAGAGTGACGGCAGAAAGAACGTCTTGCTGATGGACGACCACAGCAGGACCCCCATCAGCACAAAGATGAAATACATGATCAGACGGCCGATCCGGTAGTTCACCGCATCGACCGCCCCGATATAGGCGCGCATCACGCCCGACATTGCACGTCTCCGGGGACTTTGAGCTGCGCACAGGCATCCACGATCCAGTCCGCGAGCGTCTTGGCCATCGCAACTTGCTGCTCGGGCGTCTGGATCAGGTCACTTCTGATCTCAAGCATGACGTTCTGGTGACCCCCCGGAAGGGCGTGCACCTTCAGCGTATGCGTCACACCGTCCTGCGGTCCGTAAGGCGCATTGCGCTGCACATTGGCGGCCGTATGCGTGGGCGCGCCGTCCAACATGGCATCTGCAAGGCGCGTGTCCCTGTCGTGCAGGATCCCGATTTCAACCGGTCGATAGACCCCATGATAGACGGGCGTGAAACTGTGGACCGTCACCAGAACCGGATGCGCAACCCGGTGCAGGACAGCGCGCAAGGCAGCTTCGAACGGGCGGTAATAGGCTTTGGTGCGTGCATCCCGGTCGGCCTGTGTGAGATCCATGTTGCCCGGGATGTCGAACACCTCACTGCGGGCGAGCATGGCGTCCGGCGCGGTGGGCGGGCGATTGCAGTCGTACACCAGACGCGACACGCCGCTGGCGATCAAAGGTGCATCCAACCGTTGCGCCATTCGGCTCGCAACCGCCATCGCACCCGGATCCCACGCGGCATGGCTTGCCCGCGCATCCGCTGACAAGCCCAAGTCGTCCAGGTCCACAGGGATGTGATTGGACGCATGCTCGCACACCAACACGACCGATGATGCGCCGCCTGCATTGACTGACAGAACATGGTCCTGTGATTCTGAAGTCAGATCGTGCGGCATCG
>CAYGPT010000173.1:0-2224 GCA_964351755.1 uncultured Rhodobacterales bacterium | reverse complement strand
CCGCAAGGATGATCCACATGAACATGCAGGTGATGCCAAGGGTGTTTCGCACCGAGTTTTCGAACACTTCCCGCGTCATCCGCCCCTTGAGGACAGCCGCCGCAAAAGCCGCCAGCGCCCCGATGGCCGAACTTTCGACCAGCGACGTCCAGCCGTTCACGAAAGGCACCATCATGGTGGCGAAAATGCCAACAGGCAGCAATCCGGCGCGCAGCAGCCGCAGTTTTTCGGCGCGCGGGATTTCGCGCTCGCTTTTGTCAAGTACCGGACCCAGGACCGGGTTTATCCGACACCGGATGATGATGTAGACGATAAAGAGCGTAGCCATCATCAGACCTGGGATTACGCCTGCCAGCCACAACTGGCCCACAGGTTGCCGCGCGATCATCGCATAGAGGACCAAGACGACGGACGGCGGCACAAGAATCCCGAGGCTCGATCCGGCCTGAATGACCCCCGTCACCATGCGCTTGTCATAGCCCCGCTTCAAGAGCTCGGGCAGGGCAATTGTTGACCCGATGGCCATGCCCGCCACACTCAGCCCGTTCATGGCCGAGATCAGGACCATCAGGCCAATCGTCCCGATCGCGAGCCCGCCGCGCAGCCCCCCCATCCAGACATGGAACATCCGGTAAAGATCGTCGGCGATCTTGCTCTCTGACAGCACGTAGCCCATGAAGATGAACATCGGCAGCGTCAGCAGCGGATACCACTTCATCAGCTTCATCGCCGCGGAAAAGCCGATGTCAAATCCGCCCTTGTCCCCCCAAAGCAGCAAGGCCGCGACCACGGCGATAAAGCCAATGGCCCCAAACACACGCTGCCCGGTCAAGAGCATCAGCATCATCGATGAAAACATCAGGGTTGCAATCAACTCGTAAGACATCAGATCGCTTCACCCTTCAGGCGTAAAACATCCTTGAGAAGTTCCGAGATACACTGGAGCAGCATCAGGAACATGCCCAGAACCATGATCGACTTGACCGGCCAGAGGTATGGCCGCCACGCGGTCGACGACCGCTCCATCCGGCCCACCTCTTCGGTACCGAACACGATGCCGCCAAGGAATGAAAACGGCTCGGTGCCCCAATATCCAAGGGAATAGGCAGTTGAGCTGACGGCGCCGTACAGCAGCACACACAGGTAAAAGATCAGGAAAAGGACTGTGATCAGGTCGAACCACGCCTTTTTGCGCAGCGACCATTCCCCATAAAGCAGATCCATCCGCACGTTCGATCCCATCTGGATCGAATAGGGTCCGCCAAGGATGTAATAGGCCACCATCACGAATTGGGCCATTTCCAGCGTCCAGAGTGACGGCAGAAAGAACGTCTTGCTGATGGACGACCACAGCAGGACCCCCATCAGCACAAAGATGAAATACATGATCAGACGGCCGATCCGGTAGTTCACCGCATCGACCGCCCCGATATAGGCGCGCATCACGCCCGACATTGCACGTCTCCGGGGACTTTGAGCTGCGCACAGGCATCCACGATCCAGTCCGCGAGCGTCTTGGCCATCGCAACTTGCTGCTCGGGCGTCTGGATCAGGTCACTTCTGATCTCAAGCATGACGTTCTGGTGACCCCCCGGAAGGGCGTGCACCTTCAGCGTATGCGTCACACCGTCCTGCGGTCCGTAAGGCGCATTGCGCTGCACATTGGCGGCCGTATGCGTGGGCGCGCCGTCCAACATGGCATCTGCAAGGCGCGTGTCCCTGTCGTGCAGGATCCCGATTTCAACCGGTCGATAGACCCCATGATAGACGGGCGTGAAACTGTGGACCGTCACCAGAACCGGATGCGCAACCCGGTGCAGGACAGCGCGCAAGGCAGCTTCGAACGGGCGGTAATAGGCTTTGGTGCGTGCATCCCGGTCGGCCTGTGTGAGATCCATGTTGCCCGGGATGTCGAACACCTCACTGCGGGCGAGCATCGCGTCCGGCGCGGTGGGCGGGCGATTGCAGTCGTACACCAGACGTGACACGCCGCTGGCGATCAAAGGTGCATCCAACTGTTGCGCCATTCGGCTCGCAACCGCCATCGCACCCGGATCCCATGCGGCATGGCTTGCCTGGGCATCCGCTGACAAACCTAAGTCGTCCAGGTCCGCCGGGATGTGATTTGAGGCATGCTCGCACACCAATACAACCGATGATGCGCCGCCCGCATTGACTGACAGAACATGGTCCTGTGATTCTGAAGTCAGATCGTGCGGCATCG
>CAYGPT010000172.1:0-2248 GCA_964351755.1 uncultured Rhodobacterales bacterium | reverse complement strand
TCACCAAGCTGCTCGCCGGGCACTCGGATGTGATGCTGGGCTATGTGGCCGCGCGCGACAAGGACATCAACACGCAACTGCGAGTCTTTACCGTCACGACCGGGATGACGCCCAGCCCCTTTGATTGCTGGCTGGCCGAGCGCGGCATTCTCAGCTTTGATCTGCGCTTTGATCGCGCGCAATCCACCGCGGCCGTGCTGGCCGATCATCTGGCGGGGCTGGAGGGTGTAAAACGCGTTATCTACCCGGGGCGCCATGATCATCCGGACCGCGAACAGGCAGCGATCCTGCTCAAGGATCAGTTCTGCAATATGGTCAGCTTTGAAATTCCCGGCGGCCGGGCGCAGGCCAATGCCTTTGCGCGGGCGGCCGAGGGTTTGAATTTCGCGCCGACACTGGGCGACGTGGGCACAACCGTGTCGCACCCCGCGTCGTCATCGCACCGGGCGATGACACCAGAGCGTCGCGCAGAGCTTGGCATGTCCGAAGGGTTTTTCCGCGTCTCGGTCGGGCTGGAAGACCCGCAGACCTTGTGCGATGTGTTCACTGCCGCCGTGAAAGCTGCGGCGGAGTAGGGAGCCGGACCCGGGCCATGACCAACGACGCCATCGAAGCAATGCTGGCCTCCATTCCGCTGCCGGTGCTTGTGATCGACAGCGCCGAGCGGATCATGGCGGCCAATATCGAAGCGCTGACCCTGATTGGCGGACAGGCCATCGGGATGAACTATGTCACGATGCTGCGCCAGCCTGCGTTGCTGGACGCGGTTGAGGCGACCTTGCAGGACAGTATCGCGCGCAGCACGCGTTATCTCAGCAACGATGGCGCGCAGGATACCACCTACAAGGTCAGCTGCCGCGCCGTGCCGGGTGTGGGCCGCAATGGGCGCGGTGTCGTCGTACTGGTGTTCGAAGACATTACCCATGTTGAGCAGGCCGGTCAGATGCGCCGCGACTTTGTCGCCAATGTCAGCCACGAACTGCGCACCCCGCTGACAGCTCTGATGGGGTTCATCGAGACGCTGCGCGGCCCGGCCCGCGAAGATCGCGCCGCCTCGGAGCGGTTCTTGAACATCATGCAGGACGAGGCGGGACGGATGAACCGGCTGGTGGGCGATCTGATGTCGCTGAACCGGGTGGAAGGCGACGAACGGGTGCGTCCGACTTCCGTTGTGTCACTGGTCGATGCCATCACCTCGACGGTGCGCACGCTGCGTCCGCTTGCGGACGAAGCCGGTGTCGCGTTCGAACTGGATCTGGGTGACGATCCGGCGATGATGAACGGCGATGCGGATCAGTTGAAGCAGATCTTTACCAACCTGATCGAGAACGCGATCAAATATGGCGGCACCGGAGGGCGGGTCACGGTCAGCCTGACGATCAGTGCGCGCGAACCCGCCTTGCGCGCACCCGGCGCAAGGGTGCGTGTGACGGACTATGGCCCCGGTATCGACGCTGTGCATTTGCCGCGCCTCACGGAACGCTTTTATCGCGGCGACGATCACCGCAGCCGGGCACTGGGCGGTACCGGTCTGGGCCTTGCCATTGTCAAACACATCATCAACCGGCACCGCGGCCGGTTGCGGGTCGAAAGCGAGTTGGGGCAGGGGACCACCTTTACCGTACTTTTGCCGCTTTTGTCCGATGGCGGGATGATCTGATCAGACCTCAGGTAGAAACATCCAGTCTGTCATAAAACCGTTACACAACCGTCACAAAAGCATTGCGCGCCCCGCCTAGACGGGGAGCAAGATTCCCATGGGGGGGATCACTGATACCCTAACAGGAGACATTCATGTCCTTTGTGAAACTCACAACCTCGGCTCTTGCGATCTCTGCGATGGCTGCCACAACTGCTGCTGCGCGCGACCAGGTACAGGTTGCCGGCTCTTCGACCGTGCTGCCTTATGCGTCCATCGTGGCCGAAGCGTTCGGCGAAAACTTTGATTTCCCGACACCGGTCGTGGAATCCGGCGGATCCTCTGCCGGCCTCAAGCGCTTTTGCCAAGGCGTGGGCACCGAGCATACCGACATCGCCAATGCATCGCGCGCCATCCGCGAAAACGAGATCGCTGTCTGTGCCGAAAATGGCGTGACAGACATCATCGAAGTGCGCATCGGCTATGACGGCATCGTCTTTGCCAGCCAGTTCAACGGCCCGGCCTTCACCGCCTTTTCCCAGTCCGACATCTTTAACGCTCTGGCCCCAAAGGTCATGGTTGACGGCGCGCTGGTCGACAATCCCCACA
>CAYGPT010000171.1:0-2265 GCA_964351755.1 uncultured Rhodobacterales bacterium | reverse complement strand
AGCATGGCACACCCGCTGAACTGGCCGCAGCCAAGGCCGGCAAGCCGGTCGCCGAATATTGCGCCGAGATGCACGCGGTTCAGGCCGAGATCGCCAAGGGTTTCCGGTTGTCCTTTGACCATTTCGGACGGTCGTCTTCTGCACAAAACCACAGATTGACACAGCATTTTGCTGGCCGACTGGCCGACGAAGGGTTGATCCGCGAAGTCGAGGAAAAGCAGGTCTATTCGAATGCGGACGGCCGCTTTTTGCCGGATCGGTATATCGAGGGGACCTGCCCCAACTGCGGGTATGACAAGGCACGCGGTGATCAGTGCGAAAACTGCACCAAGCAACTGGATCCAACCGATCTGATCGATCCCCGTTCCGCCATATCCGGCTCAACCGATCTGGAAGTGCGGCAAACCAAGCATCTCTATCTGCGTCAGTCTGCCCTCAAGGACGATCTGGATGCATGGATCGACAGCAAGACAGACTGGCCGATCCTGACCACGTCAATTGCCAAGAAATGGCTGCATGATGGCGACGGCTTGCAAGATCGCGGCATCACCCGTGATCTGGACTGGGGAATACCCGTGCGCCGCGGCGGCGCGGAATGGCCGGGCATGGAAGGCAAGGTGTTTTACGTCTGGTTCGACGCCCCCATCGAATACATCGCCTGTGCCAGCGAATGGGCCGACGCCCAGGGCGGAGCGGATTGGGAGCGCTGGTGGCGCACCGACAAGGGGGCCGAAGACGTCCGCTATACCCAGTTCATGGGCAAGGACAACGTGCCGTTCCACACTCTCAGCTTTCCGGCAACAATTCTGGGGTCCGCAGAGCCGTGGAAGATGGTCGACCATCTGAAATCGTTCAACTACCTTAATTACGAGGGCGGCCAGTTCAGCACGAGCCAGGGGCGCGGCGTGTTCATGGACCAGGCTTTGTCCCTGCTGCCCGCCGATTATTGGCGCTGGTGGCTATTGTCGAACTGTCCCGAAACATCCGACACCGAGTTCACATGGGAGCTGTTCCAACAGGGCGTGAACAAGGATCTGGCGGATGTGCTGGGAAATTTCGCCAGCCGTGTGACCAAATTCTGCCGCTCGAAATTCGGAGAGACCGTGCCGGAGGGCGGCACCTTCGGCCCGCTGGAAGAGGAGCTGATTTCCAACCTCGACACCCGCATCGCGCGCTATGCAGACCTGATGGACGCGATGGAAGTCCGCAAATCCGCGCAGGAACTCCGGGCGATCTGGGTGGCCGGCAATGAATACCTGCAGGCGGCCGCGCCATGGGCCACGATCAAGGAAGATGAAGCCAAGGCCGCGATGCAAATCCGCCTCGGTCTGAACCTGATTGCGCTTTATGCGGTCTTGTCCGCGCCTTTCATCCCCGATGCCGCGACCCGGATGCAGGACGCCATGCGACCGCACAGCACCGACTGGCCGACAAATGCCCGCCAAGCCGTCGCGCAACTGGCCGCCGGTCACGCCTTCACCGTGCCCGACAACCTCTTTGCCAAGGTCAGTGACGACGACCGGGTCGCGTGGCAGGAAAAGTTCTCGGGCATTCGTGCGTAAAGAAAGATGTGGGCGCACCTGACCGTTTGCCTGCGCGCAGCCCCTTGCGGGCAACCCCGGCGGTGCGCGTCTCGGGCAGCGCGCAACGGTTGGTGGAGTGATCCGGCATAACCCGAACCTGTACCGCGTTTCAGTGGCTCACAGCACCCGCGGGTCGCGGCCACCTTGTTTTGGTGCCGTCGCAACCGGCGGCAGCTCAGCCGTCGCTGCTTTGGTCATCGCCGGCCATCGCAACGACGTCTGTTTTCGCGCTGCGGTAGTTTGTGCAGGTTTTGATGCCCAGAACCACAAAGTACGTGTCCATATCGACCAGAACGAACCCGTTTTCGAACATCGTACGACCGAGCGCGCGAATATCCTCGTCGTACAAACGAAGACAACCGGCAAGCTCGGCAACGATCTTTTTAGGAATGCAAAAGCAACCCTTGGGTTCCAGCCGACGGTTTTGGGCATGTTCGGTTGTTCGGGCACTCAGGCGGTTGGGGTCACACAACGTGAACTTTCGCTGGGTCTGGAGCGGCCGATTGATGCGTTTCGGGTCTGGATGAAGGCCATCAGCGTCGGGGTGATCAACCGGATCGCGCCCGGCAACCTGATCGGGATCGTCGCCCGGGTCTGCAAGGGCAATCCCGCGCTGGGGCTTGTGAACGGACAAACCCTTGCGCTAAACACAACGCTCGCGGTTTCGATTGGTGGGGTTGTT
>CAYGPT010000170.1:0-2284 GCA_964351755.1 uncultured Rhodobacterales bacterium | reverse complement strand
CGGTGGCCAGTTTTGCGACCGCGGGCACTCTTACACAACGGCTATCTTTGCGACGTCATCGCAGATGAACGCCGCCAACACGGCCAAGGCGCGCGCCCAGGCTGATCTGGGCATGAAGGTGGTCACACCGGTGCTGCCGGCATCAGAGTTCTATCCAGCCGATGCGGGCCATCAGGACTATTACAAACAGTCTGGCATCGTCCTGACCCGCTTTGGTCCCAAATCCAAGGCAAACGCTTACAAAGCCTATCGCGATGCTTGTGGTCGAGACCAGCGCGTCAAGCAGTTGTGGGGATCAGCGGCGCCATTCGTCGGTAGTTAGCCAAAGCGCGCATCCTCGATATCTTTCAGGTCGGGGATGACGTCTGCCGTGCCAAGCCGGGTCACCATCAGCGCTCCGGCTTGGGTCGCAAGCCTGAGCGATTGCGCCATAGGCAACCCACGATCCAGGCCTGCAACCAAAAAGCCGGTGAATGTGTCCCCGGCCCCGGTCGTGTCGACCGGATCAACTGGAATGGCTGGAATATGTGTCTCTGATCCGGCGGAAACGTCGATCCAACGGCTGCCATCGCCGCCCAAAGTGACAACGATATTCGCAATGCCCAAGTCCGCAAGGTCACGGTCCAGCGCTTTTTCAAGCTGCCCTGCCTCAACCTCGTTCAACACCAGAAGATCGATAAAGGGCAACACGGCTTTGACCGCATCCGCATCAAAGGGTGCGGCCGCATAGACGACCTGCAAGCCAAGTTGCTTTGCAACCTGCGCCGCGTAATGCTGTCCATTTGTCTCATTCTGCATCACGAGGATGTCTCCACGGGAGGCTGCCGCCAAGGCAGACCCGATCACATCCTCTGACACCATCCGATTTGTGCCGGGATGAATGATGATCTGATTTTCGCCATCTTCGGCAATCGCGATATTGGCATGCCCCGTCGTTTCGCCCGCAATAGTGACGATCCGGCTTGTATCGACACCGTATTCCAACAACCTTTCGACCGTCCACGCGCCGTCGGTACCGACTGCTCCGATATGAGTGACCCGCGCCGCGCCACGCGCCATTGCGACAGACATGTTGGCACCTTTTCCGCCCAGCCCCTGCTGGAAGGAAACCGCGCTCAGCGTTTCGCCGGGACTCGGCAGATGTGGCACGCGGTAGGCATTGTCGATATTGATCGATCCAAGGTTCCAGACTGACATCAGCCGACCTTGCATGCGGCCAGCACGGCCATGTTCAGAATGTCATTGGCGGTCGAGTTGGAGGAACAGATCTGTATAGACCCACCCACGCCCGCAAGGATCGGGCCGATCACAGTGGCGCTGCCCATTTCCTGCATCAACTTGACCGAGATGCTGGCCGAATGCCGCGCGGGCACCACGAGGATGTTTGCCGGTCCGGTCAGCCGCGAGAACGGGTAGGCCTGCTGCGCCTTCGTGTTCAGCGCGACATCCACGGTCATTTCCCCTTCGTATTCGAAATCGACACCGCGTTTGTCCAGAACAGCCGGTGCCCGATGCATTTTCTCCGCGCGTTCGGACACGGGGTATCCAAAGGTGGAAAAACTCACGAACGCCACGCGGGGCTCCAGCCCCATGTTCCGGGCGACCGTGGCCGCCTGCTCTGCGATATCAGCCAGATCCTCTTCGTCCGGCCATTCGTGCACAAGCGTGTCTGCGATAAAGACGATCCGACCCTTGTGGATCAACGCGGTAATCCCTGCCGCCTTGCTGTTGGCATCCGCATCAAAGACATGATTGATCCTGTCGAGGATATGAGAAGACTTGCGCGTGGCGCCAGTCACCAGACCGTCGCCATGCCCGTGGGCCAGCATCAGGGCGGCGAATACGTGGCGATCACGGGCGGCCAGCCGGTGCACATCGGCGCTGTCAAAACCACGGCGTTGTAGCCGTTGGTAGAGGTGGGCCTTATAGCTGTCCAGATGAGTGGTGTTGGCCGCGTTGACGATTTCCAACTCGCGCGCAGCATCCCCCAGACCGGCGGCCTCAAGCTTGACTTTGACATCGTCAGGACGACCAACAACCAAAGCCGTCCCAAAACCGGAGCGCTGATACATGACGGCGGCGCGCAACACGCGCGGATCGTCACCTTCGGCAAAGATCATGCGGGCCTGCGCGGCACGTGCCCGCGCATTGATCCCGGTGAGGATACTTGCAGTCGGGTCCATCCGGGATTTCAGGCTCAGTTCATACGCATCCATATCTATGATGGGTCTGCGGGCTGCACCGGTATCCATCCCGGCCCGCGCAACGGCTGGCGGAATGCGAT
>CAYGPT010000169.1:0-2289 GCA_964351755.1 uncultured Rhodobacterales bacterium | reverse complement strand
CTCCGGCGGGGATTTTTTGGAACAGAGAAGAATGGACCATCACTGTGACTGATCAAACGGACGCGCATTTGCCGAAAGCTTTGCAGGGATTGCGTATTCCCATGATCGCAGCCCCCTTGTTTATCATTTCGGTCCCCGAACTGGTCATTGCGCAATGCAAGGCCGGCATCGTCGGCTCCTTTCCGGCACTGAACGCGCGTGAAGCCGAAGGCGAACCGCCATTGCTCGACGCCTGGCTGATCCGGATCAGCGAAGAACTGGATCGCCACAATCAGGCTCATCCGGACAAGCCCGCAGCGCCCTTCGCGGTGAACCAGATCGTTCATCGGTCCAATACCCGCCTGGAGCGCGACCTGGAAATCTGTGCACGTCACAAGGTGCCACTCTGGATCACGTCCCTGGGCGCAAGGGTCGAAGTCAACGAGGCGGCGCATTCCTGTGGCGGGATCGTCTTGCACGACATCATCAACAACACCTTTGCGCGCAAGGCGATCGACAAGGGGGCCGACGGTCTGGTGGCCGTTGCCGCAGGTGCAGGCGGTCACGCAGGCCAACAATCGCCCTTTGCCCTCATCCGTGAAATCCGTGAGTGGTTCGATGGGCCCCTTGCGCTCTCCGGGGCCATCGCTACGGGCGAGGCGTTACTAGCCGCCCGCGCTCTGGGGGCGGATTTCGGCTATGTCGGCTCGCCCTTCATTGCCACGGATGAAGCGAATGCACAGGCCGACTACAAGCAAATGATCGTTGAGAGTGGAGCAGAGGACATCATTTACTCGTCACTCTTCACCGGTGTCTGGGGAAATTATCTGCGCGGGTCGGTCAAAAACGCAGGCATGGATCCCGACAACCTGCCTCAGGCCGACGCTTCATCGATGAATTTTGCCTCTGGTTCCAGCAAGCCCAAAGCGTGGAAAACCATCTGGGGGTCCGGTCAGGGCATCGGCGCGGTCAAGTCTGTTGGGCCGGCGGGCGCTATCGTGGACCGGATCGCTCACGAATATGAGGCCGCGGGCGCGCGCCTGGCGCAAGACTTTGAGACCTGACATGGCGAGCACGCAAACACTCGATACCGGTGCCGTCTCTGCCTATCTCAAGGACGTGTTGCCGGGGTTTGATGGCCCGGTGATGGCGCAGAAATTCGAAGGGGGGCAGTCGAATCCGACCTTCTTGTTGAAAACCAACGCCGGAAACTACGTCTTGCGGCGCAAGCCGCCGGGGCAATTGCTGAAGTCCGCCCATGCGGTTGATCGGGAATTCCGGGTGCAACGGGCGCTGGCAGGCTCGGATGTGCCCGTGGCCACCATGCATGTCCTTTGTCAGGATCCGGATGTGATCGGCTCTGACTTCTATGTGATGGACCACGTGGTCGGCCGCAACTTCAACGAACCGACCATGCCGGACATGACCACGGCCGGGCGGACAGCTGTCATGGACGACATGAACAGGGTCCTCGCCGCCTTGCACGGGGTGGATGTCGACGCGGTAGGCCTTGGCGACTATGGACCACCGGGGCACTACCTTGAGCGCCAAATCGGCCGTTGGTCCAAACAGTATCGCGCATCCGAGACGCAAGACATCCCCGCCATGAATACCCTGATGGACCGCCTCGCCGCCGAGATGCCCGCGGACGACGGACAACGCACGTTGGTGCATGGGGATTACCGGATCGACAACCTGATCTTTGAGGCGAAAGGCACACGCTGTCTGGCGGTTCTCGATTGGGAACTGAGCACCATCGGGCACCCCTATGCGGATCTCGCTTCGGTCATCATGCAATGGCAATTGCCAGCGGGCCGTGATGGGCGGGGTCTGCAAGGTGTCGACCGGGCAGCTTTGGGCCTGCCCAGCGATGCCGACTTCATTGCGGCCTACTGCGCGCGCCGGGGATTGCCAACCATCGACAATTTCGGCTTTTACCTTGGCTTTTGCTTTTTCCGGATGGCCGCAATCATTCAGGGCGTTTTGAAACGGGCGCTGGACGGAAATGCCTCGAACCCGGAGCGGGCCATGAAAGTCGGGGCCTATGTTCCGGTTTTTGCGAAATACGGGTTGAAGGCGCTTGATGGCGAACAAAACCAATAGGTTAATTCAAATAGCTAAAGTGGATTATCCGCATCTGCAGTTGCGAAAAACCCGCATAAAGGGTGTTCGCCACGCTTGACATATTGCCGTAGTGTGCAACGCTGGCCTCATCCCGGCTACAATCCGCGCGACAACAGCGCACGCGTCGGGCACATGTTCTAGGGAGGAACACATGCGCACATCCATCATGCTTGGCGTGGCCGCGGC
>CAYGPT010000168.1:0-2343 GCA_964351755.1 uncultured Rhodobacterales bacterium | reverse complement strand
AACAGCGCAGGGTGACACGTTTTCCCGCCTGCTGCTGGCCCCGCCCAGCCCGCCCGAAGACCCGTTCACCGGATCTGCGACGGGTGCAATGGCGGCTTATTTGTGGGCGGAAGGGTTGATCGAAGACCCTGACTTCACCGCCATGCAGGGGCATGGGATGGGACGACCCGGTCAGGCGCAGGTCGAAGTGCTGGGTCCGCGCGATGCGATTGAAGGCGTGAAGGTGTCCGGGGCGGCGCATGTGTTGATGAGTGGGACGTTGTTTTTGTGAGTTTCGGGTGGTGGGGCGAAACCCCACCTTCCCGATTGTGGATTGTGCCCGGTTCTGGTTCTGAAACGGTTGCGACTTCGCCGCACTGGTCCATTGCCACTCCGCGGGGTGGCGATGAAAAGGCTGCTCTTTGGCCGGTTTACGGATCAAGGATATGGCGACGCCAGCTAGTTGCGCCAAAACCATCCAAATCGGCAGCCTGTTGGGCGGACTGGCAATGGATCGGCGCTTCGATTGCCTCCGATCCGGGTGCTTGGCGTGAACGGTGCAGCGAAAGTCGGGTTTGAGCCCAAAGTGACGGATGCTGCAGCGCAAACGAACGTCTGCTCCGCTCCGGTGCGAGCACCACTCAGCTTGGCCCAAGCGTCTGAAGAATTGCGTCTACGATCTTTTGTCCGCCTCTTGAGGAGGGCTCTATTGGAGACATTTCCGAAAAGTCGCCTTGGTCTGAGCATACCACGTCCAAACGGATCACTGATACACCGCGAGCTTCTGCGAGACGTTGGATTATGGCGTTAAATGCGCCAATCGCAGATGGTGCATGATCCTTCATTTCCTGCTCTTCGAAAGGGATGGCGGTGTAAACTGTGCAGGCGCTTACTCTGAGGCCAAGTTCAGAAACTTCATCTAACATCCAATCATACGCGGTTTCAAAATCCGCAAGTGGCGACGCGATGAGTTCATCCAGATTGGCTCCTTCCGCAGCCTGCGCGAGCATATGGCGGAATTTCATTAGATCGTTTCCGCCGATACTCACGACAATATCTGTCGTGTGAGTTGGTACTTTCTCAAGCTGGTTAGGGATGTCTTCAATGCAATCGCCATCTACAGCGACCTTGAAAACCGACCAGTTTTTTGGAATTGAACGGCGCATCTGTTCGATGACGCCGAGTTCGTCTGGATTGTACTCATCGTTGTCAAAGATGGAATCCCCCATCAAACAAATATGTTTCTCAGCCATCGGATTGCTCGTTCCTGAAATTCAGTTCGACGGACCGCTACCCGATGTAGCAACAAATTCAATCACCTTCCGGAAAGCGGTCGTTCCTTCGGCTCCGGGGAACGGCAACTAAGTCCCGCAAAACCGACATTGCAATTCTTGCGCTAACGAAATGGATGGCGGGCGGAAGCCCGCCTTACGGGTGCTGGGTGTCGGGAGTGGGCAGATTGTCCATCCTACGTGGCGGTTTATAAAAAAAGGCGCACCGACAGGTGCGCCTTACTTGTTTCAACGGACCGGCGTATGGCGCACATGTTGTGCGCCCCGCCTTACCCTGCGATCAGCCCCATGCTTTCCAGCTTGAGCAGGACCTGGTGGGCGCAGTTGTCGACGTCCACGTTCTCCGTATCGACGCTCAGTTCCGGGTTCTCGGGGACGTCGTAGGGGTCTGAAATTCCCGTGAATTCCTTGATCTTGCCCTGCCGCGCAAGCTTGTAGAGCCCTTTGCGGTCGCGACGTTCGCATTCCTCGATCGTGGTGGCCACGTGCACCTCTACAAAGGCGCCGAAGGCTTCGATGTCCTCGCGCACCGCGCGGCGGGTGGCGGCGTAGGGCGCGATGGGTGCACAGATCGCAATGCCGCCATTCTTGGTGATTTCCGAGGCGACATAGCCGATGCGGCGGATGTTCAGGTCACGGTGCTCTTTCGAGAAGCCGAGTTCCGAAGACAGGTTCTTGCGCACGATGTCGCCGTCCAGCAGCGTCACTGGACGTCCGCCCATTTCCATCAACTTCACCATAAGCGCGTTGGCAATGGTCGACTTGCCCGAGCCGGAAAAGCCGGTGAAGAACACGGTAAAGCCCTGCTTGTTGCGCGGCGGCTTGGTGCGGCGCAACTCGGCCACCACTTCGGGGAAGGAGAACCATTCGGGGATTTCGAGACCCTCGGACAGACGGCGGCGCAACTCCGTGCCCGAGATGTTCAGGATGGTGATGTCATCCTTGTCCTTGATCTCGTCGATGGCCTCGTACTGGGCGCGTTCCTGCACCCAGACCATGTGTTTGAAATCGACCATCTCGATGCCCATTTCCTCTTGATGCTCGCGGAACAGGTCCTGCGCATCGTAGGGGC
>CAYGPT010000167.1:0-2343 GCA_964351755.1 uncultured Rhodobacterales bacterium | reverse complement strand
GGGCAGTCGGACGGTCTCGCGCGACGCCGAGGGAGCGCCGGTGCCGGAGGCCTTTTGGGCGCTCTGGGTGGTACGATGGCAAAACGGCCTGCGTCCAACAACGCAAGCTTTGGCGAGGTGCTGAATTCGTCGTTTGACCAGACCCCGCAGGATCCGATCGAACCCACTGCGGATCAGGAGGCCGCCGCTGCGCTGATGCTGCGCGCGATGATCCAGGCCGCGAAATCCGACGGCAAGTTGGATGAGGGCGAGCAGGAAAAGCTGATGGGCCAGTTGGGCGGTGACGTGGATGCCGAGGAAGCGGCGTTCGTGCAGGCCGAGATGCAGCGCCCGGTGGACGTGAACGCGCTGGTGGCGGAGGTGCCGCAGGGTCTGGGCCCGCAGGTCTATGCGATGTCGCTGCTGGCCATTGATCTGGATAGCCAGACCGAGGCGCAGTACCTGCATTCACTGGCGCAGGGGCTGGGGATGGATGCAGGTTCGGTCAACGAGATTCACGCGCAGCTTGGGGTGCCGTCGCTGTATACGTGATGGTGCAAAGGACGATATTGGATCGCAAGATGATGCCGCAATGGGTGTGATGCACTCTTACTGCGCGACATTGATGGTCAGCGATGGACTTGGCTGAAAGGCCGCTTTGCAGACGAAGGATGGATTCGTTGCGCCTGCGCGAATGACAGGTTTGGCGTGCCGAAAGCGCGATTCTTTTGCCCTGACCCGAGAAACACTCTCGAACAGCCAATCCACCCAAATCACTCGGGTGGTACCGTCAAAGCCACGCCGTCCCGAACAGAAGCACACTGGTCAGCACGCCAAAGACGGGAATGATTATTGGAACTTGGAAGTGGTCTGTTTGTTTTTCAGGCCTGAGTTTCAGCCGTACCAGCGCAGCGTTCACCAAGACGAATACAAACAGAACAATTTGTGAGGTACGTTCCGCCAAGGCGTCGATTGGCAACGCCAATGTCAGCAGGATAATCACGCCTACGACCGCAAGCGTTGCGACAACGGGAGTTTGGGTTCGCTGCGACACGGTGGCTAGAACAGCAGGCAGTTGTCCCCGATCTGCCAGACCGTACAGGACGCGTGAGGCCATGATCATTTGGATCAGGACGCCGTTTACGGTGGCCACGATAGCGATGATGGCAAAGCTCTGTTGTATGCGCACCGGGGCATTGGCGAAAACCAACGACAATGGTGCAGCGGAATTGGCAAGCGTGTCTATGGGTACGGCAAAAAGAATGGCGGTCGTCGTCGCGATATAGAGCAGGCTCGCGATGATCAGCGTCAGCACGATGGCCTTGGGCATGGTTGCGACGGGGTCTTTCACCTCTTCGGCAACGTTGGCCATGTCCTCAAAGCCGACAAAGGCAAAGAAAGCCAGAAGCGACGCCGCGCCGATGCCGATCCAGTGCGGTCCGGTCAAGGGTGGTATCATCTCGACAAAGCCAAAACCCAACGGGTCCGAAAACCCAAAACCCCATACCGAAACAAAGATCAGTCCACCGATCTCGATCAGCGTGATGATGGCTGCAACTGTCACCGACTGGGTGATACCCCAAAGCGCAATTAGGCCCATCAGGATAACAACGCCGATGGTCAGCACCGCATGGGGCGCTGTGATCAACCCTTGCAAATACGACGCCGCCCCAATCGAAACAGCCGCCGCCGACACCATACCAGACAGAGCAACCGCCAGCCCAACAACGGTGGCGAGCTTCCCGGACCTGAAACCTGCATCGACATAGGCTGCTTCGCCTGCGCTGACCGGGTATCGCGTGGAAAGCTCCGCATAGGAGAAAGCCGTGAAGGCCACGACGATGGCGGCAATCAGAAAGGAGACGGGCGCATATGGTCCCGCCTCTGCCGCGGTCGTCCCTACCAGGACGTAGATACCCGCACCGACGGTCACCCCAAGCCCATAGAGCGTCAGCAATGGTGTCGTAAGGGCGCGACGGAGCTTTTCGGGTTGGGCTGATGCACCGGTGTAAGGGGCCTGTGTCATTGCAATGCAGTCTCCGTGATCTGCGCCCGGAAGAATGGGTAGTCGGTGTTGGTCGATGTCACCATACCAATCAGCGACCGACGGGAGCAGATTTTAGTTGTCGAAGCCGTTCCTCGTTTTTTCGCATCGAAGAGCCCGAGACGACCGTCCGTCCAAAACACCTTCTTCCAAAGACGTTTCAGAGCACCGTTCGTGTATTGTCTAGCTTTTAGGTCACCCTCAAAAACGGAAGCTCGCGCGCCGCGAAGCATCCGTTAACATCGGGCTCAAAACCAGCATGCGCTGCGGTGCCGGGCTCATCCAACGGGCATGCTTCCGCTTAGGCCCCAGACCAAACC
>CAYGPT010000166.1:0-2439 GCA_964351755.1 uncultured Rhodobacterales bacterium | reverse complement strand
CCGAATACACCGTGAACGGCACGTACCTTGCCACGGACGCAGGCCTGCCCGAGGCAAAGGGGCAAACCTACCGGCTGCCCGCCGGGTCGTTCTTCACCGTGGACAACGGACAGATCAGCCGGATCACCACCTACTACAATCTGGCCGACTGGGTGCGGCAGATCTCGTGATCCGGCTCGAGACGCTGACCGGGGACGCGATCGGTGACGCGCTCGAGGATGTGGCGCGGCTCAGGATCACCGTCTTCCGGGACTGGCCCTACCTCTATGACGGGGACCTCAACTATGAACGGGCATATCTGCAGGCCTACCAGGTCAACGACGACGCGATCATCGTGGGCTGCTATGACGGGGACTGGCTGGTGGGGGCATCGACCGGGGCACCGCTGGCCGACCATGCCGAGGATTTCCAGGAGGCGCTGAGCGGCTCCGGGCTCGACATCGCCCGCACGTTCTATTGCGGCGAAAGCGTGCTCTTGCCGCGCTACCGGGGGCACGGGATCGGACGGCAGTTCTTTGAACGGCGCGAAGCGCATGCGCGGGACCTGGGGCACAGCCACATCTGCTTTTGCGCGGTCAAACGGTCGCGCGGGCACCCGCTCTACCCCTCGCAATACCGGTCCCTCGAAGGGTTCTGGACAGGGCGCGGCTATGCCCCCCTGCCCGGCGCAATCGCGCATTTCAGCTGGAAAGACGTGGACCAGCCGGGCGAGACGCAAAAACCGCTGCAATTCTGGATACGCGCACTCTGAAAGCGGGACTCAGGTACACACCTGCTCGGCCCGCTGGGCAAAGGACGTCCACTTGCCCCAGAACCGCTCGTCGCGGCTGCGGTCGGACTGGCGGATTTCCTGCGCCTGATGCGGTTCACGGAACAGGGCCGCCCCGCGGCGCTGCTCGTCGGGGCTGAGGGTGGTGTTGGCCACCGCCTGCACACAGCCACAGCGCTGGCGGGTGGCCGCCTTGCGCCCGCCGCTCTGGCAGGCGGAATAGATCGGACCGGTGGCGAACATCGTGCCGGACCCGCCGGACCGTCCAACACTCGAAGACCCGCCGCCGCCACAGGCGGACAGGATCAGCAAAGCGGCAAAACAGGCAAGAATGCGTGTCATTGTATGGGCCTCTGGGATCGTGCGGCGCGTTTGGTGGCCGCTTGGGAATTGCTCGATTTGGAGGAGTATGCCGGATCGGCAGGGCAAGGGCAATTCACGAAGGCAAGGTTTGGCGCACGGATTTGACCGGGCGATTGGCGCGGAGTAGGAGGGGTGTAAACAACACCAGAGGTCCCATGTCCCGCACCCGCCTGATCCTGCTCGCCGTCCTCGCCGCCATGGGCCTCGCCGCCTGCGAAACCACCAAAGGGGTGGGGCGCGATATCACCCGCGCCGCCGAAGCGGTCGACAACGCGTTTTAGCCAGCGCACTGGCAAAGCCAGTGCGCGTCGCCCGGCAGCGTATCGCAAAGCGATGCGCGAGAGGGGCAAGCGCTTCGCCATGCCAAACTGCCTCGCCCGGCGGCACGCCGGGCAGCGCCGGTCCGCCCCGTCAAACCATAGGTTTGCTTTCAGCAAAACGGGCGGCGCTATCGCACCACCCCGCGGACCGTCACTGCCCTTGTCACACTGGCCCACCGCCGGAAAAGAGGCCCGTTACAAAGTCCACGATTTTGTCAGCGCGCAGCATCATCTTCAATCCAGCCATAGCGCCAGAGCCTTCGACTTTCTTGGCGCGCTCCGCTATGCTCACTTTGCCCGCGCGGTTGCCAGTTTGTTTGAGTGCCTCCGCCGTTGCTTCTTCACTGGAACCATCCCGCGTTGTTTCCGCAGCCAGTGCCAATTCGGCGTTCAGCCTTGCGGTGGTTCCTTCGCGCAAGTCCTCAATCATTTGCGCAGCTTGCAGCCGCTTGGCTTCGTCTATCTCGCGCAATGCCTGCTTCGTGCGCGCTTCGACAGCCGCAGCAACGTCCGGATGATCTGACCGCATCTGAAGCGCGACTTCATCCAACGTGCGCGTCAGCACATCCAGCGTATCGTCTTCGCCGAATATGCCGCGTTTGAGGCCATCCTTGATCAATGCACTGGCTTGGCGGAAAAACTGCTCCATCGCGTTTGGATCATCAAGGCAATTGTCCAAAGCGTGCCGCAACAGCTTCGCCGCTGTGCTCATGTCGTTTAGGTCGCAAGCATTGCTCTGAACCGCCAGATCATAGGCAAAGCGCACGCGCGCGGCGACACTGTCAACCAGTTTTGAAGGTTCGGAAATTGTACCGCGCACATCATAAAGGCCGTCTTCGGTCTCAAAGACTTCCTCAACCTGCGGCAAGCGCTCGATCAGTAGGCGCGCCTCAATCTCGCGGATCGCTTCGGCAACCGCGCCCAGCCCTTGTTCCCAAACATCATCCGGGATTTTCGCCACTGCGATGGCAAGGTCCCAGTCGGTGA
>CAYGPT010000165.1:0-2463 GCA_964351755.1 uncultured Rhodobacterales bacterium | reverse complement strand
CCATCAGCCCGTTGTCGATGAGTATGTTCAGACGACCCGAGATGGCTTCGGCGCGCGTTCGGATCAATGCGATGGAAACTGCAGGCGGCAAAGTTGCATCGAGGCTGGCAGCAACGTCTTCGACCGTTGCCTGAATGGCCAGCGCATCGCCCTGGTTCGACCGATCCACCCGGATCGAGACCGCCGGATCATCGCCCACGAAGTAGCTGCGGTTTCGATTGCTCCCCAACAGCGTGACCGTCGCAACGTCCCGCACCCGCAGTTTTGAGCCATCAGGATTGGACCGCAGCACAATGCCGCCAATCTCTTCGGGGCTGCGCTTTTCCGTCCCCGTGCGGACGCGGGCATTGGCCCCTGTCACATCGCCCGCAGGATTTGCATCCACCTCGGCCGCAATGGCCGTGGCAATGTCTGACATGGTCACGTCATTGGCAATCAGGTTCAGCGATGGCACTTCGATCAGGGTCTGCGGTGCAGCAACGCCCTGAATGGTGGTCCGCGTCACCCCTTCCGCAAACAGGCGCAAAACGAATTCATCGGCAAACAAGCCCAATTGCTGAGGTTCGACAGGGCCTGTTATCACCACATCGGTGACACGATCCCTCCAGACGCCGCGACGCACGGTCGGCTCGTCAATATCATCGGGCAGTCCCGTGACCTGATCCACCGCTGACTGCACGTCATCCGTGGCTCGGCCCATGTCCCAGTCCGGTTCGAATTCCAGGGTGATCTGGGCGGATCCTTCACTGGACTGAGCCGATGACGACTCGACCCCTTCCACCGCCAAAAGGCCCGGCTCCAGCACCTGAACGATGCCTGCGTCGATATCTTCGGCACCCGCACCTTCCCAAGTGACCGACACTGTCACGTTGTCGAGGATGACATCGGGAAAGAACTGCGCACGCATATTCGGGATGGCCACAGCGCCAGCCACAAGCATCACAACCAAAAGAAGGTTCGCGACGGTCTTATGCCGCACAAAGTAACTCAGAATGCCGCCGGCGGCTTTGGGGATCGCGCGCGCCAAACTAGCCGCCCATCCGCCCTTCGAGGCGGGCAACCATTTGCGCAGGCACGCGTGTTTCGTTCAGCCGCGCCAGAACGCGCGCCTTGGCCTCTGCGGGCATCCGGTCGTTCGCCTCGACAAAGGCGACCAGCTTGGCCCGGCGCTCGGCACTCAACTCCAGCATTTCCGGTTCGGTCGGAGCAGCGGTCTCGTCCGCCCGCAAGGGCCGCACGGAAATGCCTGCGCCCAACAGCGGCGACCGCGCTTCGACCACCTCGCGTCCCGACAATCCATCGCCACGCACCAGTACGTCATCGCCCTGACGCCGGACAAGATCGACCGAAATCGCCTCCAGCCTGTCCTCCTGGCCCAGCACCAGAACCGTGTTGGACGCGTCCAGCGCAGATGCAGGCAGCCGAACAACGTCCGGCAGCAACGGTTCCTCAACATGAACCGTCACAAAATCGCCCGGCTTGAACCCGACCGATTGATCGAGGCGCGCAAAGACAAGCCGCCCGGTCTGGCCTTCGCCCACCGCCACACTCGCACGGCTGATAACCCCGGTTGCCTGCAGATCAATGCCAGAGACATCCAGAATGGCCGTCACCGGCGCGGGGACCAAAACGCCGTTCTCGTCCAGAAGCCGCGCATATTGGGCGGTCGAGACGCGAAACGACACTTCCAACCGGTCAGGATCAATCAGCACGGCGAGCTTTTCGTTGGCCGTCACCAGACCACCCTGCACGACGTTTGTCTCGCTGAGCGTGCCATCGAAGGGTGCGATCAGGGTCGTATCGGCCAATTCCTTTTCCGCCTCACGCAGCGCGATCCGAGCCCGGGCCAGCCGTGTCTCGGATTGATCCATGCGCGCCTCGGCCTGAGACAGCGCCTGACGACGTGACAAGACAGCCTGACGGGCCACGGATGCTTCCAGTTCTGCCGATTCAATATTGGCTGCGGTGCCCACGCCACGTTCCGCCAGATCGACTTGCCGTGCGTAGACGCGCGCGCGCAAATCCGCCTGCTCCTGCGCTGCGGCCGCTTCATCCCGCGCCAGCGCGATGCTGCGCTCCGCATCGCGCACCTCTGCCTCGGCGTCCAGCATATCTGCTTCGGCCCGTTCAAAATCAGCTTGCGCGTCCGCCGGATCGATGCGGATCAACTCGATGCCCGATTCAACCTGCCCGCCATCTTCGAAAAGATCCGGCAGCATCACAACGCGCCCATCCGTTGCCGCGCGCAATTCCAGGGTACGTCGGCTTTTGACCTCGCCAAAGCTTTCCAGAATGGGCGTTTGTGCCCCCGAAACGGCCCGCACCACGCCCACGGCAAAGACGCGCTCGCGGGCGGGCGGTGCTTTTGTTTCTTGGGCCATGTACTCTTGCACGGCACCGCTCACCAATTGCACGGCATAGGCCAGCAGCCCGAGGCTTAGCGCCGCAAGCACAAATCCAATC
>CAYGPT010000164.1:0-2489 GCA_964351755.1 uncultured Rhodobacterales bacterium | reverse complement strand
AATGCCAGCGGGGTTGCCGAAACCATGTTTCGCTTGCTGGGGCGTCTTCTGACAGGCGTTCCGGGTCGCTACGCCATTGCAACCCTGTTGATCGGTCTCGTCCTCGCGCCAGCCGCCGGGGTCATCGGCGCATCGGTCATTACGGTGGCGCTGGTCGCCTATGCCCCGATGATGGCCTCGGGCTACGCCCCGCGAACCGCGGGTGCCGCTGTCGCGGCCTCTGGCGCATTGGGCGTCGTGTTTCCACCCGCCGTGATGCTGTTCTTCATCTCGAACGTGTTCTATCTGCGTATCGGGTTGATGTACGTGGCCCTGATCGTGCCTGTTCTTTTGATGGTCCTGGCCTTCGCGATCTACTTTGCCGTCACCTTGCGAAAAACCGTTGAAATCCCCCTGGACGCGCCTAAGACCAATCTTGTGTCAGACCTTTTGTTCGTGCTCGCATCTGTCGCTGTCATAGCATCCATTCCACTCAGCATTGTTCTGGGCTTTGCGACGCTCACGGAGGCGGCCGGAGTAGGGGTGTTTGGCGCGCTTCTGGTCGCGCTGGCGCGAAAGCGTTTGTCTTTCTCGTCGCTCGGCTCGGTCACGGTGCAGACAAGCACCATGACGTCGATGGTTTTCTTCATCGTACTCGGCGCATCGGTCTTCTCGCTGAGTTTCCACCTTATTGGTGGACCAGACGTCATCTTCGACTGGATATCTGCATTCGATCTCTCCCGATGGGAGTTATTGGCAATGCTCCTCGGTGTGGTCATCGTCCTTGGGTTTGTTTTTGACTGGATCGAGGTGCTGCTGGTTTTCATACCAGTGCTGATGCCGATCTTCTCGGAACTCGACTTCGCGGATCACGTAGGCTCGGCCTACTTTGCGCAAATCTGGATTGCGGGTCTGATCGCACTGGCGTTGCAGACGTCCTTTCTGACGCCTCCCTTCGGTTATGCCCTGTTCTTTGCCAAGATGGCGGCACCGAAGGGTGTCAACCTGTCCGACATTTATCGCGGTGCAGTACCGCTTGTTGCCATTGAGATTGTACTGATCGCGGCGCTGATATCGTTCCCTCAACTTATCGTTTGGCTGCCTGAAATGTCCCTTGGGTCTACCGAAGCGCCGCAGATTATCGAACGGTAACAGATGCTGCGGGCGCGGGCATTCCCCCAAGGATAATTTGGCAAGATGAAAGTCAGCCTGGCTGCATCGCCGCTAAAAGCTCGCCCACATGAACCGCCTTCATGTCTGCTGCCCGCGACCTCTCTATGTCGGCGCGCAGCGTATCACGACCGAACACCATCATGAGGCACAAAAACCGCGACCTCGGAGAGAACCATGACTCCGTACGGACTCAATGCTCACCCGCTTGTCAAAGCCGCTATCAGAGAATCGGTTTTGTCTGACTGAACGAAAGCGGCCATTGACGCAACCGCAGCGAAATGGCGCTTTGTCCCGCATTGCGGAAGCATGCATGTTGGCTAGTGAACGGTCGCATTGACCGTGTTCGTTACAATTGTTTTGCGTCGCTGCTTACATCTTCATACACCTCCTGACGCAGGGCTGGACCCTTGGCCAACCGCCGACCTAGCGCTGCTATAAAGGCGTCATACCGTTCGCCTGCTTGTGCCTGAGCCGCCGCTCTGGCGGGCTCTGGCAGAGGCGGGTTGGTGGTGAGCCAGAAGCGCACAAACAGTGCCAGCGTTTCGACCGAGATACTGACATCGCGTTCCAGCCGAACCATTCGGCGGTCGATCTGGTTGAGACGCTTTGTGGTCGCCGCTTCCTGACGTTCGGCAGCGTCGGGTGATAAGAAAGAAGCAATCGCGGCTTCGGCGACAAGCGACCGGGAGTGATCTCGTCTGGCTGCATAATCTGCCAGTGTCACCATGATGTCCGGGTCGAGATAGACGGACAGGCGCCGCTTTTTTGGCTGTTTCATTTCCATTCCCTTACATGTCGATGCCGTCGTTGGGGTCCATCGAAGTCTGTCGCGCGAGCTGCCGAGATTGTTGATCAAGCTGCCTCAATTGAACCGTCTGATCTTTTGGCGGCGTCTTGAGATCGGGTTCAAACTCGTTCTCGATAGGCTTTGCCTTCTCTGTTTCTTGGGTTCGGTCCAGTTCTGGTTGACGCCGCTGTTCGTTGGGATCGTCGGCCGTTGCGCTTTCGTCTGCCGTCTGTATCTCGGGATTGGCGATTGCTGGCGACTTGAGTGGAACAATCCGGCTCCAGTCGTCGTTCGCTGGTGCATCAGTCTTGTGTGGCGTCGCTGGCGGTAGAACGCGGGCGTTCAATTGATCATCTTTGAAGTACCGTGCCTTTTGCGCCCGGATCGGCGGCGTGCCCGCTACCATGACAATCTCGTCGGTTGGAGGAAGCTGCATCACCTCGCCGGGGGTGAGGAGGGGGCGTGGGGTCTCCTGTCGGCTGACCATCAGATGGCCGAGCCAAGGTGAAAGGCGATGACCGGCATAGTTCTTCATTGCCCGCATTTCGGT
>CAYGPT010000163.1:0-2623 GCA_964351755.1 uncultured Rhodobacterales bacterium | reverse complement strand
GGGCGCAGTCAGCTTTCCCGACCGGGCGCGCTGGTTGCAGGACATCCGCAAATCAGACGATCTGGGCGGGCTTTATGCCGATATGGTCGACGGCGCGATCCGCAACCTTGAAGAGACCTTTTCCAGCATCGACGCCGAAGCGCTGAAATCCGCGGCCGAGGCGATCTGGGCCAGCCGTCAGGTCTTTACCTTGGGCGTCGGTGTGAACAATGCGAACGCGCGCAACTTCACCTACCTCGCCTCCACCGGCATGGTGCAATTCCACGCCATCCCCCGCCCCGGCTCCACGCCCATCGACGATCTGGCATGGGCGGACAATTGCGATGTGCTGATCGCGATGTCCATGCGCCCCTACCGAACCGAGGTTGTCGCCGCCATCGAGGTCGCGCGCGAACAGGGCATGACCATCATCGGCCTCAGCGACAGCCCCGCCAGCCCGATCATCCGCGCGGCTGACCATGGCTTTGTCGTTGCCGTGGACACGCCGCAGTTCTTCCCGTCATCCGTCTCGACAATCGCGCTTCTGGAAACCCTGCTGAGTTTCGTGATCGCCGTAGCTTCGGAAGAGATCGTCGAGCGGGTCGAAAAATTCCATGACCGCCGCCATCAGCTTGGCATCTACGTGAAAGAGCCGAAATGAACGATGAAACGCCCCCGATCCGCTCGCTGGACGCGCGCTATTACACCGACCCAACGGTCTTCGAGGTCGAAAAATCCGGACTGCTCGCACGCACTTGGCAATTCGCTTGCCACGCCAGCCAGCTTGAAAATCCCGGCGACTACGTGGCCTTTGATCTGGGCGATGAAAGCCTGTTCTCGATCAGGGGGCGCGACGGTGAAATCCGCACCTTCTACAACGTCTGCCAACACCGCGCGCATCAGCTGGTCAGCGGGGAGGGCAGCACACGCGTCGTCGTCTGCCCCTATCACGCATGGACCTATGAGTTGACTGGCAAACTCCGCGCCGCACCCAATTCAAAATCGGTGCCCGGCTTCGATGCCTCGAAGGTTTGCCTGACCGAAGTGCGCACCGAGGTTTTCCTTGGCTTTGTCTTCGTCAACCTCGACTCGGATGCAGCGCCTATGGACGACTGGTTCCCGAACGCGCGGACGGAGCTGGAAGACTTCGTGCCCAACTGGGCCGATCTGAAGCCGCTGGAATGGGTGGATATCCCCGAGAATTGCAACTGGAAGGTCTCGGTCGAGAATTACTCCGAATGCTACCATTGCACCCTGAACCACCCGACCTTCGCTACCGGTGTGATCCGGCCGGAAACCTATGACATCCAACCGCAGGGATATTGCCTGCGCCATACCACCGAATGCAATGACCTCAGCCAGATGACCTATGACATCGACAGTGGGTTCGCCAATAATGACAAGTATTCAAGCTGGTTCCTCTGGCCGATGTTTTCCTTTCAGGTCTACCCTGGCAACCTGCTGAACACCTATCACTGGCGCGCGGTGGACGCCGATCACGTAGTGGTTTGGCGCGGCTGGTATTCCATAGGGGGCAATGATGACGAAACCGTCCGCCGAATGGCGCAACAGGACCGCGCCACGACGGTCGAGGAAGACATCCACCTTGTCGAAAGCGTCCAGCGGGGCCTGAAATCGCGCGGATACGTGCCGGGGCCTCTGGTCATCGATCCCGCCTGTGGCGTCAATTCGGAACACTCCGTCATGCACCTGCAACGCTGGATGCGGGAGGCTGTGGATGGCTGATGTGAACCCTTACTGGCAGAATTACATTGGCGGCGCCTGGGTCGATGGCGGAGCGGGCCGGATCGACGTGACCGACCCCGCGACAGGCGAACGGATCGCGGAACACGCCCTTGCCGATGCAGCCGACGTGGACCGCGCCGTAGGGGCCGCCCGCCGGGTGCATCTGTCCGGCGCGTTGACCGCCATGCGGCCCATCGAACGGGGCCGGATGGTGCAGGCCATGGGGCGGTATCTGCTGAAGCATAAGCACGAGATCGCGCGCGTTCTGACGCTGGAACAGGGCAAGCCGCTTTGGGAAAGCCATATCGAGGTCGAGGGGGCTGCGCTTTACTTCGAGTATTACGGCAATCAGACAAGCACGGTCGAAGGTCGCTCGATCCCGCTTGGCGCGGGTTACATGGACTGGACGGAATACGAACCGTTCGGGGTGTCGGCGCAGATCATCCCGTGGAATTACCCGGTCGAAATGACCGCGCGCTCGCTTTCGGCAGCGCTGGCCACAGGAAATGCCTGCGTGATCAAATCGCCCGAGATGACGCCGCTGACCAATGCCTGGCTGGCCAAGGCGGCCGAGGCGGCAGGGTTCCCACCCGGCGCCGTCAACGTGATCTGCGGGCTGGGGCGCGACGCGGGCGCAGCACTGGCAGGGCACCGGGATGTGAACCAGATCGTGTTTACCGGCTCTGTACCCACCGGTATTGCGATTGCGACGGCAGCGGCCCAAAACGTGGTGCCCTGCGTGCTGGAGTTGGGCGGCAAATCGGCGGCCATCGTGCACGCTGACGCTGACCTTGACGCCTTCGAGAATGACATCCGCTGGGGCATCTTTTTCAACGCGGGGCAAGTCTGTTCGGCCATGTCGCGCGTGATCGTCCACGAAAGCCGCCACGACGAACTT
>CAYGPT010000162.1:0-2708 GCA_964351755.1 uncultured Rhodobacterales bacterium | reverse complement strand
CCGGACGCCTTGCTGATACTGCCCGCCTTTTGTTCCATCGCCAGATCGGCCAAGATGGGGCAATCGGGGCGGTGATCACCCGCGCATGCATCCACAAGATGCGACAGCGTCGCGCGCATTTCGGTTAGTTCAGCGATCTTGCTGTCAATCCGATCAAGATGCTCTTCGGCAATCTGCTTCACCTCGGCACTGGCGCGGTCAGTATCGGCATAAAGCTTCAGCAGGCTCCGGCAATCCTCGATGGTGAATCCAAGGGCCCGTGCCCGGGCGAGAAAGGCCAGCTTGTGCACGTCGCTTTGCCGAAAGCTGCGATAGCCATTTGAACTGCGCAGCGGTTCGACAAGACCGATGTCTTCGTAGTAGCGGATCGTTTTGGCGGGAAGGCCGGAAAGGTCGGCCACATCTCCGATGTTCATAATCGTTTCCTCCTTGAGTTCATTCAGCTGGAATCGGGGATGCCGAGGCTTCGGAGACGGGGCGCGCCGTTTCGTCCATCGCCGGGCGCACGCGGCGCAGCCGCAGCGCATTCGTCAGAACGAAGACAGAGCTGAGTGCCATCGCACCTGCTGCCAGAACGGGTGAGAGCAGAAGTCCTGACACCGGATAAAGCACGCCCGCCGCAACCGGGATCAGGGCGACGTTGTATCCAAATGCCCAGAAAAGGTTCTGGCGGATGTTGCGCATGGTGCTCCGCGACACCTCGAAGGCGTTCACGACGCCGCGCAGATCGCCGGACATCAGCACCACATCTGCGGATTCGATGGCCACGTCGGTGCCGGTGCCGATGGCGATCCCAACGTCCGAATGGGCAAGCGCGGGTGCGTCGTTGATCCCGTCGCCAACGAACGCGATGCGCTTGCCCGCGCCGCGCAAATCTTCCAGCGCCGCCACCTTGCCGTCGGGCAGAACGCCAGCGATCACATGGTCGATGCCGGTTTCGCGGGCGATAGCCTCTGCCGTTTCGCGCTTGTCACCGGTGATCATGGCAACCTTCAGTCCCTGTGCGTGCAAGGCGCGGATTGCAGCGGCGCTGGACGGCTTCACGGGATCGGCTACTGCAATGACGGCGGCGACACGACCGTCAATTGCAGCGAAAAGTGCGGTGCGGCCCTGTTCGGCCAGACGGCGCTCCTCATCGGCCAGATCGCCAATCTCCAGCCCCTCGCGGGTCATCAGGCGGTCGGCCCCGACAAGCACCTCGCGGCCCGCCACTTTTGCCCGCACGCCGTGGCCGGTGATGGATTCAAAATCCTTGGCGTCATGCCGCGCGACGCCCTCGACCTTTGCCGCGCGCACGATTGCCTCGGCGATCGGGTGTTCCGATTGCGCCTCGACAGCGGCGACAAGCGCCAGCACCTCGGTGCGGTCAAAGCTGTCCGCAAGCACGAGATCGGTCAGTTCCGGGCGGCCCTGGGTAACCGTTCCGGTCTTGTCCAGCGCCACCACATCCACGCTGGATAGCTGTTGCAACGCGTCGCCCTTGCGGAAGAGCACGCCCATCTCGGCGGCACGTCCCGTGCCGACCATGATCGACGTCGGCGTGGCGAGCCCCATCGCGCAGGGGCAGGCGATGATCAGCACAGATACACCGGCCACCAAAGCAAAGGACAGCGCGGGCGAAGGACCGACCAACAGCCAGACAATCACCGTCAAAAGCGCCAATGCCATGACAGCGGGCACGAACCAGAGCGTGATCCGGTCCACCAGCCCTTGAATCGGTAGCTTGGCGCCCTGCGCCTCTTCGACCATCCGGATGATCTGGGCCAGCGTCGTGTCGGCGCCCACACGCGTCGCGCGGAAGTGGAAGGCACCGCTGCCGTTGACGGTGCCGCCTGTGACGGGATCGCCCACGGATTTGGCGACCGGCACCGGTTCGCCGGTGATCATACTCTCATCCACACGGGCACTGCCTTCGGTCAGTTCACCATCCACTGCGATCCGCTCGCCAGGGCGCACGATCAGAATGTCGCCAGCGACGATGCGGTCGATGGCCACATCCTGCGGCTCCCCGTCAACCAGCACACGGGCCGTCTTTGCCTGAAGGCCCATCAGCTTCTGGATCGCAGCCCCGGTCCGGCCCTTGGCGCGGGCCTCCAGCCAGCGGCCCAGAAGGATCAACACCACGATGACCGCCGCCGCCTCGAAATAGACCGCGCGCGATCCCGCGGGCAGCAGCGTCGGTGCGAAAAGCGCCACAAGTGAATAGATGTAGGCCGCCGATGTGCCAACCGCGACAAGGCTGTTCATGTCCGGCGCGCCTTTCAACAGTGCCGGGAAACCGCGTGTGTAAAAAGTACGTCCCGGCCCAAACAGGACCGCCGTGGTCAGGGCGAACTGGATCATCCAGCTGGCCCGATGGCCGATGGTGTCGCCGATCAGACCATGCATGCCGGGGATCAGATGTGCGCCCATCTCGAGCAGGAACACCGGCAGGGCGAGGGTCGCCGCCACGACTGTCCGGCGCGCCAGATCCCGCGCTTCTTCGTTCTTGCGGGCTCCTGCGTCTTGCGATGAACTGTCTTCGGCCTGCGTGGCGGGGTAACCCGCGTCGCTGGCCGCCTTGATGAGGTCGGCAACCGCGACCGCGCCCTTGGTGAATCCAAGGGCGCGGGCGCGGCCGAGAAAGGCCAGCTTGTGAACGTCGCTCTGCCGGAAGCTGCGATAGCCATTTGAACTGCGCAGCGGTTCGACAAGACCGATGTCTTCGT
>CAYGPT010000161.1:0-2732 GCA_964351755.1 uncultured Rhodobacterales bacterium | reverse complement strand
TTGCGGCGTTGGAGGCGCGAGGGGCGGTGCGCGTTGTGCAATCGGCCTCGGACGTGGTGGCCCTTGCGCCCGCGGTTTACGTGGATGGCGTCGTCGAATTGACCGCCTTGCGTGCCGTGCCGGGGCAGGAACGGGCCGTCAACATTCTTGCGCAAGGACGCGACCCTGCAGGCAATGCTGCAACCCTTGCCACCGCCACGGCCATCTTTGGCCCCGGTGATACCACGGCAAAGGCGGCGCTGTCCTTGCCAGCAGAGTTGCGCGCCCGGGTCACCCGGTTCGAGGTGCAGCGCGCCCGTTCCGCCGGGGCAGTCACGCTGGTGGACGACAGCCTGCGCCGCCGCGAAGTTGCCCTGATCGCAGGGCGCGACGGGCGCGAGGGCCTCGAGCTCTTGTCACCCTTGCACTACCTGGAACGGGCGCTTGAACCCACTGCTGACCTGCTGAACGGATCGCTCAGCGACGTGTTGCCCGCCAACCCGGACGTGATCATCATGGCCGATGTGGCGACCCTGTCCCAGGGCGAGGCCGAAGCCATCTCGGAATGGGTGGAAAATGGCGGTCTGTTGCTGCGTTTTGCGGGCCCCCGCGTGGCCGCAAGTGATGTCAGCCGCAGCGACGAGGACCCGCTGATGCCGGTCCGCCTTCGCTCGGGCGGGCGCAGTGTCGGCGGGGCAATGAGCTGGGGATCACCCAAGACCCTTGCGCCGTTCCGTGAAAACTCCCCCTTCTTTGGTCTGTCACTGCCCGGAGACGTCGCCGTCACAGCGCAAGTCATGGCGCAGCCTGACCCGAGCCTGGCCGAGCGGGTCATTGCAGAGTTGAGCGATGGCACACCTTTGGTGACCCGCAAGCGCAGTGGTCAGGGCCAAATCGTGTTGTTTCATGTGACCGCCAATGCGGAATGGTCCTCTTTGCCGTTGTCGGGCCTCTTTGTCGAAATGCTGGAACGGCTCGCGATCTCCTCGACCAGTTCAAGCCCTGCCGCCGAAGACCTTGAGGGCACGATCTGGACCCCTGAAATCGTGATGGATGGCTTTGGCGTTTTGACAGATGCAGGCGCCATGCCCGGCGTGCCCGGCCCGCAATTGGTGATCGACCCGGCAAGTCCAACCCTTTTGCCCGGTGTCTATACATCCGGCGACCGCAGTCTGGCGCGCAACGTGTTGACGGCCGATGCGGTTCTGGAACCCGCCGTTTGGCCAGCGCGTATTCCCGTCACGGGCCTGACCGTGGTGCCGGAGCGGCCCTTGGGTGGTCTTTTGCTTGCGGCCTCGATTGTCCTTCTGTTGCTGGACGTCATTGCGTCGCTGGCCTTGTCCGGTCGCCTGACCGGCGGGATCAGAGCCAGCCGCACCGCAGCCATCGGTGCACTTTTGTTGATGACAGTGCCAACGCCGCACGCCCACGCACAAGAGGATGCAAGCGTCGCGGCGGCGGCCGAAGTCGTCCTTGCCTATGTGATAACAGGCAATCCTGACGTTGATGAAATCTCCGAGGCGGGTTTGCGCGGTCTGTCCGACACTCTCTTTTTCCGGACATCGGTGGAACCGGATCAGCCCATCGGTGTGAACCTGGAAACCGATGAGCTTGCCTTTTTCCCGCTGCTCTACTGGCCCATCACCCCGGATCAGCCGCGCCCCTCGCAAGAGGCCTATGCCAAGCTGAATGACTATTTGCGATCCGGCGGTCTGATCCTGTTTGATACCCGCGACGCGGATGTTGCGGGCTTTACAAGCACCAGCCCCAACGGGCGGAAACTGCGTGATCTGGCGGCGGCTTTGGACATCCCCGCGCTGGAGCCTGTGCCCCGCGATCACGTGCTGACCCGCACCTTCTACCTGTTGCAGGACTTCCCCGGTCGTCACGCCAATGGCGAGGTCTGGGTCGAGGCCGCGCCGCCAGACGCGGAACAGGTCGAGGGCATGCCGTTTCGCAACCTCAATGATGGTGTGACCCCGGTTGTCATCGGCGGCAATGACTGGGCCGCAGCCTGGGCCGTAACCGCGACAGGGCAACCCATGTTGCCCGTGGGCCGTGGCTTCGGCGGTGAGCGGCAGCGCGAGCTGGCCAATCGCTTTGGCGTCAATCTGGTGATGCACGTGCTGACCGGAAACTACAAAAGCGATCAGGTCCATGTGCCTGCCCTGCTGGATCGGCTGGGCCAATGACCGGAACCATTCTGTTTGACCCGCTTTTGCCGTGGCCCGTTCTGGCCTTGCTCGCGATTGTCGTTATCGGCGGCGTTGCCCTTGCCCTGATGCGCGGGCTGAGCGGGTGGGCCTTGCGGGGTCTGGCCGGTCTGGTTGTGCTGGCCGCCCTGACCGGGCCCGCCTTGCAGCAGGAAGACCGCGCACCGCTGACCGATATCGTGATCCTTGCCGAAGACCAGAGCGCAAGCCAACGCCTGACCGACAGGCCCGAGCAAACCGCGAACGCCATCGCGGCACTGACCACCGCCCTGACTGCCCGCGAAGGGGCTGAATTGCGCCAGATCACGGTGCCCGATGGCGAAGAGGATGCAGGCACCCGGTTGATGACCGCAATCTCGGACGCGCTGGCCGAAGAGCCGCGCGCGCGGATTGCTGGCATCATCGCGGTCAGTGACGGACAGGTACATGACGCGGACCTGCCAGTTGATTTGCCCGCCCCGATGCATGTGCTGTTGACGGGCCGCGAAACCGATTGGGATCGCCGCCTGCTGGTGCAGAACGCGCCAGCCTTTGCCATCA
>CAYGPT010000160.1:0-2737 GCA_964351755.1 uncultured Rhodobacterales bacterium | reverse complement strand
ACCGGTTTGCGGCCTTTGTCGATGCGCTGAACGGTCCCGTTGCAGTCGCGGGCCACTCGATGGGCGCGCTGATCGCATTGGATCTGGCGGCGTCACGACCTGACTGCGTTGCAAGCGTTGCGGCCCTCAATGCTGTCTTTGAGCGGAGCCCAGAGGCCGCCAAAGCGGTCCACGACCGTGCTTCAGCCCTCAAGACCTGCGGACGACCCGACCCCGCGCCCACATTGGCCCGTTGGTTTGGAGCAAAACCGACGGGCGCTCGGCAAACTGCCGCCAAAGCCTGCCATCAGTGGCTCTTGGAGGCGGATCAGGCGGGCTATGCGCAAGCGTACGGTGTTTTTGCACGGCATGACGGTCCGTCGCGCATGGCCTTGTCGCGGATGCAAACACCGGCCCTGTTCCTGACCGGCGCGGATGATCCCAATTCGACCCCCGCGATGTCCCGCGCGATGGCTGCGCTTGCCCCGAACGGACAAGCACTTATCCTTGAGGACGCAGCACATATGGCACCGATGACCCATCCCGATGTGATCACGGAAAAACTGGTGCATCACGCCGCAGGAGCTTGGGAATGACCCAGAATAGTGTCAGCGAGCCGCACCCCGCTCTTGAGTCAACGCTCAGGCGCTTTGCCCGAAAACGCAACACACAAGTCTTCCGCCTCGACGTCGGCTCGGATCGAGCCGGCACCGTGCTGCGTACCAAATACAAGGGATAGTCATGGATTTCTCGCTTTTTGCTCACATGGAACGGCTGAGCCCGGATCAATCGCATTCCGCCTTGTACGACGAATTCATCGGCCTGTGCAAAATGGCGGATGACGGCGGGATGCGTGCGATCTGGACGGGCGAGCATCACGGAATGGAGTTCACGATCGCCCCGAACCCGTTCACCACCATCGCGGATCTGGCGCATCACACCAAGAATGTGCGCCTTGGCACGGGCACTGTCATTGTGCCTTTCTGGCATCCGATCAAACTGGCGGGAGAGGCTGCGATGACGGACCTCATCACCAAAGGACGGTTGGAGATTGGCGCGGCGCGCGGGGCCTACAGCTATGAGTACGAGCGGATGATGCCCGGGCTGGACGCGTGGGAAGCCGGGCAAAGGATGCGCGAAACGCTGCCTTTGTTGCGCTCGCTATGGGCCGGGGATTGTGCGCATGACGGAGAGTTTTATTCCTTTCCCGCCACGACAAGCGCGCCTGCACCTATACAAGCCGATGGCCCGCCCATCTGGGTCGCTGCGCGCGATCCCAACAGCCATGCATTTGCGGTACAAAACGGGTTTAATGTGCAGGTCACGCCGTTGTGGCAAGGCGATGCGGAGATTGATGACCTGATGGCCAAGTTCAAAACGGCCTGCGCGGATCACGAAGGCCCGCGCCCCAAGATCATGCTTTTGCACCACACCTATGTGGCGTCCGATGCGGATGATGCAGACCGGGGGGCGCAGGAACTCAGCCGTTTTTACAACTACTTCGGCGCGTGGTTTCAGAACAAGCGGCCCGTGAAGAAGGGATTGATGGAAGAGATCAGCGCCAGCGATATCGCCTCCAACAAGATGATGGCGGCAGAAACGCTGCGCCAGGACTTGACCATCGGGACCGCGCAGGATGTCATCGACAGGCTGAAACGTTACGAAGATCTGGGCTATGACGAGTTTTCGTTCTGGATCGACAGCGGGATGAGCACCGAACGCAAGCGGGCGTCCCTGTCGCGCTTTATCGACGATGTGATGCCCGCCTTCACCTGAGACCAAGGATCAGAGCCATGCCTAAACTCCCTCACTATCCGCTGTATATTGCGGATGACTTCACGGCTGGATCTGCGGGTCAGGTGATGGACAGCATCAACCCGGCTGACGGGACGGTTTGGGCCACATTCGATTGTGCAGCGCCCGCTGATATTGACCGCGCTGTCACGGCAGCGCAGGCCGCGCTGGCCAATCCCGACTGGCGCGACATGACGGCGACGCAGCGGGGCAAGTTGCTCTATCGCCTTGCCGACCTGATCGCAGAAAATGCGGCTGAGCTGGGACGGATTGAAACCACAGACAGTGGGAAACTGGCGGCAGAAACCACAGCACAGACCGGCTATGTCGCGGATTACTATCGCTATTACGCGGGGCTGGCCGACAAGGTCGAAGGGGCCGTTCTGCCCATCGACAAACCCGACATGCATGTCTTTACCCAGCGCCTGCCCATCGGCGTCGTTGCCGCCGTCGTGCCGTGGAATGCGCAGATGTTTCTGGCGGCGACCAAGCTTGCCCCGGCGCTGGCCGCAGGCTGTGCCGTCATCCTCAAGGCATCCGAGATGGCACCCGCCCCGATGATTGCCTTCGCGCGCCTGATTGATCAGGTGGGCTTTCCCAAAGGGGTGGTTTCGATTGTGACCGGCGACGCGGAAAACTGCGCCATTCCCTTGACGCGTCACCCGGGCATCGACCGGATCGCCTTTACCGGCGGGCCGGAAACCGCCCGCCACGTGATCCGGAACTCTGCGGAGAACTTTGCCGTGACGACACTGGAACTGGGCGGCAAATCGCCCATTCTGGTGTTCGACGACGCCGATATCGACGCGGCGGCCAATGGTTTGATTGCTGGCAATTTCGGCGCATCCGGCCAGTCGTGCGTCGCAGGCACGCGCGGGCTGGTGCATCGCCCGATCTTTGACCAGTTGATCAAAGCCATCACCGAAAAAACCAAAGGGCTGATTGTCGGCGATCCGCACGACCC
>CAYGPT010000159.1:0-2891 GCA_964351755.1 uncultured Rhodobacterales bacterium | reverse complement strand
CGGCGCGATGGACGGGTCCCAGTAATGCGCGGGCTGCTCCATGCCGGGTTTCGAGGTCCCCTCGCCGATCTTGCCGCCGGAATAGTGCACGCCGTAGGAAATGACGGGCCAGCCGAAATTCGCGCCTTTTTCGATCCGGTTCACCTCGTCCCCGCCGCGTGCGCCGTGTTCGGCTGTCCATAGCGTGCCGCGCGCATCAAGGCCCGCACCTTGGGGGTTGCGGTGACCATAGGACCAGATTTCAGGCTGCACACCGTCCTGCCCGACAAAGGGGTTGTCGGCAGGCACTCTGCCATCGCGGGTGACGCGCACGATCGACCCATTGTGCAGGGTTCGATCCTGTGCCGAAGGGCGGTCGCCGCGATCCCCGATGGTCACGAACAGCGTGCCATCCGTCCCTTCGACCACACGGCTGCCGAAATGGCGCCCGGTGGTGCCGCCCGGTGCGCTGACGAACAGGTCGCGCAGGTTTTCGAGCCGGGTGCCGTCGGCACTGAGTTCAGCAGCCGCCAAGGCTGTGCCCGCCCCGCGCCCCTGCGGTTTGGAGTAGGTCAGGAACAGCGTGCGGGTGGTCGCGAAATCGCGCGCAAGGGTAATATCAAGCAGACCGCCCTGCCCGCTGGTCGCCACGCGCGGTACACCGCGTATGGGACTCGACTGGCCATCGACAACGCGCAGCAACGTACCATCCTTTTCCGTCACAAGCAGGCTGCCATCGGGCATCGGGGCTACGCCCCAAGGTTCGTTCAATCCGCTGGCAACGGGTGTGACGGTGATGGACCCGCTTTGGGTGTCGAGCGCCAGTGCGGGGGATGCACCGAGGGTGAGGATCAGAATCAAGGTATGCTTCATGGGGTCTCCGTTCTTTGAAACGATGATCTTTCAGCGTCAGCAGTACATATGTGCCGGTTTCGCAGGATTTACAGGCCAAACGCCTGTGGCGGCCCAATTTAATCCACTTTTCTTTTTCAATCGCCCCACGTAACGTTTCGCCTCAGAACGAGAGTTCCAATAAGGGAGATACCTAATGAAAAAACTGATGATGGCCACTGCAGCCACAGCACTGATGACAGGCGCTGCCTATGCGGACGCCCATGCGAACGAAGTCAAGATCGGGATCATCCTCGGCTTTACCGGCCCGATTGAATCGCTGACACCGTCGATGGCGGATGCCGCCGAAATGGCAATGAAGGAAGTCACTGACAGCGGCCTGCTGCTGGACGGTGCGACCGTCACATCGGTGCGCGCGGATTCGACCTGCATCGACGCGGGCGCAGCCACAGCCGCCGCCGAACGTCTGGTGACCGCCGATCAGGTAAGCGGCATCATGGGCGCGGATTGCTCAGGCGTGACGGGCGCGATCCTGAACAACGTGGCCGTGGCCAACGGTGTGGTGATGATTTCACCCTCTGCAACATCGCCCGGCCTCAGCCATATGGACAACGAAGACAACGGGTTGTTCTTCCGCACATCCCCATCGGATGCGCGCCAGGGCGTTGTCATTACCGAAGTGCTGATGGATCAGGGCATCAATGAAGTCGCCGTGACCTACACCAACAACGACTATGGCAAGGGTCTGGCCGACAGCTTCCAGTCAGCGTTCGAGGCGGCAGGCGGCACCGTGACGATCAGTGCAGCGCACGAAGACGGCAAGGCGGACTATTCCGCCGAAGTCGGCGCTCTGGCCTCGGCCGGTGGTGAGCGTCTGGTCGTGGCCGGTTACGTCGATCAGGGCGGGTCGGGCATCGTGCGCGCAGCCCTTGATTCCGGCGCGTTCGAAACCTTCCACTTCCCCGACGGGATGGTATCCGCCAAACTGCTGGAAAACTTCGGCACCGAAATCGATGGCTCATCCGGCGCGCACCCCAGCCCCTCCGAAGAGTTGTCGACAGCCTTTGCCGATCTGGTGGGCGGCGCGTTTGACTCTTCGTCCCCCTTCACACCTGAATCCTATGACGCGGCGGCTTTGATGATGCTGGCGATGCAGGCTGCAGGGTCCAAGGACAGCAATGACTACAAGGATCACGTGATGGACGTGGCCAACGCACCGGGCGAACAGATCGGTGTGGGCGAGTTGGCCAAGGGTCTGCAAATCCTGATCGACGGTGGCGACATCGACTATGTCGGTGCCACAGGCGTCGAACTGGTCGGCCCCGGCGAGGCTGCGGGCACCTACCGCGAGATCAGCTATGAAGGCGGTGAGGACACGACGGCCAAGTTCCGCTGAACCAAAGCGACACCAAGCAGACAGCCCGGGCAATTCCCGGGCTGTTTCAATATCTTGAAGATCACTCTTAAAGTGGCATCGGGGAACACATGATCGTCGTTGACGACCTTCACAAGCATTTCGGCGGCTTTCACGCCGTGGATGGCGCATCGCTGCAAATCATGCCCGGCTCGATCACCGGGTTGATCGGACCCAATGGCGCGGGAAAAACCACTCTTTTCAATGTGATCGCGGGCGTTCTTTCACCGACTTCGGGCCGTGTCACCATGGACGGTGAGGACATCACCGGCCTGCCGCCGCACACCCTGTTTCACAAGGGCCTGTTGCGCACGTTCCAGATCGCCCATGAATTTTCGTCTATGACCTGCCGTGAGAACCTGATGATGGTGCCCGGGGCGCAATCGGGCGAGACACTGTGGAACACGTGGTTCGGGCGCAAACGGATCGCAGACGAAGAACGCGCACTGGCCGCCAAGGCGGATGAGGTGCTGGAGTTCCTGACCGTCGAACATCTGGCCGACCACAAGGCCGGGCAAGTCTCGGGCGGACAGAAAAAGCTGCTGGAACTGGGCCGGACCATGATGGTGGACGCCAAGATCGTGTTTCTGGACGAGGTCGGCGCGGGTGTGAACCGCACCCTGCTGAACACCATCGGTGACGCAAT
>CAYGPT010000158.1:0-2946 GCA_964351755.1 uncultured Rhodobacterales bacterium | reverse complement strand
CGAAGGACGTGGTAAAGATCAGGTCGGCCCCGTCCAGCGCCATCTGCGTCATCACACGCTCGCTGTCGGGACCTTCGGCGACGTTCTCGACAAAGACGGTTTCGACGGCATCGCCAAACTCGGCCTCCACGGCGAGGCGGCCCTTGTTGTGTTCGTAGGTCCAGCCGCCATCACCGACGGGACCGACAAACACGAATCCAACCTTGGTTTTTTCGTGGCCGTCAGCCAGCGCTGTACCGGCAAAGCCAAAGGCAAGTGCCGCTGAGGCCAGAAGTTGTGTCAGTTTCATCTAGAGTTTTTCCCCTGTTGTTGGTCCCTGTGACAGGACGATGCCCCTATTGCGAGGCATGAAAAGTGCGCCCCAGTGAGCCGGGAGCGCGTGATTTATCTGCGGACAGCAATACCAGGACTACGATTGTCAGTAGGTATGGCGACATCGCGAGATATTCGACCTTGAACGGAACCATAGTCCCGCGAAACGTGATTTGGAACAAAAGGCCGAAAACGACAAGAACCAAAAGCCCGAGTCTCATCCGGAAGGAAACCAAGTGCTTATTATATAGTCTCCAAAACAAGTAGAGGATCGCTGCGCCGTAAATGCACACGCCTATCATCGCAGGTGGGAACTGTACGCCAGCCGCCTGCAGGTTCAACTGTAACTGGGTGATTCCGCCAAAAAGATAGGCACCCAGCAGCACACGCCACGGCTTCCATGAGGCAAAGACAACCAGCGCGAGTGCAATCCAGCCAACACCCGCTGTCATGCCCTCGGTCCACTGCGGCACCCGGATCAGACTGATGTATGCGCCGCCCAAGCCCGCACAGGCCCCGCCGAACAGAATGGCCAGGGTGCGGATGCGTTTGACCTTGTAACCAAGCGCATGGGCCGCATCGTGGTTTTCCCCCACGGCCCGCAGGATCAGACCGGCGCGGGTGTATTTCAACGTGGCCCATGTGCCCGCAACGATCAGCAAGCCAAGGTAGACGATGATGTCATGCCCAAAGACGATGGGCCCGATCACCGGAATTTCGGCCAGCGGCCCCAGCGGCGTGTCGCCCATGCGCGGTGGTTTGATCCCCACATAGCTTTGCCCCAAAAGCGCCGAAAGCCCCAGACCAAAAAGCGTGAGCGCAAGGCCCGACGCCACCTGATTGGCCAGTGCAACCTGGGTCAGGAACGCAAAAAGCAGGCTCAGCACCGCCCCGCCGACGGCCGCAGCAACAAAGCCAACGACAGGTGATCCGGTGTTGACCGCGATGATGAACCCGCAGACGGCCCCGGTGATCATCATGCCCTCGACCCCGAGGTTGAGAACACCGGCACGCTCCACCACCAACTCGCCAATGCCGGCCAGAAGGATCGGGGTCGAGGCGGCAATCATGGCCGCAATCAGCAAGATCGGATTGATGGCGGACAGATCCATTACGCGGCGACCTCCGTTTTGCCGAACCGCACGCGGTAGTTTGTCAGCAGGTCCAGCGCCAGCAGGAAGAACAGCAGCATGCCCTGAAACACCTGTATGGCAGCCGCAGGCAGGCCCAGCTGCGATTGCGCAATGTCGCCCCCGATATAGGTCAGCGCCATCAAGAGGCCCGCCAGCACGATCCCTATGGGGTTGAGCCGCCCAAGAAACGCCACGATGATTGCGGTAAATCCATAGCCCACGTTGAAATCAATGCTGATTTGGCCCGCGGGGCCCGCGACCTCGAACATGCCGGCAAGCCCCGCCAGAAGGCCCGACACGCCAAGGCAGAACAGGATCAGGCGGCTCGGGTTCACCCCGCCAAACCGTGCGGCACGCGGCGCTTCGCCGGTGACGCGGATGGCAAAGCCTAGCCGGTGGCGGGTGAGCAGAATGTAGGAGAAAATCACCGCGATCAGTGCCGCCACAACACCCCAGTGCATCCCTGACCCGGCGATCAACTCGGCGTTGTGCGCTGACGGATATTGCTGCAAATTCCGAGAACCCGGAAAGCCAAACCCTTCAGGGTTCTTGAGCAATCCCAGCGACATGGAGGCCAAAAGCTGCTCGGCGACATAGACCAGCATCAGGCTGACAAGGATCTCGTTGGTGCCGAATTTCACCTTGAGGATGCCGGGGATCAAGGCCCAAAGACAACCACCCACTGCGCCCGCAAGCACCATGAGTGGAAAAATGAAAATGCTTTCGGTGGGATAAAAGGCCAGTCCCATGGCGGCACCGCAAATGGCACCCACAATATATTGCCCTTCGGCCCCGATGTTCCAGATCCCCGCCTTGAACCCAAGTGCCAGACCAACGGCGATCAGCACCAAAGGCGCGCCTTTCACCAGCAACTGCGGCCGGTAATAGAATGAGAATTCACCAAAGATCGGCTCCCAGAAAATGGTCGCGATGGCCTGAAAGGGGTCCTTGCCCAACAGGGCAAACAGCAATCCGCCAAAGATCATTGTCAGGACCACAGCGAGGACCGGCGTGGCATAGGCCATCATCGCCGATGGCTGCGGGCGCGCTTCGATGCGGATCATGCACGCGACCTTTCATTGTTCTCCAAATACTCAAAAAGAGAGGTTTCAAACATGCGCAACCTCCATCCCGTGGGCCCCGCCCAGCATCAGACCAATCTGCTCCACATCGAGGCCATTGGTCGAGACCGGCGGCGACAGACGTCCTTCGTTCAAAGCCGCAAACCGATCCGAGATTTCCATCAATTCGTCCAGATCCTGACTGATCACCACAAGGGCAGCCCCGCTTGCCGCCAGATCCAGCAGCGCCTGCCGGATATCGGCGGCGGCAGCGGCGTCCACTCCCCATGTGGGCTGGTTCACGATCAGAACTTCGGGGCGCTGCAACACTTCGCGCCCGATCACGAACTTCTGCAGGTTCCCGCCCGACAGGGACCGTGCCGCGTTTTCCGGACCCGGGGTGCGCACGTCAAACTCCTTGATGATCCGTTCCGCAAACG
>CAYGPT010000157.1:0-2957 GCA_964351755.1 uncultured Rhodobacterales bacterium | reverse complement strand
TCAAACCAGCCGAGATATTTCAGGCCCATCTTTTCCTGATGGATCTGGTCGATCATTTCGATCCCGCCATTGGCGCGGGTTTCCACCGCCGTGAGGTTCGAGGCAACCATGGCGTCTTTCTCCGGCAGCGCACCGCCATAGAACGACCCCGGCGTGTAGACCATATCGACAATGCCATCGCGCACGGCGTCAGGCTGCTGGAACATGCCGATGGCCTCGGGTCCGCCGCGGACATCGATCCGCACGACGCCTTCACCGGCGGCATTCACCTTGTCCACGAAGGACAGAAAGCTTTGCGTATAGATCAGGCTTTCGGGAAAGGCGTGCACGGCCGAAATCGTTTCTTCGGCCTGCGCCAGAGTGGCGACGAGCGTCGATCCGGCGAGGATACTGCCCAGTATGTTCATCTTCATTGTCATTCTCCACTTTTTGTTAAGGGCGGACTGGTCGCCCCGTTTGGTTTGCGACACCTCCCCGATGTCGATATGCGCCCGTACGACCGGCGCGGTTCAATCCGCCGCTGCGGGCCAGGCCCAGGATGCGGTTTGATGTCGGATGTCTTTGTATTGGCTGATCCGGGACGCATATTGCTGCGTCAGATCGATATCGTCCCAACCGTTGATCAGCTTGGTGCGCCAGCTTTCCTCAAGCGCGAATGTCAGTGTAGTGCCCGTGATGCCGATGGTGCTGGTGTTCAGGTCGAGTGTCGCATGTGCCGTGCCATCCCCGAGCAGTGTCAGCAGGGCCTCGCAGGCTGCATCCTCGATCCGCGCGGGCAAGAGCCCGTTGTTGACCGCGTTGCCGGCAAAGATATCGCCAAAGCTGGGCGCGATGACCGCCCGAAACCCGGCATCCACAAGGGCATAAACCGCCGCCTCGCGCGAGGATCCGCTGCCAAAGTTGCGCCCTGCAACCAGCACGCTCGCCCCCTTGTGCCGGTTCAATGGAATGTCTGTGCGCAATGCGCCCTGCCCGTCCCGGCGCAAGTCGTGCAGCAGGAAATCGCCGTATCCGTCCGCGCGCGTCACAGACATGAAACGCGCCGGGATCAGTTGATCCGTGTCGACGTTGGCCAATGGCAGGGCGACGGCTTGGCCGCTATGTCGTGTCCAGCCCGCCATCAGAGCGTCCTGCCTTGCAGTAACGGACGCACATCCGTGATGGTGCCGGTCACCGCTGCGGCGGCAACCATCGCGGGCGACATCAGATGCGTCCGTGCGCCGCGCCCTTGCCGCCCGCGAAAATTGCGATTGGTCGAGGATGCGCAGCGTTTGCCTTCGGCGACCAGGTCGCCATTCATCCCCACGCACATGGAACATCCCGAGGCCACCCAGTCGAGGCCCGCCTCGGTAAAGACCTTGTCCAACCCTTCGGCTTCGGCTTGTGTCTTGATCAGCGCAGAGCCGGGCGACACGATCCCCGGCACTTTGGTCTTGCGCCCGGCCAGTACGGCGGCTGCGGCGCGCAAATCCTCGATCCGGCCGTTGGTGCAGGACCCGATGAACACCTGATCCACCTGTGTTCCGGCCAATGGACGGCCCGCGACAAGACCCATGTATTCCAAGGCGGCCCGCGCGGCCTCTGACTTGTCGTGGCCCAACCGGTCAGGGTCCGGCACGGTTTCGGTCACGGGCAAGGACTGCTCGGGGCTGGTGCCCCATGTCACGGTCGGAGAGATGCCGCCTGCGTCCAGATGCACATCGCGCGCGAACGCGGCCTCTTCATCCGACTTCAGATCCGACCACGCCGCTATGGCCGCATCCCAGGTATCGCCCTTTGGCGCATGGGGGCGGCCCTTGAGATATTCCAACGTGGTCGCGTCGGGGGCGATCATCCCGAAACGCGCGCCGCCTTCGATGGACAGGTTGCACAGTGTCATGCGCCCTTCCATCGTCAAATCCCGGATTGCGCTGCCCGCATATTCGACCGCGTGGCCGCGCGCGCCGTCCGTCCCAAGCCGCGCAATCCAGTTGAGCGCAATGTCCTTGGCACTGACACCCGGCCCCAGTGTCCCATCCACCGTGATCCGCATGGCGGGCGGCTTTTTCTGCCAGATCGTCTGGGTGGCAAGCACGTGCGCAACCTCTGTGGCACCGATGCCAAAGGCCAGCGCACCGAACGCGCCATGGGTGGATGTGTGGCTGTCGCCGCAGTTGATCAGAAGGCCCGGCAAGGTCAGTCCCTGCTCTGGCCCGATGACGTGCACGATACCCTGTGCGGGATCATCAAGGTCAAACAAGCGCACCCCGTGTGCCTTTGCATTGCACCGCAGCGTCTCGATCATCCGCGCGATTTGCGGATCGGCAATTCTGGCACGGTCGCGGGTCGGGGCGTAGTGGTCGACCACTGCAAAGGTCAGGTCAGGCGCCGCAACAGTGGCACCGCGCGCGTCCAGCTTGGCGAATGCATGGTGCGATCCTTCGTGGACAAGATGCCTGTCCACCCACAAGAGCGACACACCGTCATCGCGCAGGACAATCTCGTGCGAGGCCCACAATTTATCCAATAGAGTGCGCGGCTGGGTCATGGCGCAGCCTCGTCCGTCTGGCCAATGGCAGGTTCCCAATGGCGCGCACTGCCTTGGCCAACCCGGGCCAGTGGCATCTCCAGGCGGAACATATCGGGCCGGTAAAGACCTGAAAGATACTCAACGCCGTTGCCGTCCACATCCAGAACCACGCGTTTGAGCGACAACAGGGCCGAGCCCACGGCAACATCCAACGCTTCGGCGACATCCGGCCCGGCAAGCGTCGCCGATACCGACTGATGTGCCTGATCGATCTGCACGCCGCTGCGTTCCAACAGTTTGAACAGTGGCGTCGTTGCCAGATCATCCTCGGAATAGCTTTGCGCAATCTCGGCGGGCACGTAGGTGGTCAGATGTGAAAACGGGATGTCATTCGTGATCCGGACACGGGTCGCGATCTGGACTTTGTCGCCTTCGGCCAGCCCCATGG
>CAYGPT010000156.1:0-2963 GCA_964351755.1 uncultured Rhodobacterales bacterium | reverse complement strand
CAGGGGCGGCGATCAGGATCGGCACAAGGTCGTCAAGTGTGCGGCGCACGGCGGTGCCAAGCGCGCCCGACGAGGTATCGATATGCTCAAACGCGGGCCAGATCCGCGCGGCCAATGCGACGACGCCTTCCGCCGCTGTGACAGGATCCGCGCGATTGACGGCCCGGATTTCCGCGCTGGCCGATTTCAACCGCTCGATTGCCTTGGCGGAGCCGTGCCATCCGAAAGCATTCGCGCGCATGCCGGGTTTGAACACCCATTTATGGACTGCTTTACGCGCCATGCTGCTACCGCCCGCGCGATTTGCTGCGCGTGACCCAGTCGGCCCCGGCATAGGTCACGGCGTGGATATGAACCTCGCGCGCATCATCGTCGACGGTGAAGGCAATCACGGCCTTGCGGCCTGCAGGGATGGCGCGCAGCCCGGGGGCGATCTCGTCCCGGCGGCTGCCCTTGTGCGGCAGGTCGGTAAGGCTGGCGATGGTGGCCTCGATCTCGTCCAATCGGCGCGCGGCGGATTGCGGGCCGGCATAGTCGATCAGCCAGCGTGTGATGGCGTCGAGATCCTCCGCGACTGCCGGATGGAACCGTATGCGATAGCTCACGTTTCGTGCGAAGTCGACAGCCGAGCCCGCGCGGCGGCAAAGGCGTCCTTGGCCGGGATATAGTCGGCGCGCGGCATGTCGAGGCGCGCTCGGATTTCCTCGGCTATTGCACCAAGGGCCAGCTCGCGTTCCTCTTCATCGCGCATCATCTGCTCAAGCGCCGCCGCCACAGCCGCGCTTTGCGACGCAAACACACCTTGTCCCACCTTGTCGGTCAGGAACCGATGATGGCGGTCGGTAAAGCTGAGGGTTGTTTTAACGGTCATGCTTGCCTCCGTGGTGTGACTTAGTCATCCTAGCAAAGGTTTGAAGACTCGCAACCTCGTCGGGGACGGCGTATTTTGTTGAAAAACTCTTCCTTGATCGGCGCATGATCTACTGATTCAATTCCCTTGTATGCAGGGAGGATCAGCCATGATGGGACCAAGGCAAGAGGCTCAGGCGGCACTATTCTACGAGTTCTCGCTGGAAGATCATGTCCCTCAAGATCACTTACTGCGGTCCATTGATCGGTTCGTTGACCTGGGCAGTATCCGCACCCATCTGGCGGATTTCTACAGCCATACTGGCCGTCCATCGGTCGATCCAGAGCTGCTGATCCGCATGCTTTTGGTGGGCTACTGCTTTGGCATCCGGTCGGAGCGACGGCTTTGCGAGGAGGTGCATTTGAACCTTGCGTATCGCTGGTTTTGCCGCCTCGATCTGAGCGACCGGATCCCGGATCATTCGACCTTCTCCAAGAACCGGCATGGCCGGTTCCGCGACAGCGAGTTGCTGCGCCTCCTGTTCGAGGGGACTGTTGCGCGCTGCATCGAAGAAGGCTTGGTCAGCGGTCAGCGCATGGCGATAGATGCGAGCTTGATCGAGGCGGATGCCAACAAACAAAACTCAACACCGAAGGAAGAGTGGGACACATCGACCATTGATCCCACTGATGCGCCCCGCTCCGTTCGCGAGTATCTCGACACGCTGGACGAGGCCGCGTTCGGCGCAGCCAGTGAGGTTCAGCCCAAGTTCACGTCGCATTCCGATCCGGCAAGCCAATGGACCGCAGCCCGCAAAGGGCCTGCATTCTTCAGCTATTCCGACAACTACCTGATAGACACGGACCATGGTGTCATCGTCGACGTGGAGGCCACGCGATCGATCCGGCAGGCAGAGGTCGGCTCGACCAAGACCATGCTGGACCGGGTGAAGGCTAGGTTCGACCTGCATCCCGAACGCTTGATCGCGGACACGGCCTATGGCACCGGCCCGATGCTTGGCTGGCTGGTCGAGCGCAAGATCGCGCCGCACATCCCGGTCTTCGACAAGTCTGGGCGCAATGATGGCACCTGGACACGGGCGGTCTTCGAGTGGGACGCAGAGAATAATCAATACATCTGCCCGGAAGGCCACGCCCTGAAGCAGTTCCGCCGCAATTACTCAGATCCAAACAGGAGGCCGACCGGCAAGGGCGTCGCAAAATACCGATGTCTGAAGCACACCTGCCAAATCTGCCCCTCAAAGCCGCGCTGCTGCCCAAACATGGACTTCCGGTCCATCACCCGCGAAGAACACGAAGATGCCCGCCAGGTCGCCCGGGAAATCGCGAAGACCAAGCAATACGAGATATCGATGAAGCTCCGAAAGAAGGTCGAGATGCTCTTCGCCCATCTCAAGCGCATCCTCGGGTTAGGACGCCTCCGATTACGCGGCCCATGTGGTGCAAACGACGAATTCCTGCTCGCCGCCACTGCCCAGAACCTCCGCAAACTAGCGAAGATCTTTCCTGCACCGCAGCAAACACGCAAAGCCTGAAAAGAAAGGCGCTCGCGCACGGTTCAGGGCGCTACTTTCTGCGACCGCAACACGTTGTTTTTCCACAGAATCGGCGGAAACCAGACGTTCGCTGCAGGTGCGCGGGCACTGGGGCCATCTGGCGAAAGCAGCCGTTCAAAGAGAGGTCAAAGCCAAAAATGCTGCAAACGATCTAATGGCCGCAGCGAGCCCCAACTTGTAACTTGGATTTTCTTGCTGCGTGCGCTCGCAGCACAGATTTTGCCGCATGCGCACAAATCTTCGCACAGCGATGCGGCATGAAAAGCGGCCATTCGTTGTAGGTGCAGCGAAATCATGATGGGCTATGACCGAGTTGTGGGACAAACTGACCTTTGATCTGGATTATTGATTGAAACCGACATTCCGGTCGCTGCGTGGCGGGATGCTCATCCTGGAATAAGCAGTCTACTGTCATGACTGCCTCAACATATACATATGCACCGTCGCTGTCGCGAACTCTCCAAGGGATCACCTGTGTGCTAACGGGCATGGTGCTGTTTGTCGGGCAGGACGTTCTAATGAAGGGTATGTTGACAC
>CAYGPT010000155.1:0-3022 GCA_964351755.1 uncultured Rhodobacterales bacterium | reverse complement strand
GTGATCTCGGGGCGGCGCATCAGCAACTGCATCCCGATCCACGCGCCGAAACTGAAGCCTGCCACCCAGCAATGTTTCGAGTTGTTGTTCATGGATTGCAGGTAGTCGAGGGCCGAGGCCGCATCAGACAACTCGCCAATGCCCTGATCGTATTCGCCCTGAGAGCGCCCGACGCCGCGAAAGTTGAAGCGCAAAACGGTGAAGCCCATGTTGAAGAACGCATAGTGCAGCGCATGCACAACCTTGTGGTTCATCGTCCCGCCAAATTGCGGGTGCGGGTGCAGCACGATGGCAATCGGCGCGTCACGTTCTTTTTGCGGGTGGTAGCGGCCTTCGAGGCGGCCTTCGGGTCCGGGAAAAATGACCTCGGGCATATGTGTCTGTGTCCTCGTGCGTTTTAGGCCTTCCGATTTCTTGACGAAATTAATCGGATACCTTAGAACGGTTCTAATTCCTGTGTCAGGGTGTCAACCCTGCGGTGGAAAGCATGTATGGCCTTAGGGCGCGCACGTCAATTGGGGGCGTTTGCAGATGAAACTGTCGACCAAGGGGCGCTATGCGATGGTGGCGCTGAGCGATATCGCGATGCAGCCCGGCGACAAGCTGGTCAGTCTGGGCGATATTTCAGCCCGGCAGGACATTTCCTTGCCCTATCTCGAGCAGCTGTTCGTCAAGTTGCGTCGTGCCGATCTGGTGGCTTCCGTGCGCGGGCCAGGCGGCGGGTATCGGTTGACCCGGTCGCCGTCGGATATTCGGGTGTCCGACATTCTGGCGGCCGTCGATGAAAAAGTGGATGCGATGCATAAAGGGGCCGGGGCGTCGGGTGCGGCCTCCGGTTCCAAGGCGCAGTCGCTGACCAACCGACTGTGGGAGGGGTTGAGTGCGCATGTCTATGTGTTCCTGCACCAGACCCGGCTTTCGGACGTGATCGACAATGAATTGGCGCCCTGTCCGGCGGTGCCCAATCTGATGGCGGTGGTCGATGAGGGTTAGCGTTGCATGGGGGCCAGCCCCCATACCCCCGGAGTATTTTGAACGAAGAGAAGGATGGATGCGGTGAGCCGGATCTATCTGGATCATAATGCGACGACCCCTTTGCGGGAGGAGGCGCGCGCGGCGATGATTTCGGCCATGGATATGGTCGGCAATCCGTCGAGCGTGCATGCCGAGGGGCGCGAAGCCAAGATGCTGGTGGAGCGGGCGCGGGCGCAGGTGGCGGCCCTTGTGGGCTGCAAGTCGACACAGGTGGTGTTTACAGGCTCGGCGACCGAGGCGGCGGCGCTGGCGGTTGCGCAGAAGGGGCGGCACGGTGGCCTGTTCGCCGCCTTGCCGACCGAGCATGATTGTTTTCTGGATTGGAGCGAGGCGGACATATCGTCATTATATGGTCCGGATGGAACGCCGTCGCCGGATGGAACGTCGGCGTTCCTGAATTGGGTATCATCCCGTGCCACGCATGAATGGCGCGACGATCGTCCTTCGGTCGCGTTGGTGGCGATGTCCGGTGCCAATAGTGAAACTGGGGTGGTGCCATCTGACGGGAAAGTGGTGTCCAGCGGGCACGTGAATGCCTTGACCGCCGGGACAGTGCCCTATGCGGTGGTCTGTGACATTACCCAGATGGCCGGAAAAGTGCCGGTGACCTATGACGGCGACACGCGCCCGGCTTACATGATCCTGTCGGCCCACAAGTTGGGCGGGCCCAAGGGCGTTGGCGCGTTGATCAACTTCACGGCTGACGATCCTGCGCCGATCCTGCGCGGTGGCGGGCAGGAAATGGGCCGGCGGTCGGGCACCGAGAACGTCATTGGCATCGCCGGGTTCGGGGCGGCAGCGGCGGCGGCACAGGCTGACGTAGAGGCAGGCAAGTGGGGCCATGTCGAGAAACTTAGAAATATTCTAGAAAGTGCTCTTGAGGCTGCCAGCAATACGACTATTTTTGTCGGGAAAGCCGCCAAGCGCTTGCCCAACACGGCTTGCTTTGCCACACCCGGCTGGAAGGGCGAAACGCAGGTGATGCAGATGGATCTGGCGGGTTTTGCCATTTCCGCAGGTTCAGCGTGTTCCAGCGGCAAGGTCAAGGCCAGCCGTGTGCTGACAGCCATGGGTCTGGGGCATGTGGCAAGCGATGCGATCCGCGTGTCGCTGGGACTTGAGACGACAGAAGATGACGTGATGTGCTTTGCCGAGGTTTGGGCGCAAAAGTTGAAGAAACACGAGGCGCGCGCCGCTTGAGGCGTGCAGCACGAGGGGAAATGTCTGATATGGACAATGTTGTAGAAGAGGTCGTGGTCAAGGAAGGCGTCGATCAGGAGACTGTCGATGCGGTTCGCGAGGTTGGCGGGGCCTACAAGCACGGCTGGTCCACGGATATCGAAATGGACTATGCCCCCAAGGGCCTCAGCCCTGACATCGTGCGCCTGATATCGCAGAAAAACGAAGAACCCGAATGGATGCTTGACTGGCGTCTGGCTGCCTACACGCGCTGGCTGGAGAAGAAAGAACCGAAGTGGGCGATGGTGGATTATCCCGAAATCGATTTTCAGGATCAGTATTACTATGCCCGCCCCAAAAGCATGGAGACCAAACCCAAATCGCTGGACGAGGTTGACCCCAAACTTCTGGAAACATACGCAAAACTCGGCATCCCGCTGAAAGAGCAGATGATCCTCGCCGGTGTCGAGGGCGCAGAGGAACTGACCGACGCGCCCCGCAAGGTGGCTGTGGATGCGGTGTTTGACTCCGTCTCTGTCGGTACGACGTTCCAGAAGGAACTGAAGAAGGCGGGTGTGATCTTCTGCTCGATCTCCGAAGCGATCCGCGAGCATCCCGAATTGGTCAAGAAGTACCTCGGTTCGGTCGTGCCCGTCAGCGACAACTATTATGCCACGCTGAATTCCGCCGTGTTTTCAGATGGTTCGTTCGTCTATGTTCCCCCCGGCGTGCGCTGCCCGATGGAGCTGTCCACCTATTTCCGCATCAACGCCGAGAACACCGGCCAGTTCGAACGCACCCTGATCAT
>CAYGPT010000154.1:0-3064 GCA_964351755.1 uncultured Rhodobacterales bacterium | reverse complement strand
AGACGACGCGGCCCCGTTCGTTCATAAGGGCCAGCGTGGTTTCAAGGATCTCGCCGCCCACGTTGTCAAAATAGACGTCGATGCCGTCAGGACAGGCGGCGCGCAAGGCTTTGAACACGCCGCCGCCGCGGTAATCAACGCAAGCGTCAAAGCCCAGTTCATCGACAACAAAACTGCATTTTTCGGGGCCTCCGGCAATGCCAACCACGCGGCATCCCTGGGCTTTGCCGATCTGCCCGACATAGCCGCCAACCGAGCCTGCGGCGGCAGATACGACAATGGTTTCACCGGCCAATGGTTTGCCCACGCTCAAAAGGCCATGGAAGGCCGTTTTTCCGGCAATTCCGTAGACGCTGTGCAAGTGGGTCAGGGGCTGGACCGGGGGCAGTTTCTGAACAGTCCGGGCAGGGCGGGTCACGTAATCCGCCCAGACACTTTCGCTGGCCACGATGTCACCGGGGTTCAGTCGCGGCGAACGGCTCTCCATCACTTCGCAGATGGCATATGTGGGCATCACATCGCCGGCCTCCACAGCGGCCCGATAGGTCGGGCCGTTCAGCCAACCCCGGTTGGCCGCATCAATGCTCATCAAAATGGTGCGCAAGAGCACCTCGCCGTCGGCGGGTTCCGGCCTCGCGGCGTCCTCAAGCCGAAAATGCGCGGGCGTGAGCGCGCCTTGCGGCAATGCCGCTACAACGATCTGACGGTTGGTCATTGGTGTTCTCCTTGATAAAAGGGGGCATGACGCAGGAATACCGCCAACCCGTTTACGCGCCGCCCGCCGGAGCGGCTGATCTTTTGTTGATCCGGCACGGAGAAAGCGCGCCCGCGCGCGCCGGTGCCAGTTTTCCGATGAAGGACGGGCACGGTGATCCCGTGCTGCATCCGCAGGGGGAACGTCAGGCCGTCGCCATCGGGGAGCGTTTGAAAAATGACGTCTTTGCGGGGCTTTATGTCACCAAGTTGACCCGAACCCATCAGACGGCGGCGCCGCTGGCGGGGCATCTTGGCATGGTTCCGGTTGAAAACCCCGATCTGCATGAGGTCCATCTGGGCGACTGGGATGGCGGGCTGTACCGGATCAAGGCGGCCCAAGGCGATCCGATCTATGCCCGTGTCACCCAAACGCAGGACTGGTCGCACATTCCGGGGGCCGAAACCCGCGACGTGTTCTTTGGCCGGGTGCGCCGGGGATTGATGCAGATCGCGGCGGACCACCGGGACGCGCGGGTCGCGGTGTTCGTGCATGGCGGTGTGATTGGGGCTGCATTGTCCATGGCAACGGGGTCGGAACCCTTTGCCTTTCTGGGGGCGGCCAACGGGTCGATCAGCCGCCTTGTCATTGACGGTGACCGGATGAGCGTGCGTGGGTTCAATGACATAAGCCACCTCGGGCACCTCTAGGGCAAACCCCGGCGTGTTCACGTCGTCAGCACCACTTTGCCCAGAACCTTGCGATCCGAGATCATGGTAAGCGCTTGCGCTGCGTCCTGCATGGGCAAGCGCGCTGAAATCCGTGGCTTGATCCGGCCTTTCGCATATAGATCAGAGAGTTCAGCCATGTTCCTCATGTGACCGTGAGGATCCCGATGGATCGAAGCGCCCCAGAACACGCCCACAATCTGGCAGGACTTCAGCAACACGAGGTTGAGTGGAATGGCCGGAATGCCCGCTGGAAAGCCCACGACCAGAAAGCGCCCGGCCCAGGCCATCGACCGGATCACAGGCTCTGCATAGCCCCCGCCGACGGCATCATAGGCGACATCGACCCCGCCAGGGCCTGCAAGTTTCTTGATCTCGGCGGACAGCGCCTTTTGCGCGTCCCGGTCCATCTCGCGTGGGTAAACAAGTGTCTCATCGGCCCCCAGGTCGCGGCAAAAATCAGCCTTGTCCTGTGAGCTGACAGCGGCAATCACACGCGCGCCTGCGGCCTTGCCCAACTCGATCGCTGCAGCGCCAACGCCCCCAGCAGCGCCCAAAATCAACAGAGTCTCGCCCGCCTTGATCTCGGCGCGGTCTTTCAACGCGTGATGGGAGGTGCCGTAGGTAAAGACAAAGCACGCCGCCTCATCAAAGGGCATGCCGTCCGGAATTTTCAGACAGGCCTTCACCGAGACACAGATCTTGGTCACAAATCCGCCAAAGCCGGGCATGGCCATGATCCGGTCGCCCACGGCCCAGCCGTCAACACCTTCGCCAACCGCATCAATCACGCCCGCCACTTCACCGCCGGGTGCAAAGGGACGGGGCGGCTTGATCTGATAGAGATCCCGAATGATCAGCGTGTCAGGAAAGTTGACCCCGGCGGCTTTCACGTCGATCCGAACCTCGCCTTTCTTCGGCGCGGGATCGGGCATGTCTGTCCATTCCAGCGTTTCGGGCCCACCGGGGGCGGTGCTCAACATGGCGTGCATGGTTTTTCCTTCCTTGAACGACGTGACGTTACGGCAAGGGTGCAATAGGCACGCCTTTGCCACATCCTGCATTGAGATGCCGTCGCAGGTAAAGCCGAAGGGCACAGGACGTGACGGAACCATGTGATGACGGGAGGCATGCATGGACGCAGAACTTGAAAATTTCCGTGCTGAAACCAGAGCATGGCTTGACGACAATTGCCCGGCCGAGATGCGCGATGGTGCGCAGGGCGAGGAAGCCATCTGTTGGGGTGGTCGCAACTGGAAGTTTTCCTGCGACGCGCAAAAGCTTTGGCTGACCCGTATGGTCGCCAAAGGCTGGACCGTGCCGACATGGCCAAAGGCCTACGGCGGCGCAGGCCTGACCCGCGCGCAGGACAAGATCCTGACCCAAGAATTGCAGGACATCGGCGCGCGGCTGCCACTGCAAAGCTTTGGCATCTGGATGCTTGGGCCCGCGCTTTTGCATTTTGGCACCCATGAGCAAAAGCTTGAATACCTGCTCCCGATTGCACGCGGCGAGGTCCGGTGGTGCCAGGGCTATTCCGAACCGGGCGCAGGGTCCGATCTGGCCAGCGTGCAGACCCGCGCGGACATCGACGGCGACAGCTATGTGGTCAACGGCCAAAAGGTCTGGACCTCCTATGCGG
>CAYGPT010000153.1:0-3077 GCA_964351755.1 uncultured Rhodobacterales bacterium | reverse complement strand
TTGGTGAAGAACGCGTTATAGACGTTGTTGCCGCGCAGCTTCAGCCCTTCGACTTCAAGATTGCCATCGGCATCGAAAGTGGGCGCTTCCCGCGTCCAGAGGTTGTAGCAGACGCCGCTGTCAAACCAGCCGAGATATTTCAGGCCCATCTTTTCCTGATGGATCTGGTCGATCAGTTCGATCCCGCCATTGGCGCGGGTTTCCACTGCCGTGAGGTTCGAGGCAACCATGGCGTCTTTTTCCGGCAGCGCACCGCCATAGAACGAGCCCGGCGTGTAGACCATATCGACAATGCCGTCGCGCACGGCGTCCGGCTGCTGGAACATGCCGATGGCTTCGGGTCCACCGCGCACATCGATCCGCACGACGGCTTCACCGGCGGCATTCACCTTGTCCACAAAGGACAGGAAGCTTTGGGTGTAGATCAGGCTTTCGGGAAAGGCGTGCACCGCCGAAATCGTCTCTTCGGCCTGCGCCAGAGTGGCGACGAGCGTCGATCCGGCGAGGATACTGCCCAGTATGTTCATCTTCATTGTCATTCTCCACTTTTTGTTAAGGGCGGACTGGTCGCCCCGTTTGGTTTGCGACACCTCCCCGATGTCGATATGCGCCCGTACGACCGGCGCGGTTCAATCCGCCGCTGCGGGCCAGGCCCAGGATGCGGTTTGATGTCGGATGTCTTTGTATTGGCTGATCCGGGACGCATATTGCTGCGTCAGATCGATATCGTCCCAACCGTTGATCAGCTTGGTGCGCCAGCTTTCCTCAAGCGCGAATGTCAGTGTAGTGCCCGTGATGCCGATGGTGCTGGTGTTCAGGTCGAGTGTCGCATGTGCCGTGCCATCCCCGAGCAGTGTCAGCAGGGCCTCGCAGGCTGCATCCTCGATCCGCGCGGGCAAGAGCCCGTTGTTGACCGCGTTGCCGGCAAAGATATCGCCAAAGCTGGGCGCGATGACCGCCCGAAACCCGGCATCCACAAGGGCATAAACCGCCGCCTCGCGCGAGGATCCGCTGCCAAAGTTGCGCCCTGCAACCAGCACGCTCGCCCCCTTGTGCCGGTTCAATGGAATGTCTGTGCGCAATGCGCCCTGCCCGTCCCGGCGCAAGTCGTGCAGCAGGAAATCGCCGTATCCGTCCGCGCGCGTCACAGACATGAAACGCGCCGGGATCAGTTGATCCGTGTCGACGTTGGCCAATGGCAGGGCGACGGCTTGGCCGCTATGTCGTGTCCAGCCCGCCATCAGAGCGTCCTGCCTTGCAGTAACGGACGCACATCCGTGATGGTGCCGGTCACCGCTGCGGCGGCAACCATCGCGGGCGACATCAGATGCGTCCGTGCGCCGCGCCCTTGCCGCCCGCGAAAATTGCGATTGGTCGAGGATGCGCAGCGTTTGCCTTCGGCGACCAGGTCGCCATTCATCCCCACGCACATGGAACATCCCGAGGCCACCCAGTCGAGGCCCGCCTCGGTAAAGACCTTGTCCAACCCTTCGGCTTCGGCTTGTGTCTTGATCAGCGCAGAGCCGGGCGACACGATCCCCGGCACTTTGGTCTTGCGCCCGGCCAGTACGGCGGCTGCGGCGCGCAAATCCTCGATCCGGCCGTTGGTGCAGGACCCGATGAACACCTGATCCACCTGTGTTCCGGCCAATGGACGGCCCGCGACAAGACCCATGTATTCCAAGGCGGCCCGCGCGGCCTCTGACTTGTCGTGGCCCAACCGGTCAGGGTCCGGCACGGTTTCGGTCACGGGCAAGGACTGCTCGGGGCTGGTGCCCCATGTCACGGTCGGAGAGATGCCGCCTGCGTCCAGATGCACATCGCGCGCGAACGCGGCCTCTTCATCCGACTTCAGATCCGACCACGCCGCTATGGCCGCATCCCAGGTATCGCCCTTTGGCGCATGGGGGCGGCCCTTGAGATATTCCAACGTGGTCGCGTCGGGGGCGATCATCCCGAAACGCGCGCCGCCTTCGATGGACAGGTTGCACAGTGTCATGCGCCCTTCCATCGTCAAATCCCGGATTGCGCTGCCCGCATATTCGACCGCGTGGCCGCGCGCGCCGTCCGTCCCAAGCCGCGCAATCCAGTTGAGCGCAATGTCCTTGGCACTGACACCCGGCCCCAGTGTCCCATCCACCGTGATCCGCATGGCGGGCGGCTTTTTCTGCCAGATCGTCTGGGTGGCAAGCACGTGCGCAACCTCTGTGGCACCGATGCCAAAGGCCAGCGCACCGAACGCGCCATGGGTGGATGTGTGGCTGTCGCCGCAGTTGATCAGAAGGCCCGGCAAGGTCAGTCCCTGCTCTGGCCCGATGACGTGCACGATACCCTGTGCGGGATCATCAAGGTCAAACAAGCGCACCCCGTGTGCCTTTGCATTGCACCGCAGCGTCTCGATCATCCGCGCGATTTGCGGATCGGCAATTCTGGCACGGTCGCGGGTCGGGGCGTAGTGGTCGACCACTGCAAAGGTCAGGTCAGGCGCCGCAACAGTGGCACCGCGCGCGTCCAGCTTGGCGAATGCATGGTGCGATCCTTCGTGGACAAGATGCCTGTCCACCCACAAGAGCGACACACCGTCATCGCGCAGGACAATCTCGTGCGAGGCCCACAATTTATCCAATAGAGTGCGCGGCTGGGTCATGGCGCAGCCTCGTCCGTCTGGCCAATGGCAGGTTCCCAATGGCGCGCACTGCCCTGCCCGACCCGGGCCAATGGCATCTCCAGGCGGAACATATCGGGCCGGTAGAGACCTGACAGATACTCAACGCCGTTCCCGTCCACATCCAGAACCACGCGTTTGAGCGATAACAGGGCCGAGCCCACGGCAACATCCAACGCTTCGGCGACATCCGGCCCAGCAAGTGTCGCCGATACCGATTGATGCGCCTGATCAATCTGCACGCCGCTGCGTTCCAGCAGTTTGAACAGTGGCGTCGTGGCAAGATCATCCTCGGAATAGCTTTGCGCGATCTCGGCCGGCACGTAGGTGGTCAGATGTGAAAACGGGATGTCATCGGTGATCCGGACACGGGTCGCGATCTGGACTTTGTCGCCTTCGGCCAGCCCCATGG
>CAYGPT010000152.1:0-3091 GCA_964351755.1 uncultured Rhodobacterales bacterium | reverse complement strand
GTGCGCACGAAATTGCCCGCATCCAACATGCTGCCATGGGTGCCGGTGTCCAGCCACGCATAGCCCCGGCCCATCCGCTTCACGCTCAGCGCCTCGTCATGCAGGTAGCCCTCGAGCAGCGTGGTGATTTCCAGCTCTCCGCGCGCCGAAGGCGTGACCGCGCGGGCCCGCGCGGGCGCGTCCCCGTCAAGGAAATAGAGGCCCGTCACCGCATAGTTCGACGGCGGCACCGCGGGCTTTTCGACGATCTCGCGCACCCGCCCCGCCGCATCGAAGGCCACGACGCCATAGCGTTCGGGGTCCGCTACGCGGTAGCCGAACACGGTGCCCCCACCGGGCTGCCGGTCCGCATCCGCCAGCAGTTCGGGCAGCCCGTGCCCGAAAAAGATGTTGTCGCCCAGCACCATCGCCGACGACCCGCCCGCCAGGAACTCCTCCGCCAGGATATAGGCCTGCGCCAGCCCGTCGGGGCTCGGCTGCACGATATAGCTTAGCGCGATGCCCCACTGGCTGCCATCGCCAAGCGAGCGGCGAAACTGGTCCTGGTCCTGCGGCGTGGTGATCACCGCGATCTCGCGGATGCCCGCCAGCATCAGCACCGACAGCGGGTAATAGATCATCGGCTTGTCATAGACCGGCAGTAACTGCTTGGAGACGCTGACCGTGATCGGGTAAAGCCGGGTGCCCGACCCTCCGGCGAGGATGATGCCCTTGCGCTGTGTCATGTGTTCAGATCTTTCAGAATGGTCTTGAGGGTCGCATGCCAGTCCGGACGCGCAATGCCGAATGCGGCACTGGTGGCGGTGCAGTCCATGCGCGAATTCAGGGGCCGTGTCGCCGGTGTCGGATAGGCGCTCGACGGGATGTCGGCGACCGCGCAGCGCAGACCGCCCTGTTCGAAAATGGCACGGGCGAAATCGGCCCAGCTGGTGTCGGGCGCACCTGCGAAATGATAGGTTCCGGCCTTGTCAGGCTCTGTTTTCAACATCTGGGCGATGCGGATGCAGGCGGCGGCGATCTCGGCGGCGCCGGTGGGGCCGCCAATCTGGTCGGCCACGACGTTCAGCCGGTCCCGCTCGGCCCCCAGCCGTAGCATGGTCTTGACGAAATTGTTGCCATGAGCCGACACTACCCACGAGGTGCGTAGGATGGTGCAGGTCCCGCCGGCGGCCTGCACGGCGACTTCGCCGGCGCGCTTGGTGCGGCCGTAGGCGCCTTGCGGATCGGTCGGATCGCCCGGTGTCCACGGGCGCTCCCCGGCCCCAGAAAACACGTAATCCGTCGAAATAGTGACGAAAGGAATACCCAGCCCGGCGCAGGCCCGCGCCATCGCGCCGGGGGCGGTGGCATTGACGACGCGCGCGCGGGCCTCGTCCTCCTCGGCCTTGTCGACGGCGGTATAGGCGGCGGCGTTGATCACCGCGTCGGGGGCATGGACGGCGATGGCGCGCGCGCAGGCCGCCGGGTCGGCAAGGTCCGCGGCGGCGCGGTTCAGCGCCGTGATCGCGACCCCCTGCCCGTCCCGTGCGCGCAACTCGGTTGCCACCTGCCCGTCATGGCCAAAGACCAGAATCCGCATCGCGTCCCTTTCTCCCGCAAAACCTTTCGCATGCGAAAGGTCGGGCTGTCATCTCGCCGCTGCCAGCTTCTGGCGCAGCATGTCGTTTTGCGCCTTCAGCGCCTGCGCCGCCAGTTGCGCGCCCTGCTTTTGGCCGTACTCGCGATCCACCAGATCGTAAAGGCGCGCTTCTCGGCGCCAGCGGATGTCCAGCGCCTCGTGGCTGGCGTCGCGGGCGCGCCGGGCGCGCAGGGCGGTCGGGCGCTGGCGATGGGCCTCGACTGCCGCGACAAGGCGGTCGGCATAGGGTTCGAGGTGAAATGGCGCGCGCCGGGCGTCCGGCAGGTCCCGCATGAAGCGCGCCGCGGCGGCATAGCCACTGCGCAACGCATCTGCGATCTCGCCGGGCGTGCGCGCGACCGGAGTGTCGCGGCCCGAGAAATTCATCCGCCCGGCCTTGTCGAACGTGTCCGCCGTCAGCCATCCCGGCCCGCCGAACCCGTCGTAGCAAAACACCGGGCAGCGCGCGCGCACCGCGTATTGCACCGTCTTGCCGATGCACACGACCGCGTCATGTTCGGCCAGATCCGACGGTTGAAGCCGACGCACCGTGTCCGGCGCGCCCAGACGGGTGACCCGCACCCCGCTTTCGCGCAGCAGATCGAAGGCCTCCGCCAACGTTTCCGGCAGGTGGTTGGACACCGACAGCACCGAGGCGAGCTCCCCGCCCCTGCCCCGGTCGGGGCGGTCCCATGTGTCGGGGGCGGGGTTGGGCACCACCTGCGCCCGCCCGAAGACACCGCCGATGCGGGTCAGGTCGGCCAGCGTCTCGTGACTGTTGGCCCAGATCAGGTCGGCCACGTCCTGTTCGCAGAACGGTCCCGGCGCCTCGAACGGCTCGAAGGGCGACAGGTGGTTGTAGACAAGGAGCGGCCGCGCATCGCAGTCCAGTGCCGCCGCCCCGATCCGCACCAGTATCCGGGTCAGCACCTGATGCTGGCAATAGACCAGGTCAAAGCCCAGCAGGTCCACCCCGGCGGGATCGGACAGGCGATCCCAGGACGGGTCCAGCGCGGCGGCGAAGTCCTCTTGCCGGAACGGGGCGTAAAGCGTGATGTCGAAACCCCGCCGCGCCAGCGCCTCACCCAGCTCGATCAGGACCAGTTCCGAACCGCTCCAGGTGTTGAGATGATGCGTGGACAGCAGGGCGCGCATGCTAGCCGGTCCCCAGCCGCTGCCCGACCCCGTCGCGGTTCTGCAGGGCGCGCCACCAGTCCTCATTGTCCAGATACCACACCACCGTGCGCGCCAGCCCTTCCTCGATCGTGACCGAGGGCCGCCAGCCCAGTTCGGTGCGCATCCGCGTCGGGTCGATCGCGTAGCGCTCGTCATGGCCCGGCCGGTCGGCCACGAAGGTGATCTGCTCCGCATAGGACCGGCCATCGGCGCGGGGCCGCTTTTCGTCGAGGATGGCGCAGAGCGTGCGCACCAGTTCGAGGTTGCTGCGCTCGTTCTCGCCCCCGATGTTGTAGG
>CAYGPT010000151.1:0-3105 GCA_964351755.1 uncultured Rhodobacterales bacterium | reverse complement strand
CTGGTGCCAGAACAAAGGCTGCAACCGAATTGGCGGCAATGGCGACCGCGCCCGGATCAGGCTCGGGGCATGGTTCGTGTGCAGCATAAGTTGTATCGACGGCACGGACCCAGACATGGCCCTCCGGCGGCGCGGGCAGAACAGCGCCAAAGTCCGCCTCTTCGCGATTGAAGGCAACAAACACCACGTCGTCGTCCGGTTCAAAATCGGGCGTCTCGGCCGCACAGCGTAGCGTCAGGCACAGATTGGCAAGGCCCGGATCACGCCATTCCACGGGCGCACCTGAAAAATCGGTCCACTGGACGTCCAGATGCCCATCGGCCGCCCGCTCCGCCCCGTGCAAATAGCGGGTTTGGCGTAAAGCAAAGTGGTTCCGACGAAACACAGAAAGCGCCCGCACAAAACCGAGCATGTCGGTATCCGCGCTGTCCCAGTTCAGCCAGCCGATCTCGTTGTCCTGACAGTAGGCGTTGTTGTTGCCCGCCTGCGAGTTTGAGAATTCATCCCCCGCCAGCAGCATCGGCGTGCCTTGCGACACAAACAGCGTCGCCAGCATGTTGCGCTGACGTCGCGCGCGCAGGGCACGGATGTCCGGGTCGTCGGTCTCCCCCTCAACCCCGCAATTGTCGCTGAAATTCGCTTGGTGCCCGTCGCGATTGTTCTCGGTGTTGGCCTCGTTGTGGCGCTTGGCATAGCGGGTGGTGTCAGCGAGCGTGAACCCGTCATGCGAAGCCAGAAAGTTGATCGAGGCCCAACTGCGCCGCCCGGCCCGGTCAAACTTGTCCGCCGATCCCAGCAAGCGCGCAGCCAGTTCCTGCGCCGAATGCGCGTCCCCCCGCCAGAACCGGCGCACCGTGTCCCGGTAGCTGTCATTCCACTCGGAAAACTCCTGCGGAAACTCGCCCAGCCGGTAGCCGCCCGGGCCGATGTCCCAGGGCTCAGCAATCATGCGGACCTTGGCCAGCACCGGATCCTGCCGCAACGCATCGAAAAAGCCGCCGCGGGGATCAAACCCGTGATCCTCGCGCCCCAGCGTCGTGGCCAGATCAAAGCGAAAGCCGTCAACCCCCATGCATTCCACCCAGAACCGCAAACTGTCCATCACCATGCGCAGCACATGCGGGTGAGACACGTTCAGCGTATTCCCGCACCCCGTATCATTCACGTAATAGCGGCGCTGCCCCGCCGTAAGCCGATAATATGACGCATTGTCGAGGCCGCGAAAGCTGAGCGTTGGGCCGCGCTGATCGCCCTCGGCGGTGTGGTTGTAGACCACGTCCAAAATCACCTCGATGCCTGCCGCATGGAACCGCGCGACCATCTGACGGAACCCTTTGAGGCCGTCCGGCCCAAAATAGCGCGGCTCGGGTGCAAAGAAGCCAATGGAGTTATAGCCCCAGTAGTTGCGCAATCCCCGCTGCACCAGAAACTTGTCGTCCACAAAGGCATGCACCGGCAAAAGCTCAACCGCCTGTACGCCCATCGCCGTCAGATGGCCCAGCATCGCGTCGCTGGCCAACCCCTCATAGGTCCCGCGCACGTCTGGGGGCACATCCGGATTGGCCTGCGTCAGTCCCTTCGGATGGGCCTCATAAATCAGATCCAAATCAGACCGCTTGTGGCAGCCTGCGATGGCCCCCTCAAACAAGGCAGGGTCCGAGACCACGGATTTCAGGACATAAGGGGCCGAATCGCGCGGATCAAAAGACAGATCCTGCGCCGAGGATCCCTCGTCATAGCCCAGCGTGGCCGGATGGGTCACCCAATCGCCCTGCAATTCGCGGGCATAGGGGTCCATCAACAGCTTGTTGGGATTGAACCGGTGCCCATGCTCTGGCGCATATTGCCCATGGGCGCGATATCCATACAGCGTGCCTACGGGCAAGTCAGGCACATATCCGTGCCAGATCTGCCCAGTGCGTTCGGGCAGCGCAATCCGGGCCACCTCGCGCTTGCCCCCCGGCGCAAAGAGGCACAATTCAATCTTGGTCGCGTTTTCTGAAAACACGGCAAAATTCACCCCCGCGCCATCGTGATGCGCACCAAGGGCTGCGGCACTGCCGCCAGTGATCTGATAGGAGATCATGTCGCTGACTCAGGTCTCTCGGGTCGATTGATAAACGTTGAGGTAAGCCGCCGCCGACAGATCCCACCCCACAGGGTGGCGCATGGCCCGGCGCATCATCGCCGCCCAGACCTTGGGTTGGCGATAAAGGGCGCAGGTCCGCACAATCGCATGGCCGAACATCGTGGCATTGACAGGTGCAAACTGCACGCCCGTGGCGCAATCGGCCAGAAGGGCGGCCTCGTTGGCGTCAATGACAGTGTCCGCCAGCCCACCGGTCCGCGCCACCACGGGCAAGGTGCCATAGCGCAAGCCATAAAGCTGGGTCAGGCCGCACGGTTCAAACCGCGACGGGATCAGGATCGCGTCGCTGCCGCCCTGCATCAGATGCGACACGGCCTCGTCATAGCCGATGATGGTGCCCACAGAGCCCGGAAAGGCGCGCGAGGCCGCGACAAAGGCCCGTTCCAGCCCTGGCTCTCCGGTTCCAAGCACGGCGAGCCGTGCGCCCTGCCCGACCAGAAGCGGCAGGCATTCCAGCAGCATGTCCAACCCCTTTTGCGAGGTCAGGCGACTGACCACACAGAACAACGGGCCATCGCCGGGCGTCAGGCCAAAGCGGCTCTCGACCTCGGCCTTGTTCCGGGCTTTGCCCTTGAGGCTGCGCACGTTGTAGGTAGAGACAAGGGCGTCATCCGCCTCGGGCGACCAGACATCAAGGTCGATCCCGTTCAGGATACCGGACAAATCCCCTTGGCGCGCACGCAACAGCCCGTCCAGCCCCATGCCAAAATCAGGTGTCAGCAACTCGGCCGCGTAGGTCGGGCTGACAGTCGTGATCTTGTCCGAAAGGGCAATGCCTGCCTTGAGAAAGCTGATCTTGCCAAAATACTCGATCCCTTCGGAGGTAAAGAGGTCCGAATGCAGTTCCAACGCCGACAGTCGGGTCGCATCAAAGATGCCCTGAAAGGCAATGTTGTGGATTGTCAGGACGACGGGCGGGGTCTGCGCACGGCTCTGGCGCAGGTAGGCGGGCACCA
>CAYGPT010000150.1:0-3236 GCA_964351755.1 uncultured Rhodobacterales bacterium | reverse complement strand
TGGCGCGCACGCGGCCCAGCAGACCCAGCTGACGGTAAAGGCCCATCATCACCACGTCGATCACGCGGGTCGGGAAATCCCAATCCACGCTGGCGCGCTGCGGCACATAGGCGATGCGGTCGCGCATCTGTTCCAACGGCTTGCCGAACACGGCCACAGATCCCGCCAGCGGCTTGACCACCTGCAACGCGGCCTTGAGCAGCGTTGACTTGCCCGCGCCATTGGGGCCGACAATCGCAGTCATCGCGCCTGCCCGCAGGGTCATGTCGACGGAAAAGATCGCGGGCACCTGACCATAGGACACGGTCAGACCGCGCACGGCCAGCGGGCTCGCGAGGCGGGCCGCTTCTGCCTCGTGGTCGTGCGATTTAACAAGAGTGACTGTCATGCTGCACCTTTCAGGTTACCCAAACGCCCTGTGCTTGACACATCCGCGCCAAGGGCGCGGGCGATGGTGGTGACGTTATGGTCGATCATGCCGAGCCAGGTGCCCTCATAGGTTCCATCCGGCCCCATCGCGTCGGAAAACAGCGACCCGCCGATTGTGACTTCATGGCCTTGGGCCGCAGCCCCTTCGACCAGGGCACGGATGTTGCGGTCAGAGACCGAAGTTTCCACAAACACCGCGGGCAAGTCGCGGGAGACAAGAGTGTCCACCAAGGTGCTGATACGGTTCAGCCCCGCCTCACTGTCGGTCGAGATGCCTTGAATGCCCAGCACCTCGAACCCGTAGGCTTTGCCAAAATATCCGAAAGCGTCATGGGCTGTCAGCAGCACCCTGCGGGCGGGTGGGAACTGCGCCAGCACGTCACGGGAATAGGTGTCAAGCGCTTCGGCCTCGGCGACGAACGCGGCGGCATTGGCCTCGAACGCGTCTTGCGCTGCGGGGCGCAATGCGGTCAGGGCGTCCACCACTGCCGGGACGCAAGCCGCCCAAAGAACCGGGTCCATCCAGACATGCGGGTCAAAGCGCCCGTCATAATCCTCATGCGCCAGCAGGGTTTGCGGATCAAGGCTGTTCGCAATCGCATGTACCGGGCGCTTGCGCGACAGGTCGGCAAAGAACCCCTCCATCTGCGCCTCAAGGTACAGGCCGTGCCACAGGACCGCGTCCGCGCGGGTCATGGCGACGATATCGCTGCGGGTCTGGCGGTAGGAATGGGGGTCCACGCCCGCGCCCATCAGTGCGGTCACCGCAACCTCTTGCCCGCCTATAACACGGGCAAGATCGGCGATCATGCCCGTAGTCGCGACAATGCGCAAAGGGGTTGCGGCAAAGGCCGGGTTAGCAGCCAGGGCTGCCATGCCGGCCAGAACGGCGCGGCGGGACAAAAAGTTGGATGGGGCGCGTGTGCTCATGCATTTGAATATGAGAGTCATTCGCAAGAAGTCAATGAGAATGCGAATGACTCGCAATAACAAGTCCGAGATATAAGGCTTTTATTCGAAAGTGATCAAAAATGTCGCACCGGAATCAGCTTCCTTAAGGGAAATCTGCCCGCCCCGGGCCTGCACAAGGCTGCGCACAATGCTCAGACCCATCCCCGTGCCACCTCTGTCCCGTCGGGTGGTAAAGAACGGATCAAAGATACGGCTGCGGTTGCCCGCGCTGATACCGGGGCCGTTGTCGGCAACGCTCAACCCGTCTGCGGAAAGGGCAAGCGTCAGCCGTGTGGCCCCGTGTTCGACCGAATTGCGGGCCAGTTGGGTCAATATGGTCACAAGGTCCGCGCACGCCAGCGGCACGTCGCCATCGCGCGCCACCTCAACCGCGATGCCCGCCTCAAGATCGTGCGCCGCATCCGACAGCGCGCATGACCCGGCCCCCACACTTGTCGCCGCACGCGCGTGATGCCCCAGATCGTCCAGCAGGGACTGCATCCGGACAGAGGCGTCGTGGATCGTCGCACTCAGCGCCTGCGCATCCTTCCCAGTGGCCCCCGCCTGCAACAGTTCGGCCGCGCCCTGAATGGCCGTCAGGGGTGAGGTCAATTCATGCGCCACGTGATCGGCATAGGCTTTCATACCCTCGGCCCGACTGTTCAGGCTTTGGCCCATCGCCATCACGCTGACCCCAAGCGCGCCCAGTTCAGGCGTACCGAAATGGTCCGGCGGGGTCGCATCCTCTCCGGCCTTCATTGCGCGGGCATAGGTAGTCAGCGCATAGACGGGGCGCAGCACCAGCCGCCAGAGCAACAGACCCAGCACACTGGTTGCAATCACGGCCAGCCAGCCGATCAGCCATGCGGCCTCTCCCCACCCCAGAATATTGCCCCATAGGCGCAGATAGATGATCCCAAACAGCGGCAGCACCAGCACGGCCGCAAGCGTACCGCCGATAACCAGCGCCAGCGGCGGTCGCCATTTGTTCGCGATACGCTTCATCGACCGGTGCACGGCCCCATCCGGATACCGATGCCGTGCACGGTTTCAATGGCGTCGGCACATCCCGCCTCGGTCAGTTTGGCGCGCAGGTTGCGCAGGTGGCTATCCAGCGTGCGATCACTGACACCCGCATGGCCATACAATGCATCCGTCAAAGCGGGACGGGCAGAGACGCGATCAGGTCGGGCGATCAGATGGCCCAGAATATCCATTTCTCGCGCGGTCAGGGTGACAGCCTTGCCTGCCACCAGACACTGATGTTTGGCTGCATCCACGCTCAGGATGCCCCGGGTCAAGCAGGTGGTCTCCGGCGCCGCGGCCCGCGTGCGCTTGAGGATCGCTGCAATCCGGGCCACCAGCTCGCGGGGCGAGAACGGCTTGGTCACATAATCGTCCCCGCCCAGCTCAAACCCCAGAACGCGGTCGATTTCATCCTGTCGGGCGGTCAGGAACAGGACCGGAGTCGTGTCATCGACGCGCAAGGCGCGGCACAGGGCCAGCCCGTCCATCTCGGGCAGGCCGATATCCAGCACGATCAGGTCGAACCGGCCCGACCGGGCCTTGGCCAGTCCTTCGGCCCCGTCCCCCGCCTCGGTCACGGCATGGCCTGCCTGTTGCAAGGCGATGCGCAGGACCGAGCGGATGTGGGGATCATCGTCGACGATCAAGAGGTTGGTGGCATTCATGGGGCGGTCGCGGTCTGGGTCATGGCCGCAAGGCTACGGCGCACCCGCCAGTTGCGAAAGCCCCATTCGCGCCAGTCCGTCGGCTGGAACAGCCTCGGGGGGCCGTAGAATTCATTCCTGCAATAAAATGAAGGGGGCTCATCCAGGTAACGGACCATGGCCGGC
>CAYGPT010000149.1:0-3244 GCA_964351755.1 uncultured Rhodobacterales bacterium | reverse complement strand
ACCTGGCGCTGAGCTATGATCACCGGATCGTGGACGGCAAGGGGGCGGTGACGTTCCTTGTTCGGGTGAAAGAGGCGCTGGAGGACCCGCGCCGGTTGTTGATGGATTTGTGAGGTCATGACCGCAGGAACAGCAAAATGAAGTTTCCAAGACTTTTTGGCAGGTCGAAAACTGAAACCGAACACGACCATGTACTTGCGGCATTGCGGGAACTGGAAGCCGGAGAACGTTCTGCCGAAAAGCCGATGCACCCGAAATTCAGCACCCTTGTTGCCTATCTGAATGGTATTCCGGGCGTCAGGGTGCTGGGCCAAGGCGACAGTGACGGTATATGGTGGATCAAATTGAGGATCGACGTGTATCAGCCCCATGCTTGGAATATCGTGCAAGAACTGGGGTGGGTCCTGAACGAACTCAGTATATCCGAAAGGCTCCCGACTGTCTTCAAACCGGTCTCCGCGCCGCCGTACTTGAATGGAGGGCCTGCGGACTATTTGTCCTGGGTCATAGAATGTCACGACATAGACTGTGCACCTGGATCGATAATGAAATGCCTTGAGGACCGGTTGCCCAAACCGTCAAATGAACTCACCCAATGGGAGGAACTGGACAAATGACCCCCGAACTCACCTACCTCACCTACGCAATCATCCTCCTGATCGCACACATGCTGATCCAGGCCACCGCGTCGGACCTGTCCAAGGGTCTCGGCTGGGCCCTCGGGCCCCAGGATGAAAAGCGCGAACCCAACCTTGTTGCCGGTCGCCTCGAACGCGCGCTCACCAACTATGTCTACAACCTGCCCGCGTTTGTAGCACTTGCGCTGACACTGGCGATAACGGGCCTGAACTCCGAATCCACGGCACTTGGCGCGGCCATATGGTTCTGGGCACGCGTCGCCTACGTCCCTGCCTATGCGTCGGGCATCCCGATGGTGCGGTCCGTCGCATGGTTTGCCTCGCTGGCAGGCCTTGCACTGATGGTCCTGCCACTGCTAGGGGCCGACGCGGTCGCACAGCTGCCTTACATCAACCCGGAAGCGACCGTGTCACCGGCCAGCCAATGACCCCCGAGCTCACCGCGCTCACCCTCGCCGCCCTGTTGCAAGTGGTGCAATACGTGCTGATGGCGGTGCCCGCCAACCTCGAACTGGGCACGGGCAAGACGTCCAGCCCGCGCGATCGCGACCGCATGGGCGGCAAAAGTGTCGAGGATATGCTCAGCACCCGCACCGCGCGCCTTTACCGCGCGATGAACAACCATTTCGAAGGGCTGATCCTGTTTTCAATCGCTTGCGTGGTGGTGACTCTCGGTGAAAAATCCGGCACGTTCACCACAACATGCGCTTATGCCTATCTTTTCGCCCGCGTGGCCTATGTGCCCGCCTATGCCTTTGGCTGGGCGCCGTGGCGCAGCTACATCTGGTTCGTCGGCTTTGTCGCGACCCTGGCGATGCTGGTCGCAGCGCTACTGTGATCTTATCTGTTTCCAAAAATCCCGGGGGGAGGCGCTCCAGTGCCGGGGGGCTGGCCCCCTGAACCCCTAAGCAAAAAGGACCACACTTATGGCTTCTTACGACGTGATCATCATCGGTTCCGGCCCCGGCGGCTATGTCTGTGCGATCCGCTGCGCGCAGCGCGGGCTGAAAACCGCCATCGTCGAAGGGCGTGACACGTTGGGGGGCACCTGCCTGAACGTCGGGTGCATTCCCTCCAAGGCGCTTCTGCACGCCTCACACATGCTGCACGAGGCCGAACACAATTTCGCCGCCATGGGCCTCAAGGGCAAGTCGCCGTCAGTCGACTGGACGCAGATGCTGGCCTACAAATCCGACACCATCGCCCAGAACACCAAGGGCGTGGAATTCCTGATGAAAAAGAACAAGGTGGACGTGCTGAAAGGCTGGGGCAGCATCCCCGAGGCGGGCAAGGTCAAGGTGGGCGACGACACCCACGATGCCAAGTCGATCATCATCGCCTCCGGCTCCGAACCGGCGAGCCTGCCGGGGGTGGAGGTGGACGAAAAAGTCGTCGTGACGTCCACCGGTGCTTTGGAGCTGGGCAAGGTACCCAAGAAGATGGTTGTGATCGGCGCGGGCGTGATCGGGCTTGAGCTGGGCTCGGTCTATGCACGTTTGGGGGCCGAGGTCGAAGTGATAGAGTTCCTCGATGCCATCACCCCTGGCATGGACGCCGAAGTTCAGCGTCAGTTCCAGAAACTGCTGGTCAAGCAGGGTCTGAGTTTCACCATGGGCGCCGCCGTGCAAAAAGTCGAGGCGACCAAGACCAAGGCCAAAGTCACATACAAACTGCGCAAGGATGACAGCGAACATACCGTCGATGCCGACATCGTTCTGGTCGCGACCGGGCGCAAGCCATACACGGACGGGCTTGGCCTCGACGCGCTCGGCATCGAGATGACCAAGCGCGGGCAGATCGCGGTCGATGACCACTGGCAGACCAGCGTCAAGGGCATCTATGCCATCGGCGACGTGATCGAGGGGCCGATGCTGGCCCACAAGGCCGAGGACGAGGGCATGGCCGTCGCCGACACCATCGCGGGCAAGCATGGGCATGTGAATTACGGCGTGATCCCCGGCGTCATCTACACCCATCCCGAGGTCGCCAATGTGGGCAAGACCGAGGAGGCGCTGAAAGAGGCCGGCAAGAAGTTCAAGGTGGGCAAGTTCAGCTTCATGGGCAACGGCCGGGCCAAGGCGAATTTCGCCGCGGACGGGTTCGTCAAGATCATCGCGGATGCAGAGACCGACCGCATTCTGGGCGCGCACATCATCGGTCCCGCTGCGGGCGATCTGATCCACGAAATCTGCGTGGCGATGGAATTCGGGGCCTCTGCCGAGGACTTGGCGCTGACCTGCCATGCCCACCCCACCTATTCCGAAGCGGTGCGCGAAGCGGCGCTCGCCTGCGGGCTTGGGCCGATCCACAGCTAGACTCGGGTCAAAGGCAAAAAAAAGCTCGGCACCGGATTATGGGGCCGAGCATTTTTGATGCATCGATTTTTGTAGTTTCGCCTTCGCTCAAACGGACGAGCGATGTCCGGGTCGCCGCGAAACCGCACCGCCCGCGACCGCGAGCCTATTGATCGAGGAAACTCCGCAATTTTCTGCTCCGGCTGGGATGCTTGAGTTTGCGCAGCGCTTTCGCTTCGATCTGGCGGATACGTTCGCGGGTGACCGAGAACTGCTGGCCGACCTCTTCAAGCGTGTGATCGGTGTTCATGC
>CAYGPT010000148.1:0-3294 GCA_964351755.1 uncultured Rhodobacterales bacterium | reverse complement strand
AAGAAATCCGCCGTATCATAACGACCCGCCTCGAAGAACAGACACCCGATCCGCAAGTGCAGGTACGCCGCATTGCAGGCGACGGCTCCACCGTTTCCCTGATTGGGTCGGTTGGCGCGCAAGGCGTTTATCCAATCGAGGCACCGACCCGGACCTTGTCGACAATGCTCGCGCGGGCCGGAGGTGTGACAATCACACCTGAAATCGCCCAGGTGACCGTGATCCGTGGAAAAATGCGCAGTCGGATCTGGTTCCAGGACCTGTTCAACCATCCCGAATACGACATCGCCTTGCGTGCTGGCGACCGTATTCTGGTCGAAGAAGACACCCGCTCCTACACGGCGATGGGGGCAACAGGCGGCCAGACACGTGTGCAATTCCGAAGCCAGGACCTGAGCGCACTTGAAGCGCTTGCACAAGTGGGCGGTTTGCAAGGCGCAACCGCTGATGCAACTGGCATTTTCGTTTTCCGGGATGAATCCGCCAAGGTTGCGAACGCCGTGCTGGGACGCACCGATCTCGTCGGGGATCAGCGCATGATCTACCTGCTGGACCTCACCAAGCCGAATGGCGTTTTTCAGGCCCGTGATTTCGTGATCCGCGATGCGGATACCGTCTTCGTGACCGAAGCACCTTACGCTCAGTTCACCAAAGTCCTCTCAGCCCTGGTCGGTCCCGTGACGTCAATCGACTCGATCGCCAACGTCGCCTCGGGCTTGTAACCTGAAGTCAGACGAACCGCATATGCCAGTCTCGGCCGCCGACCCACAAAAGGCTCGGCGGCTTTTTGTTTTCAATGGCGGTTTTCTGACGCAATCGCGCGTGCGGCGGATTCTGTTCCTGGCAAATTACAAGATATCTCTGGGAAAACCGGCGGCTGGCGACCTTGTGGGAGTATGGGGCAATTCTCCGACGGCACATCGCGGCATTGCGATGGCCGTGCGCTATCGCTCAGGTTTGGTCCGGGTCGAAGATGCCTTCTTGCGATCGGTGTTTCCGGGCCGTGATGGCAGCCCCCCTTTGGGCCTTTTGATCGACCACAAGGGTGTGCATTTCGATCCCGCCCACCCGTCGGATCTCGAAGACCTGCTGGCCAAACACCCGCTGGACGACACAGCCTTGCTTGACCGCGCACGCGGCGCCATCGCCCGAATGCGCGAGGCGCACCTGAGCAAGTACACCTGTTTTGAGGCAAAGGCCGAGGTGCCGCCACCCGGCTACGTTCTGGTCATCGACCAGACCAGGGGGGACGCTTCGGTCCTTGCCTCGGGCGCGGATCGCAATCGCTTTCTCGAGATGTTGTTTGTCGCCCAGGAGGAGCATCCAGGCGCACGTATTGTCATCAAGACCCATCCCGAAACGGCGCAAGGCCACCGGGCCGGGTACTTCACGCACGCCGATGCAAACGCAAAGGTCGGTTTCCTCAGCACGTCGGTCAGCCCATGGACGTTGATGGATGGCGCAATCGCCGTCTATACCGTGTCATCCGGGATGGGGTTCGAGGCCATTCTGGCGGGCCACAAGCCGCGTGTTTTCGGCCAGCCCTTCTATGCGGGCTGGGGCCTGACACAAGACGAGTTTCCGGTACAGCGCCGCCAACGGCATCTGACCCGGGCACAACTCTTTGCTGCGGCCATGATCCTTTACCCAAAATGGTACGACCCCTATCGCGACTGCCTTTGCGCGTGCGAAACCGCCATCGAAACCCTTGCCGCCGAAACCCGAAGCTGGCGCGAAGATCATCGGGGCTGGGTTGCCAGCGGCATGCGCCTGTGGAAACGCGGAGCGATGCAAAAGGTGTTTGGCCGCTACAAGCCCGTCACATTTCAGGACGATCCCGCGAAGGTACGCACCAGCGACCGCCCTTGGATGGTTTGGGCCGGCAAGGCGGATGCGCGCCATGAAAGCGCTGTCCGGATCGAGGACGGTTTCCTGCGCTCGCGCGGGCTGGGTGCGGAACTGATCCCACCCCTGTCCTTGGTCGCGGACGATCTGGGCATTTACTATGATCCGACCTGCCCCAGCCGTCTGGAGCGGTTGATCCAGTCGCGCCAGACCCTGCGACCCGATCAGGTGGCGCGGGCCGAACAGCTGATCGCGGCCTTGCGGCAAAACACCCTCAGTAAATACAATCTGGGTGGGACAGCCCCGACATTACCACCGGGCGACCGCGTCCTGGTCATCGGTCAGGTCGAGGATGATGCATCGATCCGCCTGGGGGCTGGGGCCATTTCGAAAAATCGCGACCTGTTGATGGCCGCCCGTGCCGCGCATCCGGACGCTACGCTGATCTACAAACCACACCCGGACGTCGAAGCGGGGCTGCGCGCGGGCGGTTTCGACGCAAGCGCGCTCGCAGACCTTGTCGCAGTTCAGGCCGACATAACGCACCTGTTGGATGCCGTTGGCACCGTCTGGACGATGACATCGCTCGCCGGTTTTGAAGCGCTGCTGCGCGGCGTCCATGTGGTGACCACGGGCGCGCCGTTTTACGCAGGGTGGGGCCTGACCGAGGATCGCGGCGACATCCCCGCGCGACGGCAGGAAAGCATCACACTGGCGGGCCTCGTGCATGCAACCCTGATCGACTATCCGCGCTATTACGACCCGGTCAGCGGGTTGCCCTGCCCTGTCGAGGTGATCGTCGAACGGCTGGCGCAAGGGGCACTGCCCCATCCCGGCTTCGCCAACCGGCTGTTGTCCAAGGCACAAGGGGTGCTGGCCAGCCGCGCGCATCTTTGGCGCTGATGCCATAGCTGTTTCAAAAACTGCTTCAGCGGTTTGACCGTACCCATTCATGGCAGATATCGCCGCCGACAGGCCGGACAGACAACAGATCAAAGCGCGCCGCCTCGGCCAGCTTTCCAAGACCCAGCGCGCCGACATTTGGAAGTCCTTCCGCACCAATGGTCAGCCCTGCTGTAAAGCCCACCAACCGGTCCACAAGATCCGCCTCGATCAGCGAAGCCGCCAGCGCGCTGCCACCCTCACAAAACACACGCGTGATCCCATGCTCGGCCAGCTGCTGCAAAACACTGCGCGGGTCAAGCTGGCTGCCACTGGTCGTGCAGGGCACCAATTGCGCCCCAAGATCACGCCATACATCCTGCAAGCTGGCATCCGCATCCGGACCATGGCACAGCACAACAGGCACGTCTTGCGCTGTACGTGCGAGCGCGCCTGTCAACGGCACATCAAGGCGACGCGACACCACAACCCGCGTCGGTTGCCGCGCTATTCCCAGATCACGAACCGTCAGCGACGGGTTGTCCTGTCGGGCCGTGCCACCGCCGA
>CAYGPT010000147.1:0-3294 GCA_964351755.1 uncultured Rhodobacterales bacterium | reverse complement strand
TCGGCGGTGGCACGGCCCGACAGGACAACCCGTCGCTGACGGTTCGTGATCTGGGTATAGCGCGGCAACCGGCGCGCGTTGTGGTGTCACGTCGCCTTGATGTGCCGTTGACAGGCGCGCTCGCACGTACGGCGCAAGACGTGCCAGTTGTGATGTGCCATGGCCCGGACGCGGACCCGGGCTTGCAGGCTGTGTGGCGTGATCTTGGGGCGCAATTGTTGCCCTGCACGACCAGTGGCAGCCAGCTTGACCCGCGCAGTGTTTTGCAGCAACTGGCCGAGCATGGGATCACCCGTGTGTTCTGTGAGGGTGGCAGCGCGCTGGCGGCTTCGCTGATCGAGGCGGATCTTGTGGACCGATTGGTGGGCTTTACAGCAGGGCTGACCATTGGTGCAGAAGGTCTGCCAAATGTCGGCGCACTGGGTCTTGGAAAGCTGGCCGAGGCGGCGCGCTTTGATCTGCTGTCCGTCCGGCCTGTCGGCGGCGATATCTGTCACGAATGGGTGCGGTCAAACCGCTGAAGCCGTTTTCGAAAACGCTATTGGATCAGCGCCAAAGATGCGCGCGGCTTGCCAGCACCCCTTGTGCCTTCGACAATAGCCGGTTGGCGAAGCCGGGATGGGGCAGTGCCCCTTGCGCCAGCCGTTCAACGATCACTTCGACGGGGCAATGCAACCCGCTGACCGGGTCGTAATAGCGCGGATAGTCGATCAGGGTTGCATGCACGAGGCCCGCCAGTGTGATGCTTTCCTGCCGTCGCGCGGGGATGTCGCCGCGATCCTCGGTCAGGCCCCACCCTGCGTAAAACGGCGCGCCCGTGGTCACCACATGGACGCCGCGCAGCAGCGCTTCAAAACCGGCGAGCGATGTCATCGTCCAGACGGTGCCAACGGCATCCAACAGGTGCGTTATGTCGGCCTGAACTGCGACAAGGTCTGCGAGCGCGCTTGCGTCGAAACCGCCCGCGCGCAGCCCCGCTTCGACGTCCGGGTGTGGTTTGTAGATCAGCGTAGCGTCCGGATGCGCGGCACGGGCGGCCATCAACAGGTCGCGATTTTTCGAAATGGCCCCAGCCCCCAGGCGGATCGATGCATCATCCTCGACCTGACCGATGACCAGGACGCGGTCGCCCGGTGGTAATGTCGGGGCTGTCCCACCCAGATTGTATTTACTGAGGGTGTTTTGCCGCAAGGCCGCGATCAGCTGTTCGGCCCGCGCCACCTGATCGGGTCGCAGGGTCTGGCGCGACTGGATCAACCGCTCCAGACGGCTGGGGCAGGTCGGATCATAGTAAATGCCCAGATCGTCCGCGACCAAGGACAGGGGTGGGATCAGTTCCGCACCCAGCCCGCGCGAGCGCAGGAAACCGTCCTCGATCCGGACAGCGCTTTCATGGCGCGCATCCGCCTTGCCGGCCCAAACCATCCAAGGGCGGTCGCTGGTGCGTACCTTCGCGGGATCGTCCTGAAATGTGACGGGCTTGTAGCGGCCAAACACCTTTTGCATCGCTCCGCGTTTCCACAGGCGCATGCCGCTGGCAACCCAGCCCCGATGATCTTCGCGCCAGCTTCGGGTTTCGGCGGCAAGGGTTTCGATGGCGGTTTCGCACGCGCAAAGGCAGTCGCGATAGGGGTCGTACCATTTTGGGTAAAGGATCATGGCCGCAGCAAAGAGTTGTGCCCGGGTCAGATGCCGTTGGCGGCGCTGTACCGGAAACTCGTCTTGTGTCAGGCCCCAGCCCGCATAGAAGGGCTGGCCGAAAACACGCGGCTTGTGGCCCGCCAGAATGGCCTCGAACCCCATCCCGGATGACACGGTATAGACGGCGATTGCGCCATCCATCAACGTCCATGGGCTGACCGACGTGCTGAGGAAACCGACCTTTGCGTTTGCATCGGCGTGCGTGAAGTACCCGGCCCGGTGGCCTTGCGCCGTTTCGGGATGGGTCTTGATGACAATACGTGCGCCTGGATGCTCCTCCTGGGCGACAAACAACATCTCGAGAAAGCGATTGCGATCCGCGCCCGAGGCAAGGACCGAAGCGTCCCCCCTGGTCTGGTCGATGACCAGAACGTAGCCGGGTGGCGGCACCTCGGCCTTTGCCTCAAAACAGGTGTACTTGCTCAGGTGCGCCTCGCGCATTCGGGCGATGGCGCCGCGTGCGCGGTCAAGCAAGGCTGTGTCGTCCAGCGGGTGTTTGGCCAGCAGGTCTTCGAGATCCGACGGGTGGGCGGGATCGAAATGCACGCCTTTGTGGTCGATCAAGAGGCCCAAAGGGGGGCTGCCGTCACGGCCGGGAAACACGGATCGCAAGAAGGCATCTTCGATCCGGACCAAACCTGCGGACGTGCGCGCTGCCATGGCAATGCCGCGATGTGCTGTGGGCGAATTTCCCCAAACACCCACAAGATCTCCTGCCGCGGGTTTGCCCAGAGATATCTTGTAATGCGCGAGGGAAAGAATGCGCCGCACGCGCGATTGGGTCAAAAAGCCACCATTGAAAACAAAAAGCCGCCGAACCTTTTGAGGTCCGGCGGCCGGAGATGACATCTGCGCTTCGTCTGCCTTCAGGTCAGTAGCCCGTCGCAACGCTGGCGAGCGAGTCAATTGACGTCACGGGACCGACAAGGGCAGACAGAACCTTGGTGAACTGAGCGTAGGGCGCTTCGGTCACAAAGACGGTGTCTGCATCACGGATCACGAAATCACGGGCCTGAAAAACGCCATTCGGCTTGGTGAGGTCCAGCAGGTAGATCATGCGCTGATCCCCGACGAGATCGGTGCGTCCCAGCACGGCGTTCGCAACCTTGGCGGATTCATCCCGGAAAACGAAAATGCCAGTTGCATCAGCGGTTGCGCCTTGCAAACCGCCCACTTGTGCAAGCGCTTCAAGTGCGCTCAGGTCCTGGCTTCGGAATTGCACACGTGTCTGGCCGCCTGTTGCCCCCATCGCCGTGTAGGAGCGGGTGTCTTCTTCGACCAGAATACGGTCGCCAGCACGCAAGGCGATGTCATATTCTGGATGGTTGAACAGGTCCTGGAACCAGATGCGATTGCGCATGCTGCCACGGATCACGGTCACCTGGGCGATTTCAGGTGTGATTGTCACACCGCCGGCCCGCGCAAGCATTGTCGACAGGGTCCGGGTCGGTGCCTCGATCGGATACACGCCTTGCGCACCAACCGAACCTATCAACGACACGGTGGACCCGTCGCCTGCAATGCGGCGCACTTGCACCTGCGGATCGGGTGTCTGTTCTTCGAGGCGGGTCGTTATGATACGGCGGATTTCTT
>CAYGPT010000146.1:0-3366 GCA_964351755.1 uncultured Rhodobacterales bacterium | reverse complement strand
AGTTGTAGTGCAGCAGGAAGTTGGATTTGAAGTTGCCGTGCAGGGCGTCGATGAACTGCTCGTCGTCGCCGGTGCCCAGCGTGGTCACGACAAGGCCTTGCGTCTCACCACGGGTGAACAGAGCAGAGCCGTGGGTACGAGGCAGAAGGCCGGTCTGGCAAACGATCTCGCGGATTTCGTCGGTTTTACGACCATCGATACGCGTGCCCGTCTTGACCACGTCGCCACGCAGGATCGACGCTTCGAGCTTTTTCAGGGCGGAGCCGAGGTTGGCGTCCTCTGCCTGCTCTTCGCTCAGGGCCTCGACAATCGCGGTGCGCGCGGCAGACACGGCTGTGGTGCGTTCCTGCTTGTCAGAGATCGCGAAGGCGGCACGCATCTGCGTCTCGCCCGCGGTTTTGACGGCTGCGTAAAGGTCCGAATAGTCAGGAGCCTGGAAATCGAAGGGTTCTTTTGCCGCCGATTCAGCCAAAGAGATGATCAGGTCGATCACCGGCTGGATTTGTTGGTGGGCAAAGTTCACCGCACCCAGCATTTCAGCTTCGGACAGTTCATAGGCTTCGGATTCCACCATCATCACGGCGTCTTTGGTGCCCGCGACAACCAGATCAAGGCGTTGTTCGGGGTTCAGGCGCAGGTCCTGCATGTCGTCGACGGTGGGGTTCAGTATGTATTCGCCATCTTCGAAACCGACGCGGCAGCCAGCAATCGGACCCATGAAGGGCGCACCGGAAATGGTCAGCGCTGCAGAAGCAGCGATCATCGCAACGACGTCCGGATCATTGACCAGATCGTGGGATAAAACTGTACACATCACCAGCACTTCGTGTTTGAAGCCGGAGACGAACAAGGGCCGGATCGGACGGTCGATCAGACGGGCGGTCAGGGTTTCCTTCTCGGTGGGCCGTGCCTCACGCTTGAAGAACCCGCCGGGGATTTTACCCGCGGCATAGTATTTTTCCTGGTAGTGGACGGTCAGGGGAAAGAAGTCCTGACCGGGCTTGGGCTTTTTCGCGAATGTCACGTTGGCCATGACGCTGGTCTCGCCCAGCGTGGCAATGACCGATCCGTCAGCTTGACGGGCAACCTTGCCGGTTTCCAGTGTGAGCGTCTCTTCGCCCCACTGCATTGATTTTTTCACTTCGTTGAACATGCTGATTCCTGTGTTGGCCGTTTGGCCATTTGCGTAGGGGGCGTATTCCCCCTGACCCCTGTATCTTCTTTTGCGGGCGCTGAGGTCCGGGCGCCATGCTTTCAGATTGTGCGCGCATACAGGAGATCAGGGGAAATGGGAAGCGTTCTGGCCTGCGGCCTATCCGCGCCTAGGACCACGGCTTTTTCGGGGGCGTGGCAAAGGCTATCGGCGCGTCCGGAAACAGATCATCGCTGACTGTGGCAGCGTCGGGTGTGCCCCATTCAGTCATCCACCGGTTGGGTGGGGCGAGGGTGCCGCCAGGGCTCCATTCGAAATATCCCAAAGCACCGGGGCAGGGGATCGGATCGCAAGGCACGGGGTCTTTCAGGGTCAGGCCCGCCTGTCCGCCGAACCATTCGCTATCTGAATGGGTGATGATTCCCGTCACCTCGACCGAGCCGATGATGCAGCCGCGCGGCAGGTCTAGAGGATGCGGACACTTCACGCCATGTTTGCCCAGACGCCAATAAAGATAGCGAAACTCATCCTGTTTCAGCCCTGCGCTGGCATGCAGTGCGATGCGCCCAAGGCCCATGCGGCCCGCGCGGATCGACCCCATAGAGCGGTTTTCAATAGGTTTGTGACCGGCGATAATCGCCCAAGCGGATGGCTGACGGACGGACAGGGCAAGGCGGGGCAAGTCATACATATGCGGGAAATAGTCTGACGGTCGGGCTGGTCTATGGCACCGTGCGGTGTAAGTCTGGGGGAAAGGAAAAGGAGAGTACATGCGCATTTTGTTTACAGGTGGGTCTGGCAAGGCGGGGCGTTATGCCTGCGAATATCTTCGGGATCAGGGCCACCGAGTCGTGAATTTCGACCGGGTGCCGTTGAATATGGATGGGGTCGATGACCGCGTTGGCGACATGACGGATGCCGGGCAGGTGTTCGACGTGATGCAAAGCTATGCTGGGTTCGACGAACTGGTTCCGGGCACCGGCGTGCCGTCCTTTGACGCGGTGGTGCATTTCGCAGCGGTCCCGCGCATCCTGATAACAGGTGACAACGAGACGTACCGGACCAACACGATGGGAACCTACAACGTGATTGACGCGGCGCTGAAAGCGGGCGTGCGCAAGATCATCTTTGCATCGTCCGAGACGACGTACGGCATTTGTTTCGCCGATGGGGAGCGCAAGCCCGAATACCTGCCGCTGGACGAAGAACATCCGGTGATCCCTGAGGACAGCTATGCCATGTCCAAGGTGGTGAACGAGGTGACTGCGCGCAGTTTTCAGCGCCGTTCGGGTGCGGATATCTACGGGTTGCGGATCAATAACGTGATTGAGCCGCATGAATATGCCGAGAACTTCCCGGCCTACATGGAAAACCCTGACCTGCGTTTGCGCAACTTCTTCGCCTATATTGACGCCCGCGATCTGGGGCAGATGGTGCAATGCTGTCTGGACACGGACGGTTTGGGGTTCGAAGTGTTCAACGTGTCCAACGACGACCATTCGGTGGCCTTGGAGACGGAGGCGCTGGTGGCGCGCTATTACGCAGACGTTCCGGTGGTCGCCGAGATGGGTCCGCGCGAGACGTTTTATTCCAACGCCAAGGCCAAGCGGCTGCTGGGGTTCGCGCCGGAGCATAGCTGGCGGATGTATCTGGAGGGGTGAGGTGGGGCGGACGTGCGTTTCGGGTCGCGTACGGGGATTGGTGGCGGGACGGAGCGCTATTTCGCTGCGCCCGCGCCAACGTCGGCTTCTGGACGGCAGGGCAAAAACGGTCGTTTATGTCACAAGCAACTCAACAGCCGAAGGCGTTGAAATATCCTGTGCCACAAACCCTTGGCAAAAATCGGTCTGATTTTGTCACGTTTTTGCCCACGCCCTAACAGCGGGCACTCATGACACTACGCGGCATGCCGCACTCCGGACTCAAAGCCACCACCGGAATCAAAAAGCCGCGCTGGCATGGCGCGGCTTTTGTCTTTGCGGAATCGGGCGCGCCTTACCGGCGCAGGCCCAGACGCTGGATCAGGTCGTTGTAGCGGGCTTCGTCCTTGGACTTGGTGTAGTCCAGAAGCTTGCGGCGCAGGGCTACCATCTTCAACAGGCCACGGCGGCCATGGTTGTCTTTCTTGTGCGTCTTGAAATGCTCTGTCAGCGTCGCGATGCGCGAGGACAGGATGGCAACCTGGACTTCGGGCGAACCGGTGTCGCCTTCCT
>CAYGPT010000145.1:3031-3379 GCA_964351755.1 uncultured Rhodobacterales bacterium | reverse complement strand
GGCGAATGCGTGTTTCGGCGATATGGGGGGGGGGGTTGTGGTGGGGCCGGGGGTTGCGGGCGTGGCCCTGCGCGGCGGGCGGGCGATGCTGCGCGCCGGGTTGACCCGGCTGGGGCGGATGGATGAGGCGGTGATCGACCGCTACTATCCGGTGCTGCTCGAGGCCTATGGCGGTGCGATATCCGTGCACACGCGGCTCTATCCGGGGGCGATGGAGGCCATCGCGATCCTCAAGTCCCAAGGCCACGCCATCGGCATCTGCACCAACAAACCCGAAGCGCTTGCGGAACAGCTGATGGCTGATCTGGGCGTGCGTGACGCCTTCGGCTCTTTGGTCGGGGCCGATAC
>CAYGPT010000145.1:0-3021 GCA_964351755.1 uncultured Rhodobacterales bacterium | reverse complement strand
GCCTTCTGGTCGGTGACAGCGACACCGATCGGAATACGGCGCGCGCGGCGGGCGTCCCATCGGTTCTGGTCACTTTCGGTCCTTCGGGCGAGGATATGGCGGCACTGGACCCCGAGGCCTTGCTTGAGGATTACGCGGCCCTTCCGTCTGTCGTTGCGTCCCTTTTGCACCGCTGACCGCGCCACGGGTCCGATTTCAAGTTTCCGAATGGCCAAATCACCGGATTGACGGGGGCGCTTCACGTCTCCAGAACAGATGCATGACAGAACAGTTCACCGGCAGTTTCACCCAGCAGGAACCCATCCCCGAAGCGGGGATCGAAGCCGCACTTGCCGTGCTGCGCCATGGCCGCCTGCACCGCTACAACACCGCGCCGGGCGAGTTGTCCGAAGCCGCGCTGCTGGAACAGGAGTTTGCCGCGCTGGTGGGGTCGACATACTGCCTTGCCGTGGCATCGGGTGGATATGCGATGTCGACGGCGTTGCGCGCGTGCGGCGTTCAGGCGGGAGACAAGGTGCTGTCGAACGCCTTTACCCTGGCGCCGGTGCCGGGGTCCATTGCGTCCGTCGGGGCGGTGCCGGTATTTGTCGGGGTGACCGAAAGCCTCACAATCGACCTTGATGATCTCGAAACCAAGCTGGATCAGGCGCGCGTCCTGCTGCTGAGCCACATGCGCGGACATATATGCGACATGGATCGGCTGATGGCCATGTGCGACGCCGCCGGGGTCACAGTGATCGAGGATTGTGCACACACCATGGGTGCTGCGTGGAACGGAGTGCCCTCGGGACGGCACGGGGCAGTGGGGTGCTATTCCTGCCAGACCTACAAGCACGTCAATTCGGGCGAGGGCGGGTTTCTGGTGACGGATGACCCGGACATCGCCGCCCGGTCCATCATCCTGTCCGGCAGCTACATGCTGTTCGAACGCCACCTCGCCGCTCCGCCGCCCGAGGCGTTTGAGCAGATCAAATACACCACGCCCAACATCTCGGGGCGCATGGACAACCTGCGCGCCGCGATCCTGCGCCCGCAACTGGCGGATCTGGCCACGCAATGCGCGCGCTGGAACGAACGATACAGGGCGCTGGAAAAAGGTCTGCGCGACACGCCGGGGCTGACGGTTGTTGAACGACCGGAGGCGGAAACCATCGTCGGATCGTCCTTTCAATTCCTGCTGCTGGACTGGGCCGGATCAACGGTGCGCGATGTCGTGGCGCGCTGCGCGGCGCGCGGAGTCGAATTGAAATGGTTCGGGGCTGCGGAACCCGTTGCGTTCACCAGCAAATACGACAGCTGGCAGTACGCCCCATCTGCGCCGATGCTCGCCAGTGACCGGGTGCTGGCCAGCGTTGTCGACATGCGCGTGCCGCTGACCTTCAGCCTTGAGGATTGCGCCCTGATCGCACGGATCATCCGGGGCGAGGTGAGTGCGGTCTATCAGGCGACGGCGTGAAGGGCGGGTTTGCGGGACGAAGCTGCCGTTAGCACTCCTGACACCCGCATTGCCCATACCAATTTTCGCCACCAACCGTCCTCCTTCTGGCCGTTGGAAATTGTTCAGAGTAACTTGCCGTTATGAATTTATCTTTTGTCACCAGAAAATCGAAAGAACTTCGGTATTTTCTTGCAGCACTGCTAATGGCCTTTCCACTTCCATCACTCGCATGTTTCGGGTTTATCCCTACCGCAGTTTTTTTCCGATCTTTGTCACCAGCGCAATTACAGCAACCTTTTGTCGCGCGCGTAAAAGTTGAACGTGAACTGTATCACTCCTACTTGTTTGATAAGCTTCCCCTAAACCCTGATTTTCCCGTGCTACGAACAGATGTTACATTTCCCCCAAGTTATGGTGTCGACGTTGTCATTGTAGAGGCCTTACGAGGGGCTTCATTGGGTAAACGGATGACCATTCGTGGGGGTAAGTGCAGCTCATTTGGTGACCCTGAAGCGGGAACGGAATGGTATATTTCGGGGAAGATAATAGACGGGGAGTTTGTGACATCGAAATTGCCCGGTCTCCAGTATCAAAACCTTAGATCGCGCGATAAAGGCACCATATTCCAAGATTGGGGGCCTCGGTCTAAATTCTGATACGCCCCATGCAATGTCTAAGTCATTGCGGTCAATATGGGCTCAAAGCGGCCCTTCCCTGCACGTGGTGCAATCGCGCTCAGACCGGCAAGACGATCTGACACCCCCAACATCTCAACGCTGGACACACTCCCCTTAAAGCCCTATAAATTGAACAAGTGTTCATTAACGCGAGGGAGGCCGCTCATGTTCACCCATTCCATGAATTTCGATCTGGGCGAAGACGTCAACGCATTGCGCGACATGGTCCATCGCTGGGCGCAGGAACGTGTCAAGCCGATGGCGGCACAGATCGACGCGACCAACAGCTTTCCCCCTGAACTCTGGCCCGAAATGGGTCAACTGGGTCTGCTCGGCATCACGGTCGAAGAGGAATACGGCGGATCGGCCATGTCCTACCTCGCCCACACCGTCGCGGTCGAGGAAATCGCGCGGGCCAGTGCCTCGGTCTCGCTGTCCTATGGCGCGCATTCCAACCTGTGCGTGAACCAGATCAAGCTGAACGGCACGGCTGAACAAAAAGCGAAATACCTGCCCGGGCTGATCAGCGGGGATCATGTCGGCGCGCTGGCCATGTCCGAAGCCAGCGCCGGGTCCGACGTGGTTTCGATGAAACTGTCGGCAGAAAAGCGCAACGACCGCTACATTCTGAACGGCAACAAATACTGGATCACCAACGGCCCCGACGCCGACACGCTGGTGGTCTATGCCAAGACGGACGCAGAAGCGGGCGCCAAGGGCATCACGGCCTTCCTGATCGAAAAGTCCATGACCGGGTTCTCGACCTCGCCCCATTTCGACAAGTTGGGCATGCGCGGGTCGAACACGGCCGAGTTGATATTCGACGATGTCGAAGTGCCCTTCGACAACGTGCTGGGCGAAGAGGGGCGCGGCGTCGCCGTGCTGATGTCCGGGCTGGACTATGAA
>CAYGPT010000144.1:0-3400 GCA_964351755.1 uncultured Rhodobacterales bacterium | reverse complement strand
CCGCCGCGACCTCGCGGGCTTCCGCCTCGGCCCCGAAAACTTCGCCGATAATCAGCGTGTTACCGGCCTCAGCGTATTCACGGATCACGCGGGCATAGTCGGTGTTGCTCACATTTTCCGAGAACGTGTAGTCGATATCGCCACGCTCCTGCGCGGCAAGGGCTGCGATGTGAATGCGGCTGACCCATTGCTGCTCCACCGGGACGGTATAGATGCCCGCCGTCTTGATCGGCTCGGCCGCGAAGGCAGGCCCCGCGCCCACGACCAAGGCCGAAGCGGCAGTAGTCGCCAGAAAGTGGCGGCGATTGAATTGTGCGAATTTTGTCATTGTGACCCCCGGTTGATTGGCTGCGAGTAACGCGCTGTTTTATCAAATGGTCAAGAATTTATATGATCGGACCCTGCCCGCCCCGGCACGAATTTGCCCCAAGTGCCGAAATAATAACCCTTGTTGCGCCCGCGCAGGCGCATGCCTGCCCGGCATGGCCGCGACCCTGATGCGCATCCGACGTTGATCACGTCGCCGTTCGGCATGGACAAAACCGATCGAGTTTGACTTACTGTTGTTACAATCCCCGCTCTAAAGCATCATCGGGGCATATCCCGACAGTTGGAGAATTCAATGAAAACCGCATTTGTATCGACCATGATGGTTGCATCCGCGCTCAGCATGACGGCCGCGCAGGCCGACACACTCAGGCTTTTGACATGGGGCGGCTACGCGCCCGAAGAGGTCATCGCCATGTTCGAGGCCGAAACCGGCCATACCGTCGAAGTGACCACTTCGAACAACGAGGAAATGATTGCAAAACTGCGCGCCACCAATGGCGGCGGCTTCGATCTGGCCCAGCCCAGCCAGGATCGGATCACCAGCGCGCAGGAAGAATTCGGCATCTACAAGCCCATCGACATGTCGCGCGTCAACGCCGACCAGTTCATCCCCTCGATGCTCAGTGCGACGGCCGGCAACACCACCTTTGACGGCGAAGTCTTTGGTTTGCCACATGTCTGGGGCACCAGCGGGCTGGTCGTGAACACGGCCATGGCGGGCAACGTGCAGGACTATGTTGACCTTTGCGACCCTTCCGTGGCGGGCAAGGTCTCTTACCGCCTCAAGCGCCCGACGCTGATCGGTTTTGCCTATTCCATGGGCCTTGACCCGTTCGCCGCCTATGGCGACACCGCCGCCTATCAGGCCATCCTCGATCAGGTCGAAGCCAAGCTGACCGCGTGCAAGCCCAACGTCAAAACCTACTGGGACGGCGGGGACGAGATCAAGAACCTGCTGCGCTCGGGCGAGGTTGTGGCTTCGATGGCCTGGGACACAGGCGGCTGGCAGCTGAACGCCGACAATCCCGACATCACCTTTGTCGCGCCCAAAGCCGGCGCGCTTGGCTGGATCGACACCTTCGCGCTGCCTGCGCGGGGCCGGGCCGATGATGCGGCCTATGACTGGATCAACTTCGTGATGCGTCCCGATGTGGCCGCAATGATCACCAACACGGCGGGCAACTTCACCGCTGCGGTGGGCGGTGACGCCGGCGTCAGCGGCGACCTCAAGGCGCGCTATCAGGGCAGCTTTGATCAGGCGGCCATCGACAACATCAAGTGGTACCCACCCGTGCCCGCCGGCCTCGAAGCGCTGGAAGGTGCGACGCTCGACCGGATCAACGCCGCCAATTAAGGCGACATCACCTCAGGAAAGGGGCACCAACCGGTGCCCCTTTTGACACGGCGAGGCAGCACAGTGACCACATCCGCTCCGGACCTGATATGCCGGGATCTCACCAGGACATTCGATGATTTCCGCGCCGTGGATCACGTGAGTTTTGAAGTGCCGCAAGGCTCCTTCTTCTCCATTCTCGGGCCCTCGGGCTGTGGCAAGACCACGTTGCTGCGGATGATTGCGGGCTTCCAGTCCCCCACCTCCGGCGATCTGCTGATCAAGGGCAAGTCGGTGATCGGGGTGCCGCCGAACAAGCGCCCGGTTTCGATGGTGTTCCAGCATCTGGCCTTGTTTCCGACCATGAACATCGGGGACAATGTGGGCTTTGGCCTGCGCCAGCGCGCCGTCCCCCGCTCCGAATTGAACCAACGCGTGAACGACGTGCTGGAACGTGTTGGTTTACCTGGCGTTTCTGCGCGCCGGGTCGATCAACTGTCGGGCGGTCAGAAACAGCGCGTGGCCATCGCCCGTTGCATGGTGCTGGAACCCGACGTGCTGCTTTTGGACGAACCACTGGGCGCGCTGGACCAGAAACTGCGCGAACACATGAAGATCGAGTTGAAGGCCCTTCAGGCCGCATTCAACACCACCTTTGTCTACATCACCCACGACCAGTCCGAAGCGCTGGTGATGAGCGACAACATCGCCGTCATGAACAATGGGCGCTTCGAACAGATCGGCCCGCCGCAAGAGGTCTATCACCGGCCCGCCACATCCTTTGTCGCAGGCTTTGTCGGCGATGCGAACCGGTTCACGGCCAGGGTCGCGTCCGTGAATGACAGCGCGCTGACCCTCACAACGCAGGCGGGCGGGCAGATCGCTGTGAGGGCTGCGGCATCGACCTTTCAGGTGGGCCAACAGGTCGAGGTGTTCCTCAGACCCGAAGCCATCGAGCTTGTGGGCACCGACGCGGGCGCACAGCACGGCCACAATATCAGCCCCTGCACCGTGTCCTCGGTCCTGTTCAACGGGGCCAACAGCGCCGCAACCGTGCGCGACAGCGCGTCGGGTGGCTTGATCAACGTGGCCTTGCCACAAACGGGCGCCTTCGCGAACCTCAAGGCTGGGGACACCGTCTATACCCGCTGGGAGCCGGACAAGGCGCGCTGCTATGCCGTGGCGGGGGAACAGACATGACATCTGACGCATCCCGGCTTGGCTTTTATCTGCTGCTCGCGCCCATCCTGCTCTGGCTGGTGGTGCTGATCATCCTGCCGCATGTGGGCCTTTTTGTGGTGTCGATCAGTGAAAAGGTGGCCCCGCGCGAATACGAGATCGGGTTTGGCAATTACGCCGCCTTCTTTCAGGAACCGCTCTTCTGGCGGACCTTTGCGCGCACCGCGATCATGTCGATCCTTGCGACGGCGCTCACGCTGATCCTTGGCTTTCCCATCGCCTATTACATCGCCAAACTCACCCGGGGACGCACCAAGACGACGCTTTTTCTGATGTGCATGATCCCGTTCTGGGTTTCCGAACTGGTGCGCACCTTCGGCTGGATGATCCTGCTGCGCGAAACCGGTGTCATTTCGAGTGGATTGCAGGCGATCGGTCTGATCAGCGAACCGGTCGAGTTTCTTTATAACGACGCCGCGATCATGGTGGGGCTGGTCTATACGTCGATCCTGTTCATGGTGGTGCCGCTGGTGACCACGCTCGACAGCCTCGACAACA
>CAYGPT010000143.1:0-3448 GCA_964351755.1 uncultured Rhodobacterales bacterium | reverse complement strand
AATTGCAACGCTGCATGACGGCGCTTGCGCTCTGCCCCGAACCCGATCTGGTGGTATTTGACGAACCCACAACCGCGCTTGATGTGACCACCCAGATCGATGTGCTCAAGGCAATCAAGGACGCGATCCGCGACACCGGCGTAGCCGCACTTTATATCACCCATGACCTTGCGGTGGTGGCGCAGGTCTCCGATCACATCATGGTGTTGCGGCACGGGGATATGGTGGAATATGGCACCACAGACCAGATCATCAACAACCCGCAAGAAGAGTATACCAAGGCGCTGGTCTCAGTCCGCTCGATCGAACACGAGGAAAAGCAACCGACCGAACCGGTCCTGCGGGTGGAAAACATCACCGCGCGCTACAAGGGCACCAGCTTTGACGTCTTGCATAACGTGTCGGTGGACCTCAGCCCCGGACAGACGCTCGCGGTTGTCGGCGAATCCGGGTCCGGCAAATCTACATTGGCACGGGTCATCACCGGTCTCCTGCCGCCGCGCGATGGCACGATCACCTTTGCCGGGCGGACCCTGAGCCGGGACCAGCCCTCGCGCAGCCTCGAAGATCTGCGCGAATTGCAGATGATCTACCAGATGGCCGACACCGCGATGAACCCGCGCCAGACCGTGGGCACGATCATCGGGCGGCCTCTGGAGTTCTATTTCGGGCTCAAAGGTGCGGAAAAACAAAAACGCATTCAGGAGCTGCTGGATGAGATTGAACTGGGCCAAGGTTTTCAAGATCGTTATCCGGCCGAGCTGTCCGGTGGCCAGAAACAGCGGGTCTGCATCGCGCGCGCACTTGCGGCCAAGCCCAAACTGATCATCTGTGACGAGGTCACCTCCGCACTGGACCCGCTTGTCGCGGACGGTATTCTCAAGCTCCTGCTCGAACTGCAAAAGGTCGAGGATGTCGCCTATCTCTTCATCACCCATGATCTGGCGACCGTGCGCGCCATCGCTGACAGCATCGCTGTCATGTATCGCGGCAAAGTGCAGCGCTACGGCACCAAATCAGAGGTGTTGACACCGCCCTTTGACGATTACACCGACCTGCTGCTCAGTTCGGTACCCGAAATGCATCTGGGCTGGCTCGAAGAGGTGATCGCCAACCGCAAGATGGAAAGCGCTGGCAACTGAGGCAAACGGACTTCGATACGAAGTCCGGCCCGCTTTCCGGATCGGAAAGCGGTTGCGCCAGAGCGGATCGCGCTTGCGCATTGGCCTTTTGTTGACAAACACCACCGCTCGCCCCGTTGGCTTGGGGCAGCGCCACGGTGGGGATGCTCGAGTGGTGCACACATTGTGCAAGGCGATAAACCTCTGTGCCCCTGGTTTTGCAGGCGTCAATCCTCAAAGCGCGGGCACGCAGGGACACATCGCATTTGGTGTTGCGCCCGCAAGGTCCTCTCCGCCACAACGGGATATCACATGCGGAGTGCGACCATGACCAACAAGCTGCTTTTGATCATTCTGGACGGGGTGCCCTATCGCAACTGGCGCAGGCTCTTTGGCAACCTTGAGGGATGGGTCGACAGTGGTCATGCGCAGGTCTGGAAAATCCGCTCCGTGCTGCCGTCGATCTCGGCGCCCTGCTATGCCTCGATCCACACAGGCGTGGCCCCGGCCGAGCATGGCTGCACCGGCAACGGCAACGTGTTCCGACTGAAACACCCCGACGTGTTTTCCCAGACCCGCCTTGCCGGGGGCGTCACCGGGGCCGTTGCACATTCCTTCTGGTCCGAGTTTTTCAACCGCCACCCGTTCGACGTCGTGCGCGATATCGAGTATGACGAACCGGGCAGCAGCACCATCAATCATGGCCGGTTTCATACCATGACCGGCTATGGCCTTATCAACCAGATGACACCGTCGGACGTTGATCTTTTCGGCACGCTGACCAACCTGTGTCAGCGTTTCGACCTCAGCTACGGGATGCTGCACACCTGCACCCTCGACAGCATGGGCCACCGATTTTTTCATGACTGCCAGGAAATGGATCACGCCTGTGGCGTCATGGATGAAATGCTGGCCCCTTTCATCCCCCGCTGGCGCGCCATGGGCTACGAAGTCATTGTCACCGCAGATCATGGGCAGGACGAACGCGGCCATCATGGCGGGCGCGATCCGTTGCAGCAGGAGGCCGCGCTCTACTATTTCGGCCCAGCCCAAGGCCCTGCAAAAGACATCGTCATTGACCAGTTGCAACTGGCACCCACGATCCTTTCCCGGCTGGGTGCAGAAATCCCTGCAACCATGAAAGCGAAGTGTTTTCTGGACTAGTCGCTGCCCTGCGGCAGGCTTCACCGGAACAAAAAAGCGCAGCGGGCCGGGCCGCTGCGCCTTTGACTTTGGTGTCGGCTCTTATTCGGCCGCCACCGCCGCGGTCGACACCTCCCAGGGGCGGACAAAATCGCCAAGCACGTTCTGGATGTCCTCAGCCGATGCGCCACCGGCGTCGACCTGTGCCACCAGTCCGCGCTTTTTGTCATCGACGACGGACACCACGCGGGCAGCAAGCCCTGCAGCCTCCAGTGCAGCGTTGTAAACACGGGTGATCGCATCCTTGCGCAGGTCAGGTTTGAACACCTTGCCGACTGCGGTTTTGGGCAGTTCCGGCAGGATTGTCATATGCTTGGGCTGCGCTGCGCGTTCGTGCACGTGCTCTTTGCAAAAGGCCATCAGTGCATCGGGGGTAACGGACGCACCCTCAACCAGTTCAACATAGGCGCACGGCACTTCGCCCGCGTGCTTGTCAGGCTGACCGATCGCCCCGGCAAAGGCCACGGCCTCGTGACCGAGCAATGCCTCTTCGATCTCGGCGGGATCGATGTTGTGGCCCCCGCGAATAATCAGATCCTTTGCACGGCCGGTGATCCACAGATACTGATCGGCATCAAAACGCCCCAGGTCACCTGTCCGCAGGTACACGTCGTGGTAATAGAGGTCCTTGTTCTTGGGCGTTTCCGTGTAGGTGTTGCCGGGAAAAACACCCGGATTGCTGACGCAGATCTCGCCCACCTCGTCAACGCCCGCCTCCACGGGGCCGTCAGGTGTATCCTTGAAAATCTTGACGTCCGTATAAGGGAACGTGACGCCCACCGACCCGATTTTCTTTTCGCCATCCGGCGGGTTGACCGACACGATGCAGGTGGCTTCGGTCATGCCATACCCTTCGATCAGCGTCACGCCGGTTGCTTTCTCGAACCGTTTGAACAGTTCTTGCGGCAGCGGAGCGGACCCGGAGAATGCCGTCTTGATCGAGCTGATATCGGCGTCGATGGGGCGCTGCATCTTGGCCGAGATGGCGGTGGGGACCGTAAAGATGAAGGTCACCTTCCACCGCTCCACCAGCTTCCAGAAATTGTCGAAAACACCGTCCCCACGATACCCCTGCGGCGTCGGAAAGATCACATGCGCGCCGGACGCGATGGCCCCCATCAGCA
>CAYGPT010000142.1:0-3484 GCA_964351755.1 uncultured Rhodobacterales bacterium | reverse complement strand
ATGATAAACTGTTGATTTAATATATAAAAATGAACTCTACGCTACTGCATTTTGTCAGACTCTTCCACCCTCTTTCGTCAACAGAGCGGCTGACCTTGGAACACATCAAAGAGATGCAAGATGCCGCACCGCCCACCCTTCGCGCTGCGGGTCGAACAAGAAGAAAAACCAGTCGCGACACAAGAAATACGTTCCAAACCGTGGATGATCATCATGAACGAAAGACATCGTCGTCAGGTTTGACTTGGTCTGCTCGGGAGAAAAGACGGATTGTGCTCATGTCATTCAGTTGCGCTGTGGCAGCAGGCTGGTTGTTCCGACGGACCCAGCGCTCACAAGCTGTCGGTCGAGATACATAGGGATATAATCTCCACGCCGCCACAACTGGCCTAGATCGTCGTAAAAGCTGCTGAGGAAGTGTCCCGACTGTCCGGTTGACGCTATGTAAACTGAACTATTCGGATCGGAGAGGTCATAGACTCCACGGTACGTCGATCCGAAAACGCCCTGGAACGGATCCTCAGGCGCACCCGCAGCCATTCCGAGGAAAAGAGTAGAGTCGCCACCTGATAAAGGAAGTCGGATGTTTGACACCAAGTTAAAAACAGCAGACCAACTCAAGATAGGATGATCAAGTGCGGTTTGGTGCGCATCTCCCCACTTCAGGGTACTCAAATCGCCGCGCCCATAGGTTTCTTCGAGCCATAGAAGCGCATCGTCCAACGCCAGGCTGGCCATTTGGTCACAGGTCTCGAATTCCGCCGACTGGACCACATCACACCAAACGGCGGCGCCATTTGCATCACGGAATACGCGTTCGAGAAAGCGTGTCTGAATTAGCGGCAATTCCTGAGCCACTATGCTCAGTTCATCATGAAGTAACCGTTGCTGGAGGGCACGCATCCATGCGGTATAGATCAAGGGTTCCGCCATATGCTCGTTCATGTCGCCGTTCCAATCAGCTAGCAATTGTAGAGCATCGGCACGCCGACGGGCGAGAGTTCCAGTGGACGCGGGCGGTTCCGAAAACCATAAGTTCTTGGCGATGAGTGGCAAGAGTCCCCTTGCGGCAGGACTGACAGTGTCTTGCTGATACTCTACAAAACCGTTCCGGGTGTGGACTTCACGCGCTTCAAGCAGTCTCGCAAGGCGACCTAGCCTAAAGCTTCTTCCGTCTGCCCAAACAATGTCGGGAGAGAGCGCTTGATTGTCCATGTCGCGATCGGTTTGTGTCTGCGAATTTGGATCGGACACATCGTCGCCCTCCGAGGAGTCACCAGTACTAATCTCAAGCCAGCGACCTTCCGACAGCCACCCAGGTGCTGGCATAGACCCCGCAAACACATTTAGAGGATCTCGAATTGGCTGGCCGCCAACAAACCGGTTTGCGAGATTCTCCTTGTCGGCAATGATAAGTTTCAGCGAGGGGGCAATGAAGGATCGCATTGCCAAGAACCCTTGATCTACACTTTTTGCCGTCATTAGACCCATCAGCGCACTTACCGAAGTGTCGTTTGCGGACAGGCCTGTCCACGCCAGGGACGCGATATGCCCTTCTGGAATGACCGATGATAAGCCGAACAAGTCGGATTGAATGATCGGGCCGTTTTCGCTCCTCTCCAAGCGGATGGTCACCGGCGCTCGTCCCCGAATGCGTATTACGGAAGAGCGCGAAACGATTGGTCGGGGTCCGTCCGGTGTCAAAACCTCACGAGATCCGGTGTCGAGAAGTTTCTCAACGAAAAGATCCTGGTCATCGAGGCTTGATGTTGTTCCAGACCATGCCAAACTGTTGTTGCGACCTGATAGTATGACCGGCAATCCGGGTATCGTCGCACCAATGACGCCCCCGGCTTGAAGCTCTAATCCAGCGAGGTACCAGAGCGAAGGAATGGCCAACTGAGTGTCGAAAATTCCGGCGACGATCGTATTGCCTGAAACGGTTCGGGTGCGGGTGGCAGCCCAGGCAAGCATCGACGAATTGAGATTGCGTCTTCTAAGAGGCGACAATCTCATCAGTTCATCGGGCTCAATTCGAACAGCGCCGAGACGGGCATTCGGAAACTGGTCAAAATACCTTGGCATGTTGCGTTCATCGGTAGCAGATGACACCGGGAGAAGATCAGAAACACGCGCGGGGGGAATGAGCATGGATAGGCGCGCTCTCAAAATCTCATTCTGGAATTGCCCTGAGCTTTGCAGGGCAAAAAGCTTGAGAATTGCGATGCTGTCCTCAGGTCTCCATGGCGCGATGGAGCTTTTAAACAGGAAAAATTCCGGTGCACCCCGCCCCAATGCACCGTTGTTGATTTCCTCAATCCACGCATTCACCCCCTCCGCATAGGCTTTGAGAGCTTCACGCGTTTTGTCATCCTGTGATGAAAGAGAAGAACGGGCGGCCTCAGCCAGATCAAGTCTGCGCATGAATTCGTCGTAGGCCAGTGTGCTTGGCCCAAAGAGCTCAGATAAGCGTCCCTGAGCAATTCTTCTTAGAAGCGTCATTTGCCAAAGCCTGTCTTGAGCATGAGTGACTCCGAGACCAAAAAAGACATCGGTATCATTCGTCCCGAAAATGTGTGGAACTGCGTAAGAATCTCTCACGATTTCGACCGGCGCAGATAGACCGTCAACACTGAAACTTGCGGTGTAGTCCGGGATTGATCGGGTCATCAGCCAAATCGCCAACACGATCGCAACTATGGCTATGGTTGCTACGGCGATGAACCCCCTAAGAATAAACCGAAATAAACGTCTCATCCGTGTCGTGTCCGCTCACGACAGCTTGGAAGGGCACGCCTCCTTTGAGTAGAGCGCGTACCGAAAAACGTGGGGTTCCAGGCCTTCTTACACCCTAGGCGACAGCTTTGTCGGCAGGGTAGAGGAGTGGTTATCAACCTCAAAATAACTATTGCTTCCGCTTTCGGTCTTTCCATCGCTTACAGATCCAAAAGACGCAAAACAGAGCTAAGAGCACAGTGAATACAAAGCCCGCCCATGTTATTCCAATGGTGAATATGTTCGCCGTCCCGTATCTGTCATCTTGCATTGCTTCCAGCCTCAAGAAACAAGGTAGGCATTAAAAAAACACTGTTTTGATTGCGGGCCCTTGGCAACATCTGCGGTGCACGCAATCTTCCGGATGGTCTTTCAAGTCGGCCACCGAGCGGCCAAACTTGTCGTAAGATCATCAATGCGCCTGCTAGAAGATTCTGACTTGGGTGCCGACCTCCGCTAGATCAAACAATTCCGCGATGTGCTCGTTGTATAAGCCGATACAGCCATTGGAAGACTGGCGTCCGATCTTGCGCGTGTCACCTGTCCCATGGACACGGTAATACTGCCAGGAAAGATAGAGCGCGTGTGTGCCGAGAGGGTTGTCCGGCCCCGGTGGCCAATAGTCAGGCCACTCAGGATTACGCTCCTTCATCGAAGGTGTCGGTCTCCAACTCGGACCTTCCACTTTTTGAACGACCCTTGTGTATCC
>CAYGPT010000141.1:0-3736 GCA_964351755.1 uncultured Rhodobacterales bacterium | reverse complement strand
TGAACCGCCCGGCGGCGATGGAACAGCTTGCCATTCTGGGCGTGCAGATCGGCGTCGACACGCTGCCGATCGTCAAGGGCGAAACCCCCGTCCAGATCGCCAAGCGGGCCAAGACGCAAGCCGGTATGGGCGGCTATGACGTCTACATGCTGGACACCGCCGGACGTCTGAGCATCGACGAAGAGTTGATGGCACAGGTCGAGGCGGTGCGCGACGTTGCCAACCCGCGCGAAACCCTGTTGGTGGTCGATGGCCTGACGGGCCAGGACGCGGTGCATACAGCCCAGAACTTTGACGACCGCATCGGCATCACCGGCGTCGTGCTGACCCGGATGGACGGTGACGGACGCGGCGGTGCGGCCTTGTCCATGCGCGCGGTCACGGGCAAGCCGATCAAGTTCGTGGGTTTGGGCGAAAAGATGGACGCGCTGGAGACGTTCGAACCAGAACGCATCGCGGGCCGGATTCTGGGCATGGGCGACATCGTGGCCCTCGTCGAAAAGGCGCAGGAAACGATCGAGGCCGAACAGGCCGAACGCATGATGCGCCGCATGTCCAAGGGTCAGTTCAACATGAACGACCTGCGCATGCAGCTGGAACAGATGCAGAAAATGGGAGGCATGGAAGGGATGATGGGCATGATGCCCGGCATGGGCAAGATGTCCAAGCAGATCGCTGATGCAGGCTTCGACGACAAGATCCTGAAACAGCAAATCGCCATGATCCAGTCCATGACGAAAAAGGAACGCGCCGCGCCGCAGATACTGCAAGCCAGCCGCAAGAAGCGGATCGCGCGCGGATCGGGCATGGAAGTGTCCGACCTCAACAAGCTGCTCAAGATGCACCGCCAGATGTCCGACATGATGAAAAAGCTTGGCAAGGGCAAAGGCGGCATGATGAAAAAGGCCCTCGCGGGCATGATGGGCGGCAAGGGCGGCCTGCCCGGCGGCGCTGACATGGACCCCAAGCAACTCGAAGCGGCAGCCAAACAACTCGGCGGCAGAATGCCGGGCATGGGCGGCGGCATGGCGCTGCCTCCGGGCCTGAGCGGATTCGGGAAGAAAAAGTGACCTCGGCCACCGCACATATCCCCACGCTGACGACAGAACGGCTGATCCTGCGCGCCCCCGCGCCCAAGGACGTGCCCGCTTTCTCTGCGTTCTATGCGTCCGACGCCGCACGTTTCGTCGGTGGCCCAATGACCGAGTCGGAAACCTGGCGCTACCTTTGCCAGGTGCTTGGGCACTGGGCCATGCGCGGCTATGGCCGCTGGATCCTGACCACACGCGACGACGACACAGCCATCGGCCTCGTCGGCCTGCACAACCCGCTCGACTGGCCCGAGGCCGAAGTGGGCTGGTACGTCTGGGCGGGCAATGGCAAGGGCTATGCCAGTGAAGCAGGCCGGGCCGCACGGGCACATGCCTATGACACGCTCGGCTGGAAAACCGTGGTCAGTATGATCGCGGCGGGCAACGATGCTTCCGTACGCGTGGCCACGGCCATGGGCGCGACACGTGAAGACGACTTTGTGCATCCGGTCTACGGCGCGATGAGCGTCTACCGCCACCCCGCCCCCGAGGCGCTGACATGAGCTTTAACTGCGAAATACCTCGTGGGGGCGCAGCCAAGCTGTTTGCAATCGCGCTGCAAGGCCAGTTGCCGACACTCGCGACCGACCGCCTGATCCTGCGTGCCCCCCGGGTAACGGATTTCGACACATACGCCCAAATCGCCTGTAGCGCGCGCGGCCAACATCTTGGCGGCCCGATGAGCCGCGAAGAGGCATGGGCCGACTTCTCGCAAATGACCTCGACCTGGCTGCTGCACGGCCACGGCCTCTGGTCCATCGGGCATGCAGGCGACATTGCGGGCTTTGTCGTGCTGGGATACGAGCCCGGTGATCATGAACCCGAACTCGGCTTCATGCTGACCGAAAGGGCCGAAGGACGCGGCATAGCGCTGGAAGCAGCCAAAGCCGCCCGCGACCACGCCTTCGACACGTTGGGCTGGTCGACCATCGTCAGCTACATCGCCCCCGAAAACGCCCGCGCCATCGCGCTGGCCCGCCGCTTGGGCGGCCTGCCAGACGGCGAAATCGAGGAAGGTGGCGAAACCAACCTCGTCTACCGCTACTTGGCGGAGCCGGTGCAATGACGGCCATCCCCACGCTCACCACCGAACGGCTCACCCTGCGCGCCGCCACCCGCGTCGACTTCGCCCCCTTCGCGGCGATGCTGGCATCCGAACGCACGGTCCACATGGGCGGGCCTTTCGACACCGCAACCGCATGGACCTACTTCACAGACGTCATTGCCTGCTGGCACCTCAACGGTTTCGGCGGTTGGATCATCACCGACAGCGCAACGGGCGCTTTCCTCGGCGAAGTCGCCATCCAGCTCCCCCAGCACTTTCCCGAACCCGAACTCGGCTGGACGCTGACAGAACAGGGCGAAGGGCACGGCTACGCGAACGAAGCCGCCACCGCCGCCCTTGACTGGTACTGGACCAACACGACCGCCCAAACGCTGGTCAGCTACATCTCCCCGGGTAACACCCGCTCCGAAACCCTCGCCCGCACCCTCGGCGCGACACCGGACGCAACCGCCCCCCTGCCCAACGGCGAAACCAGCAAGGACACCACAGTCTATCGGCACTCCCGACCCGCCACTCCTTCTCTGATTGAAAAAAATCCCCCCCGGAGGGCCGATCAGCCACAAGACGACAGCCAAATCAAACGGGCTCAGGGTCAAGCCGCCGCCAATATGTCGTCGCGCGCCAGCGCGGCCGCAGGATCACGGCCATGACACAGATACCCGTGATCGAAACCAAGCGGCTCTCCCTGCGCGCCCCAAAGGCCGAGGATTACCCGAACTTCAAGGCGACCTTCGCCTCCTACCGCTCGCGCTTCATGGGCGGGCCGCTCAACCCGTACGAGGCGTGGATGCTCTACGCCGCCGAAATGGGCCACTGGCAGATCCAGGGCTTCGGAATGTGGATGATGCATGACAAACACACAGACCAAACCTACGGCATGGCGGGCGGCTGGAAACCCGCAGGCTGGCCGGAACGCGAAATCGCGTGGATCATCTGGCCCGACAAATCCGGCAAGGGCTACGCGCTCGAAGCGACCCATGCGGTGCGCAAGCACTACTATGCAAACGGCTGGGACACGGCGGTCAGCTATATCGACCCGATGAACCTCGACAGCATCCGGCTGGCCGAACGGCTGGGCGCAAGGAAAGACCACGACGCCCCCAGCATCGACGGCTCGGACGCGGTCTACCGCCACCCCGGCCCGGCGCAACTGGACGGCACACAACTGGCCCACGGGATCGAGATGGAAATCGGCCACTACGCCGACCCGAAATTCACACCGAAAGGATGGGCGCTTGACTGACACTGTTTCAAAAGCTGCCGAAGTGCTGGGCGAGCATCGCAATTCCATCGACCGGCTGGACGCGATCCTCGTCTACACTCTGGGCGAGCGGTTCAAACACACGCAGGCCGTGGGGAAACTCAAGGCCGCACACGACCTTCCCCCGTCCGATCCCGCCCGCGAGGCAGAGCAGATCGCGCGGCTCGAAGATTTGGCGCGCCAGGCCGACCTCGACCCGGACTTCGCCAAAAAATTCCTGAACTTCATCATTCAGGAAGTCATCCAACACCACAAGCAACACCAATCCTAGGGTGGGTGGACGCCACTTACCCTGTCTCATGCCAAGCAAAGGAACAT
>CAYGPT010000140.1:0-3750 GCA_964351755.1 uncultured Rhodobacterales bacterium | reverse complement strand
TTCGAAAGAACGCTGACCGAATACCACCGTTTCGCCATGTGTTTTCCGGCCCCTTGCCCGTTTGGTCTTTAGTTTCTCGTGCGCATGAATGCGCCAATCCGAATAAAAATCGGCGCGGGGCTTCGAATCGCCGCGCGCCTCATCTTGGATCAGGTGTGCGGAATACTCCGCCCGTTTTCAAAGCGCAAGTCCCCGCTGGGCAATCGGCGGATCAGCCGAACATGTTCAGCACGGCCTCAAGCCCGCCGCGGATCAAAATATCGACAATCGCAAAGAACACCGCCGTCAAAGCGGCAAGGATGAACACCATGACCGTGGTCAACAGCACTTCGCGACGGGTCGGCCAAACGACCTTGGAAACTTCCGAGCGGACCTGCTGGATGAACTGAAGTGGGTTGGTGGTGGCCATGTCTGATTTCGCGTCCCTGTCTGCGGTTGAACGGCATGTAGACGTCGCGGGGCGTGAATTCAAGGCAGGATTGCGCCCACCCCTCGGGGCAGGCCGCAGGCATCAGTTGTCGTGCACCATCCGGTCCAGACGGGCAGCCATGGCTTTGGTATGCGCCTCGTCTGCGTTCTGCATGGCCTGTAGGTCCGGCATATAAAGCCCGTCGACCATGCCGTCCGGAAAAAAGTCTAGGATCGCGTCCCAGCGGCAGGCAAAGCGGTCGAGCCGCACGCGCATGTGCATCGCGCGCTCGGGATCACGTCGATCCACGTGATTCAACCACGCCAAAACGCCGCGCCAGATACGGTCCGAGCCGAGAATCAGGAACGAACCCACAATCAGCGCCACGATCAAAACGCCGCTGATCACAAACCAATGCGGGCGCACTACGACCAGCAGCGCCATGCTGACAATTGCAAGGTGGCGGGTGCTGGGACGGAAATTGCGCAGCGCTGCAAAAGCCGGTTCGACATGCCCACGGGCCAAGGCTGTGACCTTGCCAATCCGGTTTCCCCGTGGCGCGGGCGCGCTCGAGTCGCTCCATTCTTCGAGCTCCGGCAGGTCGCTGGCACGGCGCCTCACGGTCCGGTCAACCGTTGGTTCGACAAAGGCACGCGACGTCTCTGTTTTCGGGTCGGGGGCAGGGGCGGGCATCGGCGCTGCTGACATTTTCTGCGCTTTTTGTGCGGCACGAAGGGCCTTGCGGCTTGGGGCGGGTTCCTCGGCTTCGGTCAGGACCGAGCGGATAACGGACATGGTCTCTTCCTCACTCGGGTGGTGAGACTGACCGGGAATAGGTTGATATGTCATCAGCAGCATCCTTACTCTTCAAACATGGACATAACGGACCAGCCACGCAGCGGGCTTGGGTCTTTAAAAGGTCTTCCGCACAGTGCGGTTAAGGCGATGGTGAGGCCGAACCTTGCGCCCCGCGTGTCGAAGACATGGCAAAATTGAGGCATTGTATCGTTGCCGGAAACACTGCGGCCAGAGCTGCGGGTACTGTGCGTGAATTGAACAGCCAAGTGGCGCTGGCATGGCAGAACCCGGCATCAAAAAAGGCCCGCACTATGGTGAAAGCACATGTGCAACCGGAAAACAAAAGACGCGATTCGTGCAGTGCAGAAATTGTGAGGAAATGGCAGGGGCAGCAGGGTTCGAACCCGCGACCTACGGTTTTGGAGACCGTCGCTCTACCAGCTGAGCTATACCCCTAGGGCCGACGCGGTGATTACGCGGGGATGTTTTGTAATGCAAGACCACAAATAACTGGAAGCGCGCTCAGGCCGCTTTGGCCAACGGGGCGACCAGCGGCCAAACGTCCTGCATCCAACGGGCAGCGAATGCAGGTGACTTGTGCCCGGTGTCGCCCGATGCGGCGGCTTCGTCGCTTGCGAATGCGTTCAGGGTCAGTGCGCCGCGCGTCACGGTATCTTCGGGTTGGGGCACAAGGGTGATGCTGTCTTGTGCTGCGATGCGACACAGCGCAGACCACAGCATATCACGTTGGTGTTGTGTTGCATGTGCGGCACCTGGGTAATGGCCAAGGAACCTGTCCTTGGCGTCGATGTCGTTCACCCCTTCCGTATAGAACGGCGCGGGAACATAAATCACCTGACACCCGGCCTTGGCCATATCGCGCGCCATGCGGTAGGCGCGCGTGCATTCTGCGAACATACGCGCGCCCGACTCCAAGACGGCGGAACTGGGCGCGTGGCCGTGCTCGTGGATCCAATGCAGGTACGGTCCGAAGAATTCTGTCACACGGTATCGCGCACCGTAAAAAATGACAGTGTCGAAATCGTCGGCGCTCAGCGCCTCGCGCCCGTTCCCGTTGATGGTCAAAGCCATCTCCAGTGCACGGTCGCGGGCGCGGATGGCCCCGTTGCGCCACTCGACAAGCCGAAAGGACGGGCCAGTCGCGCCCCAGAATTCGACCTTTGCCCCGTCAGGGGCGGTCGTCAGGCCATCGCGCAACGCATGACGCAGACTGCCCATCTGGCTATCGCCGAAAAAACAGATGCGCCGCGACTGCGATTTATGCGGCGAAGGCATTTAAAAGCTCCTCCTCGCACTTCACCTCCTCTTCGCCCTCGGGCATGGCTGGCGCAGGGGTTTCTTGCGGCGAACGTGGCGCGGCTCCGCCGAAGACGCGCGCCTGATCCGCAAAGAAATGTTTCATCACGGTCGCCACGCCTTCGGGCACAACCGAACGCATATTGGGCGCAAAAAACATGCCGCGAAAGATCGGGTGGGTGATGATCTCGAAAGACGGGAAATAATCGATCCAGGCGCTGTCCTCGGCCGCCATGCCTGCAACAGCGCGCAGCACGGATTTGGAGTATTGCGTGGCCGTTAGCACATGCTGGCCCGATGCCGTGGCGGTCAAAGGCACTGGCGACACGGTCAACAGAATCTTGAGTTTGGGATTTTTCGACCGCGCGAACCGCAAGGATTTTTTCAGCGCGCGATAGGCATTGCGGGTGTTTGTATTGGAAAACAGGTGGGATTCGGGATCAAATGTGCCGGCGACTGTGCCAGGACACAGGGCGTATTCGACCCCGGTCCGGGCATTGTGCCAGCGTTCGGTCAGCCCAAGGGTAAACACCAATACATCCGCCGTTTGAACGGCCCTGCGCAAGGCGGCATATGTCAATTCCCGCGCAGCCCACAGTTCGGCCTCGTTCGCAAATCCATCCGGTTCGATTGCCGGGCGCAACGGGTCAAAGAACCGCCCCCCCGTTTCCCAAACCTCGCGCACTTCCTCACGCGTGCCATAGGCCAGTTCGAGCCATTGCAGCAGCATGGACGGGGTATAGATGTTGCCGGTTCGAAAACTGAACACGCCGTAGCCGAACTTGCGGGCGTCAGCACCGATCAGAAACGGGGGCGGGCTTTCACAATCTGTCCAACCATAGCCCCGGTCCGAAAGAGCCTTGCCGATATGCTGGGCGAAACAGGACCCGGCAGTTACGATCCGGTGGTCCGGTTTCACGGCAAATTTTGGTGTCCAAAGACCGGAAATGCCGTGTGGGCCGGGTGTCGCCACCGCGGTTTTCCAATAGCGTTCGGGCCCCAGATTCTCATAGGGATGCGTCACATTCTGCCTGCCTGGTCGTTTTTTTGTATTTTTGAAAAGCGTAACGAAGCAGGCGCACTGTGACAAGAAAAACGGGCCGCTCGGCAAACCGTGCGACCCGACTGTGATTATTGTGCAAATCGGGGCACACCCCTCATCGCGTCTGTGTTTTATCCTGTGAGGCGGAGGACACCTCCGCCTTACCTTTCTCAGCATGCAAGGC
>CAYGPT010000139.1:0-3969 GCA_964351755.1 uncultured Rhodobacterales bacterium | reverse complement strand
TTCATCGTGTGTTCGTCCTTTGCAGCTTTAGGGGGCGTGTTCGCTGCGGCGCGCCTTGCGTCGGCCAGCCAGCAGGCGGGCACGGGCGATGTCAACCTCAACGCGATTGCCGCGGCGGTGATCGGTGGGACCTCTTTGTTCGGGGGGCGTGGCACCGCATGGTCAGCCTTGCTCGGTGTGCTGGTGATCATGGCGATTTCCAATGGCCTCACGCTGCTCAATCTAAGCTCGTCGCTGCGCTACATGATCACGGGTGCCGTTCTTGCGATTGCCGTCATCGTCGACTCTCTCGCTCGCCGTTCACGTGCAAGCCACGGCCGTGCCTGAGTTATGGAAGGAAATGACATGTGCGCAAAGATGAAAGGCAAGACCGCCGCGATCACGGGGGCGGCGTCGGGGATCGGCCTTGAATGCGCCCGCATCCTGATTGAGCAAGGAGTGCAGGTTGTCCTGATCGACAGAGAAGAAGACAGACTGGGTGCGGCATGCGACGCACTCGGGGATGCGGCCAAACCACTTGTGATTGACCTGCTCGACGGGCCGCAGGTCTCGGCAATGGTGCCGCACATTGAGGAATTGGTCGGCCCGCTGGATATCTTCCACGCCAATGCCGGTGCTTATGTTGGCGGGCCTGCTGCCGAAGGAGACCCCGATGCGTGGGACCGCGTACTAAACCTCAACGTCAACGCCGCATTTCGCTGTGTGCAGGCCGTGCTACCCCGCATGATTGAGCGCAAGACCGGCGATGTCATCTTCACCAGTTCAATTTCGGGCGTCGTTCCGGTGGTGTGGGAACCGATCTATACCGCGTCGAAATTTGCGGTTCAGGCATTTCTGCATGCAACCCGCCGGCAGGTATGCAAACACGGTATCCGCATGGGTGCCGTCCTCCCAGGGCCGGTCGTCACAGCATTGCTGGACGACTGGCCCAAAGAGAAGATGGAAGAAGCGCTCGCAAACGGGTCTTTGATGCAACCTCGTGAAGTCGCTGAGGCCGTCTTATTCATGCTGACGCGACCGCGCGGCGTCGTAATCCGCGACATGGTGATATTGCCCAACAGCGTCGATCTTTAGGCGATGCGGAGGGAGGACCCACATGAAAACTTCTGAGAGAATGACCCGCTATGTGCTGGGCGTCGATGTCGGAACAGGCAGCGCACGGGCGGGTGTGTTTACAACGACGGGTCAAATGGTCGGCAGCGACACCTGCCCGATTGGGATCCACCGCGATGGCGCAACCATTGTAGAGCAATCAAGCGAAGACATCTGGCAGGCTGTCGTTAAATCCGTGCGAGGCGCGGTCAAGGCATCCGGCGTTGGCGCGGAGCAGATTGTCGGGATAGGGTTCGACGCCACCTGTTCACTTGTTGTGCTGGGCAAAAACGGTACCTCCCTGCCCGTGGGCGACCCGAGCCATCCCGAACGCAACATTATGGTCTGGATGGATCACCGTGCGGTGACACAATCCGATCGGATCAACGCCATCGGACATCGTGTGCTGGATTATGTCGGTGGGCGCATCTCACCGGAAATGGAAACACCCAAACTCCTGTGGCTCAAGGAAAACCGACCAGATATTTTTGCCGCCGCATGGCAGTTCATGGACCTGACGGATTTTCTGACGTGGCGCGCATCGGGAGATCTTGCGCGGTCTGTTTGCACCGTAACCTGTAAATGGACCTACATAGCGCATGAAGACAGCTGGGACGCTGATTTCTTTCGAAAGGCGGGTTTGGGCGAACTTGTTGACGAAGGTTTCGAGCGGATCGGCACGAATGTCGTTCCGGCTGGATCGGCCCTTGGCTCAGGGTTGACGCCACAAGCTGCTGACGAGCTTGGTCTGAATGCTGGCACACCGGTCGCGTCTGGCTTGATCGACGCCCATGCAGGGGGGATCGGTTCAGTCGGAGCGCGGGACGGCGGCGGCGCACAGGCCAATCTGGCCTACGTGTTCGGCACATCCTCTTGCACCATGACATCGACAAACGAACCGGTCTTCGTCCCCGGCGTCTGGGGGCCATATTACTCGGCCATGGTGCCCGGCTTGTGGCTCAACGAAGGAGGGCAATCTGCCGCAGGGGCCGCGATTGATCACTTGCTTGAGTTTCACCCACATGCACCTGAGGCACATGCAGAAGCGGCAAGGGACGAGCAGGCTTTGCCTGTATGGTTGGCGCAGCGGGCGTTGAAACTGCTGGACGGCGACTTGAACGCCGGAGCACTGGCGGGTGGTATTCACGTCGTACCAGATTTCCTTGGCAATCGTGCGCCCCATGCGGACCCCCACACGCGTGCGGTCATTGCTGGACTGGGAATGGAGCGTGACCTCGATAGCCTGGTTGCGCTATATATTGCAGGGCTGTGCGGCATTGGCTACGGCTTGCGCCAGATAGTTCAAGCTCAGGCGGCCGCAGGCGCACGGATCAAGCGCATCGTCATCAGTGGTGGTGCGGGCCGTAGCGACTTGATCCGCCAACTTCTGGCCGACACGACAGGCGTCGAAATCGCGGCGCCCGCCACAGATGAACCCGTGCTTCTAGGCTCTGCGATACTGGGTAGTGTCGCGGCAGGCATTCACCCCGACATCCATGTTGCGATGGAAAACATGTCATCCTTTGCAGGTCGATATGCGCCTCAGGTTGGTCCGGCAAAAGACCTTCACGAGGAGCGATTCAAGATTTTTGCGCAGCTGCAGTCTATCGCAATGCAAGCAGCGGGGGGATGAAACGCATAAACTTCAATCCCTGAACCGGCCATTTGTTATCAGAAATTGAATGTCGGGTTTGTCCGCATAGCGGACATTGCGATCCTTGATCAAATGAAGCGGATGGCGGGCAGAATTCCCACCCTACGGGTTAGACGTCGAAGGTGGCAAAGACTGGGGCGTGGTCGCTGGGTTTTTCCCAGCCGCGTGCGTCGCGCAGGATGTGGCTGCTGTGCCCGGCGCTCGCGATATCCGAAGTGGCCCAGATGTGGTCCAGTCGGCGCCCCTTGTCTGCCGCATCCCAGTCCTTGGCCCGGTAGGACCACCAGGAATAAAGCAACCCCTCGGGGATATCCTGCCGCGTGATGTCGACCCAGTTGCCTGCATCCTGCACTTGGCCCAGATGTTCGACCTCGATGGGCGTGTGGCTGACGATCTTGAGCAGTTGTTTGTGCGACCAGACATCATCCTCACGCGGGGCGATGTTCAGATCGCCGACAAGGATCGATTTTTGCGGTGAGCCCGCGTGGAAATGGTCGCGCATCTCGGTGAGGTAGTCGAGTTTCTGGCCGAACTTCACGTTCATTTCCCGGTCGGGGATGTCCCCACCTGCGGGGACGTAAAAGTTGTGGATCGTGACTCCGTTTTCCAGCCGCCCGGCGATGTGGCGCGCATGGCCAAGGGATGCAAAATCCTCTGCTCCGGCCTCTTCGATCGGCAATTTTGATAGGATCGCGACCCCGTTATACCCCTTGTCCCCGCGTGCGATCATGTGGGGATAGCCCAATGCCGTGAACTGTTCGCGCGGAATCTTGTCGACCGGGCTTTTGCATTCCTGCAAACACAGAACGTCCGGGCCCTGTTCGGCCAGCAACTTGCACACGATGGGTTCGCGCAAGCGGACCGAGTTGATGTTCCATGTGGCAAGGGTGAAAGGCATATTGCGGCTCCGCTCTGGTGTTGCGCGAACCCTAACTTTGGCGCGCGGTGGCGACCAGCCCCAATAGGCGGTCTATCGCTGCCTTGCAGCAAGGCCCTTGCTTTTAAACCGAGTCGGGCGTAAGTGAGCCCTGCGACGTTACCACTATCGGCCTCACTGCTCCTTACGGCACAGTCATTCGATCTTGCACTGACTTAGCCGACCTGCCGCATTCCGCGGGCAGTACTATAGGAGATACGACAATGGCCACTGGCACAGTCAAATGGTTCAACACCACTAAAGGTTTCGGTTTTATCGCCCCCGATGGCGGCAGCAAAGACGTGTT
>CAYGPT010000138.1:0-3990 GCA_964351755.1 uncultured Rhodobacterales bacterium | reverse complement strand
AGGACGAGATTGACGAAGTCCTGGTGCCGACCGAAGAGGTCATCGAGGTGCGTCGCGGCAAGAAGGTCACGACCGAGCGCCGCTTTATGCCCGGATATGTTTTGGTGCATATGGAAATGTCCGATCAGGGCTATCACCTGATCAACTCGATCAACCGCGTTACCGGTTTTCTTGGCCCGCAGGGCCGTCCGATGCCCATGCGCGATGCCGAGGTAAATCAGATCCTGAACCGTGTCCAAGAGGGCGAAGACAGCCCACGCACACTGATCCATTTCGAGATCGGCGAGAAGGTCAAGGTCAACGATGGTCCGTTCGAGGATTTCGACGGCATGGTCGAGGAAGTGGACGAAGACAACCAGCGCCTCAAGGTAACGGTGTCGATCTTTGGCCGGGAAACCCCGGTCGAACTGGAATTCACGCAGGTCACCAAACAGACCTGAGTGGTGGGGCGGACGACACGTCCGCCGTACGGGCCCCAAGGGGTCTGAAAATCGTGGGAGGCGGCAGTCACGCGTGGCGGCACCGGACCACGGGCAAACCTGTCCGGCCATCGCGATGGTTCGGATGCTGTAAAAGGAGAATGGCTCATGGCCAAGAAACTCGTCGGGACGATGAAACTGCAAGTCAAGGCAGGTCAAGCGAACCCGTCCCCGCCCGTAGGACCTGCATTGGGTCAGCGCGGCATCAACATCATGGAATTCTGCAAGGCGTTCAACGCCAAGACAGCGGATATGGAGCCCGGTGCACCGTGCCCGACCGTGATCAGCTATTACCAGGACAAGTCCTTCACAATGGATATCAAGACGCCCCCGGCGTCCCATTATCTGAAGAAGGCAGCCAAGGTGAAATCCGGTGCCAAGACTCCGTCCCGTGAAACCATCGGCACCGTCACTGTGGCCCAGGTTCGCGAGATCGCAGAGGCGAAAATGGCCGATCTGAACGCCAATGACGTCGAAGGCGCAATGAAGATCATTCTGGGCTCTGCCCGCTCCATGGGCATCGAGGTGAAGTAAGATGGCAAAGCACGGAAAACGCACAACCGCCGCCCGCGCAGCATTCGCAGGCAAACACAACGTCACAGTCGAAGAGGCCGTGGCGCTGATCAAGAGCAATGCAAACGCCAAGTTTGACGAGACCGTCGAAATCTCGATGAACCTTGGTGTCGATCCCCGCCACGCCGACCAGATGGTGCGCGGTGTCGTCGGTTTGCCCAATGGTACAGGCAAGGACGTGCGCGTCGCTGTCTTTGCCCGTGGCGCGAAGGCGGAAGAGGCTCAAAAGGCTGGCGCGGATATCGTCGGCGCCGAAGACCTGATGGAAATCATCCAGGGCGGCAAGATCGACTTTGATCGCTGCATCGCCACCCCCGACATGATGCCGATCGTGGGTCGTCTGGGTAAGGTCCTTGGGCCCCGCAACCTGATGCCGAACCCCAAGGTCGGTACCGTGACCATGGACGTCGAAACAGCCGTGAAAGCGGCCAAGGGCGGCGAAGTCCAGTTCAAGGTCGAAAAAGCGGGCGTGATTCATGCCGGTATCGGCAAGGCGTCTTTTGACGAAGCCAAGCTGATCGAAAACGTCCGCGCCTTTGTCGGCGCTGTGGCCAAGGCAAAACCGGCCGGCTCCAAAGGCACCTATATGAAAAAGGTCTCCCTGAGCTCGACCATGGGTCCCGGCGTCAGTGTCGCAGTAGACAGCGCCGTTTCCGAATAAAACGCGTTCCCATACCATTCTGGAAAACCGGGTTGCTTCCATGCAATCCGGTTTTTCTGTTTCTACGACATGGGCGTCGAAAAGTTACCGAAAACCGTAAATTCATGTAACCTTGGTAAAAAGTACAAAACAGGGGGGATTGAAAAGATGGCCAACACCAAGCCATGGGAGAAGTATTTTTCGGACGAGGCACGGCAGTTCGACGCCCGAACCTTGAAGGCGCAAACGCTGCCAGCAATGCTGACTCAGGCCGTCGCCGCATATGGCGACAAGCCTGCCCTGACCACTATTCTGCCAACGGGCGCGGAAACGACCGTGACCTACACGCAATTCAAAGCGCACGCCGACAACTTTGCGACCTATCTGCGAGAGGATTTGGGGCTGGGCGCTGGCGACACGGTTGCGATCATGTCGCCCAACTGCATCGGCTTTTGTGTCGCCTCCATGGGTCTGTCCATGGCCGGGTGCATCGGCACCAACGTTAACCCGCTTTATACCCCCAGCGAGCTGGAACATCAGCTGAACGACAGTGGGGCCAAGGCTATCGTGATCATTGATCTGTTCGGCGACAAGCTGGACAAGATCATCGCCAATACAGGCGTCAAACATGTTATCACCCTGTCCATCGTCGACTTTTTCCCGACGCTGAAAAAGGCACTTCTGGGGTTTGTTCTGAAACGGGTGCGCAAGGTGATTCCGGCCATGTCTACCCCGGCCACGCGGTTTTCGGACGCACTGGCCATGGGGCGCAAGCGGGCGGGAAGTCGTAACGTTGCAGCCTATACCAAGGACATGACTGGTGACACCGTGGCCCTGTATCAGTACACCAGCGGTACAACGGGGCGCAGCAAGGGCGCGGCGCTGACCCATCTTGCGGTGCTGGCCAATGCCGAACAGGGGCGGCTGATGACCACCGGTGTCTTGCAGCCGGGGCGCGAGGTCGCGCTGGTTGCCCTGCCGCTCTATCACATCACGGCCTTCAGCTTGATCTTTGTTTCGGGTTTGGCCGTTGGCGGGCATGGCATTCTCGCCCCCAGCCCGCGGCCACCGTCAAACCTCAAAGCTGCATTCGAAAAGCACCGGATCACGTGGTTTACGGGCATCAACACGCTGTTTGCAGGCTTGATGGCCGAGGACTGGTTCGACCCCAAACTGTTTTCCGACATTCGCTTTTGTGGATCGGGCGGGGCGGCACAGCAGACCGGTGTGGCCCAGAAATGGCAGGACAAAACCGGAGTCGAAATCCTGCAAGGCTACGGTATGACCGAAGTGTCCGGTATCCTGACCTTTAACCCGCCGGGACATAACCGGCTGGGAAAAGTCGGAGTGCCGGTGCCGGGGGCCGAGGCGCGCATCGTCGATGACTCGGGCAACGATGTGGCACAGGGCGAACAGGGCGAAGTGATTGCCAGAACGCCGTCGATGATGGTCGGCTACCTCAACAACACCGCAGCGACCAACGAGGTGCTCAAGGACGGCTGGTATTACTCCGGCGATATCGGTGTGATGGATGCAGATGGATTCCTTGAAATCGTGGACCGCAAGAAGGACATGATCCTTGTGTCCGGTTTTAACGTCGCCCCGAACGAAATCGAAGATGTAATTTCGACCCTACCGGGAGTCACACAGGTCGGTGTGATCGGGATCGACGATGACAAGACGGGGGAGGCCGCGGTTGCCTTTGTCGTCCGCTCGGACGACAGCCTGACAGAAGATGCCATCAAGGATGTTTGTCGCGAACACCTGACGAATTACAAAATTCCCAAGCAGGTGCGGTTCGTGGACGATGTGCCCGTAACATTATCCGGTAAAGTGCTGCGTCGCCAACTCAGGGACGATCACTTTGGCTGATTTCCGCGTTGGACCGACCTGATCGGCGTGTTTGACCGTGATCCTGTATTTTTTGTGGGATTGACCTTGGCCTTGCGGACCAAAACCTCTAAGTGAGCGGCTAGTAGGTCGTCTGCGATTCGCAGGCGGCCTATTATTTCGTCCGAGACGGCGGGTGATCGGGATAGGCCGATCATAATTCCTGCTTGAGACGGGAAGAGACATTCCAGCCTGGTGTGTTCCAGGCTATGGGCTGCGACGACCCGTTTGGACCCGATTGCCGCGCACGTCTTGCGCGGTGAAAACGAGCCGGGGGGGTCCGCCCCTCCAATAACTGGAGTGAAACTGTGGATAGAGCCCAGAAAGAGAAAGTGGTCGAGGAACTCGGCCAAATCTTTGAAAGCTCTGGCGTCGTTGTGGTTGCCCACTACGCCGGTCTGACAGTTG
>CAYGPT010000137.1:0-4088 GCA_964351755.1 uncultured Rhodobacterales bacterium | reverse complement strand
GGGTCACCGCCCGTCAGATCGAAGCTGCACGTCGTGCCATGACGCGTCACATGAAACGTCAGGGCCGCGTCTGGATCCGTATTTTCCCGGATGTGCCGATTTCGGCCAAACCGATCGAAGTGCGGATGGGTAAAGGCAAAGGCTCGGTCGACCGTTGGGCGGCCAAGGTCAAACCCGGTCGCGTGATGTTCGAGATCGACGGTGTGGGCGAAGACATCGCCCGCGAAGCCCTGCGTCTGGCGGCGATGAAGCTGCCGATCAAGACACGGGTTGTTGTCCGGGAAGATTGGTAAGTCTTCTCTGGGTGCGCGGCAGGGTATTTGCAAAGCAAATGCACGAGAGCGGCACCCGGTAGAAATTCAAACCCCCGGCGCGAGAGCGTCGGGGGTTTTTCGTTTTGGAAGGTACCGCCGAGATGTGGTGGACTCACCCCTCCAAATCGCTACCATTGGTGCATCCTTGGCAGCGTAGAGTGGCTGACGTGACATACCCGATTTCACGATTTGAGATTCTTCTTTTGCCGTGTCGGGACAATGCAACGCCAGAGCATTGGATGTCCTATTGGGAGACCGCTTTGCCCGACACGCAGCGAGTGGTGCAAGATGAATGGGTTTCTCCGATCTATGCGGACTGGTCGGACCGTCTGACCGAATACGTGGCACGCGCACAAAAACCTGTGGTTTTGGTTGGGCACAGCCTTGGCACGTCTCTGACGATGCATTGGTCCCGAACCGGTGCAACCGAAAAGATAGCGGGCGCGTTTCTCGTCGCGCCGTCGGATCGCGGCCCGGATGACATCTGGCCAGACGCCGAAAGAAACGGGTTTGCGCCAATGGACCTGCGCCCGTTACCGTTCAAGACATTGGTCCTAGCAAGCCGGAACGATCCTTATGTCGCCTATGAGCGTGCGGAACTTTTTGCCACGAAATGGGGCGCGGACATCGTTGATACCGGTGATCAGGGGCATATGGGCAATACGGCGGGACTGGGGGCTTGGCCGCTTGGATTGGTTCTGTTTGGAGCGTTCTTACAATCCCTGATCTGAAGTGCGGTGGCGAGCGCGGTCTTGATGCGTAATCTCCGCCTAAGGCCTCATGTGCAGCTGCGCAGACAGAAGCCGGAAGGTCGCCCCTCAGGCAGCGATGCTCAAGGCGTGCTTGTGGCTGACCCGCTCCCGGCAAGTCTGCTCTTGCCATATTTGGCACAGCCAAATCGCTTGTCGCGCACTGTATGCCGCGGCCTCGGGTTTGATCCGGTTTGGCCATGGCCAAAGCGCTGCAAACCGCTAGACTGCCTGCAGCTGCATCGGAGGCCACCCCAATGAAAAAAGTCCCCAAACCCACCACTGATGAAGACCTGATCCAAGCCTTTCTCGACAAGGGCGGGGAGATCAAGAAGGGTAAGACCAAGCCGATGCCCGAAGGACTTGGCTTGTCAAACAACCAGTGGGGCAATGCCCCGACCAAAGAAGAGAAGGCGGCGCGCAAAGCGGCTGAGGCGGAGGCCAAGACAGCCGCCAAGTTAAAGAAGTAGCCTAAACCCCGTCCAGATAGACGCCAATCGCCGCTTCCAGTTCGGTTTCCTCGTAGCGGAAATGGCTTTGGATGGCGCGCAGCAGCGCATTGAACACATCGCGCGTTTCTGCGAACCCGTCCGCGTCCGGCGATCGCGTTAGCCGGTCAGCACAACCCGCCAGCCGCTGCAGCAACTCGTGCACCACTTCATGTTCCTCGCGCAGTCGCGCGACCAAGGCGGCGAAGGCGGGCGCTTTGCTTTCGATCTCGGGGAACATGTGGTGCTGTTCGATATTGTGGTGCATCGCCAGCATCTGGCAGCCCTGCCCACAAAGGTTCCCAAAGGCTGCAAAGTTCTGGTGCATGTCCGAGGCCAGCACGATCTGGGCAAGGTGGGCGGGCGGACTATCCCCCGCCTCGATCCGGTCGATCACCGCAGACAGGCGCGCCATGTCCTGCAGATAATGCGCATGGATGGCCGCAAGCTGGCGGCCCTTGGCCCGTTGCACATCGCTGACATTGGACAGCGCAGGGGCCTTGGGGCGTGTACCTGTTTCGACGCTCAGCGCGTCGAGGGGGGCGTCTTTCAGATCCGTCATCGTGTCACTCCCAGCCGTAGTTGAAGGACACGGACACGCGGTCATCCTCGCTCATGTTCATGGGTACCTCGTGACGCAGCCAGCTTTCCCATAGCAGGACGTCGCCAACTGCGGGTCGCGCATAGTGGAAGTTGCGCAAATCCGCGGGCGCGTGCGCAAGGCGGGGCGGGGCCGCCATCATCATCGCGAGCCGCGGGTCTTCGAGTTTCAGCGCATTCGTGCCTTCGGGCAGAGCCACATAGGTGGTGCCGGAAATCACCGAATGGGGGTGGATGTGTCCGGTATGAATGCCCCCTTCGGGCAGGATGTTGATCCAGATGCTGTCGAGTTTCAGCGCCTTGTCGCCAAGGTCGAACGCACAGTCGCGAGCAAAGGCGGCGACATGGGCATCGAGTGCCTTGACCACGTCCGCAAAGATCGGAAAACGCCACGGCAGGTCGTCAAGCGAAGAATAGGAGGTGTAGCCCGGAAAGCCCTGTTCCTCGCACCAAGCCTGCCCGGCGTCGTCGTCTTCGGCAATGGCATAGCAGGATGCCTCAAGCTCATCCGGATCGACGGCAGGGTCAAAGGCTGAGAGCGGGGCGTGATAAAGTCGGGTCGCAAAGAGGGATGTGATGTTTGGCATGGCGCGTTGATAGCCGAGCCGCGCAGGAATGGCGATAAGGTTTCAAGGCTTTGCCCGGGATGTCAGTTGAGGTCTAATGCGATGGACGACATCAACCTGTAATAGGCGAACAGCGCGACTATGAAAAAGGCGAACAGCACGAGTTCATGCTTGAAGTGGTGAGAGTGAAAGTAGGCCCGGTCTCGGTGGTGCAGCACGTCCATAAGTTCATCGCCGAAGCGGACCGACAGAAAGGTGCCGATGGCCGACAGCGCGATCACGGCCCAAAAAGGAACCGGGGTCGTCAGGATCGTGTAAAAGGCGCGGGTTAGAACCGTCGTGCCGTAGGCATCGGGCCAGAAGAGAAGGGCCGCGCCGTTGACCCCGATCGCAATCGCCCAGACCATCAATTCGGACACGACCATGCGGATGCCGAACAGCAAGCGCAGGGGAAAATCCAGCAAGAAACCCGCATCGGCCACGGGCGTGCAGAGCACAAAGAAGCTCCAAGTCAGCCCTGCGACAATCCCACTGGTGGCAAGATCGTATTGATAGTTGAGATAGGCGAAATAGCCGACCACTACACCTAGCAGCAGTGTGAACTTAACCAGCACTTGGCGTTTTGGGTGCGTTGACACGTCGTGATCCTTTGCAACCTGCCTGTACCTGACCTACGCCCGCGCACCGCCCGGGTCCAGCGATTACGCACAAGGTCGCAAGAGCGGCATCAATAAGGGTTGCCATAGCGCCTTGCCCCCCCTATACGGCGCACTTCACCACCCACTCCACGGGAATCAGGGTGACGCATTTGATGCGGCCCTCTCGTGATGTTGAAAGGATATGGCGCATGAACGCCCAAGAACTTCGGGACAAGACCCCCGACCAGCTTCGCGATGAACTCGCAAACCTGAAAAAAGAGGCCTTCAACCTGCGTTTCCAGCAGGCCACGGGCTCGATCGAGAACCCGGCGCGTTTGCGCACGGTCCGTCGCGATGCCGCGCGCGTCAAGACGATCCTGAATGAAAAAGCCAAGTCGGCAGCGGAATAAGGACAGCATAGATGCCCAAGCGTATTTTGACCGGCACCGTGACATCCGATGCCAATGCCCAGACAGTCACCGTTTCCGTGGAACGCCGTTTCACGCATCCGGTTCTGAAAAAGACCATTCGTAAGTCCAAGAAATACCGGGCGCACGATGAGAACAACACTTTCAAAGTCGGGGACAGCGTCCGCATCATCGAATGCGCACCCAAGTCCAAGACAAAACGTTGGGAGGTTCTGACCTCGGCCACGGCCGAAGCCTGAACCCTGCAATATAATCGAAACCCTGGGGACAAGGCACGCATCGCCCCCCAAAGGTCGGGAGAAACC
>CAYGPT010000136.1:0-4234 GCA_964351755.1 uncultured Rhodobacterales bacterium | reverse complement strand
GGTGTCCCGGGTGCTTGAAAATCTCAATCAAAGTGAAGTGGCTGGGATGGTAGGATTCGAACCTACGGTACACTGTACCAAAAACAGTTGCCTTACCACTTGGCTACATCCCAACGTGACGCGCTAATTAGTCTGCCGAGGCCGCACGTGCAAGCCCTTTTGGGGCAAAAATGGTTATCATTCCGTTCGTCCGTTGTCGGTCAGCAGGTCTGGCGTTTCGGGGTCGGCGCGCTCGGCCTCGACAATGCGGTCGAGGGCGGCTTTGGACGTATCCTCGACATCTGCCGACACGGCTGGGATGTCTTTTGGCGACGCGGGTCGGGGCGATGGTGGGGCGATATTCTCGGAACCGCGCACATCCCCGATCATCTGAATGCGATAGGTTGTGTCGGGCACGTCGATGCCTGCGGCTTCGATTGCGGCCTTGACCATGCGGATCGCCTCGCCCTTGGCCAGCGCAAGTGAAGTGGCTGTCTGGTCGATCCAACCCGTCACTGTCAGGATTACCGCACCGTCCCCGATCCGTTCGATCCATGCCATGGGCGCCGGATCTTTCAGAACAAAGGGCAGGTCCTCAACAGCCTTGTCCGCCAGCGTGCGCACCCGGTCGAGGTCGGAATCCGAGGCCACCCCGATTTCAAAGTCAAAGCGGCGTTCATTATTGGTGGAAAAGTTCACGATCCGGCTTTTGAACACGGTCGCGTTGGGGATGCGGATGTGATTGCCCTCGAAACTCAGCAGGATTGTGGCGCGGCTGGTCAGGCGGATGACCTTGCCGGTGTCGCCTTGGATTTCAACGATATCGTTGGGCCGGAAGGGCTGGCGGATCGACAGCATGATCGAGGCGATGAAGTTTTCGACCGTGTCGCGCACCGCAAAACCTATGGCAAGACCGACGATACCCGCAGCCCCCAGTATGGTGCCCAGAAGGGCCGTCGCCCCCAGGATATCCAGTGCGATGACCAGGCCCGCCACAAAGAACACCATGCGCACGATCTGGCGATAGATATTGGCGATGAAAGCATTGGGCGCGATCCGGTCCCACGGGTAATGCATCCGCGCAAGCAGGATGCCGGCCCCAAGCACGATCAGGAATGACAGCAGCGCCACGGCGGCCAGCGGCAGCAGGGCGATGGCCTGCGACATGCGGGTCTGGAACCGCTGCACCGCCGGGTTCAGCCGTGCGACCACGTCCGTGGTCTCTGCCACCTCGTTTTCGATGGCGACGACCCCGGCTACACGGGCCACGATGTCGTTCAGCCGCGCGGCCTGGGCCGTGTCGATGGTGGTGCCGCGCAGCGTCACGATGCCCGAGGACACGCTGACCGTCACCTCTTCGAAGCCATCCAATTCACGCAGGATATCGCGTATGCGTGTGGCGATGGCCGCATCCCGGCTCGTGCTGTCCTCGACTTCGATCGTGCCCTGCGGTTGGTCCGTCGTCTGTGCCCAGACTGCTGCCGCATTCAGCAGGCACAGGCACAGGGACAAGGCGAGGGCGCGGATCATGCCTGTACGTCCACCAAAATGGCCCCAGCCCGATTGCCCGCTTCGACCGCTTCATGCGCGTCAGAGCAGGCTGCAAGGGCAAAGACCTGGTCCACGGGACATGTCAGCGCTCCCTGTTCCAGTGCTGCAAGCAGGCGGGCGATGGCGTGGCCGCGTTCTGCCGCCTCAAGGATATAGATCAGCACGATGTCGATGGTGACCGCTTTGAACAGCATCGGGCCAAAGGACAAGGCTGGCGTCATGTTCTTGGCCGACCCGTAGGCCGCAATGGTGCCATTGGGTGCGATGACCTCGGCGTCCAGCAATGCATTGACGCCGAATTCGACCTCGACGATTCTGTCCACCAGTGCGCCATCATTGGCTTTGACGATGGCGGTTCCAAGGTCGTCGCTGGAATAGTCGAGGACTTCGTCGGCCCCTGCCGCGCGTGCCGCGTCCTGCCCTGCGCCCCGCGCCGTCGCGATGACCCGCGCACCGCCCCATTTGGCCAGTTGCACGGCCAGCAACCCGACCGTCCCTGCTCCACCCTGCACAAGCAGCGTCTTGCCCGCGATGTCACCGCCGCCAAAGACGGCGTGGCAGGCTGTCAAACCCGGAATGCCCAAGATTGCGCCGGTTTCCATGGGCACCGAAGCGGGCAGGTCCACCGCCTGCTCAGACGGCAGGCAGATATGCGTGGCGGCCGTACCAAAGGGCCGCTGCCATTGGCCATTCCATATCCAGACGCGGGCACCGATGCGGTCGGGCGATACCCCGTCGCCCACGGCCTCGATCACGCCTGCGCCGTCGCTATGGGGTACGATGCGATCGAACGGGGGCTTGGTCACGCCCGGACGCGCCCCGGCGCGCGCTTTGACGTCCGAGGGATTCACCCCGGAAAAGGCCAGCTTCACAAGTACTTCGCCTACTGCCGGTGTGGGTGTCGGCACATCGCCAAGATGTAAAACGTCGGCGGCAGGGCCAAAGCCGGTATAGGATATCGCTTGCATCAAATCTGTCCGCCATGAGTAACTTTGTCTGGCAGAGACTAACCAAGCGGGCCGGAATGGCCAGCCCCCGAGCGACGGGTGACAACGGAAAATCCAAGATGGCGAAACAGGCGCTGATTCCACCGGCTCTGCGCGCCGCCTGTGCGCGTGCGGGCATGTCGCCGGGGATCCGGTCGGCAGATTTCGTCTTTTTGACCGGCGTGACCTGGGCGGCGGCGAATGGGTCTATGCCTGTGCAGGACGAGACGCAGTTTCACGCCTGTTTCGACAAGATCGCGTCGGTGGTGGCCGAGGTCGATCTGGCACTGGATGCCATTGTCGAGATGACCAGCTATCACGTTGGACTGCGTCGGCATTTTGACCTTTTCCAGACGGTGCGCCATGCACGCCTGCGCGATCCGTATCCCGCGTGGACAGCGGTCAAGGTTGCGGAGTTGCGCCGAGTCGGCGCAGTTGTAGAAATCAGGGTCGTGGCCGAAGTTCATTCGGTCGAACGATGAGTGCAGAGCCTTGGCGTCGCCTCAGTCGCGCAATTCGTCTATGGCCACGCCCCACAGTCGCGCCTTGGGGGCCCAGCCCTTGTAGCCTGCCGAACTGATCCGGCACCATTCCGCGTCACACTCGCCAAGCCGCGCGATCACGCCTGCTTCAAGCGCCGCTGCGACGGGTGCATCCGCGTCGGGGCGCGTGCGGATGGTCAGCATATCCTGTTCTATCAATACGGTGCGCGTGCCCGACAAAAGGGAATAGTGCACCCAACCGCCAAGGCCATCGCGGTCTTCTACCCGGCGCCAATGGCCGTGTTCCGCCGTGATCTGCAGCGGCATGTCGCGCCGCGTAAACACCCAGTCAATCCGGTGTGACAGGGACGGACCGCGCCGCACATTGCCTTCGGCGGCTTTCAGCGACACAAAACGGGGCAGGGGCAGATTTGTGACCGGCCCTACATCCTTGGCCAGTGCAGGCAGCGCCAGCCCAAGGGCAAGGCACAAGCCCGCCATCGACCGAAGGACCGCCACCCATGGGGAAGTTTTGCTCATCTCTCGCCTCTTGATATGGCCGAGGTTCTTGTGCCTCGTGCTCACATCCGCCACCATGCCCCCAAATGGCGCAAACGCCAAGGCCGGGGAGGGCATCAATGCCAAAGGATCGTCTGAGTGTTGTCGTTACGCGACGGTTGCCACAAGAGGTCGAGACGCGGTTGAGCGAGCTGTTCAATGTCACCTTGCGCGACAATGACGCGCCCATGAGCCGGACCGAGATTGTCGAGGCGATGAAAGCAACGGATGTGCTGGTGCCGACCATCACTGACACGGTCGATGCGGCGATGATTGGGCAGGCAGGGGACCGGCTGAAACTGATCGCGAATTACGGGGCCGGGGTGGACAATATCGACGTGGCCACTGCCCGCCAGCGCGGGATTCTGGTGTCCAACACCCCCGGTGTGCTGACCGAGGATACCGCAGACATGACCATGGGTCTGATTTTGGCCGTGACGCGCCGGATGCCCGAGGGGCTGGCCACCATGCAGTCCGGCAAATGGGACGGTTGGTCGCCGACCGCCTTTCTGGGCGGGCGCATTGCCGGGCGGCGTCTGGGTATCCTTGGCATGGGCCGGATCGGGCAGGCCGTGGCGCGGCGCGCGGCGGCTTTTGGCATGCAGGTCCACTACCACAACCGCCGTCGCCTGCGCACGGAAGTCGAAGAGGCGTTGCAGGCGACGTGGTGGGACAGCC
>CAYGPT010000135.1:0-4428 GCA_964351755.1 uncultured Rhodobacterales bacterium | reverse complement strand
ATCAGCATCTGTGCCCGGCGCGTGAGCAGAGCCAATTCGCGTTCCTGGCGCGCGACGATGTCGCTCAGGTCCTCGACCGTGCGGGTCAGGTGGGCGATCTGTTCCTCGAGTCTGTCGATGCGGCTGTCCATGACCTTCATGTGGGGCAAATGTGGGGCTTTCGCAAGCCGCGCGCACCTTGCCCCGCTAACGCCGCTGGGGTACGAGGCGCGCGAACCCCAGCCGGAGTGCACCATGGCCAAGCCAAAAAAGACCCCGCGCCCCAAGGCCCAGACGCCCAAGGGCTTTGCCGATTATTTCGGCAGCGACGTGACGATGCGTACCGAGATGTTGCGCAAGATCGCCGGGGTCTACCATCGCTACGGCTTTGACGCCTTCGAAAGCAGCGCGGTCGAGACGGTCGAGGCGCTTGGCAAGTTCCTGCCCGATGTCGACCGCCCGAACGAGGGCGTGTTCGCCTGGCAGGAGGAAGACGGCGACTGGCTGGCCCTGCGCTATGACATGACCGCGCCCCTCGCCCGCGTCTATGCGCAGCACCGCAACGACCTGCCCAGCCCCTATCGCCGCTACACGATGGGCCCGGTCTGGCGCAACGAAAAGCCGGGGCCGGGGCGGTTTCGCCAGTTCTATCAGTGCGATGCGGATACGGTGGGATCGGCGTCGATGGCGGCTGATGCCGAGATTTGCGCGATGCTGGCGGACACGCTGGAGGCCGTGGGGATCAAGCGTGGCGATTACGTGATCCGGATCAACAACCGGAAGGTTTTGAACGGGGTGATGGAGGTGGCGGGCCTTGCCGGGGATGACAAGGAAGCCGAACGCGGCATCGTGCTGCGCGCCATCGACAAGCTGGATCGGCTGGGGCCGGAGGGTGTGCGCGCGCTGTTGGGTGAGGGGCGCCGGGATGAGAGTGGGGATTTCACGAAGGGGGCGGGGCTGAGTGGAGACCAGGTTGAAGTCGTGATGGGATTTGCCGAAGCCTCATCGAGAATTTTGAGAAGTGCAAAGGTTTACTGGGAGGTAGCAGATCAGGATGAACAGCAAACCACCTATTACGCGGATCTCACGCATATGTTGTCAATGGAGCTTGGCGCTGGCAAGGCAAAGGGTCTTCAGCACACAATGGGGTCCGCCAGAGTTTTGAACACACGGACACTCAGCTACCTTGCTGAAATTGTTGGTACCTCTTCAATCGGAAACGAAGGTATTGATGAACTAAAGCAGATTTCAGACTTGTTGGGTATCGGAGGATATAGCGCCGATCAAATTCGGATTGATCCCTCGGTAGTTAGAGGCCTTGGCTACTACACTGGTCCAGTCTATGAGGCCGAATTGACCTTCGAAATTCGCGACGAAAACGGGAGCAAGCGCAACTTCGGTTCGGTTGCAGGCGGGGGGCGTTACGATGACCTCGTCAAACGCTTTACCGGGCAGGAAGTGCCGGCCACCGGCGTCTCCATCGGTGTCGACCGCCTGCTCGCCGCCTTGCGTGCCACGAAGCGGATCGAGGCGGAAACCCTCGGCCCCGTCGTCGTCACCGTCATGGACCGCGACCGCATGGCCGATTATCAGGCCATGGTGGCCGAGTTGCGGGGCGCAGATATCCGGGCCGAAGTCTACCTTGGCAATCCGAAGAATTTCGGCAACCAGCTCAAATACGCCGACAAGCGCAACAGCCCCATCGCCATCATCGAAGGCGGCGATGAAAAGGAACGCGGCGTGGTGCAGATCAAGGATCTGATCCTTGGCGCGAAAATCGCTGAGACCGCGACCCATGAAGAATGGGCCGGAAATCCCAGTCAGTTCGAAGTGCCGCGCGACCAGATGCTCGCCAAGGTTCAGGAGATCCTGAAGGGATGACCGATCCGCGTGCCCGAGCACTTGCCCTGCGCGACCGCTTCGTCGCCGCAGGGGCGCAGGTCGTTGATCCGCCCGTCCTGCAATCGGCGGACTTGCTGCTCGACCTGTACGGAGAGGATATCCGCGCGCGCGCCTATGTCACCAGCGACGCGATGCGGGGCGAGCAGATGTTGCGCCCGGATTTCACCGTGCCCGTGGTGCAGATGCACATGGCGAACGGGACCGATCCTGCCCGATACACCTATGCAGGCGAGGTGTTTCGCAGGCAGGAGGACGACCCGGACCGCGCCAGCGAATACCTGCAGGTGGGATACGAGCTGTTTGACCGCTCTAACCCGGCGGCGGCGGATGCAGAGGTGTTCGCCCTGATCGCAGAGGCCGTCGCCCCCTTGTCCTTGCGCGCCGCGACAGGTGACATCGGTATTCTGATGGCTGCCGTCGAGGGGCTCAGAACCACCGAGCGGCGCAAGGATGCCCTGCGCCGTCACATCTGGCGGCCGCGCCGGTTTCGTGCGTTGCTTGATCGTTTTGGGGGCCGTGTTCCCATCCCGGAAAGCCGTGCGGCATTGCTTGCGGGCAAGGTCGCGTCCAGCGCGCCCCTGACCGGGTTGCGCAGCCAGTCCGAGATCGACGCGCGCATCCGCGCACTGGCCGAGGACGCCGCTGAACCCCCCATCAGCGCGGCGGAGATGGAGGGGCTCGACACCCTACTGGCGGTGCGCGAAACGCTGCCATTCGCCCTGTCCCGCCTGCATGATCTGATCATCGACCTGCCCGCCATTCGCGATGCGGTCGCCCGTGTCGATGCGCGCGCTGCTGCACTGGCCGCGCGGGGGGTGAACGTGGACGCGCTGGAATTTGAGGCGAGTTACGGGCGCACCTCGATGGAATATTACGACGGGTTCGTTTTTGGTTTCTATGCGGAATCCCGACCCGATCTGCCTCCGGTGGCGACTGGCGGGCGCTATGACGCGCTGACGCGCCGTCTGGGTGCGGGTAACGAAAGCCCGGCGGTGGGCGCGGTTCTGCGCCCCGACCTGATGGCCCTGCTGGAGCGCGCGACATGACGATCAAGCTGGGTGTGCCCTCAAAGGGGCGGTTGATGGAAAAATCGTTCGACTGGTTCGCCAAGCGTGGTTTGACTCTGACCCGCACCGGGTCGGACCGCGAATATGCGGGCGAGGTGGCGGGTATAGACGGTGTCGCCTTGGTGCTACTTTCGGCGGGTGAAATCCCGCGTGAACTGGCCGCCGGGCGCATCCACCTGGGGGTCACGGGCACCGACCTGATCCATGAAAAGCTGCCTTTGTGGGAACAGCAGGTGGACCCGGTGGACGAGATGGGGTTCGGGCATGCCGATCTGGTGCTGGCCGTGCCGCAGGGGTGGATCGACGTGGACCTGACCGAGGATCTGGACGCCGTCGCGGCCGCCTTCCGGGCGCGGCATGGGTTCCGTTTGCGCATCGCGACCAAGTACCACCGCCTAGTGCGCGATTTCCTGCGCGAGGCCGGTGTGGCCGACTATCAGCTTGTGGACAGTCAGGGCGCGACCGAAGGGACCGTGGCAAACGAAACGGCAGAGGCCATTGCCGACATCACCAGCAGCGGGGAAACCCTGCGCGCCAATCACCTCAAGGTGTTGGGCGACGGGCTGATCCTTGCCAGCCAGGCGACGCTGTGGCGCAGCCGGGTGGCGGATCTGGACGATGCTGACCGGGCGGTGATGCGCCGCTTGCTCGATCGGCTGGACTAAGGCGTTCCGACTTTTCCGTCAGGCAGCACGTATCGCTTTTCGCGTCGGAGCACAGCGAGAGGCCGCGCGCACGTGGTCCAATACAAAGTCGAAACGCCGCAGGCGCGGACAAACGCGGGAGTGGCAGGGCTATTACAGCTCTGTCACCGGCGCCGCCGCCAGAACGTCGCCAGTGGGCGCGCCCGTGGTTGATCCGCCCGGAGGTTCATCGGACACGGCCAGTGTGCCGCCGGGCAGCGCGGTTGCCACTTCCGCGCTCACGCTCAGAACCGCCTCGGGCTCATCCGGTAGAACGCCAAGAGAGACGGGGCCCGGCGCGCCATCGGCGATCAGCCAGAGTTCTATCACGCGGCCGGGACGGGCAGTGCCCGCGGTGCGCGACACGATCAGCAGATTTTCGTCCGGCACGAAGCCCGCGGTGATCACCAGATCGCCCGTTTGCGACACCATCGCGGCCTCGTATTCCGGCACAAAAGGTCCGGGTCCGCGCAGGATCGGCGTCAGCAGGACGACGGCCAGCACGGCGACAAGGGCAAGCCCGGCAAAAAGCCCGAAGCCGCGCCGACGCGGAGCGGTTTTCGGCGCAATGGCAGCCATGACTCGGGTTTTGACGGCCGCGGGCGGAGCGATGTCATCGGCCTGCGCGGCAATACCGACGAAATGCGACTCCCACATGTGCACAAGGCCGCGGAATAGCGTGTCGGTGCCCATGCGTCGCTCGGCGTCACGGGTCGCGACATCATCCAGTAGGCGCAGCACGTATTCCGCGGCTAGCATGTCGTCTTCGGGCATGTCCATCACGTCGCTCATCGGCT
>CAYGPT010000134.1:0-4472 GCA_964351755.1 uncultured Rhodobacterales bacterium | reverse complement strand
CACCAGATGCGCGCCTTCGAGGACCGGTTCCTGACCATCGGTCTGCCCTATCGCGTGATCGGCGGGCCGCGGTTCTATGAACGGCTCGAAATCCGCGACGCGATGGCCTATTTCCGCGTCGTGGTCAGCCCGGACGACGATCTGGCGTTCGAGCGGATCGTGAATACGCCCAAGCGCGGTTTGGGCGACAAGGCCCAGCAGACCATGCAGGTCGTTGCGCGCGAAAACGGCGTCTCACTGGTCGAGGGCGCGCGGATGGCCGTCGAGCAGGGCCTGATCAAGGGCAAGGGCGGCACCGAATTGCGCACCCTTGTCGATGGTATCGCGCGGTGGCATTCCAAGCTGCGCGGGCCGCGTATCGAACTGGCCGAGGATGACAGCGTGATCGACGAAGGCGTTGTGCCGCTGCGTACCGAATACGGGCCGCCCGCCATCAGTCATGTGGAACTGGCCGAAGTTATCCTGGACGAGTCCGGCTATACCGCGATGTGGCAGAACGACAAGACGCCCGAAGCGCCGGGGCGGTTGGAAAACCTCAAGGAGCTGGTCAAGGCCCTCGAAGGGTTCGAAAACCTGCAGGGTTTTCTGGAGCATGTCAGCCTGATCATGGACAATGAACAGGACGCGGGCGGCGAAAAAGTGTCGATCATGACCCTCCATGCCGCCAAGGGGCTGGAATTTCCCTGCGTGTTTCTGCCGGGCTGGGAGGACGGTTTGTTCCCGTCCCAGCGCAGCATGGATGAAAGCGGGATCAAGGGGTTGGAAGAGGAACGGCGGCTGGCCTATGTCGGGATCACGCGCGCCGAAGAAGTGTGCACGATTTCTTTTGCGGCCAACCGGCGCGTGTTCGGGCAATGGCAGTCGTCGCTGCCGTCGCGCTTTATCGACGAGTTGCCCGAGGATCACGTCGATGTACTGACACCGCCGGGCCTTTACGGCGGCGGGTACGGTGCCGCGGCCCCGACAATGGAAAGCAATCTGCACAAGGCTGCGGCTGAAGCGAATGTGTACAACTCGCCGGGCTGGAAACGCCTTCAAGCGCGCTCGAACACACGCCCCATTTCTCAACCGAAAGAAACCCGGAATACCGTAATCGACCTCACGGCTGTGTCGAGTTTCACGGTGGGCGAGCGGGTGTTTCACCAGAAGTTCGGCTATGGCGCGGTGATCGCGATCGAGGGCGACAAGCTTGAGATCGACTTTGAAAAGGCCGGGGTAAAGAAGGTGGTGTCCCGGTTCATCTCGGGCTGTGATGACATTCCGTTTTAGGTTGCGATCACCAAAGTAAACACGCCCAGTGGCAAAGGTAACTTTTTACAGAAAAGTTGCCTGTCACGCCGTCGATCCTGAAAAAGTCGGGGTCTTCGTTCTCGGCGCGTTGATCAGCCTCGCTGACTGCTTGCAGGACACGATAAGCCCAGTTGATCATCTGTTTGGCCGACAGCGTTTGCAGGCAAAAACAGTCCTTCCCAACTCAAGCGATCACTTGCGTGTTCCCTAAATGAAAAACGGCGACCCCAGGGAGGAGGGGCCGCCGTCTCTGCTTCATCACGTGCCCGGTCAGGGAGGAGGAAGACCCGGCCCGCAATGTATCGCAATGCACCCGATCGGGCGCGGTGTGAGAAATGCGGCGACCCCTGGGAGGAGGTAGGAGCCGCCGCGCTTTCTACATCGCTTTGGTCAGGGAGGAGGTAGACCGCACGCGATGCATCTGTGGTGCACCCTGTTCAGGTGCTAAATCGTAAAAGGTGCGGCGACGCCTGGGAGGAGGTAGGCGCCGCCGCCAATTACAGATGCCCCAGGGAGGAGGAGAGGGACATCTGATCCGTTATCTTCAGTTGGCGCTGTTCTGATGCGCCGCTTCCCAAGCGATCCGCTTCAGTTCTGAGCGATGCAGGCCCAGATCGGCCAGTTCGCGGTTGCTCAGGGCGTGCAATTCGTCGAGTGTTGTGCGGTAGACGCGGCGGGTCGCGTGACGCTGCGCTGCAGCTTCAAAAAAGCGGGCGACCGAGCCGAGCGTCCGTTCGACAGGATCATTGTGTCGTGTTACATCGTTGTAATAGGCCATATTTTCGCCTCGTGCTCGTGTTTCGTTAACACCAACATAAGTGAATGCTGCAGATGCACAATAGCCCCCAAGGCAATGCTGCTATGCAGCAATTGCATGGGGTATCGGTAGAAAACCTGTGCAAATCGCCCAAGGTTTCAGCGCTTACCCCCGCATTCCTGTCTGGCCCTTGCTCTCGCGCTGAATTCTGCCAGTTAATGCGGCAACCAGCAAAGAGGCGCGTCATGTCGTTAACCAAAGACCAAATCCTGTCGGCCCTTGGTCGGATCGAAATGCCAGACGGTGGCAACCTGATCAGCCGCGATTTGATTCGTGCCGTGCAGATTGACGGTGCATCCGTCCAATTCGTGATCGAAGCGCCCAACCCCGAGCTTGCCACGCGAATGGAGCCGATGCGCGCTGCCGCCGAGGCTGCAGTGCGCGCGCTTGCGGGCGTCGATCAGGTCCGCGTTGCGCTGACTGCCCACGGTCCGGCCCAAAAGCCAAGCGCGCCGCCCAGCCTCAGAATCGGCGGCCACCCCAAACCGCAAGAAGGCCCCACCAAGCCCGCAGGTGTGCAGCGCATTCTGGCCATCGGGTCGGGCAAGGGCGGTGTGGGCAAATCCACTGTGGCTTCGAACCTCGCCGTGGCCTTGGCCCGGGCAGGGCGTAAGGTCGGGCTGCTCGATGCCGATATATACGGACCCTCTCAACCACGTATGATGGGCGTGAACAAACGCCCGGCCTCCCCGGACGGCAAAACGATTATTCCACTGCACGCCCATGGCGTGACGCTGATGTCCATCGGCTTCATGATGGAAGAGGGCAAGGCCGTGGTCTGGCGTGGCCCGATGTTGATGGGAGCGCTGCAGCAGATGCTGGGACAGGTCGAGTGGGGTGAGTTGGATGTGCTGCTTGTCGATCTGCCGCCCGGAACCGGGGATGTGCAACTGACCCTGTGCACCAAGTCAGACCTCAGCGGGGCCATCGTCGTCTCCACCCCGCAGGATGTGGCGCTGATCGATGCGCGCAAGGCCATCGACATGTTTGCCACGCTGAAAACGCCCGTTCTGGGTCTGATCGAGAACATGTCAATGTTCATTTGCCCCGATTGCGGGGCCGAACATCAGATTTTCGGGCATGGCGGGGTGGCTGCCGAGGCCGAGAAAATGGGCGTGCCGCTACTTGGTGCGTTGCCCATTGACCTCGACACCCGGCTGGCCGGAGATGGGGGCACACCCATTGCCGCTGGCGACAGTGCGATGGCGCAGGCCTACGCCCGCATCGCCGACGGGTTGGTCAAGGGTGGGATGGCGTAACCAAAGGGGCCCGCCCTGGTCGTTGCAGCACCTGTTTTCAGAAAGTCACGATCCCGCTTGTGCCAACATCCGGCTTTTGCGCAGTCATGTTGCCCTTTGCGATCTCGTAAAGAAACTTGGCCCCGCTGGTCGGTGTCACCGACATTTCGGTTTTGGCCGGGGTAAAGCGCAGCAGGCAAACGTCCGTGTCATCTTTACCATCTTCGAACCAAGCAGCAGCGAACACGCTCCAGATATCGTCAAGGGTCGTCTTGTCTGTAATTTGGGCCAAAGTGCCGTCGACGTCGGCATAAAGCCCGGCTCCACCATCGGCCACGACGAATTTGGCAGGCTGCGGCCCGTGGGCCGTCGCTTCGGCCAGATCGGTGCCATGCGCGGTGATGAACCAGATGTGCCCCGGCGCAGTTCCATCGACGCTGGGCGACATGGGCACAAGGCGGTCGCTGTTCTTGAGGCCCAGCATACCGGCCTGTACGTCATCCATGCGGCCCCAGAATTCGTGCATCAGCTGTGTCATTGCATACTCCTGTAATGTCAGTGTCACAGGCTCAACTCCAAGCAGGGCCAAGGGTTCCTTGTTGTCCATTCGCGGCATGCGCTGTCCAATTCGACACGGTGGTGGGTTCAGCCATGGGAATTCGTGGGTAATTCAAGGTCCGACGCGGTTGATTCGAATCAACTTGGCTGTATTTGCAAAGCTTGCATTGAGAACAAAGAATAAACATCGAATAGAAGCGCGTAAGAAGTGCAATTTTTTTGGGAATTTATGGGATAAGCCCTCGAGGTCTCACGCGCTACTACATTTAGTGCTCAGAGCGCAGAGAAGCCCATAATAGGCTCCAATCTTCATCCGATACTGCACTATATCTTGTTTTTCACGCTCCCAAGAAACCACGTCTTGTGGCAGGGTGTCGCAAAAAACTATTGTTTCCCATCAATTCCCATGCCATCCCTAGTGCATCGGATGAGAACGAGCCCGGGGCACCAAACGACCCCAAGCACACAATAAACTCTAGCAGGTTTCATACAGGCACCTCGCTTTCATCAGACCAGAGATCCGGCGCGCGAGCGAGCAGACATCCCCCCAGGTGGCGCGCGCAGCTGGA
>CAYGPT010000133.1:0-4493 GCA_964351755.1 uncultured Rhodobacterales bacterium | reverse complement strand
CGCGTCGGCTTCAAGTTGGATGGAGACAAGAAGGTGCGTTTCGCCAAGACAACAGGGGACGTGATCTGATGCTCGATACTGAAAACTACACCCCCCGCCTCAAGGCTGCTTTCCGCGACACCATCAAGGCTGCGATGAAGGAAGAGTTTGGTTACAAGAACGACATGCAGATCCCGCGTCTGGACAAGATCGTCCTGAACATCGGCTGCGGCGCTGAGGCTGTCCGGGACAGCAAGAAAGCCAAGTCGGCACAGGAAGACCTGACCGCGATCGCCGGTCAGAAGGCTCTGACCACCGTCGCCAAGAAGTCCATCGCTGGTTTCCGCGTGCGTGAAGACATGCCGCTGGGCGCCAAGGTGACGCTGCGCGGCGACCGGATGTACGAATTCCTGGACCGTCTCATCACCATTGCCATGCCCCGCGTCCGCGACTTTCGCGGCGTGCCCGGCAAATCCTTTGATGGGCGTGGCAACTATGCCATGGGCCTCAAGGAACACATCGTCTTCCCCGAGATCAACTTCGACAAAGTCGATGAGACCTGGGGCATGGACATCGTGATCGCGACCACTGCAAAAACCGATGCCGAAGCAAAAGCCTTGCTGAAGCATTTCAACATGCCCTTCAATTCGTAAGCGCGGGAGAGATTAGATATGGCTAAGAAATCCATGATCGAGCGCGAAGTGAAGCGCGAAAAGCTGGTGAAGAAGTACGCGGCCAAGCGTAAGGCCTTGAAAGACATCATCAGCGACGAAACGAAACCGATGGAAGAGCGTTTTCGCGCCTCGCTGAAGCTGGCCAAGCTGCCACGCAACAGCTCTGCGACCCGCATCCACAACCGTTGCCAACTGACCGGCCGTCCGCATGCGTATTATCGCAAGCTGAAAGTCAGCCGGATCGCGCTGCGGGACCTTGGCTCGAACGGCCAGATCCCCGGCCTCGTCAAGTCAAGCTGGTAAGGAGAGAGAGATATGAACGATCCTATCGCAGATATGCTCACTCGCATCCGCAACAGCCAGATGCGCGGCAAGTCCGTGGTGACGACCCCTGCGTCGAAACTGCGGGTCCGTGTTCTCGAAGTGCTTGCGGACGAAGGCTACATTCGCGGTTTCGAGGAAACCAAAGGTGAAGATGGCCACCCCGCCATCGAAATCAGCCTGAAATACTACGAAGGCGAACCTGTCATTCGCGAGTTGAAGCGGGTTTCCAAGCCCGGTCGTCGCGTCTACATGGGCGTCAATGACATCCCGTCGGTCCGTCAGGGCCTGGGTGTGTCGATTGTCTCCACCTCCAAAGGTGTGATGTCGGATGCAAACGCACGCGCGGCCAATATTGGCGGCGAAGTGCTCTGCACGATCTTCTAAGGAGAAGCAGATGTCTCGTATTGGTAAAAAGCCGGTCGATCTGCCATCGGGTGTGTCCGCATCCGTCTCTGGTCAGATGATCGAAGTCAAAGGCCCCAAGGGCACACGTTCGTTCAAGGCAACCGACGATGTGACCCTGGCGGTCGAAGACAATACCGTCACCATCACGCCGCGTGGCAAGTCCAAGCGCGCCCGCCAGCAGTGGGGCATGTCCCGCACGATGGTCGCCAACCTGGTGACCGGTGTCACCGACGGGTTCAAGAAAGAGCTTGAAATCCAGGGTGTTGGTTACCGGGCGTCGATGCAGGGAAACTCCTTGCGTCTGAACCTGGGCCTGTCTCATGACGTTGATTATGTCCCGCCTGCCGGTGTGACTGTTACCGCGCCCAAGCAGACCGAAGTCATCATCGAAGGTATCGATGAGCAGCTGGTCGGCCAGGTTGCCGCAAACATTCGTGAATGGCGAAAGCCCGAGCCCTACAAGGGCAAAGGTATCCGCTATAAAGGCGAATTTATCTTCCGCAAGGAAGGCAAGAAGAAGTAAGGACCAGACAGATGGCAAACAGCAAACGGACCCTGTTCCTCAAGCGCCGCCTGCGCGTCCGGAACAAACTTCGCAAAGTCAACGCAGGGCGCCCGCGCCTGAGCGTTCACCGTTCAAACAAGAACATCAGCGTGCAGCTGATCGACGATGTGAACGGCGTGACACTCGCGGCTGCCTCGACCCTCGAAAAGGATCTTGGCGTTGTGGGCAAGAACAACGTCGAAGCAGCGACCAAGATCGGTGCGGCAATCGCAGAGCGCGCAAAGAAAGCGGGCGTCTCCGAGGCCTATTTCGACCGTGGCGGCTTCCTGTTTCATGGGCGTGTCAAGGCAGTTGCCGACGCCGCGCGTGAAGGCGGCCTGAAGATCTAAGCGGTGCGGCGGGGTGAACCCCGCCCTGCCGAACAAGCCGCCCGGCGGGGTTCTTTTCGCCGGGCGGACACAATGTGCAGGCGGCACGCTCCGCCTCGATGATCCGGGGGCCTCATGCCCACCGCGATTGACCAAGAAACGGCGAAAGCCACCTGAGACAAAGGATGCCTTACATGGCAGAACGTGACAACAATCGCCGCGGCCCGCGCCGCGACCGCGAAGAAACCCCCGAATTCTCCGACCGCCTAGTCGCGATCAACCGTGTGTCCAAGACCGTCAAGGGTGGTAAGCGCTTTGGCTTTGCAGCCCTCGTCGTTGTTGGCGACCAAAAGGGCCGTGTCGGTTTCGGCAAAGGTAAGGCGAAAGAGGTCCCCGAGGCCATTCGCAAGGCCACTGAACAAGCCAAGCGCCAGATGATCCGGGTGCAACTGCGCGAGGGCCGCACCCTGCACCACGACATGGAAGGGCGCCACGGCGCCGGCAAGGTCGTGATGCGCACAGCGCCAGAAGGTACTGGTATCATCGCCGGTGGTCCGATGCGTGCCGTGTTCGAAATGCTGGGCGTCAAGGACGTTGTGTCCAAGTCGATCGGCTCGCAGAACCCATATAACATGATCCGCGCCACCATGGACGGCCTCAAGAAAGAGCAGTCGCCCCGTGGTGTCGCCCAGCGTCGCGGCAAAAAGGTCGCCGACATCCTGCCCAAGCGGGATGAAGCACCCGAAGCGTCCGCTCAAGTGGCTGAGGAGGCCTGAGACCTATGGCAAAGACAATTGTCGTCAAACAAATTGGCTCCCCCATCCGTCGCCCCGCGAAACAGCGCGCGACACTGATCGGCCTGGGCCTGAACAAGATGCACAAGACGCGCGAGCTGGAAGACACACCTTCCGTGCGCGGCATGGTGAATTCGATCCCGCACATGGTCGAGATCATCGAAGAAAAAGGCTGAAGTGGTGGCGGGGTGAACTCCGCCCTAGGGTCAGATTGAAACGCCTCGCGAGGGTTCGCGGGGCGTTTGTCGTTTGAATTCGACGGTTGATCGAGATGCAGATGATAGGCAGGATGGCACTAATACGGTAACGGGGCTTGGTAGATGGTTGACAATTTTTCGAAAGAAATTTGCGAGGAGCTTAAATATTATGTCTATCGCCTAATTGATCCTCGTAATGGTGAGACCTTCTACGTTGGCAAAGGCAAGGGCAATCGGGTTTTCCAGCATGCGAAGGGCAAGTTTGACGAAAACAAGGCAGGATCGTCCCAAAAGCTGACCAAGGTTCGAGACATTCAGAATTCGTCCTTGGACGTTCAGCATGTGATCCATCGCCATGGCATGGATGAAAAAACGGCATACGAGGTCGAAGCAGCGTTAATCGAGGCGTATCCTAGTGTGAGCAATGACGCGGGGGGGCATGGAAGTGCTGACCGCGGTGTTGCGCACGCGGTCGAGATCGTCGAAAAATATTCTGCGGAGGCCGTTGAGATTGAGCACAAAGTCGTGGAAATCCTCATTAACAAGTCGGCGTCAGAGCGTGGAATTTACGATGCGACCCGTTTTGCCTGGAAAATTTCACCGGGCAACGCGCGAAAGGCAGATTACGTTTTTGCCGTTTTGAATGGCATCGTCCTGGAGGTTTTCGAGGACGCGAATTGGATGCCTGCAACAAAAGAGAATTTCCCAGGTTTTCCAGTTGATGATGAGACTTCAAAGCGATTTGGATTTACAGGAAAACTTGCTGGAGATGGAATTCGCAATCGATATCTGCGAAAACGGATGCCTCCGAGACCACGCGGCGCAGCCAATCCAATTCGCTACTTCGGTATTTGAAGCACATCATCTGTCTGCCCACGATCCCCGCTCACGCGCACACCCAACCGCCCCGGCCGTCAGGCGTGTGCTTGTGATGCAGTCAAACCGACACTTGATCCCGTCCCACACCCCGTCTATACGCCCCCAGTGGCGCACCAACGCGCCCGACTCACAAACCACAGAAATGCCGCGTTCACCCATTCCGCTTCGGGGGTGCTTCCGGCTTAGGAGAAGCGACATGAAACTCAATGAACTGCGCGACAATCCCGGCGCAACCAAACCCAAGAAACGCGTGGGCCGCGGCCCGGGCTCCGGTACCGGTAAGATGGGTGGCCGTGGTATCAAGGGTCAGAAATCCCGTTCGGGTGTGGCCATCAACGGTTACGAAGGCGGCCAGATGCCTTTGTACC
>CAYGPT010000132.1:3307-4520 GCA_964351755.1 uncultured Rhodobacterales bacterium | reverse complement strand
GCAATAAACACAACCTTGCAAATCTTCCAACTCATGGAACGATTGCAAGGTTGCAGCCCGTTTTCTGGTCAGGTGAATGGATTCACGACGCGTAACTGATCTTCGACCAGCAATCCGTCGTGCATATCTTCGCTCCACAAAGTCGTGCATCCAGCAATAAGAGCGGCCGACACAATCATCGCGTCATAGACCGAAAGCTGGTATTTTTCTGCCAAAGCTCGGCCCACAAGATGGGTTTGCACAGACAGGTCCTCGACTGGACACAAGGATTGGACCCCTGCTAGAAAAGTGGCGGTCTCCTCCCAACTGAGACCGGCTTTCCTCCGGCAATTGACCATCGCTTCGTTCAGGACCTGCACACTGATCCGTGGCCCCTGCCCCAGGATGTCTTCCGCCCGATCCGCCTTTGGGCCGTCGTCAAGAAGGTAAAGGACGACATTTGTATCCGCGAATTCAGCGCTCATGTGCAGCGTCGCGGCTCAGGCGTGCGTCTTTGGATAGCTTTCCGCGAAACCGCCTTAGCCCTTGCAGGACTTCATCGGCGCGAGGTTGGCGCTGGACAAGCAAAGTACCGTCGTCCTTTATCAGATCGATTTGGTCACCCTCTTTGAGGCCAAGTTCGCGCACAAGATCGGCAGGCAGCCGGACCGCGAGCGAATTCCCCCATTTTGCAACTTGCATGGTGTCGTTCCTCCAAGTGGATATACGATCCTATATGTATATCATCCTGCCGCAATTGCCAAGATCAGCATGCGACGACGACGGCGAACGGGCTTGTGTTTCGACGGTGAGCTCACACAAGATGTGGAAAAAACTTGCGCGAATCCGACTCTTACGGCAATAGTCACGGAAACGAGGCAAAAAACGTCAATAACCGTGAACACGCCGAAGATGCGTAGCGCGGATCGAGAGGGCAGATGAACAAGACTTTCGTGCATCAGGACCTGAACGCGGTCATCCGCCAGCATTCCGAGTGGCTGGCCAACCAGTTGCATTCGCAACGCGAGAGCCTGTTTCCCCCTGACGCCACAAAGGAAATGCGCAAATTCACCTCCGGCGAGGCGGCTGCGCTTCTTGGTGTGAACGACTCATACCTGCGCAAAATCAACCTTGATGGCAAGGGCCCTTCGCCTGAACTGACGGCCGGCAATCGTCGCCTGTATTCCGCGCAGGACATTCAGGCCCTGCGTGTCCTGCTGGAAAAGACCGCGCG
>CAYGPT010000132.1:0-3207 GCA_964351755.1 uncultured Rhodobacterales bacterium | reverse complement strand
CGGCTGGCCTTGCGCGGTTATCGCGTCCTGGGCATTGATCTTGATCCGCAGGCCTCATTCACGGCGTTACATGGCGTACAGCCCGAATTCGATCTGACAGATGGCGGCACGCTCTATGACGCGATCCGCTATGACGACCCAGAGCCGATCCGCGCTGTCATCCGCAAGACCTATATCCCGAACCTCGACCTGATCCCGGGCAATCTGGAACTGATGGAGTTCGAACACGAAACGCCGCGTGCTCTTTCACAAGGCAACGCAGGCCTGTTCTTTTTCCGCGTGAAAGAGGCGTTGGCGCAGGTTGACGGCGATTACGACGTTGTGGTCATCGACTGCCCGCCGCAACTGGGCTTTCTCACCATGTCCGCACTTTCGGCCGCCACCGGCGTGCTGGTCACAATTCATCCGGAAATGCTCGACGTGATGTCGATGTCGCAATTTCTGCGCATGACGGCTGATCTGATGGACGTGATTGCCGAAAGCGGTGCGGACATGTCCCACGACTGGATGCGCTATGCGCTGACACGCTATGAACCTCAGGATGCACCACAAAACCGGATCGTCGCCTTTCTGCGCACCATGTATGGCGATGCGGTGCTCAACTCGCCAATGCTCAAATCCACGGCGATCTCCGATGCAGGTCTGACAAAGCAAACCCTATACGAAGTCGAGCGGAGCGCCTTTACCCGCACGACCTACGATCGCGCCCTTGAAAGCCTGAACGCGCTGAACGACGAAGTCGCTGATCTTATTCAGAAAACGTGGGGGCGGTCATGACGAGTGGCAAGAAAAAACGGATGTCGATGCTCGACAATCTCGCGGCAGCCGGTGGCCCGGCCCCTGCCCCTCAGGCTGGCGCCGTAACCCCTATGATGACGTCCAACCGCGCCCTGCGCTCGGCCCGTGATGCGGTCGATTCACATCATGTCTGGGAACTCGACCCGGCCAGTATCGTCGACGACCGAATGGCCGACCGGCTTGATCCGGCGGATGTGCATGATCTGCGCGCCGCAATCGAGGCGAATGGTCAGACCGTACCAATTCTTGTGCGCCGGCACCCGTCAGAGACGGACCGCTATCTGCTCGTCTATGGTCGCCGCCGGCTCGAGGCGATCCGCCAGTCCGACAAGGTCGCCAAGGTGCGCGCACTGGTCGCCAATCTGGATGATGACAGTGCCCTGCGTGCGCAGATTTCCGAAAACATGGCGCGCCGCGATTTGTCCTTCATTGAAAAGGCGATATTTGCGCAAGAACTCGTATCGTCGGGCTTTGGAAATCAATCACAGGTTGCAGAAATTCTGACCGTGACCAAATCTTCGGTGTCCATGGCCATCGCCATCGCCGACATGGTCGGTACAGACCTCATCCGCGCCATCGGTGCGGCACACGGCATAGGCCGACCCCGGTGGGAGGCCATGGGCCGTGCCATCGCGGACAACGACCTGGATCGGGGCAGCCTGATCCGCCTTGCTGAGGAAACCCATGGCAAGGCCGATGTAGCCATGGTGATTGATGCCGCACCTGCGACCGACGACCCCTCTGTGCAGGCGTTCGAGGCCGTGTCGAAGGTTGTCACAAGGTTAGTCAAACCGGCCAAGGCCCCCTCCCCTTCTGCTGCATCCAGTCAGCCGCTCAGGATTGGGGGCAAACGTGGCGGCACGCTCAAACGCACCGCCAAAGGGATCTCGATCGAGTTGCAGAATAGTAAGTTTGCCGACTGGGTAGAGTCTGAAGCCGATGATTTGATTGAAGAACTTCACGAACGCTGGAAGCAGCGTTCAGAAGACTGAGGAAGAGCAGAAACCAAAAACAGGAGGCACGAAAAAGCCAAAGAAAAGGTCCCGCAAAGCGACCGCCCTACGAGACCCTGACTTGTTCTTAGCACTCTCAAGTTAGTCTCGGACGCCGTTTTTCGCAAGTCTTAAGTGATTCGCGGACCGTGATTTCTTTGTCTTCGTGAATGTAAAATGGACTACACCCCCGTAACGCCTTTCAGGCGACCCATAAATGCTGCCATTCTGCACTATCAGGCAGCGGCGCAACAGGACCTCCCGCCTTCCGGCGTCAACAAATGGGAAGCACTTCGCGAACTCGCCGCTGCCCGTATCGCCTTCGGCTTGTCCGACCGTGATTTGAGCGTGCTTCAGGCATTGGTCAGTTTCCATCAGGCCACGATCGTTGGCGGGAACCATAGTGAAACTGTCGTGCATCCGTCCAACAAGGCTATTTGTGAGCGCCTGAACGGCATGCCCTGTTCGACCATGCGGCGGCATCTGGCGAACCTGGTGCAAACCGGTTTCGTCGTGCGTCGCGACAGTCCCAATGGCAAGCGTTACGCGCGCCGGTATGGCGACGAAAAGATCGCTTTCGGCTTCGATCTGGCCCCCCTCGCCCAACGCTTCGTCGAAGTGTGCGAAGCCGCAGAGGCTGTCCGTGCTGCGGAGGAGCGCTACAAGCGGCTTAGATCCACTGTAAGCCTCATGCGCCGTGATCTAGCGGGTCTCGTCGACTACGGCCGCTCTCTGCGCCCTGACCGCGCCATCTGGGACCAGGCGTCCGACCTATGCGTCCTGACGGCGCGTGACCTTCGCCGCAAGCTCGACTTTGCAGAGTTGCAGCAGATCGAATCTGCGTTGTCCGAAGCCCTCAACGCCATTAGGGACCTGTTGGAACCAGTGCAGTCACAAGATATGAGCACCAATGAAGTCACAAATGAGCAGCACTATCAGAATTCAAATAAAGACTCTTATGATTTTGAACCACGCTTAGAAAAAGCGCAGGGCGAGGGCAGCGTCTCCGATCCGGCGACAGCACTGGTTGCAGAGGGTAGGACCGATGAGCCTGTCCCGGTCGACAACAATCTACCCAGAATACCCCTCGGTCTCGTTTTGGCCGCTTGCTCTGAATACCGAGCTTATGCTGAACGACCTGTGCGCCACTGGCATGATCTAGTAAGGGTTGCCGATGTAATAAGGCCTATGATGGGCGTCTCTCCTTCAGCTTGGGATGAGGCCAAACAGTACATGGGCCCGGAAGAGGCATCGGTGGTCATCTTGGCAATGTTGGAACGCTTCGGCGACATACGGTCGCCTGGTGGGTATTTGCGGTCACTGTCTGCAAAGGCTGCTCTCGGTGAATTCTCCTGTGGTCCCATGATCATGGCCCTTATGAGAAAGGACGCTGCATGAAAAGTTCACAGCTGTGAAC
>CAYGPT010000131.1:0-4693 GCA_964351755.1 uncultured Rhodobacterales bacterium | reverse complement strand
TGAACCAGGAGACGGAAGAGCGGTACTATCCGCTCAACAACGTCCGTGCGGGACAGGCGCAGTACGAGGTCATCGACTCGATGCTTTCGGAGTATGCGGTGCTTGGGTTCGAGTATGGCTATTCGCTGGCAGAGCCCAATGCGTTGACTTTGTGGGAGGCGCAGTTTGGTGACTTTGCCAACGGCGCGCAGATCATGTTCGATCAGTTCATTTCGTCTGGTGAGAGCAAGTGGCTGCGCATGTCCGGTCTGGTCGTGCTTCTGCCCCACGGATTCGAGGGGCAGGGGCCGGAGCATTCGTCCGCACGGCTTGAACGCTTCCTTCAGATGTGCGGGCAGGACAACTGGATCGTGGCCAACTGCACAACCCCTGCGAACTATTTCCACATCCTGCGCCGCCAGATCCACCGCGACTTCCGCAAGCCGCTGATCCTGATGACACCCAAGTCGCTGTTGCGTCACAAAATGGCCGTCAGCAAGGCCAAGGAGTTCCAGACCGGAAGCTCGTTCCACCGCGTGCTGTGGGATGACGCCCAGCAGGGCAATTCGGACACAACCCTTGTCGCCGACGCCAAGATCAAGCGCGTGGTGATGTGTTCGGGCAAGGTATATTACGACCTGCTGGAAGAACGTGACGCCCGCGGGATCGACGACGTTTATCTGCTGCGCTTCGAGCAGTTCTATCCCTTCCCCGCGCAATCGGCGGTCAAGGAACTGGAACGGTTCAAGGCGGCCGAAATGATCTGGTGTCAGGAAGAACCCAAGAACCAGGGGGCCTGGACATTCATCGAACCCAACCTCGAATGGGTGCTGGGCCGGATCAAGGCCAAGCACACGCGCCCCGTCTATGTGGGTCGCGCCACCTCTGCCAGCCCTGCAACGGGTCTGGCCAGCCAGCACAAAGCCCAACAAGCCGCGCTCGTCGACGAAGCGCTGACCATCAAAGGGAAATGATCAAATGACCACCGAAGTCCGCGTGCCCACTCTGGGCGAAAGCGTCACAGAAGCCACTGTTGCAACGTGGTTCAAGAAGCCCGGCGACACCATCGCCGTCGATGAAATGCTGTGCGAGCTGGAAACCGACAAGGTGACCGTCGAAGTGCCCAGCCCCGCCGCAGGCACCATGGGCGATATTATCGCAGCCGAAGGCGAAACCGTGGGCGTTGACGCCCTGCTGGCCACCATTGTCGCGGGCGACTCCGCCCCCGCCCCCAAGGCGAAAAAGGCAGATGCGGCCCCCAAGGAAGCCCCTGCTGCATCCAGCGGAGGCGGCAGCAGTGAATCCGTCGATGTGATGGTCCCCACACTGGGCGAATCCGTCAGCGAGGCGACTGTGAGCACATGGTTCAAGGCGGTCGGCGACACGGTCAGCCAGGACGAGATGCTGTGCGAGTTGGAAACGGACAAGGTCAGCGTCGAAGTCCCCGCCCCCGCGGGCGGTGTATTGACCGAGATCTCGGCACCCGAAGGCACGACGGTCAATGCCTCCGCCAAACTGGCGGTAATTTCAGGCTCTGCCGAGGGCCGTGTTGAACCCGGCCTTCGCCCGGCGCCGACCGAAGGTGACGACGACCCCACCAGCAACTACCAGAATCCGCCTGCCGGGCAGGGTGCCGCCCGCGCGGATGTCGAAGATGCTCCGGCAGCCAAGAAGGCCATGGCCGAAGCCGGCGTCAGTCGCGATGCCGTCACCGGATCGGGCCGCGATGGCCGCGTGATGAAGGACGACGTTGCAAAGGCCGTTGCCGCTGCGGCGTCTGCTCCCGCACCCGCCGCCGCAGCCTCTGCCCCGCGTGCACCAGTCGCCGCCGATGACGCCGGGCGCGAGGAGCGGGTCAAGATGACAAGGCTGCGGCAGACCATCGCCCGCCGCCTCAAGGACAGCCAGAACACCGCCGCCATGCTGACCACCTATAACGAGGTGGACATGACCGAGGTGATGGCCCTGCGCAACGAGTACAAGGACCTGTTCCTGAAGAAACACGGGGTGAAACTGGGCTTCATGTCCTTCTTTACCAAGGCGTGCTGCCATGCGCTGCGCGAGGTGCCGGAAGTCAACGCCGAGATCGACGGGACGGACATCGTCTACAAGAACTTCGTCCACATGGGCATCGCCGCAGGCACGCCCACGGGTCTGGTGGTGCCGGTGATCCGCGACGCGGATTCCATGTCCTTTGCCGCCATCGAAAAGGCGATTGCCGAAAAAGGCGCGCGGGCGCGGGACGGCAAGCTGAGCATGGCCGAGATGCAGGGCGGCACGTTCACGATCTCCAACGGCGGGGTCTATGGCTCGTTGATGTCCTCGCCCATCCTGAACCCGCCGCAGTCGGGGATCCTGGGAATGCACAAGATCCAGGACCGGCCCATGGCCATCGGCGGTCAGGTGGTGATCCGCCCGATGATGTACCTGGCGCTCAGCTATGATCACCGCATCGTCGACGGCAAGGAGGCCGTGACCTTCCTCGTCCGCGTCAAGGAAAGCCTTGAGGCGCCCGAGCGCCTCGTGCTCGACCTCTAGCGCTCTGATCTGCCGCAAACTGACAAGGCCCGCTTCGGCGGGCCTTTTGCTTTTCGGCTCAATGTGTAAGTTCTCCTCACCAGAGGAGAAGACATGACCGACAACGTCCTGATCGTCACCGGTGGCAGCCGCGGTATCGGTGCAGCAACCGCCAAGCTTGGCGCCCAGCGCGGCTATGCCGTGATCGTCAACTACGCCGGCAATGTCACCGCCGCCGAACAGGTGTGTGCCGACATCATCAAGGCCGGTGGCACGGCACAGGCGGTCCGCGGTGACGTCGCCGATCCCGTCGATGTCGAGCACATCTTCGCCGCAGCCGACCGGCTCGGCACCGTGACCGGCCTCGTCAACAATGCCGGCATTGTCGGTCCCGCCATGCGCGTCGACGAAATGGACGCCGAGCGGATTGCACGCATGCTGGCCGTCAATGTGACCGGCTCGTTCCTGTGCGCCAAAGCAGCGATCAAGCGCATGTCGACCAAATACGGCGGCAAGGGCGGCGGCATCGTCAACGTCAGTTCGGCCGCCACCAAGCTCGGCGCCCCCGGCGTCTATGCCGACTACGCGGCGGCGAAAGGGGCGATCGATACCTTCACCATCGGCCTGTCGCTTGAGGTCGCGGGCGAAGGCATCCGCGTCAACAGTGTGCGCCCCGGCATCATCGATACCGATATTCACGCCGCTGGCGGGGACCCGGATCGCGCCAAGCGCGTCGCGCCGACGCTGCCAATGGCCCGCGCCGGGACAGCCGAAGAAGTCGCCCTGGCAATCCTCTGGCTGCTCTCGGACGAGGCCTCCTACACGACCGGCTCGTGCCTCCCCGTCACCGGCGGCCGGGCCAACGTGCCCTGAGTCCGGCTCAAGCCCAAGGATCGAGCGCCATGCGCCGTCTTATCGAGACCCGCCGCCACGCCCGGGGGTTTCGGAGGATTGCCAACATGACCGCCCGCATGATCGCTGCGCTGCTGACCGCTCTCACCGCCACCCAGGCGGTGCTGGCAGCGGAAGATTGTCCGCAGGACAGCGCCATTTATGTCGAAAAATCCAACGGCTTCGAGCTTGGGTTCCGCCCGCCAGAGCCGTGGGAAGCACCCGCCAATGTCAGCGCCATCCTGACCCTTGGATTTCCCGGCGGCGAAGCGGTATGGGGCACCACCTGGACGCCGAACGGCACCAGTTGGAACCAGGCCAGCCTGCATAGCGGCTGCACCCTGCCCGGCCCCGTCGACAAGGCGACCGGTGACGTGCTGCCCGGCTCCTCCGACGACGAGCTCGCGGCCTGCCGCATCTGGGAGGGCGTCATCTACAGCCTCGCGGACAATGATGTGGACCTGCTGCCCAATCCCGATGAGCCCGCCGCACCGGTCATTCTGCTGACCGATCTGGGCCCGACCATCCGCTATTCCGGGCTTGTCCTTAGTCCCGGCGACGAACCGCACGATGTCTTCACGCTCAGCGGTTGCGCCCGCTAGGAAACTCTTCCCCCCTGCACGGCGTTGCTCGCTTCATGACCATTGAACTCACGCTGCTCATCTGGAGCACGACGCTCGTCGGCGGCTACATCCTCGTCCAGTCCACGCTCTATCGCATGCAGCATGGGATCAGGTTCGCCAATTCCAACCGCGACAACGAAGCGCCGCCCAATATCTGGAACCAGCGCGCCGACAAGGCCGTGCGCAACCTGCTTGAAACCTATGCGGTCTTCGTCGCCCTCGCGGTAGCGGTCGAATTATCCGGCCGCTCCGACGCACTGACCGTGTGGGGCGCGCATCTTTATTTCTGGTCGCGTTGGGTCTACCTGCCGCTCTACATCTACGGCGTGCAGTACATCCGCTCACTGGTTTGGCTCGTCAGCGCCCTGGGCCTGATGCTGATGTTTGCGGGGCTCTTGCTGTAGTCCATTGCGGCAATTGTGCATGCAAGCCATGCACAGGGGGTTTCATCCGGGAGCGTGCTGGTTTATCGCCAGTACGGCGACTATCTGAGCCCTGAGGGCAAGCTCCGGAGACACCATGGCGGACACTTTCGATTTAACGGTCATTGGCTCAGGCCCGGGAGGCTATGTCGCGGCGATCCGCGCGGCCCAGCTCGGCATGAAAGTCGCGGTCGTCGAGCGCTGGCCAACCTTCGGCGGCACCTGCCTCAACGTCGGCTGCATCCCCAGCAAGGCCATGCT
>CAYGPT010000130.1:0-4699 GCA_964351755.1 uncultured Rhodobacterales bacterium | reverse complement strand
AGTTGACGATGCGCATGTCAAAGTCTTCACCACCAAGGAACGTGTCGCCGTTGGTCGATTTCACTTCGAACAGGCCGTCGTCGATTTCCAGGATCGTCACGTCGAACGTACCGCCGCCAAGGTCATAGACGGCGATGGTTTGCGAATTTTTCTTGTCGAGGCCGTAGGCAAGCGCGGCGGCTGTCGGTTCGTTGATGATCCGCAGCACCTCGAGGCCTGCAATCTTGCCCGCGTCCTTGGTCGCCTGACGCTGGGCGTCGTTGAAATAGGCGGGGACGGTGATGACCGCTTGGGTCACCTCTTCGCCAAGATAGCTTTCGGCGGTTTCTTTCATCTTGCCCAGAATGAATGCGGAGATTTGGCTGGGCGAGTATTTTTCGCCGCGGGCTTGCACCCACGCATCGCCATTGCCGCCGTCGATGACGGTGAAGGGCAGATTTTTCTTGTCTTTGGCAAGATCAACGTCGTCGTTACGACGGCCTACCAAGCGTTTGACGCCAAAGATCGTGTTGTCAGGGTTGGTGACAGCCTGCCGTTTGGCGGGCTGACCGACGAGACGTTCGGATTCGGTGAAGGCGACGATGGACGGGGTTGTCCGCGCCCCTTCCGCGTTTTCGATAACGCGGGGCTGGCTGCCATCCATGATGGCGATGCAGCTGTTGGTGGTTCCCAGGTCAATTCCAATGACTTTGGCCATGTTTTTCGATCCCTCTATTTAACTCAAGGCGATGACACGAAGCGGCGACCCGAAGTCGGCATCGACGCCACGATTGTTTGCGCACGTTTCCGAGCGCGCTGGGGCGTATATAAGGAGGGTCATTTGGCGCTGCAACCTTTGGTGCAGGGGTGAATTCGGCAAAATTTGTACATTGTGGCCGGGAGAGTGCTGTGAAGGTCAAAATACGGGGTTTCGATATCCACAAAGGGTATCTGGACAGTGCCGATCAAGTTGGATTGGTCGAGGATGTGCGCAGTATTGTGGCCGTCGCGCCGATGTTTTCGCCGGATACGCCTTATGGAAAGAAAATGTCGGTGCGCATGACCTCAGCCGGGGTGGTGGGTTGGTATGCGGATCTGTCGGGCTATTCCTATGCTTCTTGCCACCCCGATGGAGGCTCGTGGCCGCCGATTCCGGCGGCGATCCTCGCGTTGTGGCACTCGGTCACCGGGCTTGAGCGGGCACCGGATTGCTGCCTCGTCAACTATTATGGCGAAGGTGCCCGCATGGGCATGCATCAGGACCGGGACGAGGCCAGTTTCGACTGGCCTGTCCTTTCCATCAGTCTGGGCGATGCCGGGTTGCTGCGCATCGGGAACACGACGCGCGGGGGCAAGACCGAATCGATCTGGCTGGAATCTGGCGACGTCGTGGTGATGGCAGGTGACGCGCGTCTGACCTATCACGGCGTGGACCGGATCCGCTTTGGCTCCTCGACCCTTTTGCCCAAGGGCGGGCGGATCAATCTGACCTGCCGGGTGGTGTTTTGACGATGGGTTGTGACAAGGGCGCCAGATCGGCGTAGGCTGAAGCACGCCCGCTATCCGTAGCCTTTGGAGTTGCCGCCCTATGACCCTTGTTCAATGCATCTATGCGTCGCAACCTTTTGGCTTTGACGAGTCTGTGCTGGCTGGCATTTTGCTGGATGCAAGACGGTGCAACAAACGTGACGACATCACGGGGGCGCTGGTGTGCCGTGCCGATATCTATCTGCAATTGCTTGAAGGGCCGGAGGCACAGGTCGAAAATACGCTGGAGCGGATTCGGCAGGATGACAGGCATGCGAACGTCCAAGTGCTGGTGTCTGGCCCGGTTGAGGACCGCATGTTCGGTGATTGGGACATGCTGCACGACCCGGCGCGGTCGTGGTTGTGGAGCAGGGACGAAATCGCCGAAGGTGCGATGGATGCCGCGACACCTGAAGATATCGTGGCCATCTTCCGCAAACTCTCCAACCTTGCCCGCGCCGGTTTGGCGGGCTGAACGATTTCGCAAACTTGCAAGTCGGCAAGGTCTGTATGTCATCCTTTGATGGTCAATCTCGTCTGAATTGTCTCTGAAATTTCAAACAGTTTTTCCTTGGAACTGAGCGCCTGCGGCGCGCTCGATCATATTCTGCTTGGGCTGCAATGGCCTTGGGGCGTTACCCCAAACCCCTCGGCTCATCTGGCGCGGTGAAGTGGAAGTCGGCGCCCTAGCGTCGCGCACCCCAGCTGATCGAGGCGTGACGGCGGGTGTAGAATTCGCCCATCAGCCCGACCATCACAAGGACGACACCCACCCAGAATGCGTATTCCCACGAAGAGTAGCGTGGGTTGTAGTTGATGAATGCAAAGCCGCGTGACTGGTCGATTGCGTGAAACAGCGGATTCCAGTCGAACATCGCAAGCATGAAGCCCGGCAGCGTATTGGCCACGAACATCTTGCCCGAAGCGATCATGTTGGCGCGTTGATAGATCTGGGTGAAGATCGACACGAATGTGGGAAACCACGGTTTGATCGCCAGCAGAACCAGACCCAGTGCCGCCCCGGTGAACCACGCGATCATCATCATGCCAAAGGCCGAGAACGGATGCTCGATCACCACGGGGGTAAAGGCCACGTGGTACACGAACAGGATCATGAACAGCGACAGCACCTGGATGTAGAGCGCCCCGAGTGCCGCCGAACAGATGGATACGATCGTGTTCATCGGTGCGTGCAACATCATCGGGCTTGCCGGCCCTTCGGACCCGACCACTGCACCCAGCGTTTTCGTATGGGTCATGTAGAGGAAGATGCCGGTCATGATGTAGATCAGAAAGTCGCCCCGGATTGCCGCCCCCCGCAACCCCAGCACGGAAAACATGACATAGAATGCCATGACAAAGATCACCACCTGCAGCATGTTCATCGCAATCGCCATGAACGCATTGTTGTGCGCCTTGCGTACCGAGCGCACGATCGAATGATAGATAACCTCGACCATGGCAAAGGCCGTTCCCAATGACGACTGGGGTTTGCTGCTGGGTTGAAACATGAGCGGTTCTGCCTCGATTGGCGTTATGATCGCAGGGAAATCTTGCCGTTCCGTTAGCACACGAGCATAAGGGAGCCGCATCACTTTTTCAACAAATGGCGCAGGCAGGAGTGCATTTATGAATTACGACGTTTTGATCCCGGTGATCCGCAGGCTTGCGCTTGAGGCGGGTGACAAGATCATGGAGATTTACGGACAGGATGATTTCGACGTGAAATCCAAATCCGACAATAGCCCGGTCACTGCCGCTGACGAAGCTGCGGATGCATTGATTTCCGCCGGTCTGCGTGCCGCCTTTCCCGACGTGATGCTGGTGACCGAGGAACAGGCTGCGACCCATTCGACAACCGGAGACACGTTTTTGATCGTTGATCCGCTGGATGGCACCAAGGAATTCGTGCATCGCCGAGGTGATTTCACTGTCAATATCGCGCTCGTCGAGGGCGGTGTGCCGACCCGCGGTGTCGTTTATGCCCCCGCCAAAGGGCGGATGTTTTTCACCAGGGCCGACGGTCAATCGGTGGAAGAGACAGGCGCATTGGACAGGGATGCGGTTGGTGACGTCACGCCGATGCATGTTGCAGACAGCGACAATACTGCATTGATGGTTGTTGCATCAAAGTCGCACCGCGATCAGGCCACAGATGATTACATCAACAAGTACAGCGTACAGGACATGAAAAGCGCGGGCTCATCGCTCAAGTTCTGCCTTGTGGCGACCGGAGAGGCGGACATTTATCCCCGTGTCGGGCGCACGATGGAATGGGACACGGCTGCGGGTCATGCCGTTCTGACCGGTGCGGGTGGAAAAGTCGTGCGGTTCGATGATCACAGCCCTTTGCAATACGGCAAAGAGGGGTATGCCAATCCCTTTTTCATCGCTTACGCGCCCAGCGTTGATCTGAAACCTGCCTGATGTCCGTTCTTATTGCCATCCCGGCGCGCTATGCCTCGACCCGGTATCCGGGCAAGCCTCTGGTGCCTTTGACGGGTGCGACAGGTATTGCGAAAACCCTGATCGAGCGCAGTTGGCGTGCCGCGATGGCTGTGTCCGGCATTGACCGGGTCGTCGTCGCCACCGACGATGATCGTATCAGGGACACCTGTGCCGCGTTCGGAGCGGAGGTTGTCATGACCTCGGACTCTTGCGCGAACGGAACGGAACGTTGCGCCGAAGCGCATGACGCGCTGGGCGGTGAGTTCGACATAGTAGTGAACTTGCAGGGCGACGCACCGCTGACCCCTGCCTGGTTCATCGAAGGGTTGGTGGACGGGCTTCGTGCTGCACCCGAGGCCGAGATCGCGACTCCGGTTTTACGTTGTGATGGCGCGACGTTGAATGGTTTTCTGGATGACAGAAAAGCGGGGCGCGTGGGTGGTACGACGGCGGTGTTCGGGGCAAAGAACGAGGCGCTCTATTTCTCTAAAGAGGTCGTGCCGTACACGAACGCCACCTATGCCCCTGATGATGGCACGCCGGTGTTTCACCATGTCGGCGTCTACGCCTATCGGCCGGATGCGCTGGCCGCCTATCCGTCTTGGCCGGTTGGACCGCTGGAACAGCTTGAGGGGCTTGAACAGTTGCGGTTCCTTGAGAACGGACGGAAAGTACTGTGTGTCGAGGTCGAGGCGCGGGGGCGTCAATTCTGGGAGTTGAACAACCCGCAGGACGTGCCGCGCAT
>CAYGPT010000129.1:0-4911 GCA_964351755.1 uncultured Rhodobacterales bacterium | reverse complement strand
GCGTATGGAAGGGCACATTGTCCTTGCCCATGAACTGGGTATAGCGCACATCGTCCGCCCCCTTGTCCGTGCGCCACCAGCGTTCCCAGTCCGCGCCGCCATTGGCGTCTGCCCATTCACCCGCACAGGCGATGTATTCGATAGGCGCATCGAACCAGACATAGAACACCTTGCCTTCCATCCCCGGCCAGTCGGCATCGCCGCGCCGCACCGGAATGCCCCAGTCCAGATCGCGGGTGATGCCGCGATCCTGCAACCCGTCGCCGTCGTGCAGCCATTTCTTGGCAATCGAGGTGGTCAGGATCGGCCAGTCCGTCTTGGTGTCGATCCACGCATCCAGATCGTCCTTGAGCGCGGATTGGCGCAGGTAGAGGTGCTTGGTCTCGCGCACCTCGAGGTCGGTGGAGCCCGAAATCGCCGAGCGCGGTTCGATCAGGTCGGTCGGGTCCAGCTGCTTGGTACAGTTTTCGCACTGATCCCCGCGCGCCTTGTCATAGCCGCAGTTGGGGCAAGTACCCTCGATATAACGATCGGGCAGATAGCGCCCGTCGGCGACGGAATAAACCTGCTTTTCCATCACTTCGCGGATCAGTCCGGCATCGGCCAGCCGCCCGGCGAAATGCTGGGTCAGCGCGTGGTTCTGGGCCGAGGAGGAGCGGCCGAAATGGTCGAAAGAAAGCCCGAAGCCGCGCGCGATTTCGGCCTGTATGCTGTGCATTTCAGCGCAGTATTCCGCCACAGGCTTGCCCGCCTTGGCCGCCGCCAGTTCGGCTGGCGTGCCGTGTTCGTCCGTGGCGCACAGGAACAAAACCTCGTTGCCCCGCGCGCGTTGATAGCGGGCATAAAGGTCGGCGGGCAGTTGGCTGCCGATCAGGTTGCCGAGATGCTTGATCCCGTTGATATAGGGAATGGCGGACGTAATCAGGTGACGCTGCATGACGGGGGCCTTTGGCTGTGTCGGGTTCGTTTAGCAGCGTGGCGCGCCCGCGAAAAGGCCCTGATCTGGGCCCGTCAGTCGCGCTCGCGGCTGCGCCCCAGCAGACGACCCACCAGAAACGAGGTGCGCGGACTGTAGATATAGCGCGTCCGGTCCGCAGGGGCGGCGCGTTTGCGCATCCGCACCAGCCCGAAGACGATCAGCAATCCGTGCCCGATCGAGATCATCGCAAAGAGCGCGGGCGGGCCGTAAGCGTCGATAAGGGCCGAAGCGGTGAACGGGGCCGCGATGGCCCCAACCGCGAAATAGAACATCAAAGCGGCGGAGAGTTCGACCCGCTCGGAACTGTCGGCAAAGTCGTGGGCATGGGCGGCGGCAACCGAGTAGATCGGGAACGTCGTCAGCCCGAACAGCCCCGCTGTCAGCATGATCCCGGCGGTGCCGAGGCCCGTGGCCATGACCGTGACCGCGCAGCTTGCCATAGCCGCAGCCGAGAGCCAGATCAGCACCCAGCGCCTGTCGTATTTGTCCGCGAGCCACCCCACCGGGTATTGCGCCAGCGCGCCCCCCAGCACGAAAGACGCAAGGAACCACGCGATTTGCGGCGTGCTCAGCCCGACCTCCTGCCCATAGACCGGGCCGACCATGCGGAACGACGCGCTCGACAGGGCCGCGACGATCACGCCCGCGGCGGCAAGCGGCGAGCGGTCGAAGGCCAGGCGCGGCCTGAGGCGGGGCGAGGCAGGTGTTTCGGGTTGCTGGGATGTGGTCAGTGTCAGCGGCAGCAGCGCCGCGCAGCAGACGATGGCAAGGATGTTGTAGCTGACGTAGCTTGCCGGTTCGAGAACGCTGATCACCAGTTGCGCAGCCAGTGACGCCCCCATGTCCACCACCCGGTAGACCCCCATGGCCCGTCCGCGCGTCTGGTTGGTGACCTTGGCTTGCAACCACGCCTCGACGATCGTGTAGCAGCCCGCGACGCACATGCCCGAGGCGATCCGCATCACCGCCCAGGCCAGCGGATCGAGGATCAGCATATGCGCGATCAGCGCGATCGCTCCGCTGGCGGTAAAGGCCGCAAAAGCGCGGGAATGGCCCACGCTGCCCATGAGGCGCGGCGCCCACCAGCAGCCGATGAAAAAGCCAAGGAAATGGGCCGAACCGAGGATGCCGACCTCTTGCGTTGTGAAATTCAGGGCAAGGCCAGACAGCGCGTCTAGCGGACCCAGTGAGCCGGAACTGAGTTGCAGCAGGATGACCGAAAGGAACAGGGCCGCGAGGGAAATGAGCATGCGCATAAGCATGCACCCTGACCCAATCGCGCGGCATGCCCGCGCCTGTTTCCGACACGAAGCGGCGTTTTACAGCGCTTGCCGCGCCGCCGGAAAAGGTGCGTCAGACTTTGATAAGGCGTTGGGATGTGCGCGCCTGATCCATCGCAAAGTGCGTCAAATCGGTCTTTCGATCTGCGCCTTGATCTCGATATATACAGTGTCTGCGACAAGGTCCCGGTATCCCACCGCACCAAATGCGCTGCGTGCGACGCTGCCGCTCAGGACCACGTTCAGCATCTCGACGTCACTGTCTGCTCTGTCGGCCCGGCCAAACAAGCGTGCGTCGAAGCGGACTGGCCTTGTGATGCCGCGCAATGTCAGCAATCCTTCGAGCATGGCGCCGTCCCCGATGCGCCCATCGGGCCCAAGGATCACCCTGGTCGAGCGAAACCGCGCAAGGGGGAAATCGTGGGCGGCCAGAACGCCGGGCGATTTCAATGCCTCGGTGGCAAAGATCAGGCCGGTACGGGCGCGGCGCACATCTGCCGTGACATCTGCGGTCGAAGCCGCAAGATTGCCTGCGTCGATGAATAGATCGGCCCGGTCGACGGGCACCGTGCCTTTGATCGCCTCGCCGTTCATGTGGAATGTATAGGTGATCGTCGCGCCTTGCGGCCCGAGGTGATAGGGCCGGGGCATGGCATGGCCGGACGTTGCCAAAACCGCAATCGCTCCAGCAAGGAGGGTTCTGCGTTGCATGACGTGCCTCTGTCGTGTCGTCCGTGGTCCTGTCTGTGGCCACAGCTCTTATTCTTGCACGCAAGATAGCACATAAATCGTTAATGCCATGGCATTTTCGTGGCCCCCTTATGCCGGGGCAAGGCCCTGCGTGATGCGTGGCAGGGGCTGACCCTTGATCCGCTCCACGCGCCATGCCTTTTGCGGGGCGGTGCGTGCCCTGAGCCGCTGCAGCGTCCACGCGCCTGCCTCTCCCTTGTGATCGGGGGCAAGGTGCCAGCGGCTTTCGACCCCTTGCGCGCCGCCCGTGCCCGGTGTCAGCAACAGGCCCAGCGGTGCTGTGCCCGCCGTCTTGCCACCCGTTTCTGCCGCCAGATGCATGCGCCGCACCGCCGTGAGGCCCGGCAGGCCGGGCAGGTCGGCCACAGCCAGCCGCACAGCACCCGAGCGCAGCACTTCCTCCATGCTCCACAGCAAGTCCTCGGCCCGTTTGGGGTGCACAAGGATCAGCCGGGCCGGGTCGATAAAGGGCATCATACCGCAGGGATTCAACCGGTCCGCGCTCCAGTCCGGCGCGATCCAGATCACCGGGCCCGTGGTCTGTGCCGCCAGCCATAGGGCAAGGCGATGGCGGGCGGGTCCGCAGGCCTCGTGCACACGCCCGCAGGCCAGCCCGTCGCCCAGGCCGTGCCGCCCGCCATCTGGCAGCAGCGGCAGGCCGGGTGTGGCGCGGGGGGACCCACGCTGCAAAAGCTGGTGGTGAGCGGACATGGGAGTATCATACATGTTCTTTATTTGTTCTCAATATCCTTCCTGCCGTTGCGGTGTGGAAAATTCGCTTGCCCGTCCGGTCTGGCCCGCTAGGGTCGCAGCCACACCAGATGAAAAGGGGACACGGCATGGAGCGACGCAAACTGGGCCGTACGGGCATCGAGGTTTCGGCCCTGTGTCTGGGGTCGATGACCTGGGGCACCCAAAACACTGCCGAAGAGGGTCACGCCCAGATCGACCGCGCGCTGGCGGCGGGCATCGACTTTGTCGACACGGCGGAAATGTACCCGGTGAACCCGATCAGCGCCGAAACCATCGGGCGGACCGAGCGGATCATCGGATTGTGGTTCGAACGCGGCGGCAATCGGCAGGACATGGTGCTGGCAACCAAACATTCCGGCGAGGGCATCGCATATGTACGCGACGGCGCGCCGATCACGGCGCAGTCCATTCCCGGGACCATCGAAGGATCGTTGCGCCGGTTGCAAACGGATTACATTGATCTCTACCAGTTTCACTGGCCCAATCGTGGCAGCTACATGTTCCGAAAGAACTGGACGTTCGACCCCACCGGCGTGGACCCTGCAGCCGAACGCCAGAACATGGAGGACTGTCTGGGCGCGCTTCAGACAGAGGTGGATCGCGGCACGATCCGCGCCTTTGGCCTGTCCAATGAAAGCGCGTGGGGCACCGGCCAATGGCTTGCAGCGGCCGAGGCGACAGGCGGCCCGCGCGTGGCCTCTGTCCAGAACGAATATTCCCTGCTGTGCCGCCTGTACGACACCGATATGGCCGAGTTGAGCGTGTACGAAGATGTCGGCCTGCTCTCATTTTCCCCGCTGGCTGCGGGCTTGCTGACCGGCAAGTATCAGGGGGGGCAAGTGCCTTCGGGATCGCGCATGTCCCTGAACGGCGATCTTGGCGGGCGCAAGACGGCCCGCGTCTTTGACGCGGTGGATGCCTATCTGGAGATTGCAGGACGCCATGGGCTGGACCCCTCGCAGATGGCGCTGGCGTGGTGCATGACGCGCCCCTTCATGTGTTCGGTGATTTTTGGTGCCACGTCTCTCGACCAGCTTGAAATCGCCATCGGCGCGGCCGACCTGACCCTGAGCGACGAGGTGATGGACGAGATCACAGCCGCCCACCGCGACCATCCGATGCCGTACTGATCACGGCGCGCGCGGCGTG
>CAYGPT010000128.1:0-5049 GCA_964351755.1 uncultured Rhodobacterales bacterium | reverse complement strand
CCTCGAACCCGTGCATCTGGTCGGGGCCGACAAAGTGCATCTTGCCCGACAGGCACGTCTGGTAGCCCGCGCGACGCAGGTGGTGGGCATAGGTCGGCACGCTCGACGGAAACTCGGCGGCATTGTCATAAACGCCCGTCGCACTTGGCAACTGACCGGACATGAACGCCGCCCGCCCCGGTGCGCAAAGCGGCGAGGCGGTATAGCAATTCGCAAAGCGGGTCGAGCGCGCCGCCAGCTTCTTGAGGTTAGGGGCGTGCAGCCAGTCGGCGGGACCGTCCGGAAACAGCGTGCCGTTCAGCTGATCGACCATGAAGATCAGGATGTTGGGCGGGCTCATGCGCGACCTCCGGTCAGGGTGTCGAGGGCGCGCTGCGCCGTTGCCAGTGCCGCATCGACAGACCCGTCCGCGCCAAGACCGGCGCGCAAGTACAGCCCGTCGATCAGCGCCCCAAGCATCGCGGCATCCCCGCTTGGATCTCGGCTGAGTGGGCGCAGGGCGTGGGTCAGGTTGCTGCGCAAGCGGCGCTGGTAGAGGTGCAGCAGCCGGTGCGTTTCGGGATGCGTCGTTGCCTGTGCATAGAGCGTCATCCACGCGCTGACCGTCGCAGGTGCAAAGCAGGATGGCGCGAAACTGGCCGCGATCAGCGCCTCGGCCCGTGCTCGGGGCGTACGTGCGCTGCGCAAACCCGCAACGACCTCGCGCCCGAAGTCGCGCAGGATCTGGCGCATGGCTGCAAGAAATATCTGGTCCTTGCCTCCGAAATAATGATGCGCGAGGGCCGTGGACATGCCTGCGCGCTTGGCGATCTGACCCACCGTGACATCCAACGACCCTGCCGCCCCGATCTCGGCTATCGTTGCCTCGACCAGCGCTGCGCGCCGGATCGGCTCCATTCCCAGTTTCGGCATATCTGACCCCCGGTTCCGTGATGGGACGGAACTTGAAGGTTTTATATTGACCAGTCAATCAATAAAAAATTACAGCTTTGTTGCGGGGCTTGGCGGCGTGATCGGTCGGCGTTTCAGCACGGCCTCGCGCCAGGTGATGAATGTGACCGAAGCAAGGATGAGCATGCCGCCCAGGATCACCCAGATGTCCACAGGCTCGGCAAATACCAGCGCGCCCAGCGCCACGGCCCAGACCAGTTGCAGGAATGTGATGGGCTGCGTCACCGTCACGGGGGCAGCGGCAAAGGCCATCGTCATGGTGTAGTGGCCCGCCGTGGCGAAACAGGCGACAAGGAACAAAAGCCCCAGATCGCGCAAGCTGGGCGTGACCCAATCGGCCAATGCGAATGGAGCAAGGCCGATCGTCACGAAGATCGACAGCATTGCGACAACGACCGCAGGCTTGGCCTCATCCGCGAGGATCTTGGCCAGCAGGTAAGACCCGGCAAACACCACGGCGCAGAACAGCATCGCGACATGGCCCGGCTCGACCGCACGAAAGCCGGGGCGCAGGATCACCGCCGTACCGATCAGCGCCACCACGATGGCCGCAATCCGCCGCGCGGCCAGCTTTTCGCCCAGAAACAGCGCCGCCCCGATGCTGACATACACGGGCGCGAGGTAGTTCATCGCGGTGACCTCGGCGATGGGGATGCGCGTCATGGCAAAGAACCACAGGATCACGCCGCCCGAATGAAACACGCCGCGCAAGGTGAACAGCCGCCATTGCCGGGCCGTCAGGTGGGCGTTGCGCACCGCAGGCAGCATCGGCAGCAAAAAGCCCAGGCCGAGGAAATAACGCAGAAACGCGGCCTCGGCCGGAGGCACGCCGGGGCCCATGTACTTTACCAGTGCCGTGACTGCGACAAAACACAAGCCCGTCACCAGCATCCAGAATATTCCCCTGAGGGGTTTGGGTTCGCCCTGCTGCATGGTGCATCAATGCGGGCTGACTGCAGGGCTTGCAAGCCCTGCCGACATGTGGCCGCCATGTACAATGCTCATTGCGCACACTCGGCTAAAGATAAAGCAGTTTCAACGCGATGGCCCACATGGTCAGGGCAATGAAACCGTCCAGCACCTGCCATGCCCGCGCACTGGCAAAAAGCGGTGCAAGCAGGCGTGCGCCATATCCAAGCGCAAAGAAAAAAACGAAGCTCGCCAGCGTCGCCCCAATGCCAAAGGCCAGACGGTCCGGATACTGGGACGAGATCGACCCGACCAGCACGACGGTGTCCAGATAGACATGCGGGTTCAGCCAAGTCAGCGCGAGCACCGTTAGGATGGCCGCGCGCAGGCTTTGTGTCTCGGCTCCGCCGGTGTCCAGCGCCGCCCCTCCGCGCCAGGCCGAGCGCGCGTTCTTCCAGCCGTACCATAACAAGAACGCCGCCCCGCCATAACGCATCACCGGTTCAAACCACGGCACTGCTTGCGCCAAAGTACCGAACCCTGCAACACCGGTGGCGATCAGCACCGCGTCCGAGGTGGCGCAGGTCAGGCAAACCCAGAACACATGCGCGCGCCGCAAGCCCTGACGCAGAACAAATGCATTCTGCGCCCCAATCGCCAGGATCAAGGACAAAGACAGGAAAAACCCCGGTAGGAATGACGTCATGTACAGGCCTCACACAGCCAGATGTCATTAAATGGCTGAATGTCCGATCACAAGCCCATGCAAGTCATGCGTTTTTTGCACAGGTGCCTTGCGCATTTGGGGGAGGCAGACCGCGCACGAACCCCTTATCTACGTTGGACCATATTGGCAGGATCCTGCCATCGACTGTCACCAGCAGGGTCTATCACGGTGATCTGATCAAAGATGATTGGCGTACCTGTTTCGACACCCCCTATGCTGGTCAATAATAAAAAGGATGTAATCCGATGCTCGACGACACACACAGCGTTGATCTGACCACCCGGGACCTCGAGTTGATCGAGGCCGCGTTGCAGACACAGGAAAAAATTCTGTCGGTGCAAAGCCGCGCAGGCGGCACCGCCGCGCGCACGCGGCTGAACGACCTCAAGGGGTTGATGCGCCGCCTGCGCCGCCAGACCCCCACCACCCAAAGCGCGCCCGCCACAAGCTGGAGCCAGACGGCGCGGCAGCTGTTTTTCTGAACGCCCTACCACTCCCGGTAAAACGAAAACGCCGCCTCTGGATTTCAGGGCGGCGTTTTTTGTTTCAGATCCTGCGGTGTCCGGGTGGGCTCACTCTTCGTCGAGTTGCGCCATCACCTCGTCGCTGGCCTCGAAATTGGTGGTGACCTGCTGGACGTCATCGTCATCTTCTAGCGCATCCATCAGCTTCATCAGCTTCTGCATGCTCTCGAGGTCCATCTCGGTCGTTGTTGTGGGGCGCCAGACCAGCTTGGTCGAGTCGGATTCGCCAAGTTGCTCTTCCAACGCGCTCGACACCTCGTTCAGATCCGTATCGGCACACCAGATCGTGTGACCGTCCTCGCCCGACTCCACATCCTCGGCCCCGGCTTCGATGGCGGCCATCATGACGGTATCCGCATCGCCCACGTCCGCCGGATAGCTGACGGCGCCCTTCCGCTCGAACATGAACCCGACACTGCCGGTTTCGCCAAGGTTGCCGCCGTTCTTGGTAAAGGTGGACCGGACGTTGGACGCGGTGCGGTTGCGGTTATCGGTCATCGCCTCGACAATCACGGCCACGCCATTGGGCCCATAGCCCTCATAGCGAATTTCCTCGTAATCGTCCCCGTCCCCGGCCTGGCTTTTCTTGATCGCGCGGTCGATCACGTCCTTGGGCACCGAGTTCGACTTGGCCTCTTTCACCGCCAGACGCAGGCGCGGGTTCTTGTCGGGGTCAGGGTCGCCCATCTTGGCGGCCACGGTGATTTCCTTGGACATCTTGGAAAACAGCTTGGCCCGGATCTTGTCCTGCCGGCCTTTGCGGTGCTGGATGTTTGCCCATTTGCTGTGGCCTGCCATCAGAGCCTCCTGTCTGCTGCCATGTGCGGAGAATGCGTTGCGCGACCCTATATGACATCTGTCAGAGACGGGGCAAGCCCACCTTGTGCGTTCATGCATATCCTGTGCGCGTGGTGCAAAGCACAGCGTCTGCTGGGGTTGCGACCGGAAAAGACAGGGGACAGCAAATGGGCGTGATGATAAACGGCATCTATCAGGTCGAAGACCCTGGCCCCGACACCGCAAGCAACGGGGCTTACGAGCGCACCAAAAGCAGTTTGCGAGACTGGATCAGGCCCGAGGGTCCGTTCACCCCCGATCCGGACCGCTATCACCTCTTCGTCGCATGGAACTGCCCCTGGGCGCATCGGACACTGTTAGCACGCGCGGTATTGGAACTTGAGGATGCGATCACGATCAGCATCGCCAAACCCCGGCGCACCGAACAGGGCTGGGTGTTTGATGTATCCGGCGAATTCAGCGACCCCCAGCTGGGAGCCGAGGCAATACACGAGGTCTATGCGTGCCAGACCCCGCCCTATACCGGGCGGATCACCGTGCCGGTTCTGTGGGACAAACAGAGCGAACAGATCGTGTCCAACGAAAGTGCGGACATTGTGCGCATGCTGGCGCTGGCTTTTGACCCCGAACGGCGTCTGGTGCCCGAAGCGCAGGAAGCCGAGATCGACGACTGGAACACGGCGATCCACGCCGCAGTCAACAACGGCGTCTACCGCGCCGGATTCGCCCGCACGCAAGAGGCTTATGACAGCGCGGTCACCGACCTCTTCGCCGCCCTCGCACGGATCGAGGACCACCTGTCCACCCACACAACCCTGGTGGGCAACGTCCTGACCGAAGCCGACCTGCGGCTGTTTCCCACCCTTGCGCGCTTCGACGTGGCCTATCACTACGCCTTCAAATGCAACCTCGCCAAACTCAGCGATTTTCCCAACTTGTGGGACTATGCCCGCGCTCTTTACGCCCTGCCCGGCATCGCACGAACGGTTAAACCGGACATCTACAAGACCGGGTATTTCTCCACGTCCGAGTTGCGCAACCCGCTTGGTATCGTTCCCAAAGGGCCGGTGGTCGACTGGACCGCCCCGACCACCCGAGCGATCCCGCCCAGAATCGTCGCAAAGCTGAGCGGCATCAGGC
>CAYGPT010000127.1:0-5327 GCA_964351755.1 uncultured Rhodobacterales bacterium | reverse complement strand
GGCAAAGAAATTCAACTCTGCCATTTTCCCCGGCATTCAGGGCGGCCCGCTGATGCATGTGATCGCGGCCAAGGCCGTGGCCTTTGGCGAGGCGCTGCGCCCCGAATTCAAGACCTACCAGCAGCAGGTGATCAAGAACGCGCAAGCGCTGGCGGACCAGTTGCACAAGGGCGGACTCGACACGGTCACCCATGGCACCGACACGCACGTCATGCTGGTCGACCTGCGTCCCAAAGGGGTCAAGGGCAACGCCACCGAAAAGGCACTGGGCCGGGCGCACATCACCTGCAACAAGAACGGTGTTCCGTTTGACGATGAGAAGCCGACGATCACCTCAGGCATTCGCCTGGGATCGCCCGCAGGCACTACGCGCGGCTTCGGAGAAGAAGAATTCCGCCAGATCGGTGATTGGATCAATCAGGTGGTGGATGGTCTGGCCGCCAAGGGAGATGACGGCAATGCAGATGTCGAAGCGAAGGTGAAGGGCGAAGTGGCCGAACTGTGCGCCCGCTTCCCGCTTTACCCCAACCTTTGAATCCTCGATCTTCCGGTCGCGAAACAAAAAATGGCGGGCCGCGCAGGTCCGCCATTTGCATCTTATGTCAGGCGCGGATCAGGCGGCCTTTTTCGCTTCTTGCGCGACGTCGATCATCGCTTTGGCGAGGTCTGGCACCGACGCGGGGTTTTGCCCGGTTACCAACCGGCCATCAACGGCCACGTGCTTGCCGAACGCCTCTTCATTGCTTTCGAACAACGCACCTCGCTCGCGCAAACGGCTTTCCAGCAGATAGGGCACGACTTGGTCCAGCCCCGCCTCACGTTCTTCATGATCGGTGAAGGCATTGACGTGCCTGCCTTTGACCAATGGGGTGCTGTCGCTCAGATAGGTTTCGGTCAGCGCGGCAGGTCCGTGACACACCGACCCTACAACCGATCCTGACTCCCATGCACTTGCGATCAGCGTACCCACGGCCTTAGTTTGCGCCAGATCCCACATGGTGCCATGCCCACCGGGCACATAGACGATGTCGAAATCGCTGCCCGTCAGATCGTTCAGCGGCTTGGTCATTTCCAGCGCCTCCATCGCGTTCGTGTCGCTCATGAAGCGCGCCACATCCTCAGGGCGATCCTTGGCCGTGGCCGAAGATGGGTCGGACGGCGGGCGGCCCCCCACCACGCTGCCCAAGGTCACCTCATAGCCGGCCTCTTTCAGCGCATAGTATGGCGTGGCCATCTCAACCCAGTGAAATCCGGTGGGTTTGCCAGTGCTGCCAAGCGTGTTGTGCGAGGTCAGAAGAATAAGTGCAGTGCCGGACATGATGTCTCCTTGCTGTTACATGTTGTCAATGAATCAACCCGCGCCAGCGCGATCCGTTCCATGGTGTTCAGACGCGGCCCGTCCACCACATCCACGTCACGATCCCGGCGACAACCAGTATAATGTTGAACCCGATCATCGCCCCGACCCCAATCCAATAGGCGCGGCGCGCATCCGCCCGGTCAACTGCATCCAGCCAGTCGATCACCCGCGACTCGGCAGCCGCCAAGGCCTTTGCGTCGACCTGACGTAGCAACTTGGGGTGTCCGCCCAGCGCCTCGGCATCCGCGATCAGCCGGGCGTCACGGTGCAGCCGTTTGGGCATACGCCGCCCGGTCTTGCGCAGGGCCACGGCCAAGGATCTCGCGCGGACGCCAAAAGCACCGTCGAGCGCGCTTTGAACCCGTTTGCTACGTTTTGCGATGCTGTCTTTGGTTTCCATAGGGTTTGCTTTACTGCCTGAACACGCCTCAATTCAATCCCTCTGGCCCAGCGCCGCCATCCGGGCTAAGCCTTGGGACATGTTGAATTACACGATCCACGGAGACGCCCCCGGCACGGCGCTGCTGATCGCGCACGGGCTGTATGGCTCAGGACGCAATTGGGGGGTGATCGCCAAGCGGATGTCAGACACACGGCGCGTGATCGCTGTGGACATGCGCAACCATGGTCAAAGCTTCTGGTCAGACGATCACACCTATCAGGCAATGGCGGGCGATCTGGCAGAGGTCATCGACCACATCGGTGCGCCAATGGACGTGGTGGGCCATTCCATGGGCGGCAAAGCTGCGATGATGCTGGCGCTGACGCGACCCGAAGCGGTGCAAAAGCTGGTCGTGGGCGATATCGCGCCGGTGGGCTACAGCCACAGCCAGATGCAGTTCATCGACGCCATGCGCGCCGTCGACCTGTCGCAAGTGTCGCGCCGGTCAGAGGCGAACGCACAGCTTGCCGAACTGGGGGTCGATCCCGCCTTGTGCAGCTTTCTGACCCAATCGCTGGACGTGGCCGACAAACGCTGGCGGCTGAATCTTGACGCGCTGGCGACCAACATGGCCGCAATCCTCGATTTTCCGGACCACACCGGCGCGTTTGACGGGCCCACACTGTTTCTGTCGGGCGCAAATTCGGATTATGTCGACCGCCGCTATCGTCCGCAGGTACTGAAACTGTTCCCCAATGCGCGCTTTGCCAAGATTCCGGGGGCCGGACATTGGCTGCATGCAGACAATCCACGGGCGTTCGAACAGAACGTGACCGCCTATTTGAACACGTTTTCGGACTGAGACTTGACCTAAACCCCTCCGATCCCCCAATTTTACCGGGGGATTGCAAAATAGAGGGTGACTGGCATGTGGGTAAACCTGCTTGACCGCTTTCTGACCGGCATGATGGTCGAGGATCGGCTTTCGATAACCTATCCTGACGGCAGCGTGCGCGACTACGGGCCCGATACAGGTGCATCCGCGCACCTTGCCTTTAGCGATATGAATGCGATCCGGGCCATAATTCTCAACCCCGACCTTGGACTGGGCGAGGGATATATGAACGGGCAGATCACGTCACAGAATTGCACATTGGACGAGGTCCTGACGATCCTCATCCGCAATCGTGACAAAGGTGGCCTTCCGCTATGGCTGCTGATGGCAGACAGGATGCGGTTTCACACCCGCAGGTTCATTCAGCGCAACGCGCCCCGTACTGCACGGCAGAATGTGGCGCACCACTATGACATCTCGGACGACCTTTACAGGCTGTTTCTGGACGAGGACATGCAATATTCCTGCGCCTATTTCCGCGATGACGCCATGACGCTGGAAGAGGCGCAAGCGGCCAAAAAGGCCCACATCGCCGCCAAACTGCAGCTTGAACCGGGGATGCGGGTGCTGGACATCGGCTGCGGCTGGGGCGGAATGGCGCTAACCTTGGCGCGCGACTATGGGTGTGAGGTCACGGGCATCACGTTGAGTGAGAACCAGCTTGCCACCGCCCAGAAACGGGCCGACGCGGCGGGGTTATCCAACCGCATCCATTTCAACCTGCAGGATTACCGTTACACCAAGGGCATATTTGATCGCATCGTATCGGTGGGAATGCTGGAACATGTGGGCGTGCCGAACTTTGACACCTATTTCGGGCGGGTGGCCGAATTGCTGGAGCCGGATGGCGTGGCACTGATCCACACGATCGGGCAGTCCGGCCCGCCACGGGCGCATTCAAGCTGGATCAACAAGTACATCTTTCCGGGGGGCTACGTCCCGTCGCTGTCCGAACTCGCCCCGGCGTTGGAACGCTCAGGCCTGTGGCAATGCGATATCGAAGTCTGGCGCCTGCACTATGCCAAGACAATCCGCCACTGGCGCGACCGCTTTGACGCGCACCTGGCGGAAATCACGACGATGCACGACGACCGCTTTGTGCGCATGTTCCGCTATTATCTGACAGTTTGCATTCTGGCGTTCGAACATCAGATGCAAGCCGTGTACCAGTTCCAACTGGCGCACAAGCGGGATGCGGTACCGCTGAGCCGCGACTATCTTTATCCCGGCGGGCGGGCGCAGAAGCGGAAAATGCCAACACCGGAATTGACGGCGTCCTGATCCGGTTTTTCGCAAACGGCACGCATTAACCCAGCTTTGACCACATTGTCGCCCTTTTTGGCCGTCACCTTGTTCTTCAGCGGAGCGGATGTCCGCAATGGAGGACGGAAAATGGAATATACACCTCGCCAAGAGCTTAAGAGCGAACCGATCAGCGAACGCACGTCGATGCTTATGCGCTCGGTCCGTGAAATTCTGGCAGAGCAAGGTCAGGACCATCTGCTGGATGCCAAGAATTTTCAGTCCGCAAGCGAAGCGCCCACAATGCCGCCGCGTCCGATGCCGGGGTCCGCTCAGGCTGCAAAAAAGGCCGGCGTACAGCGCCCGCCCCATATGCAGGCTGTCATAAATCCGGCGCTGAGCAAAGCGCCAGAGGCACCAGCGCCGTCGCCTTTCCGTGCGGCAGGCCCCGAACTCGCCGCAGAAACGGCACCAGCGCCCAAGTCACGTTCGCTGCTGTCCCGCCTGATCGGGCGGTAATCCAGATCGGGTCGTTACTCGAACGCACAGGTTGACGCCGTGTCACCGGGGGTCCGTCAGGCCCCCGTTTGCACGTATTGCGCTTCCTAAATACCCATGCTGTGCATAAGCGCATCCGCCCCCTTGCACCTTTCCGCACCATCCCTATAACCCAGAACAATTTGCAAATTCCGGGGGGCGATGGATGCCAAAGCGTACCGACATCAAGTCGATCATGATCATAGGCGCGGGCCCCATCGTTATCGGTCAAGCCTGCGAGTTCGACTACTCCGGTGCGCAAGCCTGCAAGGCCCTGCGCGAGGAAGGCTATCGCGTCATCCTCGTCAATTCGAACCCGGCCACGATCATGACTGATCCCGGGTTGGCGGACGCGACCTATATCGAACCCATAACCCCCGAAATCGTCGCCAAGATCATCGAGAAAGAGCGCCCCGATGCCCTGCTGCCCACCATGGGCGGGCAAACCGGCCTCAATACCTCGCTTGCGCTTGAAGAGATGGGCGTGCTGGCGAAATACGGCGTCGAGATGATCGGTGCCAAGCGCGAAGCCATCGAAATGGCGGAAGATCGAAAACTGTTTCGTGACGCGATGGATCGGCTTGGCATCGAAAACCCCCGCGCCACCATCGTCACTGCCCCGAAGGATGCGAACGGCAAGAAAGATCTGGCCGCTGGTGTAGCCATCGCATTGGAAACGCTTGAGGATATCGGCCTTCCGGCGATTATCCGCCCTGCCTACACGCTGGGCGGCACAGGCGGCGGGGTCGCCTACAACCGCGACGATTACATGGCCATTTGCCGGTCCGGCATGGACGCAAGCCCGGTCGGTCAGATCCTTGTGGACGAGTCGCTGCTGGGCTGGAAGGAATACGAAATGGAGGTGGTGCGCGACACCGCCGACAACGCCATCATCGTCTGTTCCATCGAGA
>CAYGPT010000126.1:0-5457 GCA_964351755.1 uncultured Rhodobacterales bacterium | reverse complement strand
CGTGCGCGCCTCTATTGCGGCAACAGCCGCCCGCAGAAAGCTGACCAACACCGCGTCTTGTACGTTGTCTTGGCCAAACCCGCTGCCCAGGCGCAGATGCGCCTTGAATTCTTCGACCGGAAGGGCCGCATCAGGCACCGTGGTCTCTTCGATCAACATCATGGAACATCTCCAGGAAATATTCTGCCCCTCGGCACCAATGGTCCGGGCGCGCGCCAGTCCGTGTTGCTCGGACGGAGGGGAGCAGCTAGACAACACGGCGCACTTCCAGCACGCACCCGGAGACCGGGGTCAGGCTTGCGCCCTCCCCCGGCCATCCGCTCAGGCCATCAGGCCGTTGCGAATTTCAGCAGTTTGATCGCAGCAAAATCGCTCACGTCCCCACCCACGCGCTTGGTGGCATAGAACAGGACATGGGGTTTCGCGCTAAAGGGATCACGCAGAATGCGCAGATCGGGGCGCTCGGCCACGGTGTAACCCGCCGCGAAGTCGCCAAAGGCGATGGCGGTCGCGTCCGATGTGGCGTCGGGCATGTCTTCTGCGATCAGAACAGGATAGCCCATCAGAACAGCAGGCTGACCCGCGCTCAGACCGTCAGTCCACAGGAACCGACCGTCATTGTCCTTGAGCTTGCGCACCAGACCGGCGGTTTTCGAATTCATGACAAAGGACGCATTGGCGCGATAGCTGGCACCCAGTGCATAGACCAGTTCGATGATCGAATCTGCCGTGACGGCACCATCGGCACCTGTGGGCACGTATCCCAGATTGCCCCATGTCCAGACGTCATTGTCGACGCTCGTGTGGGCCAGAAAGCCCTTTGGCTTGTCGATGCCGTCACCGTTGATGAACGACGCGGCCTCGGCACGGGAAAACTTGTCCGCGATGCGACCCGCAAGCCAGCCTTCGATGTCGAATGCGGCATCATCCAGCAGGCGCTGCGATGCTTTGGGCAATGCCGAAAGTTCATGCAGGGCGATCGTGATACGGTCGATGGTCGGGGTGTCTGTCTCGGTCAGGCTGGAGGTTTCGGTTGCCCAACCCGAACCGATATCGCCGTGATCCACCAGCACGTCATAGGACGTGGCCTCGACATTGACGACCGAAGCAATCGAACGGATCGACGCGGTTGCGTTCAGCACCGACTTGACGCTCTCGGACGTGGCCGGATCGACAAGGTAGCCACCGTCCGAATTCACGGCTGTGGACAGCGACTTGCCCTCCAGTTCAAGGCCACGCAGGCCATCGTCGTCACCCGAACGCACATAGGCATTGAACGCCTTCTGGTGGGGGGCACCGTGGTCGACAGCCCCGGCAAGGGGTGTACGTGCAGCAGTCATGTTTTTGCGGTCCAGCATGGTCAGTCGCTCTTCTGTTTGTTGAAATTTGGTCTGCAAGTCGGCTTGGAAGCCTTTGAATTCCGTGACGAAATCCTGCATGGCTTCGGCCACGTCCTGGGCGGGGGACAAACCTTCCCCGGCCCGAGCCTTCTGTTCGGTCTTGCTCATCAGCATGTCCTTGGTTTTGTGAATGGAATGGCTAAGCGCGTCAGCGCCGCGCCAGGCTCGCGCGAACGCCCCGCAGGGCCGCCGCCATTTCGCGCAACATGTCAGCGTCGTCCGAGGTCATGTTTTCGGATTTGGCCGTCACGCGCGCACTGGGAAGCATCGGAAAGGTCACAAGGGACACCTCCCAAAGCTCCAGTTCGGTCAAGAGCCGCTGGCCCTTGTCATTCTTTGCCGCCTTAACGGTGCGGTAACCGATGGACAGACCATCAATGGCTCCAGCGGCGATCAGCTGCGCCGCCTCGCGCCCTTTGGCGACGTCGGGCAGCAAGCGCCCCTTGACCCAAAGGCCCCGCGCATCCTCACGCACCTCGTCCCAAACCCCGATAGGCTGCGCCGGGTCATGCTGCCACAGCATCTTCACGCGGCGCCCTTCTGCTGCGATGGTTTTGAGCGAGGCGGCATAAGCCCCCTTGCTCACCACATCACCGCCCTGATCACAGGCGTCGAACAGGCTGGCATAGCCCTCGATCACATGATCGCCCTGCACGGTGATACCTTCGCCAAAGCGGGCGAATTTCGTCTCCAGACCGGTCTCTGCCTGCATCTCGGATCTCCTCTTTTGGGTTATTGCGGAATTGCCGCCATGATGGATTGCAACCCCGTGGCCAGAACGGCCGCGACAACGCCGTACACCGTCAACCACAATCGGCGTTCCAACCGCTCCATCAGCTCTTCCAGCCGATCGAGGCGACGCACCAAGTGCGCGAAATGCACCTCCGTCAGCCGCTCATGGGCCTCAAGACGCAGACCCGGCGCACAGGCGAAACGTTCAAGGATCGGGTCATCCATCCGAACCCTCCACAGCCAGCGCAGGCAGCCCCAGCAAGCGCCGCTTCTCGGCTTCGGTCAGAAAATCGGCTCCCGCAACGCGGGCCCACTGGGCGTCACGCTCGGCAGACAAGGCGGGCACCTGATCCAGGTCCGGGGACAGGATCACATCATCGCCCGTATGCGCGCCCAGCCACTCGGCCAAAGCGGCTGCAACACGGGTGGCCAACGGCAAAACGGTCAGTCGGTAAAAGGCACGATTGGCCTCCTGATAATTGGCGTAAGTGGCGTCGCCCTGAATGCCCAGCAACATGGGCGGCACCCCAAAGGCCAGGGCGATGTCGCGGGCGGCGGCCTCCTTGGTCTTCTGAAACTCCATATCGGACGGAGAGAACCCCATAGGCTTCCAATCCAGACCACCCTCCAGCAACATCGGGCGCCCCGCATTGCGCGCGCCCGCATGGTTGCTCTCGATTTCATTGACAAGTCGATCGTACTGATCCGCGCTCAGTTGGCTCTGGCCATCCTGCCCGCGATAAACAATGGCCCCAGACGGACGGGCCGCATTGTCCAGTAGGGACTTTGACCAACGGGTCGCCGCCGTGTGCACATCCAGCGCCATGGCGGCGGCCTGCATCGGGGAAAACCCGTAGTGATCATCCTGCGGATGAAAGGACTTGATGTGGCAGATCGGGCTGACCGGGCCGCTGGCATCGAACCGATGGGTCTTGCCACCGACCTTGTACTCATAAGCGACAGGCCAACCATCGATGCCCGGCACCACGGACATCCGGTCAGACCGCAGCACATGCAACTCCAGCGGTGCACCACTCTCCCCCGACACGGCCTCGACATAGGCGTTGCCCGACAGCAGCAACTGGGCATAAAGCGCCTCCAGCAACTCCGCACGTCCCTGTCCGATATTCGGGCGGCGCATCAGACCCAGAATGGGATGGGTTTCAAAACGCTGCTCGGCATCCTGCAAGACCAAGGGCAAGGCGGCAGCGGCCTCGGCAATCAGCTTGACGGACCGGAACCCGACCGGGTTGCCGGAAAAGCCAGAGCGGGTCAGTGACACCGCATCACGCGGGCTCCACGCCACTCGGCCTCCAGTTTGCCAGGCCACAACCTTACCGGTCGCACTGGCTTTCTGTTCAGGCACATCCGGCGCGCCCCGGCTCCGAAAGAAATCAAACACCATTTCCAGGTCTCCTTCACGTGTTTCCGTCAGGCGCAAAGCCCAAAATTCCAAAGAAAAAGGGCGTCCGCCTCATCAGCGCCGCCCTTACCAGCAAGGGCAAAACCCCCGCTTCATTTCGCCAAACAAACCGCCCCCGGAGGAGACTCGGCCAACAAGCTCCCTGCCTAAAGCAGTCGCACACCCGGTCGGCGATATTCCCGCGCGGGCTCGATCATCAATTCGTGCAAGGCCCAGACCAATGCATCGACCCGGTCGGGCGATCCGTCGCCCACATAGCCACGCCGCGTCATCAGGACCATCTGGTCCTCCAGCCCGGTCAGGTCCGGGGCGTGGGTGACACGACCCTGCTCGTAAAGGGCGGCGATGGGTTCCGCACGCGCCACCTTGCCCCGACTGGCATGAACCGCCTTGTACGGAACCATCGGATCAATCTGGCGGACAACTTCGGCGACCATCTGCCCGCCTTGATTGACCTCTGCCACCAACCGGTCCGCCTGGAACGTTTCGACGGCGGCAACAGCAGCAGCGGCCCATTCGGACGGACGCGCCCCTGTCAAAGTGGAGTCATGAATGACATGGGCACGCCATTCATGCGGCGGGCCCTGCATATGGGCACCGACCACGACAATCCCGCATTCATCCGACGACGCGCCGTTCGAGACACTTGGGTCCACGCCCACGACGACACGGTCAAATTCGAACGTACCCTTCTTGTGACAGCCAACCAGCATCTCACTGGTCCACAACGCGCCCTCGGCATCGGCCAGCAAAACGCCATCCAACTCCTGACGCCCCAAACGGGTGCCGGCATAACGCGCGCGGACCTCTTCCAGAAAGGAACCGGCCAGATTGGCGGCGTTGGCCTCGGTCGGGGCATGCGTCGTCACGGTGGACGGCAGCGCCAACAGCGACTTCAATACACCAACATTGCGCGGCGTGGTGGTCACGCAAACCTGCGGCCTCTCGCCCAGACGCAAAGCGAACTGTAACATGTCCCACGTGTCCTGCGCCTTCTTCCACTTGGCCATTTCGTCGACCCAGGCGGCATCAAATTGTGGACCCCGCAACCCCTCGGGGTCATAGGCGGAATGCACACTGGCCTCAGCCCCATTGGGCCAGACCAGACGTTTGCGCCCCGCCTGCCACTTCGGGCGACGGTCGGGGGGTGAACAGGCCAGAATACCACTGTCACCGAAAATCATCACTTCACGGACCTGATCCTGCGTCTCACCGATCAACGCGACCCGGCGGGCACGGCCCTCATCAAAAGGCGTGGCCCCTTCGACCATGGATCGGACCCATTCGGCCCCTGCGCGGGTCTTGCCAGCCCCTCGCCCGCCCATGATCACCCAAGTACGCCAGTCGCCTTCCGGGGGCAGTTGGTGCTCCATCGCCCAGAACTCGAACAAAAAAGGGAGGGCGCACAAGGCGCCCTCTCCCAACTCACTCAGAAACGTCTCTTGTGCCTGTACAGGTGCGGAGGCGAGCAAGCGCGCACCGCACCTCAACTCCGGCAGCATCAAGGTCAAGGGCATATCCCCCTTGCGCAATGCGGCTGCGTTTTTGTCTGACTTCTGCAAGCGTCGTCTCCAGTTTTTGGCAATTCACCAGCACAGAGCTCAAATCCGTACCCTTGGATCTGACTTCCGTGTTCTTGACGTCCTCCCCCGCTTCGACCCTTTCTTTGAGGGCCCTGAACTCGCGCCGCAGATCGCGAAGCGAGTTGTGCACGTCGAGCAAAAGCTCATCCGTGCGGGCTTCTTCAAGCCCCGGGGTGATAAGTGTCATGTGTGCGTGACCTCTTAAGTGTTGGGGGTCCTCCGCACGAGCAAAATGAAAAAGCGACCCCGGATCACTCCGATGGCCGCTTGCCCACTTTTCCTAGCTTGACACAAGTTATACGTGTGACCGTTCGCAGAG
>CAYGPT010000125.1:0-5661 GCA_964351755.1 uncultured Rhodobacterales bacterium | reverse complement strand
GGGCCCGGCGGTCTGACTCGCGAACGTGCCGGTTTCGAAGTGCGCGACGTGCACCCGACACACTATGGTCGCATGTGCCCCATTGAAACGCCCGAAGGGCCGAACATCGGCCTGATCAACTCGCTGGCCACTTTTGCCCGCGTGAACAAGTACGGCTTCATCGAAACGCCTTACCGCGTCGTGACCAACGGTCAGGTTACCGACGAAGTCCACTACATGTCCGCGACAGAGGAAATGCGTCACACCGTGGCGCAAGCCAACGCGTCGCTGGATGATCATGGCAAATTCACCAACGAGATGGTGAACACCCGGAAATCGGGTGACTATACACTGTCGCCTGTCGAAAGTGTGGACCTGATCGACGTGAGCCCGAAACAGTTGGTGTCCGTCGCGGCCTCGCTTATCCCTTTCCTTGAAAATGACGACGCCAACCGGGCTCTTATGGGCTCGAACATGCAACGTCAGGCTGTGCCTTTGCTTCAGGCCGAAGCACCGCTCATCGGGACAGGTATTGAAGAAGTCGTGGCACGCGATTCCGGTGCGGCCATCATGGCCAAACGGGCTGGCATCATCGACCAGGTCGACGCAACACGGATCGTGATCCGCGCCACGTCTGACCTGGAACTAGGTGATGCGGGTGTGGACATCTACCGCATGCGCAAGTTCCAGCGGTCCAACCAGAACACCTGTATCAACCAGCGCCCGCTGGTGAAAGTGGGTGACACGGTTGTCAAAGGCGAGGTCATCGCTGATGGCCCTTCCACCGACATGGGCGAACTGGCCCTGGGCAAGAACGTGGTTGTCGCGTTCATGCCGTGGAACGGCTACAACTACGAGGACTCGATCCTGATTTCGGAACGTGTCAGCCGCGATGACGTGTTCACTTCGATTCACATCGAGGAATTCGAAGTCGCCGCCCGTGACACCAAGCTTGGGCCAGAGGAAATCACCCGCGACATCCCCAATGTCGGCGAGGAAGCCCTGCGCAACCTCGACGAGGCGGGCATCGTCTATATCGGTGCTGACGTTGAACCGGGCGATATCCTTGTGGGCAAGATCACCCCCAAAGGCGAAAGCCCGATGACGCCGGAGGAAAAACTGCTCCGTGCCATCTTTGGTGAGAAGGCCTCGGACGTGCGGGATACGTCTTTGCGCGTGAAACCGGGGGACTTTGGCACGGTTGTCGAAGTGCGCGTGTTCAACCGCCACGGCGTCGAAAAAGACGAACGCGCGCTGCAGATCGAGCGTGAAGAAGTCGAACGTCTGGCGCGTGACCGTGACGACGAATTGGCCATTCTTGACCGCAATATCTATGCCCGTCTGGGCGACATGCTGTTGGGCAAGGAAATCGCCAAGGGACCGAAGGGCGTCAAGGCGGGCAGCAACGTAGACGCAGACCTATTGGATGCATTCCCGCGTTCCGCATGGTGGCAGATTGCGCTGAAGGACGAGCAATCTGCACAAGTGGTCGAGGCCCTGAACGAGCAGTACGAGGCGCAAAAGCGCGCGCTCGATGCCCGGTTCGAGGACAAGGTCGAAAAAGTCCGCCGTGGCGACGACCTGCCCCCGGGTGTGATGAAGATGGTCAAGGTGTTCGTCGCGGTGAAGCGCAAGCTGCAACCGGGCGACAAAATGGCCGGACGCCACGGCAACAAGGGCGTGATTTCGAAAGTGGTGCCGATGGAGGACATGCCGTTCCTCGCCGACGGGACTCCGGTGGATTTCTGTCTGAACCCGTTGGGCGTGCCGTCGCGGATGAACGTCGGTCAGATCCTTGAAACCCACATGGGTTGGGCCGCACGCGGTTTGGGATTGAACATCGACGAAGCGCTGCAAGAGTATCGCCGTTCGGGTGACCTGACCCCAGTGCGTGAGGCGATGAAACTGGCCTATGGCGATGATGTCTACGAAGAAGGCATCAGCGGCATGAGCGAGGAGCACCTCGTCGAAGCGGCTGGCAACGTGACCCGTGGCGTCCCGATCGCGACACCCGTCTTTGACGGTGCGAAAGAGGCGGATGTGAACAATGCGCTTGAACGCGCGGGCTTCTCGACCTCGGGTCAGTCGGTGCTGTTTGACGGTCGCACGGGCGAGCAGTTCAGCCGCCCCGTGACAGTCGGCATCAAGTACCTGCTGAAGCTGCACCACCTGGTGGATGACAAAATCCACGCCCGTTCGACTGGTCCGTACTCTCTTGTCACGCAGCAGCCGCTGGGTGGTAAGGCGCAGTTCGGTGGTCAGCGCTTTGGTGAGATGGAAGTCTGGGCACTCGAAGCTTACGGCGCCGCCTACACCTTGCAGGAAATGCTGACGGTGAAATCGGACGACGTGGCAGGCCGGACCAAGGTCTATGAAAGCATCGTCAAGGGTGAGGACAACTTTGAAGCCGGCGTGCCGGAATCGTTCAACGTTCTCGTCAAAGAGGTCCGCGGATTGGGCCTCAACATGGAACTCCTGGACGCCGAGGAAGACGAATAACGGAATCAAAGTAAGGCGGATCTTGATCCGCCTTACCCGTTCGCTCCCTTTGCTCCCCTTTCAAGGATTTGAAAATGAACCAGGAACTGACAAACAACCCGTTCAACCCGCTGACGCCGCCCAAGGTCTTTGACGAGATCAAGGTTTCGCTGGCATCGCCCGAACGCATCCTCTCGTGGTCTTTCGGCGAGATCAAGAAGCCCGAGACCATCAACTATCGGACCTTCAAGCCCGAGCGTGATGGCCTGTTCTGTGCCCGTATCTTTGGCCCGATCAAGGATTACGAATGCCTGTGCGGCAAGTACAAGCGCATGAAATATCGCGGCGTTGTCTGCGAGAAATGCGGCGTCGAAGTCACGCTGCAAAAGGTGCGCCGCGAGCGGATGGGCCACATCGAACTGGCCGCCCCTGTCGCACACATCTGGTTCCTGAAATCGCTGCCGTCCCGCATCGGTCTGATGCTGGACATGACGTTGCGCGATCTGGAGCGGGTTCTGTACTTTGAAAACTATGTCGTGACCGAACCCGGTCTGACCGATCTATCCTATGGCCAGATGCTGAGCGAAGAAGAGTACATGGACGCTCAGGACGCGTTCGGCATGGACGCTTTTACCGCCAATATCGGTGCCGAAGCCATCCGCGAGATGCTGAGCCAGATCGACCTTGAGCAAGAGGCCGACACCCTGCGCGCTGACCTCAAGGAAGCGACGGGTGAACTGAAGCCCAAGAAGATCATCAAACGTCTGAAAGTGGTCGAGTCCTTCCTTGAGTCCGGCAACCGCCCGGAATGGATGGTCCTGACCGTGATCCCCGTGATCCCGCCGGAACTGCGACCGCTGGTTCCGCTGGATGGTGGCCGTTTTGCGACCTCCGACCTCAACGATCTGTATCGTCGCGTGATCAACCGGAACAACCGTCTGAAACGTCTGATCGAGCTGCGTGCGCCTGACATTATCGTGCGTAACGAAAAGCGGATGTTGCAGGAATCGGTCGATGCACTGTTCGACAACGGCCGTCGTGGCCGCGTGATCACAGGTGCAAACAAGCGCCCGCTTAAATCGCTGAGCGACATGCTGAAAGGCAAGCAGGGCCGTTTCCGTCAGAACCTTCTGGGTAAACGCGTCGACTTTTCCGGTCGTTCGGTCATCGTGACCGGCCCGGAACTGAAGCTGCACCAGTGCGGTCTGCCCAAGAAGATGGCACTCGAACTGTTCAAGCCGTTCATCTATTCGCGCCTTGAAGCCAAGGGGCTGTCCAGCACCGTCAAACAGGCCAAGAAGCTGGTGGAAAAGGAACGTCCCGAAGTGTGGGATATTCTGGATGAAGTCATCCGCGAACACCCCGTCATGCTGAACCGTGCGCCGACGTTGCACCGTCTGGGCATTCAGGCGTTCGAACCCGTTCTTATCGAAGGCAAGGCGATCCAGCTTCACCCGCTGGTCTGTTCGGCCTTCAACGCTGATTTCGACGGTGACCAGATGGCTGTGCACGTACCCCTTTCGCTGGAAGCCCAGCTTGAGGCCCGCGTGCTGATGATGTCCACCAACAACGTGCTGTCGCCTGCCAACGGCGCGCCGATCATCGTGCCGTCGCAGGACATGATCCTCGGTCTCTACTACGTGACGCTGGAACGCGAGGGCCTCAAAGGTCAGGACATGATCTTTGGCTCTATCGAGGAAGTGCAGCATGCGTTGGACGCTGGCGTTGTGCACCTGCACACCAAGATCAAGGCGCGTCTGCCGCAGATCAACTCCGAAGGCCTCGAGGTCATGGAACGCTTTGACACGACTCCCGGTCGTGTGCTGTTGGGCGCGCTTTTGCCGCTGAACAACAAGGCTCCGTTCCATCTGGTCAACCGTCTGTTGCGTAAAAAGGAAGTGCAGCAGGTCATCGACACGGTCTATCGCTATTGCGGTCAGAAAGAGTCCGTCATTTTCTGTGACCAGATCATGACCATGGGCTTCAAACACGCGTTCAAGGCCGGCATTTCCTTCGGCAAGGACGACATGCTGATCCCCGAAACCAAATGGCCCCTTGTGGACGAAACCCGCGAGCAGGTGAAGGATTTCGAACAGCAATACATGGACGGTCTGATCACCCAGGGTGAAAAGTACAACAAGGTCGTCGATGCGTGGTCGAAGTGTAACGACAAGGTGACCGAAGCGATGATGGGCTCGATCTCGGCGGCGCAAGTCGATGCGGACGGGTCCGAGCGCGAGCCGAACTCGGTCTACATGATGGCCCACTCCGGGGCTCGTGGTTCCGTAACACAGATGAAACAGCTGGGCGGGATGCGCGGTCTGATGGCCAAGCCGAACGGCGACATCATCGAAACGCCGATCATCTCGAACTTCAAGGAAGGTCTGACCGTTCTTGAATACTTCAACTCGACACACGGTGCCCGTAAGGGTCTGTCCGACACCGCCCTGAAAACGGCGAACTCGGGCTATCTGACCCGTCGTCTGGTGGATGTCGCACAGGACTGCATCGTGCGCGATCGTGACTGCGGCACCGATAACGCCATCACTGCCGAAGCGGCTGTGAACGATGGTGAAGTCGTGTCGTCGCTGGCCGAACGCGTGCTGGGCCGTGTGACGGCAGAAGACGTGTTGAAACCCGGCACGGACGAGGTTCTGATCGCGAACGGGACGCTGATCGACGAACGCATGGCAGACTCGGTTGACGAATTTGCGGTGCAGTCGATGCGTATCCGTTCGCCCCTGACCTGCGAAGCAGAAGAAGGCGTGTGCGCGACCTGTTATGGCCGTGACCTTGCGCGCGGCACCATGGTCAATACCGGCGAGGCTGTCGGCATCATCGCTGCCCAGTCCATCGGGGAGCCCGGTACACAGCTGACGATGCGGACCTTCCACATCGGCGGTGTGGCCCAAGGTGGTCAGCAGTCGTTCCTCGAGGCCAGCCAAGAAGGCAAGATCGTCTTCGATAATGCGCAGACGCTTGAAAATGCCAGCGGCCAGATCCTCGTGATGGGCCGTAACATGAAGCTGATCATTCAGGACGAGAACGGTGAAGAGCGTGCGAGCCACAAACTGGGTTACGGTACGACCGTCTTCGTCACCGAAGGTCAGCACGTCAAGCGCGGCGAAAAGCTGTTCGAGTGGGATCCCTACACCCTGCCGATCATCGCCGAAAAGGCCCCTACCGCCAAATTCCTCGACCTTA
>CAYGPT010000124.1:0-5920 GCA_964351755.1 uncultured Rhodobacterales bacterium | reverse complement strand
CTGGAGGCCTGCCCGCTCTTCATCGACGACACGCCCGCAATCCCCATCGCCCAGCTTGCCGCCCGCGCCCGCCGCCTGAAACGAACCCACGGGCTGGACGTGCTGATCGTCGACTATCTGCAACTTGTGCGCGGGGGTGCCGAAAACCGCGTGCAGGAGATCGCCGAGATTTCCATGGGGCTGAAGGCCATCGCCAAGGAACTCAACATCCCCGTCATCGCCCTGTCGCAGTTGTCGCGTCAGGTCGAAAACCGCGAAGACAAGCGCCCGCAGCTGTCCGACCTGCGGGAATCCGGTTCGATCGAGCAGGATGCCGACGTGGTCATGTTCGTTTTTCGCGAAGAGTACTACAAGGAACGCGAAAAGCCCGGCGATCACGATCTGGAAGCGATGGCCAAGTGGCAGGAAGAAATGGAACGCCTGCATGGCCGCGCCGAGGTCATCATCGGCAAGCAGCGTCACGGCCCCATCGGGTCGGTCGATCTGTCCTTTGAAGGGCGTTTTACCCGCTTTGGCAACCTTGTGCAGCCCTGGCAGCAGGGTGGTGGTGGTGGCGACGTGGGGTTCTGAGCCGGGCCGGGTTTGGGGGCTCTGCCCCCGCGGCCGCGACACTGTCCCGGGGCTTTTTGAAATCAGAGAAGATGCGTGCGGATTGGGCCATTTCGACGGATGGGCCGGCGAAATGCGCGTGTTGACCCAAGCGTGACTGGACAGATGCGGGCCGGTCTGGCCCAGTATCCCAATGACTCGTTGGTTCCTTCTTTTCTTGCTTGTGTTCGTGTTGCCTTTGCGCGCGGAAGAGCGTGTCGAGGTCGACGTGGAATTGTTTCTGGCAGTGGACGTCAGCAGGTCCATGCAACCCTTCGAGCTTGAGATTCAGCGCCGTGGCTATGCCGCCGCCCTCAGCAGCCCCGAAGTGCAGGCCGCCATCGGCGGCGGCATGTTGGGGCGTATCGCTGTCACATATGTCGAATGGGCCGGGGTGGGCAGCCAGCGCACCATCGTGCCGTGGACCATGCTCGACGGTCCGGAAAAGGCTGCGCTGATTGCAGCCCAGATCACCGCACATTTCAATACCGGCATGCGCCGCACTTCGATTTCGGGCGCGCTGGATCATGCGGCCGACTCCATCGAGGGCAATGGATTTGTGGGGTTGCGCCGGGTGATCGACGTCTCGGGCGATGGTCCCAACAACAATGGCGCCCCGGTGACAGAGGCACGCGACCGCGTGCTGGCGCGCGGCATGACCATCAATGGCCTGCCCCTGATGACCCAAGGCGACGATTTCACCGCCCGTTACAACATTGACGACCTTGATGCCTATTACGCCGCTTGTGTGATCGGGGGCACCGGAGCGTTCATGGTTCCCGTCTATGACTGGGCAGAGTTCGAGGACGCCGTGCGCCGCAAGCTGGTGCTTGAGATCGCGGGCCTCCCCTCGTCTCCGGCACGCATCTGGAAGACCCAAAGCCCCAAGCCCTATGACTGTCTGGTGGGCGAGAAAATCTGGGAGAAAAACCAGAGCCTGTTCGCATATCCCTGACCTGTCCACACTCCGGCTCCGGTGAATTGCCCGTCATGCGATCCACTTCGCTCTTGACGCCGGGCCGAGGCATGCCAAGAAGACCGCCATGACATCGGGCACCCTCACCATCGACCTTGGCGCGCTTGTGCGGAACTGGCAGGCCCTCGCGCGGCTGAACGAGGGCGAGACGGGGGCCGTGGTCAAAGCCAACGGCTACGGGCTTGGCGCTCCGGTTGTCGGGCGTGCCTTGTTGCGCGCGGGCGTGCGCAGTTTCTTTGTGGCCACCGCGAGCGAAGGCGTCACCTTGCGCGCCGCCATCGGGACAGCGCCTGCAATCCACGTCTTTTCCGGCCATATGGACGGCGACACCGCGGCCATCCTCGAGGCGGCCCTCACCCCGATGCTGAATTCCGTCGACCAGATGCTGCGCCATGTCGAGGCGCTGCCGGGCGCGCCCTTCGGCATCCAGCTCGACAGCGGCATGAACCGGCTTGGGATGGAACCCGCAGAATGGTCCGCCGTGCGCGATATCGCCATTGCCCAGGGGCCGGCCCTGATCATATCGCATCTGGCTTGTGCAGATGAACCGAGCCATCCCATGAACGCCAGGCAACTGGCCGTATTCCGCGACATGACGGACGGGCTCGACATTCCTCTTTCGCTTGCGGCGACGGGTGGGACGCTGCTGGGTTCCGATTTTCACTTCGACATGACTCGCCCCGGTGTGGGACTTTACGGTGGGCTGCCTTTCGTGGACGCCGAACCGGTGGTCACGCTTGATCTGCCCGTCATTCAGGTGCGCGATGTGAGACAGGGCGAAACCGTGGGCTATGGCAACACCTGGACCGCGCCCCGCGATTGCCGCATCGCCACCGTATCGGGGGGGTATGCCGACGGGCTGATCCGCGCGATGGGACCGAACGCCACGCTTTACGCAAACGATGTGCCCTGCCCGGTGGTTGGCCGTGTCTCGATGGACCTCATTACGGCGGATGTGACGGATGTGGGAGACGATCCAAGCCAACTGCAACTGCTGGGACGGCACTGCTCGATCGACAGCTTGGCGGATGCAGCAGGCACGATCGGCTATGAAATCCTCACACAACTGGGCCGGCGCTACGATCGGGCCTATCTGGAATGAAGGCACTGGCAGCTCTTGGTCGGCTTGTGCTGGGTGTTCTGGCGGCCATCGGCCGCGTCAGCCTCTACGCCGCCGCCACCCTCAGCCACATGGTGCGTCCCCCCTTCTACCCACGTGAGATCGCGCTGGCTCTGCTCAATATCGGCTGGCTGTCCTTGCCCGTGGTCGGGCTGACGGCGATTTTCACGGGCGGGGCGCTGGCTTTGCAAATCTATGCAGGCGGCGCGCGGTTCAACGCAGAGGCCGTGGTGCCCCAGATCGTGGCCATCGGCATGGTGCGCGAACTCGGGCCCGTCCTTGTCGGGCTGATGATCGCAGCGCGCGTCACCTCCTCAATTGCCGCGGAAATCGCCACGATGAAAGTGACCGAACAGATCGACGCGTTGGTCACGCTGTCCACCCATCCGATGAAATACCTCACCGCGCCGCGTGTGCTGGCGGCGACGCTGGTCGTGCCGCTGCTGGTGGCGGTGGGCGACGTGATCGGCATCTTTGGTGGCTACGCGGTAGCCACTGGCACGTTGGGGTTCAACGCCGCGGCCTATATCCAGAATACGGTCGACTTCCTGCAACTGCGCGACATCACCTCAAGCCTTGCCAAAGGGGCGGTCTTTGGCTGCATCGCCGCACTTATGGGATGCTACTTCGGAATGAACTCCGGCCGCGGCGCCCAAGGGGTGGGCCGGGCCACCAAAGGCTCGGTGGAAGCGGCAGCGGTGCTGATCCTCGCGGCCAACTTCGTGCTTACGGGGGTGTTCTTCTCGCTATGACCCGCCACCAATTCCTTTCTCTGATTGAAAAAAATCCCCGCCGGAGGCTCCTTCACCTCGCAACAGGCACAGCCCCATGATCGAGCTCACAGAGGTTTACAAGGCATTTGGCGACAACCACGTTCTGCGCGGCGTGAACCTGCACGTGGCCAAGGGCACGTCAATGGTGATCATCGGCGGCTCAGGCACAGGCAAATCCGTGGCGATCAAATCGGTGCTGGGGCTTGTGACCCCCGACAAAGGCACAATCACCGTGGACGGCACGGATGTGACCAAGACGGACCGCGACGCCTTCCTTGCCCGCTTCGGAATGCTGTTTCAGGGCGGGGCACTGTTTGACTCGCTTCCGGTCTGGCAGAACGTGGCCTTCCGTCTGCTGCGCGGCAGCCTCGCCAAACCACGCGACGAAGCGCGCGCCATCGCCATCGACAAGCTGCGCCGCGTCGGGCTGACACCGGACGTGGCGGACCGCCTGCCCGCAGAGCTTTCGGGGGGCATGCAGAAACGGGTCGGCCTTGCGCGGGCCATTGCAGCGGACCCCGAGATCATCTTTTTTGACGAACCTACAACGGGGCTTGACCCGATCATGGCCGGGGTCATCAACGACCTCATCCGCGAAATCGTCAGCGAAATGGGGGCCACAACGATGACGATCACCCATGATATGTCGAGCGTCCGCACAATTGCCGACAACGTCGCCATGCTGCACGCAGGTAAAATACGCTGGACAGGTCCTGTCGCAGACATGGACTCAGCGGGCGACCCTTACGTCGATCAATTCATCCATGGCCGCGCCACCGGTCCAATCGAAGCCATCAGATAAAAGGGTCGGCGGGTGGGCGCTTTTGCGCAAGCAAACAGAGCCACCCGACGACGACACGAGAATGCACCGCTGGATCAACCTCTCTCTCCTCATCCTGTTCCCCGTGTCCTGGTTCGCACCGCTGATGCGGGCCGGGCTGCTGCCGCTGTTCAACCTCAAGGAAATCTCGGTCATCACGGGGTTGCAATCGCTCTGGGGCTCGGACGTCTTCCTCGCACTCGTCGTCACGATCTTCGCCCTCTTCGCCCCCTACCTCAAAACCATTGCACTGGCGCTCATTCACTGGAGGCTGCTCAGCCCGCGGGTCACGCCGGTCCTCGGGGTCTTGGGCAAGTTGGCGATGGCAGATGTCTTCCTCATCGCGCTCTACATTACGCTCGCCAAGGGCATCGGTGTCGGGCGGCTTGAGACGGCCTGGGGCCTCTACCTCTTTACCGCCTGCATCCTCGGCTCGCTCTGGGTCAGCTGGCGCACGGAACAATTGCGCAAGCGCACTCCAATTGTGTCGCAAAGCGAAACAATTGGTTGAACAAAGACCGATAATCACCAACGCTTTGCAAAAGCCCCTGCGATTTTCGTTGCCGTTCAGCACCTTGCGCCTGTAACGTCATGGTTAATCAATGTCTTCTGGGGGGAAGGCTCGTGGAAAATGTAAAGTTTGCGGTGCGTGTGTTTACCGCTTTCATGCAACGCCTGTCGCTGGTGTTGTTTGGTATTCTGGCGATTGCGCTCATCGTGTTCACTGCTCTGGCCACGTTCGGGGTCGTGCCGTGGGTCACATTGCCTGTTGAATGGAACGGGGTCGCGATTCCGGACGCGGGGATGTATGCGCAGATCGGCCTGACCGTGTTCGCCATGGCCCTGTGCTTTTTCCTGCCTTCCAACTGGCGCATGCTGCGGCTCGAAACCTCTCACCGCCGTTTCGAACTGGGAGTGGACGACATAACCCGCGCCTATCACGCTGCACATGCCGCCGACCGCGAAGGCCTGTTTCGCAGCGGCGATGCGTTCGAGAATATGCGCGACCGCCTGATGTACATGCGCGACCATCCCGATCTGGGAATGCTGGAACCGGAAATGCTGGAACTGGCGGCCAAGATGTCCCATGTCAGCCGCGATCTGGCCGAGGCCTATTCGGACGAGCGTGTCCAGCGCGCCAGGTCCTTTCTCAAGGAACGTCAGTTCGAAATCGACCGTTTCAACGACCGTCTGGCCCATGCCAAGGCGATCCAGTCCGAATTTTCGAACTGGATCACGCGGATGGAACTGGATGAAAACGTCGCGCGCAGCCAGATGGAGCGGTTGCTGGACGAGTTGGAAACCATGCTTCCCGAGATGAACAAGCCGACACCGCCAGTGCCGTCGATTCCCGGGGCGTCCAAGGTCACCCAACTGCCGAAACGCGCCGAATAGGGCTTTACCCCGTTTGCCCACAGGTGCACATCTTGGGGTATGGCCAAGTCTCCCACCTATAGCTGCGCATCCTGCGGTGCATCCTTTACCAAATGGTCCGGGCGCTGCGACGCCTGCGGCGAATGGAACACGATCAGCGAAGATGCGGGCCTGTCCACCGGCCCCGGCTCGAAATCGCTGGGGGCCAAGCGCGGCAAAGGCATCGCCTTAAGCGATCTGCGTACCGAAGAAGCCCCCCCGCCCCGGAC
>CAYGPT010000123.1:0-5934 GCA_964351755.1 uncultured Rhodobacterales bacterium | reverse complement strand
CACGCAGCGCAAGGTGCCGCAGGGCCACGCCGATGTAGAACGGCTGACCGACGATATCATCGAGTTGGCCGACCAGTACGGCCGCTATGGATATCGGATGGTGACGGGTCTGCTGAACAATGCTGGCTGGTGTGTGATCCACAAGCGGATCGAGCGCATCTGGCGACGCGAAGGGCTGAAAGTTCCCCAGAAACAGAAGAAGAAAGGGCGGCTCTGGCTGAACGATGGCTCCTGCCTCCGTTTGCGGCCCGAACGTCCAAACCATGTCTGGTCCTACGACTTCGTCCAGGATCGGACCGCTGAAGGGCGGCTCTATCGGACGCTGAACATCATCGACGAACACACCAGGGAGGCGCTCATGATCCGCGTCGGTCGCAAGCTCAACTCAACCGATGTGCTGGACGCACTGACAGACCTGTTCATCCTCCGCGGCCCCCGGAATACATAAGATCCGACAATGGGCCGGAATTTATCGCTCAGAAGGTGCGGGACTGGATTGCCGCCGTCGGGGCGAAAACAGCGTACATCGAGCCAGGATCACCATGGGAAAACGGATACTGCGAAAGCTTCAATGCCCGGTTCCGCGACGAGCTATTGAACGGCGAAATCTTCTACAGCCTAAGGGAGGCGCAAATCCTGATCGAACAATGGCGGATCCACTACAACACCGTCAGGCCGCACAGCGCATTGGGATATCGCCCGCCAGCGCCGGAAAGCATCGTCCCGATAGACCAGAGGCCCACGATGCACTAACATTTAAACTAGGCCACCCGATGGGGGCATGCCAGGTGACTTGTTGACCGACGTTCTGCAGTCCCGACAACAGCAAATATACTGTGTTAGGAAACCTCGGACCAAAGTCACAATTGTCTGAGGTTTCCGCCATCAACGCCAGCGACGCGCTATACATCCGGTCCTTCAAGCTTCAGCCAGTACCGTGTGTATCGGCGTTCGCCGGTGCGACTGAGGGCACCAAACTCAACAAGTTGTTGTAGATCCCTGGTCGCCGTCGCTCGCGATGTCCCGGAGATCGAAATATAGTTTTCCGCGCTCAGGCCACCTTTGAACCCGTCGGGCCCTTCTCGAAACATGCGCTCGATCACCTTGGCCTGCCTTTCATTCAACGCTTCGCGATGCCGGTCGTAGAAATGCGCCTTGGCAATGCAGAAGCCCACGCGGTCGAGCGTGACCTGCTGCGCTTCCAGAACGACCTCTGCAAACCATACCAGCCAAGGCGTGACATCTAGCGTCTTCTGGTGCCGCTCAAGCTGATCGTAGTAGTCCTTCCGTTTTCGTTCGATGGTGAAGGCGAGCGCGATCAGGCTTGGCTGCCCAATGTTCTGAGCCAGGGACTTTTCGGCCAGGGCCCGACCCAGGCGACCATTCCCGTCCTCAAACGGGTGAATGCTTTCGAAGTAAAGATGACCCAGGCCGGCGCGCGTTAATGCCAGCAAAGGCTTTTCCGCATCCGGCCCCGTCCGGTTGAACCAGTCGACATACCGGTCCATCTCATCCGGAACCTGCGCAGATGGCGGGGCCTCAAAATGCACGACCGGACGATTAAGACGACCCGAGACGATCTGCATGGCATCCTCGTGCTGCCGGTATGACCCGATGGCCTCCAGACGCTTGTCGAAGGCAAGAAGCATCTCATGCCACCGAAACAGCGTGCCATGCCCAAGTGGCTCCGCAAAGGTCGAGTAGACGTCGACCATCATCTCGGCCACGCCTTGCTCGCGTGGTTTGTTTGGATAGCTGTCGGGTTCTAATCCGAGATGACGGCGAAGCGAGGATTGCACACTGCGCCGATCCAGCATCTCGCCTTCAATGGCGCTGGTTTTCATGGCCTCATCGCTTAGCAGGTCGATGCGAAGTTGATCACGCTCTGCCGAATTGACATGCTGAACGGCGCCAAGGACTTCGCCTGACGACAGCAGAAACCGCTGCTCGAGTGGCGCCAGCTCTGCTTCGTCATACCGGAAATCCGGCCAACCGGACATCTGCCAGTTCCATGCCATGAGTTATAGAACTCCTTTCTATAACTCACAGATAGAGCGTTTTTGAGTTATAGAAGTCAATCCTATACCTCAAAGATGTGTAAACACACGTAAACTCTGCTGTGCATTTGCACGTGAAGTCTGTTCACATCTCCGACCGACTGAAAGTCAAAGCCCGACCAATTGAAAGCAGATCGCTCAGACTCTCAAAACTCCAACTCCCACGCTTGAATCATCAACCGCCAAATCGAGGTCGGGCAGATCCCGCAATGTCTGCAGATCGAACGTCATCAAGAACGTCTCCGTCGTCACGAAGGTATGCGGAGCCCCGGGCCGCGGTGCCCTGGGACCAGACGCAATCAGATCCTTGTAGCGGAGTCGCGCCAGAAGATCCCGGCTCACGTCTTTGCCAAAAATATCCTTCAGGCCTGCACGGTCAATCGGCTGGTGATAGGCTATGGCGCAGAGCACCCCCATCTCCATCTCGGTGAAGGCGAGCGTCTGGTCGCCAAGATCGGCGGCGGCCTTGATGGCGTCGGCGAACTGCTTTTTGGTTCGGAACATCCAACCGCCAGAAACTTCGGCCAGTTCGTAAGGCCGGCCCACCAGTTCCTCCTGGATATCCGCGATGAGCAGATCGACGGAGGTCCCCTGCCCCACAACGCGCGCCAGGTCGTCTCGGCAAACTGGCGACGCGCTGGCAAACAGCACCGCTTCGATCCGGCCCATCCATTCCCGCCAGCGCAGCTCCTGCGGCAGGTCGTCGAGTTCGCGGTCAAAGATGGCCTCGCTCTCGTCCGCGGACTCCCGTTTCTTGGCCGCGACATTCATGGCGCGATCCCGTAGATCCGGAAGGTCTGCCGGCCGGTCAGCTCCCGCGCCAGGCCAAGCTCGACGAGCCGATCACAGAACCGCCGCGCGGCCCGATCCGTCATCGGCATCTTGGTCCCATGTATCATCGGCGAAAGCATACTTGAGGGCGCCACGGCATCTTCGGACAGGAACAGCGCGACCGCCGCCTCCGATCCCTTCGCCCGGAGCTTTGGCGCTATTGCACGAAGCGATGCTGCTCGGGTTGCGAGATCGCGCGCCAGTCTGATCGTGTCCTCTACAGACCCAAGGAGGCATTGCTGAACAGTCAACCCGCCCCCCTGCTCCACCGCGACCAGATCTCGCAACTTCGCCTTGCTGAGACGCTGCGCCGTGATCGGCAATACGGTCTTCCAGTTCAGTGCCCGCGCCAGGACAACGTCCGAGAGCAGACACGCAACTCGTTCTGCCCGGTCGTCGACCTCCAGCACGGCGCGCAGAACTGCCACACATCCCGACAGTGGTCCATGGGTCCTGGCCCGCTCCAAACCCGTATCGAGCCAAGCGCCCACCTCGCACGCGTGCCGGGCTCCGGCCATGTCGGCGATCTCGCTCCCGATCGAACGAAGACGGCCTCCTTCGCGCCAGAATGCCAGTAGATCACCGTCCGGCCCCCGCGCCTCCCCGGGCGGCGTCAGATGATAGGCATCGCGAATATCCGCTTCGCGCGCCAAACGCCCTTCCAGCTTTGACGTCGCCGTGGCCGCTGTCAGCGCCAGCCGATTGGCCAGTAGTTTGACCGGCACCACATGCCTTGGATTGGTGACCACCGCATCCAGCACCGCCAATGCGGCCCCGGATCGAAATCCCACAGTATCAAGGGTTTCTGCACGCCGGGAGGTGACCCAAGCGGGCAGCTTGGGAAGGGTGCTGAGGTCGTCGGTGAGTGCTGTTGGCTGATAGGTCATATCCCAACACTATCCTGCTGCGGCGCTTTCGTCCACAATATACGGCACAAACCGCCTCACCTTACAGCTCTTCGATATGTCCAATAAGTTTGCCTTATTGGACATCATAAGATATGCTCTACGATATGTCAGAAAACCACGAGAAATCGAGCTCATCCGCGCCAAATGGGTCTTCGGGCAACGAGGGCAACGAGAGAGACACCGCTCCCAGCGAGGCTTTGACACTCTCTTCCTTCAGGTCTGGATCACACGCCGTCGATCAGGATGTCCAACGCGCGCTTCAAGGCGTCGCGATGATCGGCCAAAGAGCCAACCCGATCTCGCAATTCAGTGCCAGGAACAGCGGCGAGTTCCTGAACCCTGACAATCCACGCCGACCCATTGTGCTCGACCGTCGGGGTGAGGCCGGGGAACGACGCATATCGCCCCATCTCTCGCAAAGGGGCGACAATACGCGACGCTTCGATTCCGATCAGATCGGTTTGAAGATCCACGACAAGCTGCCCACCCTTGAGGCGATAGAGATCGAACTGTGCCATACCAACCTCGCTTCAGAAGCTGCGGTGGGCCGCGAGGGGCAAACCCTCCCTGGCGATCTCCTCGGCATAGATGTCGATTGCGGGTTGGTTCGCCTCGCGCCACAGACGGTTGCGTTCAACCTTGGCCGCTTCGATGATCGCCGCTTCGGCCAGACGCGACATGTTGAGGCCAAGCGACCGTGCCGATTCCGCGACATCGGCATCCAGAGTCAGATTGACTTTCACGCGGCCCATGATGTCCTCCTGGAGAGTGCGTATGGATGAAGAGTATAAATCAGGCGCAGTTCCCGAACAAGTCCAGAGCGATGGCATCACCCTGCCCTCTCATGTGGCCGGTTCCGGCACTCTCGATCGGCTGGTCGACACGGCCCGCGACTATGCGCGCGCCGCTGCGTCGGAAAACACGCTGAAGGCTTATGCAAAGGACTGGGCGCATTTCGCACGCTGGTGCCGGATGAAAGGCGCAGAACCGCTGCCGCCTTCCCCGGAGATGATCGGGCTCTATCTCGCCGATCTGGCTTCCGGTTCGGGCCCCTCCCCCGCCCTGTCGGTCTCGACCATCGACCGGCGCCTCTCGGGCCTCGCCTGGAACTACGCCCAGCGAGGCTTCACCCTCGATCGCAAGAACCGCCACATCGCCACCGTACTGGCGGGGATCAAGCGCAAGCATGCGCGCCCGCCAGTGCAGAAGGAAGCGATCCTGGCCGAAGACATCCTCGCAATGGTGGCCACCCTTGCTTTCGACCTGCGCGGACTGCGGGATCGCGCGATCCTGCTGATGGGATATGCTGGCGGCCTCCGCCGATCCGAAATCGTCAGCCTGGACGTGCAAAAAGCCGACACACCGGAGTCCGGCGGCTGGATCGAGATCTTCGAAAAAGGCGCCCTCCTCACCCTCAATGCCAAGACCGGTTGGCGCGAGGTCGAGATCGGCCGCGGCTCCAAGGATCAGACCTGCCCCGTGCATGCTCTTGAGCAATGGCTGCACTTCGCAAAGATCGACTTCGGTCCGGTCTTTGTCGGCACTTCACGCGATGGCAAGCGCGCTCTTGATGCACGGCTCAACGACAAGCATGTCGCACGCCTGATCAAGCGCACGGTCTTGGACGCGGGCATCCGTTCGGATCTGCCCGAGAAAGACCGCCTGGCGCTGTTCTCCGGCCATTCGCTGCGCGCCGGTCTCGCCAGTTCGGCGGAAGTCGACGAACGCTACATCCAAAAGCAGCTAGGGCACGCCTCGGCCGAGATGACTCGTCGCTACCAGCGCCGGCGGGACCGGTTCCGAGTGAACCTGACGAAGGCAGCCGGGCTCTGATCGCGCGGCCAAACGGTCGTTTATTAGCGGTAAATGAAATTGCAAACGGCCCCGTTTTCATGCCCCTGTTAGGCTATGCCCGCGATTGTCGCGGGCATCAAGGGTGCGGACCCTGACGTCACGCTTTAGGCGATCTGTGACCGGCTGGAATCAATGCGCGAAAGCGCCCCGCGCGGACGCGCCAGCTGGCAGCCGTCATCCGTGGGGATGCTGCTGGAATGCGCGGAGAAGTTGGGCTTTCTGAAGTGCGCGCAATAAACACAACCTTGCAAATCTTCCAACTCATGGAACGATTGCAAGGTTGC
>CAYGPT010000122.1:0-5975 GCA_964351755.1 uncultured Rhodobacterales bacterium | reverse complement strand
GTCGATCCGTGACCACGCATCATAGTGGAACTGACTGAAATAGCCTGCCCCGATGCACGCGACCCGGATGTTCATGCCAGCGCCTCGCGGACCGCTGTGGCGACGTCCGCGGTGCCAGCAGTCCCGCCCAGATCACGGGTCAGAACACGACCCTCGGCCACCACCGTGTCCACCGCATCGCGCAAACGGGTCCCATCCGCAAGCATCGCAGGTATCTCGTGCCGCCCGCCCAGCCAGTCCAGCATCATCGCCGCCGACAGGATCATGGCCATGGGGTTGGCAACCCCTTGCCCTGCAATGTCGGGCGCAGAGCCGTGGCAGGGCTGAAACACCGCGTGGTCGTGACCAATATCGGCGGACGGGGCAAGGCCAAGCCCCCCCATCAACCCCGCGCCAAGATCAGACAGGATGTCGCCGAACATGTTTTCCGTCACCATCACGTCGAAAATCCACGGCTTTTCCACCATCCACAGGGCGGTAGCGTCGACATAGGCGTGGTTGGCTTCGATGTCAGGGTGCTTGGCGGCTTCGGCGTCGAACATCTCGCGGAAAAAGGCGAAGGCGCGGAACACGTTGGCCTTGTCCACGCAGGTGACCTTGCCTGGGCCGCGCCCGCTGGCCTTGCGGGACTTGGCGAGATCAAAGGCAAAGCGGAACAAGGGTTCGGAAATCGCCCGCGTGATGCGCAAGGTCTCGCGCGCCTCGTCCGCTTCGACTTCGCCGCGTCCTTGGGTGTAGAACAACCCTTCGGTGCTTTCGCGGATCAAGACGAAATCAACCGGCCGGTCGGTGGCCAGTGGCGTCGGCTGACCCGGGCGGATGGTCACGGGTCGCACGCCTGCAAACAGTGTCAGCGCCTTGCGCAAGTCGATCTGTGGCGAGATTTCGGTGCCATCGGCGTAACGCACATCCGGCAAGCCCATCGCCGATAGCAGGATCGCGTCCGCTGCGCGCGCGGCTTCCATTGAGGCGACGGGAAGGCTTTGGCCTGTGTCCCGGTAATGCGCCGCCCCTGCGGGCAGGTCGCCAAAGGTCAGCGCGTAGCCCCCCGTTGACGCGAGGTCGCTGAGGATGCCGACAGTCGGGGCCATGATCTCGGGCCCGATGCCGTCGCCCTGAAACACGGCGATGTCGAAATGGGTTTTCATGGGCAACGCGCCTCCATGGGCCTTAGGCTGAGTCCCGGACGACTCGCCTTGTGTGCCATTGATGTATACGTTAATGCATACGTTAGCAAATGCCCATAATGCACGCACCGTGCCGGGCCAGAATGAAAAGGGGCACCACATGCCATATGCCGTCACCGTCACCTTCGACATCAAACCTGGCAAGATGGAGGAGTTCATGGAGCATATCCTTTTCAACGCGCGCAGTTCGGTGCGCGATGAACCGGGTTGCCGCCAATTCGATGTGTGCACGGACCCAAGCCGGCCCAACACCGTTTTCCTGTACGAGCAATACGACGATCTTGCCGCGTTCGAGGCGCATCAGACCATGCCCCATTACAAGGCCACAGGCCCCAAGGTCGCCGATCTGATCGAAAACCGCACATTGGTCACCTTCGCACGTGTCGACGGATGAGCACGTGGCAGATTCACGCCATCAAATACGGCGACAGGGCCGGGCGCACCCGCGCGGACAGCTTCATCTTTGATGACAACCACGATGCGCCCCACGCCATCGACTATTACATGTGGCTGATCCGGGGAACCGGCCCGCAGGAGGGGCGCGTGATCCTTGTTGACACGGGTTATGACAACGGTGAAGCCACGGCGCGGGGCCGCCCGATCCGGCTGGACCCTGTGAAGGCGCTCAGACCCTTCGATCTGACGCCTGAGGACATCACTGAAATCATCGTCACCCACCTGCACTACGATCACGCAGGCGGCTTACACCTGTTTCCCAATGCCAGACTGCACCTGCAGGCGGCTGAGATGGCCTATGCCACCGGCCCTTGCATGTGCCACGACACGTTGCGGATGCCATTTACGGCTGGGCACGTGTGCGAGGCGGTCAAACGGCTTTATTCCGGCAAGGTCATCTTTCATGAGGGCGAGGCGGAAGTGGCGGACGGGGTCACGCTACACTGCATCGGCGGACATTCGCGCGGTCTGCAGGCGGTGCGGGTGCGAACGCAGGCGGGATGGATGGTGCTGGCCTCGGATGCCTCGCATTTCTATGAGAATTTCATGAGTCGCAAACCCTTCCCCATCGTAGTCGACCTTCAGAACATGCTTGACGGGTTCGACACGTTGTACCGTCTCGCCAGTGCGCCAAACCTGATCGTGCCGGGACACGACCCGCTGGTGCGTATGCTTTTCCCGCAGGATCTGGCCGATCACATCTGTCGGCTGGACGTCGGGCCAACGGGCGACATTCCGCTGTAGGTCGCGCGTGTCGTGCGCCCGCGCACGTGTCCTTGCTCTGCGGCCCCGCATTCGAAATTTGCACCTTGGCGTGATCGGTACTACCTGTGGGGAAATCAAACTTTCCGCAGCGCAGCATCACTCACGAAAAGGACGCCCTACATGACACGCACCGCCATCATCACCGGCTCGACCAGCGGCATCGGTCTTGGCATTGCCGAGGCCTTCGCCGCCGAAGGCTACAACATCATGCTCAACGGTTTCGGCGACGCGGACGAGATCGAGGCAAACCGTGCCCGCCTTGATGGTATCAGTACAGGCGAGGTGGGTTATCACGGCGCGGACATGACCAAGCCCGAAGAGATCGAGCATCTCGTGCTGCAAACCATCGAACGGTTCGGCGCAGTAGACATCCTTGTTAACAATGCGGGCATCCAGCACGTCTCGGCCATCGAGGAGTTTCCGATTGCCAAATGGGACGCGATCATCGCGATCAACCTGACCTCAGCCTTTCATACCATTCGCGCGGCCCTGCCGGGGATGAAAGAGCGCAAGTTCGGGCGGATCATCAACATCGCCTCGGCCCATGGCCTTGTCGCGTCGCCCTTCAAATCCGCCTATGTCGCGGCCAAGCACGGCATACTTGGCCTGACCAAGACCGTCGCCCTCGAGGCCGCGCAGGATGGGGTGACCGTGAATGCGGTCTGCCCCGGCTACGTGCTGACACCGCTGGTCGAAGGGCAAGTGGCCGACACAGCCAATGCGCGCGGCATTTCCGAGGAAGAAGTGAAGAACGATGTCATGCTCAAGGCCCAGCCGACCAAGGAATTCGTCACTGTCGAACAGCTTGGCGCGTTGTGCGTATTCCTGAGCGGAGAGGCCGCTGCGTCGATCACTGGCGCGTCACTGCCGGTCGATGGCGGTTGGACCGCTCAATAGCCGACAGGCGCCACCTCGAAAGGAGGCCCACCGATGCTACAGACCAATGGACGCAGCAAACGGCACGAAAAGTCGATCAACCTTGCCTTGCAAGGGGGCGGTTCGCACGGAGCCTTCACCTGGGGCGTTCTGGATCGCATGTTCGAGGAAGACCGCCTATGGATCGAAGGGATCAGCGGCACCTCTGCGGGCGCGATGAATGCGGTCGTCGCCACACAAGGCATGTTTGACAACGGGGCTGCAGGCGCGCGCCGCGCGCTCGAAGATTTCTGGAGGCAGGTGAGCATCGCAGGGCAAGCGAGCCCCATCAAGCGGACCCCGCTGGATATCCTGCTGGGGTCATGGTCGCTGGACACATCACCCGGTTTCGTGATGATGGACGCCATCAGCCGCATGGCCTCGCCCTACGACCTAAACCCGCTTGGCCTGAACCCGCTGCGCGATCTGGTCGAGGATTTTATCGACTTCGACAAGGTGTCAGGGTGTCAGGATATGGGTCTGTTCATTTCGGCCACCAATGTCGAGACGGGGCGCGCCCGCGTCTTTCACCGCCACGAGGTCACGCTGGATGTGGTTATGGCCTCGGCCTGCCTGCCGGACATGTTCAAGGCGGTCGAGATCGACGGCGTGCCCTATTGGGACGGCGGGTACATGGGCAATCCGGTGCTGTTTCCCTTCATAGACCACTCGCCATCCTCCGACATCGTGATCGTGCAGATCAACCCGCTGCTGCGACCGGGCACCCCGCGCAGTGCGCGCGACATTCAGAACCGCGTGAACGAGATCACCTTCAACGGCTCGCTCTTGCGCGACCTGCGCACGATCGACCTGATCCACCGCCTGATCGAGGATGGGGCGCTGTCCAGCGACGAATACCGCGTGCTGAACATGCACATGATCGACGGATGCGACGACATGCTGGCGCTGGATGCCTCTTCGAAGCTGAACTCGGAATGGGCGTTCCTGCTGCACCTGCGCGATCTGGGCCGGGAACACGCGGATCGCTGGCTGACCGCCCATTTCGATCAGATCGAAGTGGAAAGCACGCTGGATCTGCGCACCTTGTTCGACGATGTGACGGCGGCCCACGGCTCCGACATGGTCGAGCTGCGGTCGCGCAGGGACTGATCTATTCTGCGGCCTGTTGATAAGGCGGGTAAATCTTGAACGGCGTATCCCCGAGATCGTCCGCCGGTGCGACCTCTCGTGGTGCCTTGCGTCGCCGGTGGATCAGCGCGAACATGGCCGGTGTAAAGTAGAAGCTGACCACCGTGGACAGCAGCACACCGCCCGCCACCGACATCGCGAAGGGGGGCCAGAACCCGCCCCCGGCAAGGATCAGTGGCAAGAAGCCCCCGAATGTCGTGATGGTCGTGGACACGATATGGCGGCTTGAGGCCATGACCACGTCCATCATTGCGCTACGGTCGCCCGTGTTGGCGCGCTCGTCCTCGGCCAGTCCAGACAGGATGATGATGGCCGCGTTGATCGACACACCGATGGAACCGATCACCCCGATGATCGCGTTGATCCCGAACGGGTACTGAAACACCGCCAGCGCCAGCAGACTCAGCCCCGCGCTAAGGCCCGACACCACCAGCACGACGCCCGTGAGGCGGAACGAATTGAATGTCAGCGCAATCGCTGCAATCGATAAGGTGACGATCAGGCCAAGCGAGGCCAGCAGGTCCGACAATGTGTCGGCGCGCGCATCTGAATCACCGCCCAGTTCCAGTCGCACACCTCGGGGCACGGTGAAACCTGCGGCGTCCAAAGCGGCCTGCACTTCGATCAGGGCCTCTTCGGGCAACACGTCGCGCAGGATGAAGGCCTGCACCGTATTGGCCCGTTCGCCGTTGCGCCGCGTGATGGTGCTGGCGGCGGGTTGCAGTTCGACCGTGGATATCGCGGACAGGGGCAGGGCGGGCCAGCGCCCTTCGGCGGCAAGGGCTGGCGCATCGGGGCGCAGGATTGGCAGGTCGCGGATCGCCTGAAGCGAGCCACGTGTGCCGTCGCCCAGCCGCACCCGGATCGGCAATTCCTCGTCCCCTTCTACCATGGACCCGCCCGTGATCCCCTCGAGCCCCGCCTGCAACTGACCCGACACCTGCGCAAGGTCGAGGCCAAGGATTTGCGCCTGCGCCTCGTCGACCGTGATTGTCGCCTTGGGCGCACCGATCCCAATGGTCGCCCGGCTGACAAGGACGGAGCCCACGTCCGAAATAATCCGCCGCGCCTCGTCCCCTAGTGCGCGCAATTGGGCCAGATCGTTGCCGGCAAAGCGCAATTCGACCGGGGCATTCACGGGCGGACCCTGCACCAGACCGCGCACGAGGATATCCGCCTCGGGCGCGAGGGGGGCGAGGGTGCGTTGCAAATCGCCCAGCACCAGTTCGGTGGCTTCGGGGGATGTTGTGGTCAGCAGGGCATGGGCATGCCCCGGCGCGTTCTCGCGCGCGCCGACGATGTTGTAGTAAAAGGCCGGGGCCGAACGGCCCATGACCCACATCACCTGTTTGATCCGCTCGTCAGTCTGCAAGCGGGCGTTGATCCGATCAACCACCAGGGCCGTGTCCGCGATGCCGGTGCCGGGTGCCATGTCGAGTTCGATCGTGAACTGGTCCCGGTCCACACCGGGAAAAAATTGTGCCTTCAGCGTCGGCATCGCGG
>CAYGPT010000121.1:522-6063 GCA_964351755.1 uncultured Rhodobacterales bacterium | reverse complement strand
ACGAGACGCTGAGCCGGACGATGATGACTTCGGTCACCACGCTTCTGGCGCTGATTGCGCTTTATGTGCTGGGTGGGGACGTGATCCGGGGCTTTGTGTTCGCGATGATCTGGGGCGTGATCGTGGGGACGTATTCCTCGGTCTTTGTGGCCTCGACCATCCTGCTTTGGCTGGGGGTCAAGCGGGACTGGTCGAAACCGGATGCCAATGCAGGCAACCAATACGCAAACATAGATGCCTGATCTGGTCGGCTCGGCCCTGGCCTTGCCGGGGCTGTGGTGGCTGGTGGGGGCGATTGCGGCGGCGGGGTTGGTGCGCGGGTTCACAGGATTCGGGTCTGCCCTGATCATCATGCCGATGGCGAGTTCGGTGCTGGACCCGTTCGCGGCCCTTGCGTTTCTGACAGTGGTCGAGTTTTGGGGGCCGCTGCCCAACCTGCGCGCCGCCCTGCGGGTGGGTGCCCCGCGTGAGGCGCTGTTGTTGCTTGCGGGCGCTGCCGTGGGCCTGCCGCTGGGCTTGTGGGGCCTGTCGATGCTGGACCCGGCCATCTTTGGCTGGTCGGTTTCGGTTATTGTTCTGATCCTGCTGGGCCTTGTGATGTCGGGCTGGCGCTATGCAGGCACCTTGCGCCCAGCGGGCATTGTCGGCGTCGGGGGCATCGGTGGGTTTTTGGGCGGCATCGCGGGGGTGCCGGGGCCACCGGTTATCATGCTGTACATGGCCAGTTCCTTGCCGGTCGCGGTGATCCGGGCCAATTTCCTGTTGTACCTTCTGGGTATTGATTTGTTGATGATTGCGGTCTTCGTGAGTGCCGGTCTGTTGGATGTGCTGGCAATCACAGTCGGGGTTCTGTGTGTGCCGCTTTATATGGCGGCCAATGTGTTGGGCGCGCGGCTGTTCGATCCGGGGGCCGAGCGACTTTTCCGCGCAGTGGCCTATATCGTCATCGCAGCGGCTGCTATCGTGGGCTTGCCCATCTGGAGTTGAGAGACATGCGCCTGAACGAGATTACCTATACCGACGCCAAGCCGGTCGAGGGCTATGGGCCGGGGTTTTTCCGCATTGGCGGCGCGGTGATCGAAGGGGCTGTACTGACTGGCCCTGCGGGCACGACCCAGTGGGGTGGGTTCGAGGATGCCGATGCGCTGCTGGCGCTGAGGGACAGGGTCGACGTGCTGTTTGTCGGCACCGGGGCCGAGATCGCCCATTTGCCGCTCGATCTGCGCAAGCGGCTGGACGATGCGGGCCTCGGCGCCGAGGTCATGTCGTCGCCCTCTGCCGCGCGCACCTACAACGTGCTGCTGAGCGAAGGGCGGCGCGTTGCGCTGGCGATGTTGCCTGTCTGAGAGGGCAGAGGGGGTCCTGCGACCGCGCCCCGCCTTTATCTGGCGAGATGAAGGTGGATCAGGGGCTTTTGCGCGGGCGCGTGTTCCGTTAGCGATGATCCCATGGAATTGAGTGTCACTGATCTGGCCGTGGGCCGTGGCGGCGTACCTGTGCTTGCGGGCGTGTCTTTTGGGCTGTCGGGCGGGCAGGCGCTTGTCGTGCGAGGGCCGAACGGATCGGGCAAGACGACGCTGCTGCGCTGTGTGGCGGGCCTGCAAGAGCCGATGGCGGGAGCAATTGTCGGTGCCGAGGATCGCGTCGCTTATGCCGCCCATGCGGATGGGTTGAAAGCCGCGTTAAGCGTGGCCGAGAATCTGCGGTTCTGGGCGGCGGTGTTTGGGCACAACGGGATCGGGGTCGCCTTGCGCGCCTTTGATCTTGAGGCATTGACGGATCGCCGCGCCGGGCAATTGTCGGCGGGGCAAAAACGCCGCCTCGGTCTGGCCCGTCTGCTGGTCACGGGCCGCCCGCTTTGGGTGCTGGACGAACCTACCGTATCGCTGGACGCTGCATCGGTTGCGCTGTTTGCAGATGCGGTGCGCGCGCATCTGTCCGGCGGCGGGTCGGCCTTGATCGCCACGCATATCGACCTTGGACTGGATGCGGCGGTGCTGGACGTGACCCCATTCCGCGCGCAAGCGGGCAGCGTCGCCTCCCCGGACGAGGCGTTTTTGTGAGGGCGCTGTTCTTTCGCGATCTGGCGCTTGCCTTGCGCGCGGGCGGGGGCTTTGGCCTTGGGCTTGCCTTTTTTCTGATCGTCGTGGTGCTGGTGCCGTTTTCCGTCGGGCCTTCGTCGGGGTTGCTGGCGCGCATCGCGCCCGGTGTGCTGTGGCTGGGTGCGCTATTGGCGTGCCTGTTGTCGCTGGACCGCCTTCTGGCCGTGGATTGGGAGGACGGGGCACTGGATCTGCTTGCGACCTCGCCCTTGCCGCTGGAGGCTGTGGTGGCCGTCAAAGCAGGCGCGCACTGGATCACCACCGGCCTGCCGCTGGTTCTGGCCGCCCCTGTGCTGGGGGTGCTCTTGAACCTCGCACCCGGCGGGTACGGGGTCCTGGTGCTGAGCCTTGCGCTGGGGACGCCCGCGCTGTCGATGATCGGGGCGTTCGGCGCTGCTCTGACCGTGGGGATCAAGCGCGGCGGGTTGCTGATGTCGCTGCTGGTCCTGCCCCTCTATGTCCCGACGCTGATCTTCGGGGCCGAGGCGGCGCGGCGCAGCGCAGAAGGGCTTGATCCTGCCACGCCACTGCTGTTTCTGGCGGGGATCACCTGCGCGGTGCTGGCCTTGATGCCATTTGCCGCGGGCGCGGTGTTGCGCGTGAACCTGCGATAACGGGGATTTGGATTGAGATGGGCGAAGAGGGGGCTTAGATAGAGATCATGTCGTTGTGGGAATATGCCAATCCGGTCAAGTTCTTGCGCCTAAGCGAGCGGATTTTGCCGTGGCTGTGGGGGCTGGCCTTTGCCTGTCTTGTTGTCGGGCTGGTCTGGGGGTTTTTCTTTACCCCGGATGATTTCCGGCAAGGATCGACCGTCAAGATCATCTATCTGCACGTGCCAAGCGCCCTGATGGCGATCAATGCGTGGTTCATGATGCTGGTGGCCTCGCTGATCTGGATCATCCGGCGCCACCACGTGTCCGCTTTGGCGGCGCGCGCGGCCGCCCCCGTGGGCGTGGTCATGACCCTGATCGCCCTTTTCACAGGCGCGATTTGGGGCCAGCCGATGTGGGGAACCTATTGGGCGTGGGATCCACGCCTGACCTCGTTCCTGATCCTGTTCCTGTTTTACCTTGGCTACATCGCGCTGTTGGAGGCGATCGAGGACCCGGACAACTCTGCCGACCTGACCTCGATACTATGCCTACTGGGTACGGTCTTTGCCGTGCTCAGCCGCTATGCGGTCAACTTCTGGAATCAGGGGCTGCATCAGGGGGCGTCGTTGTCGCTGGACAAGGAAGAGAACGTGGCGGATGTGTTCTATCAGCCGCTGCTGGTGTGTATCGCCGGGTTCGTGCTACTGTTTCTCGCACTTGTGCTCTACCGGACGGGGACCGAAATCCGGGTGCGACGAACCCGGGCGCTGATCGCGCGGGAGGCAAAAGTTGCCTGATCTGGGAAAATATGCGGATGCAGTGCTGTCGGCCTATGCAGTCAGCATCGTGTTACTGGTCGCCATCGTGGCCCTGAGCCTTTGGCGCGGTGTCCGGGTGCGTGCCGAAATGCGAGATGTCGAAGAACGGACCCGGCGCAATGGCTAAGCTGTCGCCGATGATGCTGGCCCCTATCGGGATATTCGCGGGCTTTGTCGCGCTGGCGGCGGTGGGGATGTTTCGCGATAACCCCAATGAACTGCCCTCGACCCGTGTGGGCGGCGCTGCACCGGCACTGACCGAGGCAACCTTGGGCGATTTTCCGGGCGTGACGTCGGATATGCTGGGCGGCGGAGAGGTGACCTTGGTCAACTTCTGGGCCTCGTGGTGCCCGCCGTGCCGGGCGGAGCATCCGAAACTGCTGGAGATGGCTGCCGAGGGTATGCCGATCGTCGGGGTCAATTTTCGTGATAAGGAAGGAGCCGCGATCCAGTACCTGACCGATGACGGCAATCCGTTTGCCGGTGTGGCCTTTGACCCTGCGGGCCGCTCGGCCATCGAATGGGGTGTGACGGCCCCGCCCGAGACCTTCATCATCGGGCGCGACGGAACAGTGCTGTTTCGCTTTATCGGCCCGCTGGTGGGGTCGGATTATGAACAGCGTTTCGTTCCGGCCCTGAACCAAGCGCTGTCAAATTGAGCGCCTGACGGCGCACATCATTCCCGATCCGCCCCGTTTTTTCTGGCTGAAAATACCGCCGCCGGAGGCTCCTGACATCTGCTGTCGGAGCCTCCGGCGGGGATTTTTTTAAATCAGAGAAGCAGGACCCGGCAGTTTTGAAGCTGCGGGGCCTGCGCGGGGTCAGGCCGCCTTTGCGAGGTTGCGCAGGACGTAGTGCAGCACGCCGCCATGTTCGATGTACTCGATCTCGATCGCCGTATCGATCCGGCATTTAAGTTCGATCTCTTTGGTCGAGCCGTCCGCCATTGTGATCGTGCACGGCACCACCTCGAGCGGCTTGATCGTATCGAGGCCGGAGATGGACACCGTTTCCTCGCCCGTCAGGCCCAGCGATTTGCGGGTGTCGCCATTCGTGAATTCGAACGGGATCACCCCCATGCCGACGAGGTTGGAGCGGTGGATGCGCTCGAAGTTTTCAGCGATCACCGCCTTGACCCCAAGCAGCGCTGTGCCCTTGGCGGCCCAGTCGCGCGACGACCCGGCCCCGTATTGCTCGCCGCCGAAGATCACCAGCGGCGTGCCTGCCGCCTGATGCGCCATGGCCGCGTCGTAGATCGACATCTGTGTGCCGTCCGGCCCCTTGGTATAGCCACCTTCGACCCCGTCCAGCATTTCGTTCTTGATGCGGATGTTGGCGAAGGTGCCGCGCATCATGACCTCGTGGTTGCCGCGACGACTTCCATAGGAGTTGAATTCGCGCGGTGCGACCTGCCGTTCGGTCAGGTACTTGCCTGCGGGGGTCGATTCCTTGAACGACCCGGCGGGGCTGATGTGGTCGGTCGTGATCATGTCGCCGAGGATGGCGAGCACCTTGGCCCCTTCGATGTTGCTGATCGTGCCTGGATCGGCGCCCATGCCCTGGAAGTAGGGCGGATTCTGCACGTAGGTCGAGGTCGGCGGCCAGTCATAGGTCAGCGCGTCGGTGGTCTCGACCCCCTGCCATTTCTCGTCGCCTTTGAAGACGTCGGCGTATTTGGTCTGGAATGCCTCGCGCGTCACGGTCGCTTCGACCAGTTCGGCGATTTCGGCCTGGCTGGGCCAGATGTCTTTGAGGTAGACGTCGTTGCCGTCCTGGTCCTGCCCGAGCGGTTCGGTGGTGATGTCGATATTCATGTCACCAACGAGGGCGTAGGCCACCACCAGCGGCGGCGAGGCGAGGTAGTTGGCGCGCACGTCCGGGCTGATCCGCCCTTCGAAGTTGCGGTTGCCCGACAGGATCGAGGTGGCGATGAGGTCGCCCTTGGAGATCGCGTCGCTCAATTCCTTCTGGATCGGCCCCGAGTTGCCGATACAGGTGGTGCAGCCGTAGCCGACGAGGTTGAAG
>CAYGPT010000121.1:0-512 GCA_964351755.1 uncultured Rhodobacterales bacterium | reverse complement strand
GTGTTGGTGCAGGACGTGATCGAGGCGATCACGATGGAGCCGTCATGCAGTTTGTAATCCTCGCCTTCGACGGCTTGGGATTTATGATGGCCGATATTGCCCGGAATGTGGTGCGGGGCGGGTTGGCCGCCTTCGCCGGTCCATTCCTTTTTCTCATCCGCAGGCGCGGAGATGTCCGGGCGCTGGCCCTTGATATATGCGCCGAATGCCGAGGCGGCTTTGGTCAGTGCTATGTAATCCTGCGGGCGTTTGGGGCCGGAAATCGCGGGCACGATGGTGCCCATGTCCAGATGCAGCGTGTCAGTATAGACGGGTGCGTAGCTGTCGTCGCGCCACATGCCGTTCTCTTTCGCATAGGCCTCGACCAGCGCGATGCGGTCCTTGTCGCGGCCTGTATTTTCCAGATAGCGCAGGGTTTCACGGTCGATCGGGAAGAAGCCACAGGTGGCGCCATATTCAGGCGCCATGTTGGCAATCGTGGCCCGGTCGGCCAGCGGCAGACGGTTCAGGCC
>CAYGPT010000120.1:0-6342 GCA_964351755.1 uncultured Rhodobacterales bacterium | reverse complement strand
TCTGCGGCGGCGACACGGATGCGGCCACCGCAGAGGCTCGCGTCATCAATGCCAATGCGGCCGCCCGTGTCGAACCCCGCCGCGAAGGCTATTACAATGCGATCCAGGTCTTTCCCTACAGCGAAGGAGCCCTCTACCAAATCTATGCCGCCCCCGGTCAGATCACCAACATCGCGCTGGAGCCCGGCGAGCAATTGACTGGCGCGGGACCAATTGCAGCCGGAGACACGACGCGCTGGATCATTGGCGATACCGAAAGCGGCAACGGGCGCAGCGCCCGTGTGCACATCCTTGTCAAACCGACCCAGCCCGACATCTCCACAAATCTCGTGATCAACACTGACCGTCGGACGTATCTGATTGAACTGCGTGCCAATGAGACCTCCTACATGGCTTCCGTCGCCTGGTCCTATCCGCCGGGGCGTGCACAGCCACGCCCGCCTGCAATCCAGCAGCCCACAATCCCTCCGGCCAGCCACCGCAACTATCGCTATGGGCTGCAAGTCGAAGGGAACACCCCACCGTGGCAGCCGGACAGTGTCTTCGACGATGGCCGCCGCGTTTATGTCATCTTCCCGCGCGGCATCGTGCAGGGCGAGATGCCACCTCTCTTTGTGCTTGGGGCCGATGGGAGCGCGGAATTGGTAAACACCCGCGTCTTCCGCAACGTCCTGATTGTGGATCGGCTCTTTGCCGCCGCTGAATTGCGCCTCGGGGGCGACGATCAGCAGGTGGTCAGGATTGTGCGCACAGATGGGAGAACGCGCCCATGACCACGTCAGCCTCAGACCCCGGAGTGCCGCCGTCCACCAACCCAAGTGACCCGTTCCGGCTCCGACCCGATCCGCCCCGCGTCGTGCGACTCTCCCGCAAAGTTCTCGGCGGCCTCGCCGTCATCACGGCCGTCGGTATCGGCGGCGCCTTGATTTTCGCCTTGCAGGACCGCCCGGCACGAGATCGACCCGGCGAACTCTTCACCACGGAAAACCGCCCCACCGCCGACGAGCTGCGCCGCTTGCCCTCCGATTACAGCGGCATTCCGCAACTCGGACCCGCCCTGCCCGGAGACCTCGGACGCCCGATCCTGCGCACACAAGACGCAGGGCAACCCGTCCCAGCCTCGCCCATGCCAGGTCCTGACCCAGCCGAGCAGCGTCGGCTCGCGGAAGAGGAAGCCGCCCGCACAAGCGAAGTATTCTTTGCTACGCAGTCACCGACCGCTCCATCGGGTTTCGCTGCACCCAGTGCCGCACCTCCGGATAGCTTCACCGCACCACAACCGGACGGCGGTGCACAAACAGATCAAGATCGCCAACTCGCCTTCCTCAATGCCCCCGTCGACCGTCGCATCGTTGCCCCGGATCGTGTCACACCACCCGCCTCGCCTTACGTCCTTCAGGCGGGGTCCGTCATTCCCGCTGCCCTCGTCTCGGGCATTCGCTCTGACTTGCCGGGTCTGATCGTGGCTCAAGTGACCCAGAACGTCTATGACAGCCCGTCAGGGCGATATCTTCTCCTGCCGCAGGGGAGCCGACTGATCGGTGAGTACGATAACGGCGTCGGCTTCGGTCAGCGACGTATCTTACTGGTCTGGAACCGGATCATTCTGCCAGACGGTCGGTCCATTGTCTTGGAGCGCCTGCCCGGGGCCGACAATGCTGGCTATGCCGGCCTCGAGGACGGCGTCGATCATCATTGGGGAGACCTTTTGCGAGCCGCCGGACTCGCCACCCTACTCAACATCGGTACGGAACTCAGCGCAAACGAAGACGATCCGGTCGCCCGTGCAATCCGCGACGGTGTGCAAGACACCATCGGCAATGCCGGCCAAGGGATCGTCAGCCGCCAGCTGGATGTGCCGCCGACGCTCACCATCCGGCCAGGATTCCCCGTTCGGGTGATTGTCACACGCGATCTAATCCTTGAACCCCGAGGAGGTCACTGATGACCAAATTGAAACTGGGAGCTTTGTCAGACGACAAACCCGTGAAGCTGACAATTGAAATGCCCGCTGCGATCCACCGGGACCTTGTCGTCTATGCAAAGGTGCTGGAACGCCAAACTGGCCAAACGCTTGACGATCCAGCTAAACTGATCGGCCCAATGGTTGAACGTTTTATGGCAACGGATCGAGGATTTGCAAAGCTGCGGCGAGAGGCGCCGAAGTAGCGCCGTTCCTCTGCTTTGCGACCGGCAAACACGCAAAGAGCAAGTGTTTCTGCTACGCCACATCGCGCCACTGCATCTCGTTCTAGCCGTGACCAATCTAACGCCGCCGGAACCCGCCGTGCGCTCCCGTTGATTTACGCCTGTTTCCAGTCGATTTTGACACCGAAACCATGATCTGCGAGGCATTCATGAACACCCTCTTTCTCTTGATGGCGCAATATGATGCACGCGCAATCGTGCCTGCAGAAACTGTCTGCAGGGACTACTTCTCGCATTTAACGCTTGCCAAATTTCTTAGAAAAGTGGGCTCCGGAGACATTGACCTGCCGCTTACACGCTCAGAAAAAAGCCAGAAGAGTGCGCGGGGCGTCCATATTCAGGATCTAGCGGAATATCTGGACAGGCGTCGCGCTGTGGCATTGTCAGAAGCCCGCGCCTTTCAAGAAAGTCCCTAAGATCGAAGCGAAAAGCGATCTTGGAGACTTCGCAAACTGTCGGATCAACGCCAACGAAGTACAAATTCATTAATCCCCAAGCCTGGAAGACCAGTCGCATACTGAAACGCACGCATCTCCTCGGTGATACGGCCCCCTAGGATAGCGGTCATTGATCCAACTTGCGGCTAAGGTCTGCGAAGAGCCCTCTTTGATCAATGCTGCGGCGGCGACGGATGTCCGGTTCGTGAGCAATCTCAAATGGAGGAGCTGGTTTGTCTCGTTTTCGTGCGCTGCTGAAAGAGCACCGTCGCCATAGAATATGGCGGACGCACGAAATCTCTCGACTAAACCAGAATTTGGCAGCGCCTTAGCCAAGACCATCCCTCCGATACAAAGAGCGGCTACGTTTGTATTGCGTACGCATTGACAGAGCTTTTCCTCAGGGCACATCAAATTCTATGACTGTAATTGCTCTCGCAAACCGCTATTCGCCAAAAACCCACCTCTCCGAGATACCTGAGACTTGAGATCTAAGGTCTCACTGCTCATTCGTTCCAATGCCTGAACACTCAGAATATCCTTACCTGGGTTCCCACTTCAGCCAGCGCAAAAAGTTCCGCGATGTGCTCATTGTAAAGGCCGATGCAACCGTTTGATGATTGTCTGCCGATCTTGCGCGTATCGCCGGTTCCGTGAACGCGGTAATACTGCCACGACAAATAAAGCGCATGAGTTCCTAGTGGATTATCGGGCCCAGGAGGCCAATAGTCGGGCCATTCCGGGTTGCGCTGCTTCATTGATGGGGTTGGGCTCCAACTGGGTCCCTCAACCTTCCTTACGACCTCGGTGTAACCGCGCCGGGTCAGATCTTCTGACAGAGGAACACTGGACGGGTAAAGTTTGTAGATACTCTCGTCCTCCGACCAGTACTGGACTGCCCGCGTATTGATGTCGCAAAGAATTGCGCCACGTCTGAGGTTTTCAAAGTGCTTTTGCCAGGGGTCGGCCTTGAACGATGCAATATTCCGCTCGACGGGTGATAGGTCCTGCTGTTGTGCACTGAGTAACGTAGGTGCCGCGAGCAAACCAATTGCCGCTGTCGACATGAATTGACGTCGGGTTTTTCTTGTACTTGTCATCGCTACGTCCTCACTTCAATTTACTAAGCCGTACGACCTCTAGCTGCTAGAGCTTCAATAGAAATCTGGTAACAGTTGCGTGAGGTAGCAGTCTTACAAAAACCTGCCCGTTTCAGCGCAATAGTCATCAAACTTGGCACCATACTGAGCACGTAACCATGGCTCTTCTGCAAATGGGGCAATGGCCAATGGAAGAACGCCGACTACTACGATGGGCCAAACCCAAAATGAAGAAAACAAAAGACCAATACCCACAAGGATGGCCATGTCGGCGAGGTACTGCGGATTGCGAGAGTGGCGGTAGAGACCGGTGGTGATGAGTTTGTCTTTCCGCCCGCTGGTGGCCTTAAGACCTATACCGAACGCGCCCTGCCATGCGATCAGGTTTCCGAACGCAATCAAGACTGGTCCGACTGCCCAACGCAGCCAGTAGGGTGTAGAAATGGATCCCCAGTCCAAGACGCCCAAACCGATCGCCGCCCCAAACACGGTCAGTGTCAGTGCCCAAGCAATAGTCGGGATCACGGACTTTCCCCTGTTCGGGGGCCATATCCGCTTAGACGGACGGAAGATCGACCAAAGGAGTGCGCCAATCAAAAGCAGACTGGATAGTGCGCCGGTGGCAAAAAAGAGGATTTGCACCGTCGTCATGTTCCGTGCCCAAACAGTTGGGCGTCCTGATGTGCATTGTCGCTTGCTTCAAATTCAAGCGTGGAATGCTCGATTGAGAAGCGTTTGCTTAGCGCCGCTTTGATGTCTTCTTTGATGGTATCGGCTTCGCCCAGTCTGGCACGGTCTACAACGATATGGCAGTCCAATGCCGCCGCGTGTTCCTGCATTTGCCACAAATGGACGTGATGCACGTCAACCACGCCATCAACATCCTGGATCGCTGCGACCACGTCTGTCCCATCTATGTTGGGCGGGCTTCCAAGCATCAACGTTCGGATTGGGCCTCCGATCTCGGTGAAGGACAAATACAGGATATAGAGCGCGATGCCGATAGTGATGGCTGGGTCCACCCAACGCAGGTCGTAAAGGATGATGAGCGTTCCGCCAACAATCACGGCCACCGAAGCAAGTGCGTCAGAAAGATTGTGAAGAAACAGGGCGCGGATGTTCACGCTCCCCTTCTGCATCGAATAGGTCAGCATTGCGGTCAGCGTGTCGACCACCAATGCTATTCCACCAAGAATGACGACGGTCCAACCCATGACTTCGGGCGGATCGATCATGCGCATGCCACCTTCGTAGATCAGGTAGAAACCGATCAAGATGAGAGTGGTGTAGTTGATCAGGGCCGCGACGATTTCGACCCGACCATAGCCGAAGGTCATGCGTTCGTCGGCTGGACGACGTGCGATCTTGCGCGCGGCAAAGGCAATGACAAGCGAGGCCATGTCGGAGAAATTGTGGAGAGCATCGGCGATTAAAGCCAAACTGCCCGACAAGATGCCCCCGATGACTTGCGCAACGGTGAGGAGCGCATTCGCCCAGATGGCGATGGCTACGCGGCGGTCCCCAAAATTCGGATTGATATGGGTGTGTCCGTGATCATGCGGCATTGGCAGGCTCCTCATGCGCATGTGTCCCGCGTCGATCGGCCTTCAGGCGCCCGCTGCGGAAACCACGCACGCGAGCATTCATCCAGGGGCGTATGACATGGCGGTAGAGGAAACCCCGCAGCGATCCGAAGGATTGTTCGTGAACGGCATAGAAGGCGTCAGGTGTATCGAACGTTCCGAAATCTTTAACGATGCCAGTTTTCTGAATGTAGGTGTCTTCCCCGTTCCAGGCGACGGGAGCCGTGCTAAGGCAATCTGTGCCCGCGCCATAGCCGCAAAGGCTATCGGTTCCGGGGAATGATGTTTGCAGGACATTCAGAAATGTGTCGTCTAGGATGAAACCTTCGAGGTTGACCCACGCGCCGTTAAATTCGATCTCTACCCATGAATGAAGTATCTCTTCCGGCGCGATAGGAAAAACAAGCTCGGGAACAACACCGCGCTGCAAGCCTTTGTGGATCGTGAAGCCGTGTAAGCGACAGCTTATGTCGACACCGCGCAGCAAAGCCATCAAGAGCGTACCTTTGGTGTTGCACTGCCCGTACCCGTCGGAGAGTACGTCCGAGGCGGCAATGTCATCAGCCCGATTGTACCCGAAGGCGATTTCATTCCGGACGAAATCGTAAATGGCTCCGATCCGATCAAATTCTTCCATGGCGCGCCACCCACGATTATTAATCAAACGCGCAATAGGTTCAGCATCGAAATCCAGCAATTTGGTGGATGCAAGTAGGTGATCGGTTTTCTGCAAAATCATCGCTCCTCGAATCATGTTGGAACGATACTAATTGCTATAGTGACTGTAGCTTCAAGCTCTTGTTTGAGAATTTTAGCATAAGTCGCTGCTTTTGACTCATGCACCGATCTCGTCGTGATCGGTCAGGCATTCAGAATGGTCTCGCAAGACTTCCAAAACACGGCAATCAGAGGATTTTCCGCCGCTGCACTCATGCACCATGCGCTTGAGTTCTTTTTGAAGTGCTTCTAGCCGCGCCATTCTTTGCTCGACCTGAATGAGCTGACGCCGCGCTA
>CAYGPT010000119.1:0-6525 GCA_964351755.1 uncultured Rhodobacterales bacterium | reverse complement strand
GATCAACACATCCGTACAGGAACGTCTGCAATCGATCATCGTCGCGATGGAGCGGGAACGCTGGTTGAATCAGGAGCGCGGCAAGCGCCATATCCTGGTCAATATCACCGACTTCACGGCCAAGATATTCGACAACGGCAAGGAAACCTTTTCCACCCGATCCGTCGTGGGGGCCACCAGCTCCGACCGACCCACGCCGGAATTTTCGGACGTCATGGAATTCATGGTCATCAACCCCAGCTGGTACGTGCCACGCTCGATCGTGACCAAGGAATATCTGCCCGCGCTCAAGGCCAACCCGAATGCGGTGCGCCATATCGAAATCACCGACAGCCGGGGCCGAAAAGTCAATCGGGGGGCGGTGAATTTTGCCCAGTATACCGAACGCACGTTCCCATTCTCGATGCGCCAGCCCCCCAGCAAGGGTAACGCGCTGGGGCTGGTCAAGTTCATGTTCCCCAACCCCTACAACATCTACCTGCATGACACCCCTGCCAAGAACCTGTTCAGCCGCGAAGTGCGCGCTTTCAGCCACGGCTGCGTGCGCCTGGCCGACCCGTTCGATTTTGCCTATGCGCTGCTCGCCAAGCAGACGAACGATCCACAGGGGTTCTTCAAGGCGAAACTCTCCACGGGTGCGGAATCGCGGGTCGATCTGAAAAACCCGGTACCGGTGCACATCATCTATCGGACGGCCTTCACCACACCCAAGGGGCATACCCAGTATCGCCGCGACATCTACGGGCGTGACGCCCAGATCTGGCGGGCCTTGTCGCAGGCCGGGGTGGCTCTTCGCGCGGTTCAGGGATAGACGCTTTCCCTGACGGCTGAATTGGCGCAGGGGACAGCTCGCATGCACTACACGGTTGGCGAAATCGCGGCCGCCATCGGGGCCGAGGCAGCGGGTGACATAGACACTGTGATCACCGCGCTGGCCGAACCTGCATCGGCGGGCCCCAATGATCTTGCCATGGCCAGTACCCCGAAATACGCCGAGGCGCTGACCGATGGCGGCGCCACGGCGGCACTGCTGTGGGCGGGGGCGGACTGGCGGGCCCTTGGTTTGCGTGCCGCGATTCTGCCGCACCGTCCGCGCTACGCCATGGCCCACCTCACAGGCATGATGGACCCCGGACAGGGCTTCGCCCCCGGTATCCACCCCGCTGCCATTGTTGATCCAACCGCCCGCATCGGGGCGGATGTCGCAATCGGCCCCGGCGCAGTGATCGGGCCAGAGGCCTGTATCGGCGACGGCTCGATCATCGGCCCGCAATGCTTTGTCGGCTGGCAGGCGAACTTGGGGGCAGAGGCCTACCTGCGCGAACAGGTCAGTATCGGCGCACGCGTGCGGATCGGGCAAAGGTTCTTGGCCCATCCGGGTGTCCGCGTGGGCGGCGACGGGTTTTCCTTTGTCACGGCGGAAAAAAGCGGGGTCGAGGCGGCGCGCGAGACCCTTGGCGATCAGGGCGATACAGAGGGCCAAAGCTGGTCGCGCATCGCCAGCCTAGGCGGTGTGATCATCGGGGATGACGTCGAAATCGGCTCTAACTCCACGATCGACAATGGCACCATACGCGCCACCCAAATCGGAGACCGCACCAAGATCGACAACTTGGTCCAGATCGGCCACAACGCCGTGCTGGGTCATGACGTTCTGGTCTGCGCGCAGGCGGGCATTGCCGGATCGGTGCGGATCGGCAATTTTGTTGTCTTGGGCGGGCAAGCGGGGATCGCAGACAACCTGACCATCGGGGACAGGGTCGTGGTCGGGGCCGCCACGGTCATCCTCAGCTCGGTCGGGGCGGGCAAGGCGATGTTGGGCTATCCCGCCACCGAGATGAAGACCCAGATCGCCAGTTACAAGGCGCTGCGCCGTTTGCCCCGGACGCTGGCTGACATAACAGCGTTAAAGAAAGCTGTTTTCAAGTCGGACACCAGTGACTAAATCAACCGCGACGACAGGAAAGAGGCAGCTGCAATGAGTGTCAGGGACAAGGTCATCGAAATCATTGCCGAACAGGCGGTTCTGGACCCTTCGGACGTGACACTGGACAGCACGCTTGAGGATCTGGGGATCGACAGCCTAGGTTTGGTGGAAAGCATCTTTGCCATCGAGGAAGAATTCGACGTCTCGGTTCCTTTCAACGCCAATGCCCCCTCTGAAAGCGACTTTGATATCTCGACCGTGCAGTCGATCATCACAGGCATCGAAATGTTGATCGCGGATCAAAAGGGCTGATGCACCGCGTTGTCATCACCGGTGCGGGCACGGTCAACGCATTGGGCCATGACGTGCCCGACACGCTGGCGGCGATGCGCGAGGGGCGATGTGGCATTGGGCCGCTTGAATTTCAGGACGTCGAACGCCTGTCGATCCAGATCGGCGGGCAGGTGCGCGGGTTCGAGGCAGAAGGGCGCTATAACCGGCAGCAGATGAGTCTTTATGACCGCTTCACCCAGTTCACCCTCGCGGCCGCCAAAGAGGCCATCGAACAGTCCGGCCTGACCTTTTCGGGCGACCTTGCCGCCAAGTCCGGCGTGGTGCTGGGCACCGCCGGGGGCGGGGTCAGCACGTGGGATGCCAATTACCGCTCGGTCTATGAAGAGGGCAAGAACCGGGTCCACCCCTTCGTAGTCCCCAAGCTGATGAACAACGCCGCCGCAAGCCATGTCAGCATGGAATACAACCTCAAGGGCCCGTCCTTTACCGTCTCGACCGCCTGCGCGTCGTCCAATCACGCCATGGCGCAGGCCTTCCAGATGGTGCGCTCTGGCATGGCGCCTGCCATGGTCACGGGCGGGTCGGAATCCATGCTGTGCTTTGGCGGCGTCAAGGCGTGGGAAGGCCTGCGCGTGATGTCGCGCGATGCGTGCCGCCCGTTTTCGGCCAACCGCAACGGTATGGTACAGGGCGAAGGGGCAGGGATTTTCGTGTTCGAGGAGTATGAGCGCGCGAAAAAGCGCGGGGCCGAGATCCTGTGTGAAGTCATCGGCTTTGCCATGTCCTCGGATGCCAGCGATATCGTGATGCCCTCGAAAAACGGGGCCGCACGGGCGATGGAGGGGGCACTGGCGGATGCAAGGGTCAACCGCGACCAGGTCGGCTATATCAACGCCCACGGCACCGGGACGGCGGCCAATGACAAGACGGAATGCGCCGCCGTGGCGGATGTGTTCGGCCCGCATGCGGACAAGCTGATGATTTCCTCGACCAAGTCGATGCACGGGCACCTGATCGGCGGCACGGGGGCGGTGGAACTACTGGCCTGCATCATGGCCCTGCGCGACGGCGTGATCGCCCCCACCATCGGTTACGAGGAACCGGACCCCGAATGCGCGCTGGACGTGGTCCCGAACGAGGCGCGCGACGCGCAAGTCGACGTGGTCCTGTCCAACGCCTTCGCCTTTGGCGGCATGAACGCGGTGATAGCGCTGCGGCGGGTTTGACCCAACAAGTCGACCTCTTGGCATCGACGCTCTGCATTTGGCGAGGCAAGCGGTGGCTGGGTTTGGAGGTGCACTGTCAGTAATGAGCCCAAAGTTGCTTTATTCGGAAGGCTGTTTAAGTTGGCTGAATGACGCGTAGCGAACGACAAGAGAGCCAAAGACCATGGAAATTGTACTGGGTTCTCTCATCGAATGGATAGAGAAACGCTTCAAGAAACATAAGATATTGAAGCTCTGCATAGTGTTGTCGGTTTTTTCATTTGGATGCTGGCTGGCCTACATTGAGTGGGTAGCTCAGTAACTCCCTTTAACGGCAGCTTTGTCCCGCTTAGCAGACATTCAAGCCGCTCCGCCACCAGCGCCGACTTCGAACACTTCGCGTTTTCGAATATTCACATCTGCCACCAGCGCCGTCCCAACGTGCAGCCGCAAAAGCTAAGGGCTGTCCCCCAAAGGGAACAGCCCTGAAAGCATCGTTCGGAACCTCGATCAGTTCGCGTTGATCGTCGTCTTGTCATAGCTGGCGGTGAACCCCGACAGCGACATGGTCAACTCGACCTTCTGGTCCGGTGCAAGGGCCGGCACGATCGTCAGTTTCGCGGCCTGACCCGCGCGGAAGGACGCGACCTCTTCGGCGACGAGGCCGATGCGGGAATAACAACCGATCGTGTTGCAGAACGAATAGGGATAGCGCCGTGCCGCACCTGTATCCACCTGCATGGTCAACTGCTGGGGCAAAGAGGTTTCAAGTGGCACGATGATCGTGGCACCCGCCACCGCGCGCCCGCCGTCGGGCAGGCGGAAGATCGAGATTTCGGCAACAGGCGTGCCTTCGGCATCAGACATCAGCTGGTACATCTGGCAGGGCTCGTCCGCTTCGACCTCGGCCTTGATGCAACGCAAGTCCCAGTCGCCATTCGTTTCACGGGTGTAGGTCTGGCCGATCTGGGGGGCGTCGGCATCCTCGCCCAGGCTGAGCTGATCCTCGATGTTCGGGGTCGCCGTGTCTTCTGCGGGTGTTTCTGTGTCCTGAGCCATCACAGCGGCGGGCATGAGGCAGGCAAGGGTCAATGCAATCAAAGAGGTGCGCATGGTTGTTCCGGTTCAGTTTCGTTTCGATCGTTTGCTAACATGCTCTCGCGGCAGTGTCAGCGCCAAAGCGCAAAGTTTTGATGCACGCAAATTCCCGCTGATCAGCCATCGATAGGCAACACGCAAAAAAGGAGGCTCATGAGCCTCCTTTTAGGTCGTTTTTTTACTCCCCGTCGGACTGGCCGACTTATTACGGCGAACCTACGAAAGCATTCGAGTTGGGTCAACTGATATTATTGAAGGCCCCGGAACAGGCCCAGAAACACCATCTGAGGTCGAAAAAAAGGCCGCGCACAAGGCGCGGCCAGTCTGACAGGGAGGAAGTTCCACGCCAGGAGGACAGTGAGGCGGGAACAAAAACACTATGGCACCCAATGGTTAACTTTGTATGGTCGCCCCGATAGTGCCCATGGACAAAAGGTTAACGATATGCCCGACAGTATTTTTATCGGCGGCGGGGGCGCGGACTACGCCGAAGCGCAGGGCCTGTCTCTTGGTTATGCCAACCGCCATGGATTAATCGCGGGCGCCACGGGAACCGGCAAGACCGTCACTCTGCAGATCCTCGCCGAGGGGTTTTCGAACGCGGGCGTCCCCGTTTTTCTTTCGGACGTAAAAGGGGATCTGTCCGGTCTCGCCAAATCCGGCACGCCCGATCACAAGCTGCACGACGCCTTTGCTGCCCGCGCGACCAAGATCGGGTTCGCCGACTACACCTACCACGCCTGTCCCGTGACCTTCTGGGACCTCTTCGGGGATCAGGGCCATCCGGTGCGCACAACCGTGTCTGAAATGGGCCCGCTGCTGCTGGCGCGCCTGTTGGAGTTGTCCGAAGCGCAAGAGGGTATCCTGAGCATCGCCTTCCGCCTCGCGGACGAGGAAGGTATGCCGCTGCTCGACCTCAAGGACCTGCAGTCGCTGCTGGTCTGGATCGGCGAAAATGCAAAGGACCTGTCGCTGCGCTATGGCAACGTGTCCACCGCCTCCATCGGCGCGATCCAGCGCCGGCTTCTGGTGCTGGAAAACCAGGGCGGGGCGGGGCTGTTCGGGGAACCCGCACTGGAACTTTCGGACCTGATGCGCACGAATCCGGACGGTAAGGGGGTGATCAACCTGCTGGCCGCCGACAAGCTGATGAATTCCCCCGGCCTTTATGCCACCTTCCTGCTTTGGCTGTTGTCAGAACTGTTCGAGGAACTCCCCGAAGTGGGCGATCCGGACAAACCCAAACTGGTGTTCTTTTTCGACGAAGCGCACCTGCTGTTCGACGATGCCCCCAAGGCGTTGGTGGACAAGGTCGAGCAGGTCGCACGGTTGATCCGCTCGAAAGGGGTCGGGGTCTATTTCATCACTCAGAACCCTGCGGACGTGCCCGAGGATATCCTCGGCCAGCTTGGCAACCGTATCCAGCACGCCCTGCGCGCCTTCACCGCCAAGGACCGCAAGCAATTGCGCATGGCGGCCGAGACCTACCGCGAAAACCCGCGCTTTTCGACCGAGGCGGCGATCAGGGAAGTGGGCGTGGGCGAAGCCGTGACCTCGATGCTGATGAAAAAGGGGGTGCCCGGGATCGTGGAGCGCACCCTGATCCGCCCGCCTTCGTCACAATTGGGGCCGATCACCGCGACCGAACGCGCAGGCTTTATGGCCACCAGCGACATGGCCGGGAAATACGACGAAACGCTGGACCGTGAATCCGCGTTCGAAATCCTGAAAGCGCGCGCCGAAAAGGCCGCCGCTGACGCGGCCAAGGCCGAGGAACAGGCGGAAGAGGCCGACACGCCGTCTTTGCGCGAATTCAACGCCGCCCGGCGGTATTCGGGCAAAGGGGTGACGCGCTCCACCTCGCGCCCTGCGCGCGTGAACCCGAGTTTTGGCGAGGCGATGACAAAAATGGTTGTAAAGGAACTGACCGGCACGACCGGGCGCCGCATGGTCCGCGGGATTTTGGGTGGGCTGTTCAAGGGGCGGTGAGAGCGCGCGCGG
>CAYGPT010000118.1:0-6670 GCA_964351755.1 uncultured Rhodobacterales bacterium | reverse complement strand
GGGCGACCGGGTGGGGTCTGGGCGCTAAGGTCAAGGCAGCCTACACGGCGATTGCGGAAAACTATTCCGAGGGAGACGAGATCTACCTGTTCGGCTTTTCGCGCGGGGCATTCACTGCGCGCTCGGTCGCGGGGATGATCCGCAAATGCGGAATTGTCGACGACACCTCGGCCCGCGGGATCAAGCGGGCCTTTCGCCTCTACCGCAAGTCGGGCGCGCGCAATCACCCGGACAAAGCCCACATCCAGAACGAGCGGGCAGAAATGTCGCCCCGTTTCGCTACCTCGTCCAAGGATCAACAGGCACGGCGAGGCGCGGTGCCACTGGTCAAGATTGCCTATCTGGGGGTCTGGGACACGGTCGGTGCGCGCGGCATTCCCGTGGCCCTGTTCGGCGGCATCGCGGCGCTCTGGAACCGGCAGTACCAGTTTCATGATATGGCTCTGTCCAGCCTCGTCGCCTCGGCCCGCCATGCGGTTGCGACGGACGAGCGGCGGGTGTTTTTTGAGCCGACCTTATGGGACAACCTTGACATGTTGAACACGCAGCGCGGCCCCGGACGGGCGGGCGATCCCTACCAGCAATGCTGGTTCATCGGCGATCACGCGATCATCGGGGGCAGTGCGGGCACCGACGCGCTGTCGCGCTTTACCATGCACTGGATGATGGAGGGCGCGCCGGACCTGTCCTTTCGCCCGGGGCACGCGCCGCGTCTTGACGGGGCCGACCACAGGTTCGTAACCGAACGGCTGGTCAACCCGGGCGGCGTGTACAAGATCGCCCAGAACCTGCTGTCATGGCGCAATGGGCCAAGCAACGATGTAGAGCTGCACGACACCACGCGCAAGCGTCTGGCCGAGATGACGGATTACCGCCCTCAAAGCCTCAAGCGGTTCTTTTCACAGTAGTTTTCCGTCTGTCCCCAGCGTAGTCTTGCCGCCCAGATAGGGGGCCAGAACGCCGGGCAGTTTCACCGACCCGTCCGCCTGCTGGCCGTTTTCCAGCACTGCGATCAGGCAGCGACCCACGGCAAGGCCGGAGCCGTTCAGCGTGTGCACGAATTGCGGCTTGCCCCCATCGGCGGGCTTGAAGCGGGCATTCATGCGGCGGGCCTGAAAGTCGCCAGTGGTCGAAACGGAGCTGATTTCGCGATAGGCGTCCTGACCCGGCAGCCATGCCTCGATATCATAGGTGCGGCGCGCGCCGAACCCCATGTCGCCGGTGCATAGGATCACGGTGCGGTAGGGTATATTTAGCGATTCCAGTATCTTCTCGGCGTATCTTAACATGCGTTTCTGCTCGGCGTCGCTGTCGTCGGGATGGGTGATCGACACCATCTCGACCTTTTCGAACTGGTGCTGGCGCAGCATGCCTGCGGTGTCGCGCCCCGCGCTGCCCGCTTCGGAGCGGAAGCAGAGCGTGTGGGCGGTGAGGCGAATGGGAAGCGCTGCGGCATCCAGCACATCGCCCGCGACGGTATAGGTCAGCGGCACTTCGGAGGTGGGGACAAGCCACATGCCGTCTTCGGTGCGGTAGCTGTCTTCGCCGAATTTGGGAAGCTTGTCAGTACCATACATGGCGTCGTCGCGTACGAGGACGGGGGAGTTCACCTCGGTCAACCCGTTCTGGTCGACGTGGGTGTCGAGCATGAACTGCGCCAGCGCGCGGTGGATGCGGGCGACGGCCCCCTTGAGCATGACGAACCGGCTGCCGGAGGTCTTGGCCGCGGTGCCGAAATCCATGTGCGGGGCGACGGACGCGATATCATAATGCTCTTTGGGTTTGAAATCAAAGGGTTGGGGCGTGCCCCAGCGGTTCACCTCGACATTGTCGGTTTCGTCCTTGCCGTCCGGCACATCGGCGGCGGGCAGGTTGGGGATGCGGGCGAGGGCGTCCTTTAATTCGTTCGTAGCTTGCCGCACGTTTTCCTCAAGTTGGGCAATCACTTCTTTTCGCAACTCTTTGAATTCGCGTGCTTTAGCCAACTCCTGATCACTTGGACGCCCCTTGAACTTCGATTCTTGATTTACTCTCTCTCTCTCGCGCCCAAGTTGGTCGTCAAAGACCCGACGTTTCTCATCGATTGCGAGAATGCGCATCGCTTCGGGCGCGTCCCCACGGCGCGCAAGGGCGGCGTCGAAGGCGGCGGGGTTGTCGCGGATGCTGCGGATGTCGTGCATGGGTCTGGTCCTTGGGGCGGAGTGTGGTGGGGGTCATATGCCCGATTGCGGGGGATTGGAAAAGGGGGCAATAGGGGTGTCATGCTGTGTGCACCGTCTGTGCAGCCCTACCGTGCGGGTGGTGAAGGGGTTTCATTCCTCCGGTTGGTCCCAGCCGGCGGACAGGGTGGCCTGCCACGCGCGCCATTGTTTGCGAAACTCCGAAAAGAGTGTGTACCCTTCAGCCCAGTGTTCCGGATAAGAAACGTCGTCAGGTAGCACCATCTTTTTGTGCCCGAATACGTCCTCCAAACTGGAAGAAGAATCTTTCAGCACCGCAAAATCCATTCCACCAACACACGCACCCTTTAGGACCGCTTCACTGAAAGAAGTTTGTGGGTTCGTCCGCACGTTAGTGAGGTCGCACCCCTGCATCTGCGCTTGGAAAAGGATTGCCGCCTGCATTTTTGCGCGCCAAAGGTTAGAATGTTGCATTTGTGCGTTGTCGAGTTCAGCGCCTTGCAGATCGGCCCGCAGCATATTTGCTCCGCCGAAGTATGTGTTATGGCAATTTGCGCCCTGCAACTGGGCTTTTTCCAGATTGGACCCTTGCAAGTGCGCTTTAAAGGCGTTCACCCCGTGCATCTGCGCACCGACAAGGTCCGCCTTTTGCAAATGTGCCTGAGATAGGTTCGCCCCCTGCAATCGCGCTCCGCTCAATAGAGCCTTTTCAAATTTTAGACCGTTCAGATCGGCGCGCTGCAAGTTGGCACCGCGCAGGTCGATTTCTCCGTCTTCAAGCATCACCGTTTCAATCTTTGCAAGTCGGCCAAGGGTTTGTGCCGCCTTTTCCATGTCAGAGCGGAGTTTGGGGAGGGCGTAGGCCCATTCGCCGAGTTCATCTGGAGTTGCATCGCCAGGCGGCGTCACGGCGGGGACTTCGTCGCCAAGTTCGCGGACATAGACCGACAGCAGGCGGGCGATGCGGGGGACTTCGGTCGGTTTTTCCTTCGCCAACCCTTCGAGCCGGTCGATGGCCGCGCAGCGCTGCACGATGTCGTCCTGCCAGAAATCCTGATGCAATTTGTAGCTGCCACCGGGGGCGACCGCTTTGGTTACTTGGCGGCGCGCATAGAGGCCCTTAGTTGCCGCGTTGATCTTGTCGTTGAACAGGGATTCGGTCGCGGTTTCCGTCTGTTTCCGGGTCAGGCGCAGCCGTGACATCGTGATGGGCAGGGCGACCACCGCGCCCAGCACGGTCGTCAGCGCGGTGATCTGCACCAGCTTGAAGCGGAATTCCCACAAGGCGGGATCATCCTTGGGCTTCGGTGTCGTTTCGTTCAGGACATCAAGGATCAGCGTGACAAGGCCTACGAAAAGCACCAGTGCAATGACGGCCCACAAAACAGCGGCGACCAAAAAGGGTATGAGATAGAGTTTATCGACCCCCAGCCGTTTGCGCAGATCGTCCGAGCGCGCGGACTCGATCAGCGTCGCACCTAGCAGGCCCAGAAGCGGGACGCCGATGACCACGGCAAAGAAAGTGGCTATTGTCGGGATGGTTTCGTGCACGGCGCGGTCGTTCCCCCTGGTTATCCTGCCACTCTGACGCGAAACCGCTTCAGTTGAAAAGACCTTGTGTCGCAGCCCCCCAATAACCCGGGCCGTGGTCGTCCTTTGTCCCTTGCGCATGGGCATGTGCGCTCATAGGTTCTGCCAAACTCTGCGGCAGGGGCCTGAAATGCGCCCCCAAGAACAAGGACGCGCCACATATGGAAGCCATTGGACAGTTCATTCCCCTTATCCTGATCTTCGGGATCATGTATTTCCTGCTGATCCGTCCGCAGCAGAAGAAGGTCAAGGAACACGCCGCCATGGTGCAGGGCCTGCGCCGGGGTGATCAGGTTGTCACCCAAGGGGGCCTGATCGGCAAGGTCACCAAGGTCAAGGAAGAGAACGAGGTCGAGGTCGAGTTGGCCGAGGGTGTCAAGGTGCGCGTCGTGCAGTCCACCATCGCCAATGTCCTGAGCAAGACCGAGCCTGCCAAGTAATGCTACAGATTGCGGGCTGGAAACGGGTTCTGATCTTGGCGACCTGTGCGCTTGGGTTGCTTTTGGCGATGCCGAACGGGTTTTATTCCCGGGTGGAAGTCCACAACGACGCCGCCGATGCCATCGCGCTGGGGGCGGACACTCCTGAAAACCGGGCCGATCTGGCGCAATGGCCCGAGTGGTTGCCCTCATCCCTTGTGAACCTTGGTCTTGATCTGCGCGGTGGCGTTCACTTGCTGGCCGAAGTGCAGGTCGAGGATGTCTATGCCGCGCGGATGCAGGCCACTTGGCCCGCCGTGCGCGATGCCCTGCGCCCCGAGCGTGGCACCGTTGGCACGATCCGGTTGCAGCAATCCGCGCCCGACGAGTTGCGGGTGCGTATCGGTGAGCCTGCGGGCATGCCGCGCGCTTTGGAGGTTGTGCGCGGTTTGGCCACTCCGGTGCAGACCCTGACGGGCGTGGGGGCCAATGATATCGAAGTGCGTGCCGACGGGCCGGACGTGATCGTCGTCACCCTTTCGGACGCCGAGAAGCTGGCCAGTGATGAGCGCACGGTGCAGCAAAGCCTTGAGATCGTACGCCGCCGCATCGACGAGGTGGGCACGCGCGAACCCACCATTCAGCGGCAGGGGTCGGATCGGATCGTGATCGAGGTGCCCGGGATCGGGTCAGCCGCCGAGTTGAAGGCGATCATCGGCACCACGGCGCAACTGACCTTCAACCCCGTCGTCAGCCGGACGTCGGATGCTGCCCAAGCCCCCGGTGTGGGCAACAAGCTGGTGCCTTCGCTGGACGAGCCGGGCCTGTTCTATGTGATCGAAAGCGCACCCGTGGTCACGGGCGAGGATCTGGTGGATGCCCAGCCCAGCTTTGATCAGAACGGCAATCCGGCGGTCTCGTTCCGCTTCAATACGTCCGGTGCGCGCCGGTTCGGGGATTATACTGCGGACAATATCGGTTCGCCCTTTGCCATTGTGCTGGATGACGAGGTGGTCAGCGCCCCGGTGATCCAAAGCCATATTCCCGGAGGGTCCGGCATCATCACCGGCCGTTTCGATGTCGAGGAATCGACCAACCTTGCCGTGCTGCTGCGCGCCGGTGCCCTGCCTGCGGAACTGGTGTTCCTGGTCGAGGAGACGGTGGGGCCGCAACTGGGGCAGGACAGTATCGATGCGGGCAAGGTGGCGACGGTCATCGCCTTTGCCGGTGTGCTGACCTTCATGATCCTCAGTTACGGGTTGTTCGGACTTTTTGCCAACATCGCGCTGATCATCAATATCGGGCTGATCTTTGGTCTGTTGTCCCTCATCGGGGGGACACTGACTTTGCCCGGTATTGCGGGGATCGTGCTGACCGTGGGGATGGCCGTGGATGCGAACGTGCTGATTTTCGAGCGTATCCGCGAAGAGTTGAAATCCGCCCGGGGCCCGGCGCGCGCGATCGAGCTTGGCTATGAAAAAGCGCTGTCTGCCATTCTGGATGCCAACATCACCACGTTCATCACTGCCGTGATCCTGTTTGCGATGGGCTCTGGCCCGGTGCGCGGGTTCGCGATCACGCTGGGTCTTGGCATTCTCACATCCGTGTTCACCGCCATCTTCGTCACCCGCCTGCTGGTGGTGATGTGGTTCGAACGCCGTCGTCCCAGAACGATCGAGGTATAAGCGATGCGATTGAAACTGGTTCGTGACGAAACGACGTTCGATTTCTTTGGCCGCTGGAAGCTTTGGCTGGGTATTTCCGCGCTGATGGTGGTGATCGGCTTTGCCTCTTTCGCCATTCAGGGGCTGAATTTCGGGATTGATTTCCGTGGCGGCACCACGATCCGCACCGAAAGCGCCCAACCTGTCGATATCGGGGTCTATCGCGATGCGATGACGCCGCTGGGTCTGGGCGACATCACCATCACCGAAGTGTTCGACCCCACATTCGGTCCTGATCGCAACGTCGCCACGGTGCGCATTCAGGCGCAGGACGATCAGGAGGCGGTGACGCCGGAAACCATTGCGGCGGTCGAGGCGGCCCTTGTCGAGGTGGTGCCTGACATTCAGTTCGTGTCCGTCGAATCCGTTGGCCCGAAAGTGTCGGGTGAATTGATCCAGACGGCGGTGATTGCGGTCGTTCTGGCGATTGCGGCAGTGCTGGTCTATATCTGGCTGCGGTTTGAATGGCAGTTCGCGGTGGGGGCCGTGGCGGCCTTGATCCATGACGTGATCCTGACCATCGGCGTGTTTTCCGAACTGCAGATCCGGTTCGACCTGGCCATCATCGCGGCCCTTCTGACCATCGTAGGTTATTCGCTGAACGACACGGTCGTGGTTTTCGACCGGGTGCGGGAGAACCTGCGAAAGTACAAGAAACGGCCTCTGTCCGAGGTGCTGAACATCTCGATCAACGAAACCCTCTGCCGGACGCTGATGACTTCGGTCACCACGCTTCTGGCGCTGATTGCGCTTTATG
>CAYGPT010000117.1:0-6700 GCA_964351755.1 uncultured Rhodobacterales bacterium | reverse complement strand
TTGCCGATCAGGTCGATCCGGCTGATGTGGCTGTCCGGGTGAACCTTGACAGCCACATAAGCCGGCTCGACCAGATCGGCAAGGACGCGATCAAGCTGAAGGACGGCAAACAGGTCACCGATTTCCAAGAAGGCATCCTGCCCTGGGCCCTGCGCAACCCTTGCGCCATCGTGTTCGACGAATACGACGCAGGCCGGGCGGACGTGATGTTCGTGATCCAGCGCGTGCTGGAAGTAGATGGCAAGCTGACCCTGCTGGACCAGAACACCGTGATCGAACCCCACCCCTATTTCCGCATTTTCGCGACGGCCAACACGGTCGGCCTGGGCGATACCACGGGCTTGTATCACGGCACGCAGCAGATCAACCAGGGCCAGATGGACCGCTGGTCGCTGGTCGCCACGCTCAACTACCTGAGCATTGACGCCGAAACCGCCATCGTCCTGTCCAAGAACCCGCATTACAACACCGCCGAGGGGCGCAAGACGATCAAGCAGATGGTGACGGTTGCCGACCTGACCCGAACCGCCTTCATGAGCGGCGATCTGTCGACCGTCATGTCGCCGCGCACTGTGATCGCATGGGCCCAGAACGCCGAGATTTTCCGCAACGTCGGCTATGCATTCCGCCTGAGTTTCCTTAACAAATGTGATGAGCTTGAGCGCCAGACGGTGGCGGAGTTCTACCAGCGCCTGTTCGACGAGGAACTGCCGGAAAGTGCTGCGAGTGTGAGTTTGGGGTGAACAGAGCTGCGACGGCATTTGCGCGTTGCCCTGCCGGAAATGGTTCGCTTGGCTGGAAAATCGGATGGACGCAGCCCTGACGTGTGTTAGCATCAAACTATGAGAAAACTTCTGGTTCCATTTGTCACCATGGTTGCTGCCGCCCTGCCGACGCATGCGCTGGCGCAAAAGGCGACCGATATCGCGGATTGTGCCGCCTTGCTCTCTGCGGAATATGCGTTCGCCACGGAATTCGGAGCATCAACACGACCGTCGGGAAATTATGTCGCAAACACTGACATGGCCGATGCCCTAAGGGAACGCGTCGCGCTTTACGCTGCGCTGGCCCAGAAAGAAGGCATGTCGCAAACCGAGTTCGATGCCCATCTTTCCAAGCGCCGCCACAAATATGAGATTATGGTGCATGATTATCGCGTAAGGGGCCTGTCTTTCCGCCAGAAAATGACCCACGTTTGGTCAAGATGCCGAAAGGTCAGAACAAAATACGGTCTCACCGAAATGACATTCTGATTTGCCTCACACACATTCCGCTGATGTATCAAGGCTGAATCCGCGCGAAATTTCAAAGGCTGTTCCATGCAGAAAACAAGGAATACTCTGTCCCCCGGTTTGAAGACCGTCGCACTGGCGATGGTGGCGTTGTCCTTCACCGACACCGCCGCAAAAGCGATGCCCGTGTCGGACGCCGCGAAATGCGCGACCTTTTCCTATGCCAATCTTGATTACGAAAGGTCAGCGGGGGGCAACCAGACGCTGCGCCCATCACGGGTCGCCGAATGGGAGACACAGGCGGCCGCGTTCGAGGATTTGGCCGTCGCCGAAGGTATGAGCATCGAAGAGGTGCGCGCATTCACGGCGAAGTATCGCAAGAGATACGTCGCCCATGTCCATGAGTTCGTGAACAAACCATTTGTCCTGAAATCGAAGCCGATAGGCAGAGCGGTGGAAAGATGCAAACAACTCGCGCGGACTCATCCATCCATTCCGGAAACGGAAAATCCTCTTATCAGCGAAGGTCGTTGATTTCTCTCGTTCGGGCCAGCTCGGCGCAGCCCCGCGCTTCGGCCTTTGCCCTTGCCATTCCCGGGCGAAAGCGCGATTTCTAAGGCATGAGCAAGCAAAACGACAACCCAGCTGACCCGTTCAAAAAGGCCCTCGCAGAGGCCACCAAGGTCATGGCGCATGACCCTGAATTGAACGTCTCCTACTCCGTCGACCCGTCGGGCGTGTCGGGCGATGCGATGCGCCTGCCGCAGGTCAGCCGCCGCATGACCCGGGACGAGGTGATGCTGGCGCGCGGCACTGCCGACGCGCTGGCCCTGCACCGCCGGTATCACAACGGACAGACCCATGCCCGCTATTCGCCCCAAGGGGAAATGGCGCGGGATCTCTACGAGGCGATGGAAACCGCCCGCTGCGAAGCGATGGGGGCGCGTGATATGCCCGGCACCGCTGGCAACATCGACGCCAAGATCAAGCATGACGCCATGCGCCGCGGCTACGATCAGGTCAAACAGGCCAGCGACGTGCCCTTGGCCGCTGCTGCCGGCTACCTCGTACGACATCTCGCGACGGGGCGCGACCTGCCCGGGGGCGCACAGACCGCGATGGACCTGTGGCGCGGCTTTATCGAGGATCAGGCGGGCGGAACGCTCGACAATCTCGACAACATTTTGGACGATCAGGCCGCCTTTGCCCGATTCACGCGGCAAGTGATCACTGACCTTGGCTATGGCGACCAGTTGGGTGACGACCCCGACCAGATTGACGAGGATCAGGAGGACGAGGCCGAAGAGGGCAGCGACGAGGAACAGGACCCTGACAGCACCGGTCAAGACGATCAGGATCAGGAGGACGAGGATGCATCGCCTGAATCCAGCCAGGAAGAACAGCAGGACGCGTCTCAGGCGCAGGTCAGCATGGACGACATGGCCGATCAGGAGCTTGGCGAAGAGGCCGAGATGCCCGATGGCGACGCCCCGCTTGAACCCCCTGCCCCGCAACCCATTTCCGATGCCGATCCGAATTATCAGGTTTATCTGAGCGAACATGACGAAGAGATTGCCGCCGAGGATCTGGCCGAACCCGTCGAGTTGGAGCGGTTGCGCGCCTATCTGGACCAACAGCTTGAACCGCTGAAAGGGGCCGTGAGCCGTCTGGCCAACAAGTTGCAACGCCGTCTGCAGGCGCAGCAAAACCGCAGTTGGGAATTCGATCTGGAGGAAGGGACGCTGGATGCAGGCCGATTGGCGCGTGTCGTGGCAAACCCGACCACGCCCCTGTCCTTCAAGGTCGAAAAGGACACCGAGTTCCGCGACACCTGCGTGACGCTGTTGCTTGACAACTCCGGGTCCATGCGCGGCCGCCCGATCTCGATCGCTGCGATCTGTGCCGACGTGCTGGCGCGCACCTTGGAGCGCTGCAACGTCAAGGTCGAAATCCTGGGCTTCACGACCCGCGCATGGAAGGGCGGCTTGGCCCGCGAATCCTGGCTGAATGATGGCCGTCCGGCCCAGCCCGGCCGTCTGAACGATCTGCGCCATATCATCTACAAATCAGCCGACGCGCCATGGCGGCGCACCCGATCGAATTTGGGGCTGATGATGAAAGAAGGCCTGCTCAAGGAAAACATCGACGGTGAGGCTCTGGAATGGGCCCATCGCCGCATGGTGCACCGTCCCGAGGCACGCAAGATCCTGATGGTGATTTCCGATGGCGCGCCAGTCGATGACAGCACCTTGTCCGTCAACCCGGCCAATTACCTTGAAAAGCACCTGCGCGACGTGATCGCGATGGTCGAGCGTCGACGCGCGGTCGAATTGCTGGCGATCGGGATCGGGCATGACGTGACGCGGTATTATGACCGCGCAGTGACGATCACGGATGTGGAGCAGCTGGCCGGGGCGATGACTGAACAGCTTGCTGCGCTGTTTGACAGTGACCCCAGAGCGCGGGCGCGCGTGATGGGAATGCGGCGCGCAAGCTGAATCCGGCCCTCCCCATATGGCGGCATTGCCGACTTTCTCGCCATGGGGGGCGTTTTTCTGGCGAAATGAAGGTGGATCATGTTCCAGACATTTGAGGTCAGCGCGCGGCCCGAACAGGGGCCACCCCGGTTGCAGGCGTTGCGTGCCGAATTGAACGCCGAAGGGCTGGACGGCTTTCTGGTGCCGCGCGCGGATGCGCATCAGGGCGAATATGTCTCGGCGCGGGACGAGCGGCTTGCGTGGTTAACCGGGTTTACAGGTTCCGCCGGATTTTGCGTGGCCTTGCGCAACGTGGCCGGCGTGTTCATCGACGGGCGGTATCGCACTCAGGTCAAGGCGCAGGTGGCTGATGTCTACACGCCCGTGCCATGGCCCGATATCAGTCTGGCCCAGTGGTTGAAGCAACAGTTGCCCGAGGGCGGGCGCGTCGGGTTTGACCCCTGGTTGCACACCCCTGGCCAGATCGAACAGACAGAGGCGGGATTGGTCGGCAGCGGCGTTACGCTGGTACAGAGTGCCAACCTCGTGGATCGTATCTGGTCCGACCAGCCCCCGCCTCCCGCCGCACCGGCCAAGGTTCATCCGATTGAATTTGCAGGTGAAAGCCATGACCAGAAGCGCGCGCGGCTCGGGGCTGTGCTGGCGGACAAGGGCATCGTCTCGGCCGTGATAACCTTGCCGGATTCGCTGTGCTGGCTGCTCAACATCCGCGGGGCCGACATCCCGCGCAACCCGATTGCCCAAGGCTTCGCCATCCTGCATGCATCGGGCGCGGTCGATCTGTTCATGACCGCGGACAAGCTGGTCGAAGTCGTCGCACATCTTGACGATTGTGTGACCTGCCATATGCCCGAGGCGTTTCTGGCAGCGCTCGAGGCTCTGCAAGGACCGGTTCTGCTCGACAAATCCTCAGTCCCCGTGATCGTCGCGGACACTGTGGGCGACGCCGTGCATTGGGGCGATGATCCCTGCGCCCTGCCCAAGGCCTGCAAGAACGCCGCCGAGATTGCAGGCAGTGCCGAAGCGCATTTGCGCGACGGGGCCGCCGTGGTGGAACTGCTGGCCTGGCTTGATGCCCAAGCGCCGGGGACCTTGCACGAAACCCGAGTGGTCAGCCAGCTCGAAACCTTTCGCCGCCGTGACAACGCGCTGCAGGATATCAGCTTTGAAACCATCGCAGGCACTGGCCCCAACGGCGCCATCATGCACTACCGCGTGACCGAAGAGACGGACAGCGCCCTGCAGGAAGGCCACCTGATCGTGCTGGACAGTGGGGGACAGTATCTGGACGGGACCACCGACATCACGCGCACCATTGCTATCGGCACACCGCCTGACGAGGCGTGTGCGGCCTTTACCCGGGTGCTGGCGGGTATGATCGCCATGTCGCGTCTGATCTGGCCCAAGGGTCTGGCGGGGCGCGATATCGAGGCGATTGGCCGCGCCCCGTTGTGGTATGCCCATCAGGATTTCGATCACGGTCTTGGGCATGGCGTCGGCGCGTATCTCTCAGTGCACGAAGGGCCGCAGCGTCTGTCCCGTGTCAGCACCGTGCCGCTGCAACCGGGCATGATCCTCAGCAACGAGCCGGGCTATTACCGCGAAGGGGCATTTGGCATCCGCATCGAAAACTTGCTGGTGGTCGAGGCGGCGGAGTGCCCAGACGGCGGCGATGCGCATCGCGAGATGCTCAGCTGGCGCACCCTGACCTATGCCCCCATTGACCGCCGCCTGATCGTGCCCGAGATGCTGGATGCGCCCGCGCGCCAGTGGCTCAACGCCTATCATGCTCAAACCCTTGCGGTGATCGGACCCCGCGTCTGCGAAACCGCGCGCGACTGGCTTGCGCAGGCCTGCCGCCCGATCTAAGTTCGCCCGCGTACCCAGTGGCCCGTTATGTCCCGCGACCGGGCGCTGGCAGCATTGTCACGCTTCTGTTACACCTCGCGTCCATCACGTCGCGCATGCCTGAAAAAAGGAGGCTTCTCATGGCCGATCACATCTCGATCCGCAAAGCAGACGGAACATGGACCGTGCGCGCAGGCGGTGCCGTTTTGGGCGAAAGTCAGGAGGCGCTGGAACTGGTCGAAGGTGACTATCCAGCGGTGATCTATTTCCCGCGTGACGATATCGCGATGGCTTTTCTGGACAAGACCGACAGGGTGACCCACTGCCCGCACAAGGGCGATGCCAGTTATTTTTCGGTGGTGACGAAGTCGCAGACGCTGGACAACGCGGTCTGGAGCTACGAGGACCCCAAAGAGGGCGTCGCACGGATCAAAGACCATCTGGCCTTCTTCGTGGGCGACTACATAGCGGTCGAAAAAATCTAGGTTCGATCATCTGGCGGTGCTTGCGGGCCGGCGGGCAAGCGCACTTGCAAAGCAAACAGTGCCGCCCGACGCCCCCTAACTGTGCTCTTCCGCAGCCGTGGCAGCCAAGGCGCGATTATAAGCCTTGAGCGCATCGACATGGAAAAGCGCGCCCTTCAACTCGGGCGCCGAGTCCTTGCCCGTCAGCGTGACCACCGGGATGAACGGCACCAGCGTGCGATCGAAGATCGGCAGCGCCACCTCCAGCGTCGCCGCCGCATCGACGTAAATCCCCTCGCCGATCATGTCCCAACACCGCTCCTCGCTTGCAGCGCGGTCATGGTCCAGGTTGCGCATCACCGCTCCCACCCGGAACATCGCCAGCAGATAGGCCTGCGGCCCTGCGGCCAGATGCACGCCCTTGCGCTCAAGCTGGGTCAAAAAGAAACTGCGATCCACCAGCCGCGATGACAGGGCGGTCGACATCGACACGGCGACCATCACCGCCAGCCCCGTCTGCCAGTCGCCGGTCAGTTCGAACACGATCAGCGTCGTCGAAATCGGTGCCCCCAGAACCGCTGCGGCCACCGCCCCCATGCCCGCCAGCGCATACAGCGTGACCGATCCCGACACATCCGGAAACAACCCCGTCGCCACC
>CAYGPT010000116.1:0-6755 GCA_964351755.1 uncultured Rhodobacterales bacterium | reverse complement strand
CGGTGTGCACCCCATCGCAGGGCAAGGGCTGAACGCAGGCATGCGCGATATCGCGGCATTGGCCGAAGTTATCACCGACGCCACGCGGCGTGGCGAGGACCCCGGCAGCAGCGCTGTATTGGCCCGGTACGAAGAATGGCGCAGGTTCGACAACACGGCTCTGGCAGTGGCCACGGACAGTTTCAACAGATTGTTCTCAAACGACAATGCACTTGTTCGGGGCTTGCGCGATCTTGGCATGGGAGTGGTTGGCAGATTACCCGGCCTGCGGCGCGGGTTCATCCGCGAAGCCGCTGGTCTGACCGGCGATCTGCCTCGGTTGATGCGGGGTGCGCGCCTTTAGGCTAGACGTGTTGTCCGCCTCGCCCTCAGTCGATCTTTCGCGCCTCGTCCACCAGCATCACCGGAATGCCATTGCGGATCGGATAGGCCAGATGCGCGCTTTCCGAGATCAATTCCTGCGCCTCCACGTCATAACGCAAGGTCGCATGGGTCAGCGGGCAAATCAAAGCCTCAAGCATGCGCCGGTCGACATCCGTTGTCATTGCATCATGTCCCCTTCGCCACCGCGCAGATCGAATTCGATCAGGGTCACGAGCGTCTCGCGCCGGGTGCTGAGACTGGGCGCCTCAAGCAGCGCCTGTTTGTCTTCGGGGTCGAAATCCAGCATCATCGACAGCGAATTGATCAGCAATTCGTCATCCGCCTCTTTCAGCGTTTCCCAATCGGCAGAAAGCGAGCGCGCCTCGAAATAGCGCCCCAGAAGGTTCAGAAAGGCAGTCCTGTCGAAGTGTTCATCTTCTTCCGTCTTACCCTGATCGCGACCAAACCCATCCCACCCGACATCGCAGCGCCGGTAGGGCGTGAACCCTTCGACTTCTTTCAGCACGCGGAACCGGGAAATCCCGCTCAGCGTGATGAGATAGCGATTGTCCTCGGTTTCGGAGAATTGCGTTATGCGGCCCGCGCAACCGATGGTGTGCAGGCCGATACCGGATCGCCCCGCCACCTCGTTGGGTTGCACCATACCGATCAGACGCCCCGGCGTTTTCAGCGCGTCATCCAGCATCTGCAGATAACGCGGCTCGAAAATATGAAGCGGCAGGCGGGCACGCGGCAAAAGCAATGCCCCCGGCAGCGGAAACACCGGGATCGTCCCGGGGAGGTCATTCACTTTTATCATAAGGTTCGAGCTAGCCCGCCAATGCCATCAGGCAAATATCATCGAACTCAATCGACGACGCCCGTTCAAAACGACCGGATCGTTCGCTTTCAGCGCATCGAAGATGATAAAAAGCTGCGTTTTGGCTGCGCCTTCGTTCCACTCGCGATCCCGACCGAACAGGGTCAGCAATTCGTCCACCGCACCGGCCGCATCCCCGTTGGCATGCAGCGCCTTGGCGAGATCGAAACGGGCTTGATGATTGTCCGGATCGGCCTCGACCATGGCGCGTAATTCAGCCACGGGGCCAGCATCAGCCGCTTGCCGCGCCAGCTCCAGTTGCGCATGCGCCGCATCCAGTTCCGGTGATTTTGAGATTTCGACGGGCGCGCCGTTCAGGATCGCCTCGGCCTGGTCCAGATCGTCCATCGCGATATGTGACCGTACAAGGCCGCCATACGCTCCGGCGTGGTTCGGATCTTCCTCAAGGATCGCGGCAAAGGTCTGGGCCGCATCCACTGCCGCCCCTTCGGTCAGCATCTCTTCGGCGGCGGCGACAGCTTCGTTCAGCCCATCCTCGGGGGATTCCCCGCCCGAGGCCTTGATCACGCGTTCGATAAAGGCGGTGACTTCGGATTTGGGCTGCTGGCCCTGAAACCCGTCCACCGGTTGGCCTTTCCAGAAGGCATAGACGGTAGGGATGGACTGGATCTGCAACTGTCCGGCCAGCATCTGCGCCTCGTCCACGTTGACCTTGACCATCTTGACCGCACCCTTGGCGGCACGCACGGCCTCTTCCAGCATCGGACCAAGCGTCTTGCACGGGCCGCACCATGGGGCCCAGAAATCCACGATCACCGGCACGGTCTGGCTGGTTTCGACCACGTCGGCCATGAACGTGGCTTCGGTGCTGTCCTTGATCAGATCGGCAGCTGCGCCGTCGGGTGTGGAGGAAAGTCCCAAATCCATCATCGTCTCATCCTCTTTGTTCGGTTGGGGCTTATATGGATTGGAATGCCGGGGCTGCCAAGGGGGGGCCGGAATGTCCCACGTTGGGACAAGGCTTGGGGTATGAAGGATCAGGGGGTTACAGAGGTGAAACAGGGATTTGTTGGGGATTGAAGTGCAAAGCCACGCCGTGATCGAGCCGCGATGCGGTGAAGGCGCGGCCGCCTGCGGCCTTGATGCCGCGCTGGTGGCCACCTTGTGTAGTGTTAGCGAATGACCGCTTTGAGCCCAGCTTCGCAGATGTTGCGCGAAGCACAAACGTCGGTTTTCCACTCCACACCTGGATCGCTCCAACTGTAGTCGCTTTGATTGCTCACCTTGCAGCAAGCATTGTTTGCTTGGGACACGCAGGAAGAACTTACCTTGACTCGCCGACTACACTCGAGTTAAACGATTTACAGTAAAACGTTTAACAGCTTTTTTGGGAGGAGAAGCAGGTTGGCCCAAAGAGTATCCATAAAGGATGTCGCGAAAGCGGCGTCCGTATCCACGGCTACGGTCTCGAATGTCTTTAGCGGCAATAAGCCCGTCAACGAGGACCTTGCGGCCAAGGTGCGGGCGGTGGCTGATCGCCTTGGCTATCAAGTCAACAAAGCCGCATCGCTTCTGAGAACGGGCAAGAACAGTGTAGTTTCCGTTCTGGTGCCTGACCTGTCCGACCCGTTTTTCACGTCCATCATCACAGAAATTGAACACCTTGCGACCGACGACGGCTATGAGATCATTGTCGGCAACTCCAACGACAATGTCGAAACCGAAGCAGGTCGACTGAATGCGCTGTTGGCTTGGCAGCCATCCGGCCTAATCGTGATTCCGTGTTCCGACAAGATCCCCCATCGTCTCCGCCTGTCCGATCATGCGCCTTGCGTTTTTCTTGACCGGATATCTGAGTTCGATGTTGCCGATACGGTGACCATCAATAACGTCGGAGCCGGTGCCATCGCCGCAAAGCACCTGACCGACAAGGGGCACACGCACATTCTTGTGGCGGCCTCCGATCTTGAGGTCGCGCCAATCCGTGAACGCGCCCAAGGTGTTGAAGCACAGGTTCTGAAAATCGGTGGAACGGTGAGCTTCGTCCAACTGGGGTCCGATCCGCGAGTCGGGGCGGAGGTGCTGGCAGATTGGCTTGACGTGAACCCTTTGCCTTCTGCGATTGTCGCGACCAACGACATGACCACGCTTGCCGCGTTATCCTTCATGGCCGATCGCAAGTTTGATCTTCCTGAACAGATCTCCGTTGTGGGCTTTGATGATTATGCATGGATGCAGGCGCGCCGCACCGCAATAACCGTGATCAAACAGCCGGTTGAGGATATTGCCCAATCCGCCTGGGAGCTTTTGAAGAAACGCATGATGGGGGACACGTCACCCATCATAAACCGTATCCACGAAACTAGACTGATCGCGCGGGATTCCGTGCGCAGTCTGAACGGGTCGATACAAAACGACGCGCCACAGCATCCGCTGCACAGGTCCGACGGCAGACCTGCGTCAAGACCTGAGGGTGGCAAAAGGATGTCGTGACACAACAGACCAAATTGCGGTCCGGCGGAGAGGCGGAGACCGAACCGCACTGAGAGGCGCACTATCAGGAATATAGAGAATTTCGGCGTGGCTGAGGCTGCGGACGGGAGAGGTGTGCAACGCCACATCAGAACGGTTCCGAGGAACCACACAACCAGGAGGAAAAGATGAAAAAATCAATCAAACGTGCAGCAGCGGGAACGCTGGCAGCAACGCTACTTACGACGGCGGCGACGGCCCAAACCGTGGCCTTTCTGATGCCGGATCAGGCATCGACCCGATACGAGGAAAAAGATTGGCCCGGATTTCAGGCGGCCATGGGCGAGCTTTGCCCGGACTGCACGCTAATCTATCAGAACGGCAACGCAGACGTCGCCTTGCAACAGCAGCAGTTCAACTCTGTTATTGCGCAAGGTGCCACTGTGGTCGTTCTTGATCCCGTCGATTCCGCTGCCGCTGCGGGCTTGGTTGAAATCGCGCGGGCCCAAGACGTAAAGGTCATCGCCTATGACCGCCCGATCCCGGATTCCCCGGCTGATTTCTATGTCTCGTTCGATAACGAAGGCATCGGCTATGCCATCGCACAGTCGCTGGTCGAAAACCTGCAGGCCAATGGCGTTGCTGAGGGTGCTGGCGTTCTTCAGATCAACGGCTCGCCCACAGATGCCGCTGCTGGCCTGATCCGCGACGGGATCGACCGCGCTTTGGATGCGTCGCTCTATGTGACACTATCCGAGTTCGATACACCGGATTGGGCCCCACCGCGGGCGCAGGAATGGACTGCAGGTCAGATCACACGCTTTGGCGATGACATCATGGGCATCGTGGCCGCCAATGACGGCACGGGGGGCGGCGCCATTGCCGCGCTCAAGGCGTCCGGCGTCGATCCGCTGCCACCGGTTACAGGCAATGATGCGACGATCGCAGCGCTCCAGCTGATCATCGCAGGGGACCAGTACAACACGATCTCCAAGCCGTCGGAAATCGTCGCTGCGGCTGCGGCTGAGATTGCCATGACACTGATCAACGGTGAAACGCCCGAGGCGACGTCGACCCTGTATAACACTCCGTCTCAGCTGTTCGTGCCTGCGGTCGTCACACAAGAAAACATCAAGGCCGAAATCTTTGATGCGGGCATCCAGACCTCCGAGGAAGTCTGCACGGCAGAATACGCGGATGCATGCGCCGCGCTTGGCATCGAGTAAGCTACAACAAACGGCGCGGCACCGGTTCATCGGTGCCGCGCCCGTCATCAAGGGAGGAGAACGTCATGACATCGAAAGAGCGAAGCTCGGACAAGGGTGAGCTGATTTTGCGCCTGCGCAAGGTGGGAAAACAATTTGGTGCCGTGACTGCCTTGGACGACATCGAACTTGATGTTTACGCCGGTGAGGTTGTTGCACTGGTGGGCGACAATGGCGCGGGAAAATCAACGCTCGTCAAAGTCTTGGCGGGGGTCCACCAACCGACCTCCGGCACCATCGAATACCTCGGCAAACCTGTTGTGCTGGACACGCCGGGCGCTGCTCTTGAGATGGGTATTGCCACAGTCTTTCAGGATCTCGCTTTGTGCGAAAACCTAGACGTGGTTGCGAACCTCTTTCTTGGCCACGAGGTTTCCCCGTGGCGCTTGGACGAAGTACAAATGGAAGTCCGCGCTTGGACGCTACTTGAGGAGCTTGCTGCCCGCATTCCCTCGGTGCGCGAGCCTGTTGCCTCCCTTTCCGGCGGACAGCGTCAGACGGTGGCGATTGCCAGATCGCTTTTGCTGGACCCGAAAATCATCATGCTGGACGAACCGACCGCCGCGTTGGGTGTCGCCCAAACCGCCGAGGTCCTGAACCTGATCGAACGGGTGCGCGACCGTGGTCACGGCGTCATCCTGATCTCGCACAATATGGAAGACGTGCGCGCCGTCGCCGACCGGATCGTCGTGTTGCGACTCGGCCAGAACAACGGCGTCTTCACCGCCGATACATCCCATCAGGATCTGGTTTCTGCAATCACGGGCGCAAGCGAGAATTCCGTTTCACGCAGGGCAGCACGCAAACTCGAAGACGTTGGGGATGACCTATGACAAAAGACCTTCAAACACCAAACGCCGGCCCTCAACTCGATCGCGCCGACGCGCGTGTGCGCCATGATGCGGGGCTATCAGGGGCATTGCGCGGCTTTGTGGATCAGGTGCGTTCCGGTGATCTTGGCATGTTGCCCGTCGTCGTGGGACTCTTGCTGATTTCGGTCGTGTTCACGGCGTTGAACCCGGTCTTCCTTGCGCCGAACAATCTGGTGAACCTTTTGTTTGATGCAGCCGCCGTCGGGTTGATCGCCCTTGGCGTGGTTTGTGTCCTCCTGCTTGGTGAAATCGACCTATCCATCGGCTCCATGAGCGGGCTTGCCTCGGCAATGACCGGCGTTCTTTGGGTAAATTCCGGCGTGCCACTTCCAATCACGATCGTCGCAGTCGTTCTGACCGGCGCTGTGGTGGGCGCGCTCTTTGGCTTTCTGCGCAACAAATTCGAAATGCCCAGTTTTGTGGCCACGTTGGCAGGACTGCTCGCGCTTTTGGGCTTGCAGCTTTATATTCTGGGGCCGACGGGGTCGATCAACATGCCGTTCACCTCGCCCTTGGTGCGGTTCGGACAAATCCTAATCATGCCGGCCTGGCTGTCGTATCTGGTGGCCATTGTCCCGGGGGCGCTGATCATCCTCGGCGCGATGCGCACGAACCAGCAACGCAGTGCAGCGAACCTGTCCTCCGGTGGGATGAGCTTGCCAGTGGCGAAGGCTGCTCCCCTGACGACGGCCCTTGTCTTTGCCGTATTCTATTTGGAACAGGGCCGCGGTGTACCGTGGATGTTTGCCGTGTTCGTTCTGTTTGTTGTGATGCTTGATTATGCACTGACACGGACGAAATGGGGGCGCTCGATGTTTGCCGTTGGCGGCAATGCCGAAGCGGCGCGCCGCTCGGGTATCAACGTGCAGCGCATCCGTCTGTCGGCTTTCATCGTGTGTTCGTCCTTTGCAGCTTTAGGGGGCGTGTTCGCTGCGGCGCGCC
>CAYGPT010000115.1:0-7298 GCA_964351755.1 uncultured Rhodobacterales bacterium | reverse complement strand
TGCGCTTGACGTATCGGGCAAGAGTCGGGCCGAGGCGCAGGGCGACTAAGGGTTGTTTGGGGGCTCTGCCCCCCGGCCTGCGGCCTCCCCCCGGGATTTTTTGAAATCAGAGAAGTTGCGGACGCAAGAGGCTTGCGCTGTTGCGCACGATTGAGTTGAGTTGCGCCATGGATATTTCAATCGACAGTGCGCTGGACCTGCGGGCGCGTATGGATGCGGGCGAGATCACGGCGAAAGACGTGATGGCCGCGACGCTGGCCCGCATCGAGGCGGTGAATGGGGCGGTGAATGCCATCGTGTCCTTGCGCGATGCGGACGTGCTGATGGCAGAGGCGGCGGCGGCCGATATGGCACCAAAGGCCGGTTGGCTGCATGGGATACCGATGGCGGTCAAGGATTTGGCGAATGCAGCCGGATTGCCGACCTCTATGGGCTCGCCCTTGTTTGCAGGCTCTGTGGCAGAGACGGATGATGTGTCTATCGCGCGGTTGCGCGCGGCGGGTGCGATTTTCATCGGCAAGACCAATGTACCGGAATTCGGTCTGGGATCGCACAGTGTGAACCAGGTTTTTGGTGCGACCTGCAACCCCTATGACCTGACGCGCAGCGCCGGAGGGTCATCGGGCGGGGCCGGTGTGGCGCTTGCGACCGGGATGGTCAGCGTGGCGGATGGGTCCGACATGATGGGCAGTCTGCGCAATCCGGCGGGCTGGAACAACGTCTACGGCATGCGTCCGACCTGGGGTCTGGTCCCGTCCGAACCGATGGGAGAAATGTTTCTGCACCAACTCGCCACGAACGGCCCGATGGCGCGCAACCCGCGCGACCTTGCAGCACTTCTGGATACAATGGCCGGACCGGACCCGCGTCAGCCGCATAGCATGACACAGGCCCCAAGCCTGCTGCAGATAGATGGCGGGGCGCAGTCCATGCGTATCGGCTGGCTGGCGGATTGGGGCGGCGCGCTGGCGATGGAGCAGGGTGTGCTGGACCTGTGCGCCTTGGCGCTTGATCAGATGCGCGACATTGGTGTGGCTGTTGAGCCGCTTGGCGCCCCATTTCCCCGGGACGCGCTTTGGGACTCTTGGATCACTTTACGTAACTGGTCCGTGGCAGGCAAGCTTGGCCCGCTTTATGCAGACACAAGCAAACGGGCGCATCTAAAAGACACCGCAATCTGGGAGATCGGGCGCGGTATCGCGCAAGGTTCCGGCCTGTCCGCGATGGACGTGCACCGTGCCAGCGTGATCCGGTCGGATTGGTTCTCGGCGGCTTACGGTCTGTTTGATCGCTTTGATGTGCTTGCTTTGCCGTCGGCGCAAATGTGGCCCTTTGATGTGACCCTGGACTACCCGCGCGAGATTGCGGGGCAGGCGATGGACACCTATCATCGCTGGATGGAGGTGGTGATCCCCGCCAGCCTGATCGGCCTGCCGGCGGTCAGTGTGCCCGTCGGTTTCGGTGGCCCGCACGACCTGCCCATGGGGTTGCAACTGATAGGGCCGCGGGGGAGCGACGCCAAATTGCTGCGCCTGGCCGAAGCCTGGCATCAGGCCACGGGTTGGCCGGGGCGCAGACCGCCACAGATGTAGGAGACGCAAATGGAACAGGCCAATCCCTATCCTGACCTGCCCGCAGGCGTTCCGCCGTTCCACGCGCCGCAGCCCGGTTTCATCGGCCGCGCATTGCGTATGGGATGGGCCGATTTTCTTGCAGCACCGGGGTTCGGGCTGCTGACGGGCGCGGCGGCGGTGCTGGCGGGCTGGGCATTGCTTGGCCTGACACTTTGGGCCGGGCATACGTTCTGGCTTATTCTTGCCGTGTTCGGCTTTCCGCTGGTGGCTCCGATCTGCGCGCTTGGCACTTACGAGGTGTCACGCCGCCTTGGCGCGGGAGAGCAGGTGACGATCCGGGCCGTACTGAGCCGTCTGTGGGCGGAGCGGGGCCGTCAAATCCCGTGGCTGTCGATGCTGATGATGGTGGCGCTGCTATTCTGGTTCTTTCTGGGGCACATGATCTTTGCCCTGTTTCTGGGGCTGAAGCCGATGACCAACGTGACGTCGTCGCTGGATGTGTACCTCACCCCGGACGGGATCATGATGATGGCCCTTGGCGGAGTTGTGGGCGGGTTGTTCGCGCTTCTGTTCTACGCGATCTGCGTGCTGGGCCTGCCACTGCTGCTGGCGCGCGATGTGGATTACGTGACGGCGATCATCACAAGCGTGGGCCATGTGCGCCGCTATCCGCGCGTCATGCTTGGCTGGGCGGTCTTGATCGCGTTGCTGCTGGGGCTGGGCATGGCACCCGGGCTGTTGGGTCTGTTGATTGTCCTGCCTTGGCTGGGGCACGCCAGTTGGCACATCTATGCGCAAATGGCGGCGGGGGCGCGCTAGGCCGGGTGTTCCCGCCCCATGGCCACAAGGGCGGCGCGCAGGGCTGGCGCATCCGCATGGCCCAGTTCCAACGCAAAGACATGCGCATGGGTCAGATAAAAGCCGCGCGCCGTGTCTGTCCCGGCCCGGCCCGCCGCCTCCTGATACAGCGCGACGAGTGCGGGCAGGTCGCCTGCCTCATGCGCCGCCAGCAGGCGCGCGTCCAGATTACTCATTCTGCCGCTTGGGCGGGCCTGCGGTACAGGCCCATATGCTCGGCCACCCAGTCGTGAAACAGGTGGGTCGGCCCGTCCATCGCCGGAGAAAAGCGTCCCCCGTCGAACATCGGCGCATGGCGCCCACGCTGCATGCCCTCGACGACAAAGATGTCCTCCTCGAACACGGTCTTCCACTGGGCGGTGTTCTTGGCACGCAGATCGGCGTCGGTATCAGGCCGGGCATAGAACATATGCACCTGTTCCACGGTCTGGCTGGTGCTGACAGGGATGAGGATGATGGCGAATGCGTGGTCGCGGTGCACTCCCAAAAGTACATTCGGATAGGCGGTGATGTACTCGGCCGCCGCCTCCCACTTGTCGCTCAAAGCCTCGAAATCGGGAAAGGTTTTGCCATCTTCGCCCTTCAACTGGCGATAGACCAGCGTGCCCTGACCAGAGAAACGCCCGGGGTTTTCAATGTGATAGTGATCCTCCAGCCGGGAATAGCTGTTCAGGCCCGGATGCACCCAGGGCAAATGATAGCTTTCGCAGTAATTCTCCACAGCCAGCTTCCAGTTGCAATTGACGCTCAGTTCAAAGCGGCTGTCTGCTCCACCGTGATGGAACGGCTGGTCGAACTCGGACCAGCGGTCCAGCAGATCGGCGTTTGCATCCTCGAACGCGGGTGCGGTGCCGGATATGTTGACCCAGACCACGTTGAACCAGATATGGCTGCGCACCTCGATCAAGCCGAGCAGGGCCGGGTCGATCCCATCCGCCTTGTTCTGGCCGGGGCCGCCGACATGAGGCGTGGAGACCAGGCGACCTTCGGTCGAATAACACCAGCTGTGATAGGGGCAGCGAATGGCCCCGTCGATCTTGCGTGGCGCATCGACAAGGATCATGCCGCGATGGCGGCAGATGTTGTGAAATACGCGCACCTGGCCGGATCGGTCGCGAATGAGAAACAGGGGCATGCCCAGAAAACTCAGCGGAACGGCATCGCCCGGTTCGGGCACATCGGCGGTCACGGCCAGCCCGGACCAGCCTGATATCAGCAGGGCGTTGCACTCCTCCTGAAACACGGCCTCGTCGATGTAGTGGGCATTTGGCAGCCCATGGGCCGTGCCGATGGGGCGGCGTACGGCGCTGAGGTCAGTGTGCATCTTGAAGCTCTCCGAATGCGATTTTCGAAGAGTTTAGGCAAAGCCGCCGACTTTGCATGCGCATTTTCGACCAGACTTTACCGTCTCCGACATAAAGGCAAAGGGGACTTAGCCGTGTCGTTGTTCGTGGCGCAATGTACGGGCTGTAGGGCGCGGTGCGTGGTCGATGCGAAAGGGAATGACCTTGGCCGTATCGCTGCCGACTTCGAAAGCGTCAGTGTTGATGGCGTGCAACCCGTCTTTTAGCGATGATCCCCAATTCTGCTCGATCCGTGAGGGATTCTTGACAAGCCGCATGTTGCGGCGCGTCTGAACGTCGAATTCGACAACATCACCGACTTCAAAGAAGGTGTCGGGCAACACGACGTTTTCACAATCAGATAAGAAAGCAAGGTCACCCTGATCTTCGCACCATATCACAGCCTTTTGGTCGGCTGCGTCACTCCAAAGTATGACACCAATCATTTTTCCACCCAAAGTTGGACACTCTTCATAAAACCCAACTTTTGCCGCGCAATACATGGTTAAGTCTGCGACGCGCGCTTGCATTTTGTGTCTATGAGAGTATCGTTTGGGTGCGCGTTCGCGTCACGACTGACGTAATATAGCGTCAGATCATGTGAATAGCACGATAACCAGCGTCATTTTTCCCAACACCTCATATATTACTCGATCTGGACCAAAAGAGGAGATTATGACTGAAAAGCGCAGATCACCGGCGGAATTGCGCAGTATGTTCGGCGCCAATCTGCGGATTCTTGCTCAGTCCTATCCTTCGATTTCCGAACTTTCGCGCCAGTTGGGCATCAATCGCACCCAGTTCAATCGTTACCTGTCGGGCGAAAGCTTTCCGCGCCCGGACGTGTTGGCCCGAATTTGTGCCTTTTTTGATGTCGACGCGCGGGTGCTGCTGGAACCGGTGCAAAACATCCGCGACACGAGCGACCCGCTGACAGGCGATTTCCTTGGAGACTTTGTCGGTGCCGGTGTCAAAGACATCGACGAGGCGCTGTTCCCCTCGGGCTTCTATCGGTTTTCGCGCCGCAGCTTCATGGATCGCGAGCGTTTTGTCGTCGGTGTCGTGTGGGTGTTTCGCGAAGGCGATTCAACGTTCGTTCGCGGGTACGAGGCACGGGCGGCCATGCGGGCACAGGGTTTGGGAATCAACCGTACAGCGCGCGAGTTCCGTGGGCTCGTGTTGCGGCAGGAGGACGGGATCGCGGCCATGATATCGCGCAAGGATGCAATGACGGCTTCGTTCAACTTCCTCAGCCGCGTCACGTCATTCGATAATAATTTCTGGGTTGGGTACGTGGCGCGCACGGTGCGCGATACGCCGGAGTCCGACCGGGTCGTGCGCATGGTCTACGAGCATCTTGGCACGAACATCGGAAAGGCCAAGGCGGCCAGCAAAGCCGCCGGGTACTGTAATGTGGATGAACTGTTGCCGTTTCACCAGCGGCTGCTACAGCCCGACGTCGCCTTTCACTAGTCGCCGCGGGGCAGGGCGGCCACGCCTGTGCGGGCCACTTCGACCAGCCCAAGCGGGCGCATCAGGTCGGCAAAGGCGTCGATCTTTTCCGGCGCGCCGGTGATTTCAAAGATGAACGTCTCAAGCGTGCTGTCGACAACGTTGGCACGGAAGATATCCGCAAGGCGCAGCGCCTCGACCCGCTTGTCGCCCTTGCCGGCCACCTTGAACATGGCCAGCTCGCGTTCGACGGACGGCCCCTCGACCGTGAGGTCATGCACTTCGTGCACGGGCACAATCCGACCCAGCTGCGCCTTGATCTGTTCGATCACCTGCGGCGTGCCCGAGGTGACGATGGTGATGCGGCTGAGGTGGCCGGTATGATCCACCTCGGCCACGGTCAGGCTGTCGATGTTGTAGCCGCGGCCCGCGAACAGTCCGATGACACGCGCAAGCACGCCGGGTTCGTTTTCGACCAGCACCGCAAGGGTGTGCTTTTCAATCACGTCCGAGAAGGTCGGGCGCAGGTTGTATGCGGAATGGCTGGTGGAGCCTTTTTTGAGTTTCAGGGCTGACATTCATTTTCCTTTCGGGCGCACAGACTTTTCAACAATCTGCACAAAAAGTTTTTGCAAAGATTGTTCGCGTCACACCAGCACCGAGCCTTTGGCATCAATCGCACCTTGGGTATCGGCCTCTCCCATCAGCATCTCGTTGTGCGCCTTGCCCGACGGAATCATGGGGAAACAGTTTTCGTGCTTTTCCACCAGGCAGTCGAAAATCACCGGCCCGTCGTAATTGATCATCTCCATGATCGCATCGTCCAGATCGGCGGGGTCGGAACACAGGATACCCTTGGCACCGAACGCCTCGGCCAGCTTGACGAAATCGGGCAGGCTTTCGGACCACGAATGGGAATAACGCTCACCGTGCAGCAATTCCTGCCACTGGCGCACCATGCCAAGGCGTTCGTTGTTCAGGATGAACTGTTTGACGGGCAGGTTGAACTGCATCGCCGTGCCCAGTTCCTGCATATTCATCAGCCATGACGCCTCGCCCGCCACGTTGATGACCAACGCATCCGGATGGCCCATCTGCACGCCGATAGAGGCTGGAAAGCCATAGCCCATCGTGCCCAGGCCCCCGGAGGTCATCCAGCGGTTGGGATCCTCGAAATTCAGGTATTGCGCGGCCCACATCTGGTGCTGGCCCACTTCGGTGCAGATATAACGGTCGTGATCCTTCGTCAGCGCCTCGAGGCGGGACAGGGCGTATTGCGGTTTTATCACCTTGCCCTTCTGTTCGAACTTGAGGCAGTCAACCGTTCTCCACTTGCCGATCTGGGTCCACCACTTGGCGACCGCTTCGGCATTGGTCTTGCGGCCGCGCGATTTCCAGACCTTGAGGATGTCCTCGAGCACGTGGCCCACATCGCCCACGATCGGGATGTCCGCCTTGATCACCTTGTTGATCGAGGACGGGTCGATGTCGATATGCGCCTTTTTCGACTTGGGGCTGAACGCGTCGATGCGCCCGGTGATCCGGTCGTCGAACCGCGCGCCGATGTTGATCATCAGGTCGCAGTCGTGCATCGCCATGTTCGCCTCGTAAAGGCCGTGCATGCCCAGCATGCCCAGCCACTTGTCGCCCGAAGCAGGGTAACAACCCAGACCCATGAGGGTCGAGGTGATGGGAAAGCCGGTGGCGTCAACCAGTTCGCGCAAAAGCTGGCTGGCGGCAGGGCCGGAATTGATGACACCGCCCCCGGTATAAAAGATCGGGCGCTTGGCGGTTTCGATGGCGGCCACCAGTTCGGTGATCGCCTCCATGTCGCCCTTGACCTGCGGTTGGTAATGCGAGGTCGAGGGTTTTTTCGGCTGATACGTCCCCGTCGCGAACTGCACGTCCTTGGGAATATCGACCAGCACCGGGCCGGGACGGCCCGCGGTGGCGACATGGAACGCCTCGTGCAGGACGCTCGACAGCTTGTCGGTCTCCTTCACCAGCCAGTTGTGTTTCGTGCAGGGGCGGGTGATGCCGACAGTATCGGCCTCTTGAAACGCGTCCGAGC
>CAYGPT010000114.1:0-7361 GCA_964351755.1 uncultured Rhodobacterales bacterium | reverse complement strand
CCTCGCAGGGGTCGGGGTGACACGCCAGCAGGTGGGCGATGGCGGCGGGGTCCTCGACCGTGGCCGACAGGCCCACGCGGCGCAGATCGGGGCACATGGCTTGCAAACGCGACAGGGCGAGGAACATCTGGTCGCCCCGTTTGCTTTCGGCCAGTGCGTGGATTTCATCGACGATGACCCGTTTCAGCGAGGCAAACATGCGCGGCGCGTCCTCATAACTCGTGAGAAGCGCGAGGCTTTCCGGCGTAGTCAGCAAGATGTGGGGCGGATCGGCGCGTTGACGTTTCTTTTGGGTTTGCGAGGTGTCGCCGGTGCGGTCCTCGATCCTTATGGGCAGGCCCATCTGTTCCACGGGCGTGCGCAGATTACGCTTGATGTCGCTTGCCAGCGCCTTGAGGGGCGAGATGTAGAGGGTGTGCAGTCCTTCATGCCTGCCGTCGGCCAGTTCTGTCAGAGTGGGCAGAAAGCCTGCCAGCGTCTTGCCGCCGCCGGTGGGCGCGATGAGCAGCAGGGCGGGTGCATCTGCGCGATCCAGCATCGCCTGCTGGTGCGGGTGGATCGACCAGCCTTTCGTGCTGAACCAGTCGCCGAAGAAGGGGGGCAGGGGGGACATGACGCGCAATGTAGTTGGTCGTGGCGCGTATGGAAGCGTCTGATTGGGGGCCAGCCCCCAAACCCCCGAGGTATTTTTGACCCAAAGAGGGTCAGGTATAGGGTTCGAGGGTTTCGATTATGGATTTGATGAGGTCGGGCAGGGCCGTGTCGGCCTGTGCCGGGGCCGCGTCGAGCGCAGCGGCGACGTCCTTGGCCAGAATGCCGATGGAATTGTCCGGCGCGTACCCGTGCTTGGCGAATTCGATCGTCTCAAACCCCGACGCGAGCCAGTTCTGGCCCGACGAGGTTTCGATCAGGTGCAGCAGTTTGTGATGATCGAGGCCTGCCGCCGCCGCCCAGTCCAGAACCAGCCGTGTCATCGCTGTGTGTGAGGCGGCCAGCAGGTTGTTGAGCACCTTGGCCTGCATGCCCGACCCGAAGGGGCCCATGTGGTGGACATGCTTGCCCATCAGCGCCAGCAGCGGGATGGCGTCGTCGATATCGCGCTTGTTGCCGCCCACCATGAAGGCAAGGCTGCGGTTTTGTGCACCCGCTTGCGCCCCGGACATCGGGGCATCGATCAGGGAGATGTGGGCGGGTATGCGCGCGCGCAAGCCCAACACATAGCGCGGAGACAGGGTCGAGCAGATGAAGACGCGGGCGAGGTGCGGGGCAGTGCCGATCAGGTTCTGGGCGTCAAACAGCAAAGCGTCGGTTTCATCCGCGTCCCGCACCACGCTGAACAGGGTTTCAAGCCGGGGTGCGAACTGGGAAAGGTCGGTCGTGATATGTTCCACGTCCTTGTCGACCACGTCAAAGCCGAGAGCGGTCCCAATACCGTCCCGCAAGGCATCAAGCATGGGCGCGCCCATCCGGCCGCAACCCGCGACCCCTATCATTTGACGATATGTTCGTCCTTGACGAACATGTTGGCCCAGGCCCTGTCGATCAGGTCGGGGCGCATTTGCAGGGGCAGGCCCTCGAAATTGCAGATCGCGACCATCTGGTCGATCAGGAAGTTGGGCTGATAGTTGGCATAGATGTTGTCGATGGTCGGGTACTTGACCTTGAGCAGGTGCACCAGCGCCTCTTCGTTCAGCGCCATCCCTTTTTTCTTGGCCACCATGGCAAAGATCTTCAGGAAGTTGGCCTGGTTCGGGCCGTCGATCTTGATCTTGAAGAAGATCCGGCGCAGCGCGGCCTGGTCGAAGATTTCGTTGGGGTGGAAGTTGGTGGAGAAGATGACCAGCGTGTCGAAGGGCACTTCGAATTTCTCGCCCGATTGCAGGGCGAGGATGTCCTTGGCTTCTTCCAGTGGCACGATCCAGCGGTTCACGAGGCTTTGCGGCGGTTCGGCCTGACGCCCGAGGTCGTCGACGATAAAGATGCCGCCGGTGGATTTCAGCTGCAACGGGGCCTGATAGGTCTTGGCCGTCGGGTTATAGACAAGGTCCAGCATCGACAGGCTGAGTTCCCCGCCCGTGATCACGGTGGGACGTTCGCATTTGACATAGCGCCGGTCAAAGGGCGTGCGCTTGCGCAGCGATGTCTTGTCCTCTTCCTCTTCGGGGGCCAGCACGTGCACGATGGGATCATAGACCGTGATCACCTGACCGGCGTATTCGATGGCGCGGGGCACAAAGACATGGTCACCCAGCGCATCGCGGATGCCGTTGGAGATTGAGGATTTTCCGTTGCCGGGCGGGCCGTACATCAGGATCGAGCGGCCCGCGGAGACGGCGGGGCCAAGCTGATCCAGCAGATCGTTAGGCAGCACGAGATGGCCCATGGCCCCGGTGAGCTGGGCGCGTGTGACCATGATATTGCGGATCGACTGGCGTTTGACCTGTTCGCGGTAAACATCCAAAGGTACAGGTATCGCGCCGAAATATTCCGACTGCGACAGGGCATCGAGCGCACGCGCCTTGCCCTGATCGGTCAATTGATAGCCCATTTCATTGCCGTTGTTGGCGTTGAGCGTGCCCGTCGCCTCCATCAGCCGCTGATCACGGCACATATCGATCAGTTCCTGCACGACCGGAATGGGGATGCACAAGGCCGGGGACAGGTCCGTCACCATGTCCAGGTTCTTGCGGAACATGGTTTTCAGAAGAATGTCGCGCATCATCACGACCGACAATTTCATATCCGCCAGCCGCTTGGGAGCGGCAGGGGCAATCACGTCTGAGACTTGCATATTCATCGGTTCGGGCCTGTAGATATATCTGCTTTTGGGAAACAATAGCCAGGCAATCCGACCAAATTGTGACCCAATAAGGTCAAGACCCGTGCACGGCTGCCAGCGCGAGATAGATCGCGAGCGTCGGCCCCAACGCGAAACCCATAGGGAACTTGCGCCCCTTCTGGTTCCAGCTGTGCCAATCGGGTGCCATACGATGCAGAGGAGTATATTTGGCAATACGGTGCGCCGCATAAGCTGCCAGCAGTACAGCCGCAAACAGAGCCATCAGCAGCCGGACGTCGCCAAGGGCCACATAAGGGGCGGCAGCGGCCAGAAATTTGGCATCGCCCGCACCCATCACACCGGCCGCATTCAGCACGATACACACCACCAGCACGATGCCCAGATGCGCGAGGTGCCACAGGTATAGATCGAACGGAAAAAGAAAGACTCCAAGGACCACGAAAACGGCCGCCATCGTCAGCACGGTCGGGTTGGTGATCCGCATTTCGGCCAGATCGGTATAGGCGACATACAGGCAAAGCGGCACAAGAAACGGCAGAAACCAAAGCGCGGCCTGCGCTGACAGGGCCATCAGATCACCCGTTGGTCACGTTCGCTTCGAGCGCGCGCAGGGAACGTACGGCCGCCTCGAAGTGCTGCGGGTGGGTGTCGATGGCTTCGCGCAGCAATCCTTTGCCCGTTTCGAGATCACCCTGTTTGACGGCTGTCAGACCAAGGGTGTGCAGCAGTTGGGCGCGTTCGATTTGATCCATGGGAATAACAGGAAGGGCATAGTTGCGTTGTGCGCCGCGTGCCAGGATCAGGTTGTTCTTGGCCGTGAACAGGTTGCCGTCCTGGCGGATCGCGTCGCCGAACAGGCGCTCGGCGTCGCTGAAATCGCCGCGTGTCAGTTTGGAATAGCCCCAGTTGTTCAGCACACCTGCGGGCCGGGTCGTCAGACCAACGGCGGTTTCATAGAAACTATCGGCCTTTTTCCATTCCTTGTTGCTGTCGGCGATCAGCGCCTCAAGCCGGTAGCGTTTGAAGGTTTCGAAGGTCGGTGGAACCTGATCGAGTTCCTGTTCGGCCCGTGCCCAATCGCCCGCGCGCAAAAGCGCATCGGCATAGTCGACACGATCGTCGTTGGTCGCCCCTTCGAGCTTGACCACCTTGGCATAGGCCGGCACGGCCTCACTGAAACGTTTGGCGCGCACGAGGCTGAAGGCCAGCCCGCGCTGTACGTCGATGCGTTCGGGATTCTGGGCGGCGGTGCGCTGAAAATAGCTGACCGCTTCGTTCGGGTCGGCGACGGTCAGCATCACATCGTTCAGGTCGCTTTCGTCAACGACGTTAACGTCCTGAAAGGCACGTTCGACGGTTTCGTCCGCCGACTTCTGCTCGCACGCGGATAGGGCTAACGCCCCTGCCAAAGAGACGGCCAAAAAAACGGGGTGGCGCATGTTTGCGTCCTTTTCCTGCTCGTTCACGCCGGGCTTTTGCAGTCCGGTCGCATCCCAAACGCCTTGCGGCGCACCTCAATATCAACCGGCAGTCGAGATTAGAAAATCACTGCTGCCGCGTCGGACCAGTTTATACTGGCTCTCGTTGATTTCGACCGTATCAGAATTTTCAGATTTTGCGAGTGCCAAGCGCAAATTATCCCTGATGAGTGTGCTTTCTCCGTCATCCAATGCAAAGGCACGTCGAAAGATCTCGATCGCCTCGCCGGTCTCGCCCCGTTCCATCAGTACAACGCCCAGATTATTGAGGTCTTCGGGGACGGGATCGAATTCCGTTGTGGCGCGACGCAGCAGGGTTTCTGCCTGTCCCAGACGGCCAAGGCCAAGGTTGGCAGTGCCAAGGCCGGACAGGATTTCACCGTCGATGCCACCGCGTTCAAGGGCCGCGCGGTTGAACGCCTTGATGGCCAGTTCGTATTCGTTGGCAGCGATCAATCGGTGGCCTACCTCGACCCCGTCGACCCCCTCGGCGCGTAGGTCGATGCCGGGGGCAAAGGGGCCGGTCTGCGACACGTCGATGCCGCCTGATGAACAGGCGGCGACATTGACTGCGACAAAGATGGCGGGCAGGGCCCTGATGCCTGACAACATATGGCCTTTTCGCGACCTTTTTATATGACTGCATCGCCCAAGGTCGAACCCTGCGCGATGCATGTCTTTTAGCACAAAAGTGCAGGCTGGCTAGTTGCCCATGTTGCCCAGTTGCGTAATGCCGTGAACGGACGGGCCGACAAGAATGATCAGAAGGGGCGGAACGGTCAGCATCATGGTCGCCAGCGTCATCTTGGTGGGCAGCTTGTTGGCCGCCTCTTCGGCGCGCATGACGCGCTTGTCGCGCATCTCTCCGGCATAGACCCGCAGGGCCTCCGCGATTGAGGTACCAAAGCTGGCCGACTGCACCAGAACGGTCACGAAGCTGGCCACGTCCTGCACACCGCAGCGTTCGGCCATGTCGTTCAGAACGGTTACCTTGTCCTTGCCGGCCTTCATCTCGTAACTCACAACCTGAAATTCATCCGCGAGCGCAGGGTAGGAGGCACGCAATTCGCCGGCCACGCGGGTGATGGACTGGTCAAGTGACTGACCAGCCTCAACGCAGACCAGCATCATATCCAGGCTGTCGGGAAAGCCACGCGTGATCTGTTCCTTACGTTCTTCCACCCGACGGGTGATCCAGTATTGTGGCAGATAATAGCCAGCGCCACCGGGCCCAAGCGTCCACATCATGATCTTTTGTGTGGTCATCTCATCGGTACCAACAATGAAGTTGGTGTAGACCACGCCCGCGATCAGACCCAGCACACCCAGAATGAACTGCGCCGCGTGAAAAATCCGCACCGCGTCGCGGGACTGATAACCCGCCTGGCGCAGCATCAGTTGGCGTTTGGACAGTTCGGCCACGTCCTCGGGTTCAAGGAACTTGGAAAACCGGTCCAGCTTTTCGTTATGGGCGCCTTGGCGCAGGCTTTCCTTTTGGGAACCTCCTGCCGTAGCCGTGCGGCTGGATTTCTTGAGCTTGTTCAGCGGATCCTCAGGTTGGCGCATCATCATGACGATGACGATAACAACCATCATCAATCCCAGAACACCAGCGATGATGATCGGACCAAGGGGGCCCAGAATGTCGTTGATCGGTTGCAACAGGGCTTGCATAACGGGTTCCTCAGACTTTGATGTTGGTCAGCACGCGCATGACGACCAGGTTGACGCACAAGAAGATACCGACGACGAAACAGGCCGGAATGAAGTAGGGGTGGTCGCGCACTTCGTCGTAATAGTGGGGGTCGCCGATATTGATCACGACCAGCGCCACAAGCGGGAAGGCGGACAGGAACTTGCCGGACCACTTGGCTTCGGCCGTGATCGCCTTGACCCGGCGGAACAGTCGGAAACGGGCGCGGATCACCTTGGCCAAGCCCATCAGGATCTCGGCCAGGTTACCACCTGACTGCTGCTGGATCGTCACCGCCACGGCAAGAAAGCGCAAATCCTGCATGTCGAGACGTTCGGCCATCGCCTTGAGCGATTCACCGACATCGCGGCCAAAGGCGGCTTCATCCGCGATCACCCCGAATTCCGAGGCCAGCGGGTCCTGCACCTCTTTGGCGACAATCTGAATGGCAGAGCTGAACGGGTGACCCACGCGCAAAGAGCGCACCATCAATTCGACGGCGTCGGGAAGCTGTTCCTCGATCATGGCCATGCGCTTGCCAGCCTTGGAGGAAACCCAGAAGAACACGGCACCAATGCCGATCACTACCGACAGAAGGATGCGTACGGGCGGTTCGGTTTCTGTCCCCACGCTCAGACCCACAAAGGCGACGACGGACAGACCACCCATGATCATGATCAGTTGTTTGGGGGTAAAGGCGATGGCGGCCTTTTGTGCCCGTTCAGCCAAAAGGGAATAAAGCGGAATCGACCGCGCGCCCATGTGTTGCTGCATTTCCTTGCGCAGCTGTTCCAGCACTTCCTCGCGACGGCCACCAGCCTTGTTGAGCATTTCCAGGCGACGGTTCACCCGGTTGTTGAGGCTGATGGATTTGCCGAATGCGACAAGGTACAGGCCCTCGACCAGGACCAGAACCCCGATAAAGATCAGCCCGTAAATGATTGGTTCTGCGCTCATTTTTTAAATCCTTATTCGGCTGCAACGGGTTCATAGATGCTGGAGGGCAGATCAAAGCCCCACATACGGAAGCGTTCTGAATAGTGGCTGCGCACACCCGTCGCGGTAAAGTGACCGATGATCTTGTTGTCCGGCGTCAGGCCGACGCGCTGAAAGCGAAACACTTCCTGCATCGAGATAACGTCGCCTTCCATCCCCGTGATTTCGGTGATCGAAGTCATGCGGCGCGAGCCGTCCTGCAGACGCGAGGCCTGCACGATCAGGTTCACAGCGGAAGAAATCTGGGACCGCACCGCTTTCAGCGGCATTTCGATCCCTGCCATCGCAATCATGTTTTCGAGACGCGACACACCATCGCGGGCCGAGTTGGCGTGGATGGTGGTCATCGATCCGTCGTGGCCGGTGTTCATGGCCTGAAGCATGTCGATGACTT
>CAYGPT010000113.1:0-7420 GCA_964351755.1 uncultured Rhodobacterales bacterium | reverse complement strand
ACACCGGCATCTTCGTCGGCCTCGAACGCTGCGGGGATGATTTGCTGCGCGGTCGGGTTCTGCGTCACGACGTTAACGAACTTCGAATAGAAGATCGTCGCGACGTCAAATTCGCCTGCATCAAACCGGGCCAACACATCACGTGCCACACCCTGTGCGTCGGCGTAGCCGACGCGCTTGACGTCGGTCAGATCGACGTGCCCCACAAACATATCCTTGTAGTCGCGGCGCATAGCATCGCGCCCCTTCTTACCGACAGTCAGGATTTTCACCGTCTTGCCCGACTGGATCAACTTTTGCGCATGCAGACGCGCCAGCTTGGCGATGTTGCTGTTGAAGCCACCGCACAAACCGCGTTCGGCAGTCATGACGATCAGCAGATGCACCTGATCACTGCCCGTGCCGGACAGCAGTTTCGGCGCGCTGTCGGACCCGCCGACAGAGGCGGCAAGCCCGGCCATCACAGCGTTGAAACGCTCTGTATAAGGCCGCGCCATTTCGGCAGCATCCTGGGCGCGGCGCAGTTTTGCGGCCGCGACCATCTGCATGGCCTTTGTGATCTTGCGGGTCGATTTGACCGACTCGATCCTGTTTTTCAGGTCCTTGAGATTTGGCATAGCCGAAGCCCCCGATTAAGCGAAGGTCGACGCGAACTCGTCAAGAACCGCCTTCATCTTGTCGACATTGTCACCCGATTTGAACTTGGGGTCCTCATCCGAGATCCACTTGAGGAAGTCGGCCTTTTGACTGCGCAGGAACTTGAGCAGGCCCGTCTCGAACTTGCCCACGTCGCCGACAGGAAGTTTGTCGAGGTAGCCTTGGGTACCCGCAAAGATGACGCACACGATTTCCGCGTTGGTAAGCGGCGCGTATTGCGATTGCTTCATCAATTCGGTCAGGCGTGCACCTCGGTTCAAGAGCTGCTGCGTGGCCGCATCAAGGTCGGACCCGAACTGGGCAAATGCCGCCATTTCACGATATTGGGCCAGCGACAGTTTTACGGGGCCAGCCACGGACGACATTGCGTCCGTCTGGGCGGAGGATCCGACGCGCGACACCGACAGACCAGTGTTCACAGCCGGGCGGACACCCTGATAGAACAGTTCAGTCTCAAGGAAGATCTGGCCGTCAGTGATCGAAATCACGTTTGTCGGGATAAAGGCCGACACGTCGCCGCCTTGGGTTTCGATGATCGGCAGCGCCGTCAACGAGCCCGAGCCGTTGTCTTCGTTCAGCTTGGCCGAGCGTTCCAGCAGGCGCGAGTGGAGGTAGAACACGTCGCCCGGATAGGCTTCGCGGCCCGGTGGGCGGCGCAGCAGCAGGGACATCTGGCGATAGGACACGGCCTGTTTGGACAGGTCATCGTAAACGATCAGCGCGTGACGGCCATTGTCGCGGAAGAATTCCGCCATCGAGGTCGCCGCGTAGGGGGCCAGGAACTGCATCGGCGCCGGGTCGGACGCAGTGGCGGCCACGACGATGGAATAGTCGATGGCGCCGCTCTCTTCGAGCTTCTTCACCAGTTGCGCCACGGTCGAGCGTTTCTGGCCGATCGCGACATAGACGCAGTACAGTTTCTTGCTTTCGTCGTCGCCTGCGGCGTCGTTGTACGATTTCTGGTTCAGGATCGCGTCCAACGCCACGGCGGTCTTGCCGGTCTGACGGTCACCGATGATCAGTTCGCGCTGCCCACGGCCAATCGGAATCATCGCATCCACAGCCTTGAGGCCGGTCGCCATCGGCTCATGCACCGATTTGCGAGGGATGATGCCGGGGGCTTTGACATCAGCGACGGAGCGCTGCTTGGCATTGATCGGGCCCTTGCCGTCCAGCGGATTGCCCAGACCGTCAACAACGCGGCCCAGCAGTTCGTCACCTACAGGCACATCCACGATCGAGTTGGTGCGTTTGACGACGTCACCTTCCTTGATGTCGCGGTCAGAGCCGAAGATCACGACGCCCACGTTGTCGGTTTCAAGGTTCAGGGCCATGCCCTGAATGCCACCGGGGAATTCAACCATCTCACCGGCTTGTACATTGTCGAGGCCATAGACACGGGCAATACCGTCGCCCACTGACAAGACGCGGCCCACTTCGGCCACTTCTGCTTCCTGACCAAAGTTCTTGATCTGGTCTTTCAGGATTGCAGAAATCTCTGCTGCTTGGATACCCATTTATCCGACCTCTTTCATTGCATTCTGGAGGGAAGAGAGCTTGGAGCGGATCGACGTGTCGATCATCTTCGAGCCCACTTTTACGATCAAACCGCCGATGAGGCTTTCATCAACGGAAGCATTAATTGTGACGTCCTTGCCCATGCGGGCCTTGAGCGTCTGGGCGAGTTTTTCGGACTGTGCCTTGGTCAACGCCTTGGCAGAGGTGACATCTGCCGTGACTTCGCCCTTGTCGGCGGCAATCTCGTCGCGCAGCGTCTGAACCAGTTGTGGCAGCACAAACAAGCGCCGCTTGTCGGCCATCAATGCCAGAGTGTTGGTCATCAGCGTGCTGATGCCTGCCTTTTGGGCCACCGCCGTGATGGCTGCCCGTTGATCCGCACGGCTGTAAACCGGCGAGTGGATCAAAGCATTGAAGTCAGAGCTTTCGGCCATGGCCGACAGGAGCGTCGCGATGTCGGCTTCAAGCCCTTTGACGTCATTTGCCTCTTTGGCAAGTTCGTACACGGCTGCAGCATAGCGCGCCGCAATACCCGTGGAGATCGAAGCTGGTTCGGACACGTCCACCCTTTCGATGTCTTGGCCCCGGTTCACGCCGTTACATAGCGCATTGCGAGGGTGTTGGTACGCTTTGATTTGGGCCAAAGCGATGAAATCAGAGGGGATGTAGCAGAGGGTGCCAGACCCCGCAACATATGTTCGTGAACGCGCGTTCTGCGGATTTACTCATGTTTTCAGTGGGTTAGAATAACTGCGACTGTTTGGCCCGACGAAGTTGTAAGAAATCCGTCATAAAACTCACGGATTTGAGTGCGATTCCGTAGGGTGTTCTTAGCCCTGTGCTGAAAATTGCGACACTGTGGCGTCAGCGGCAGCACCATTGCATGCGCCAATAGACAAACGTTGACTCTAACTCGCGTCACATGGTCAAAATTCTACAAACAGTTTTGAACGGTATCGTCCGGGGGGATGGAATATGGGGCCTTTGGCACTGCTCGCTCTTTTGAGCGGCGTTATGTTCGTGGGGTCGATAAGCAGTCAGAGCGATGCGGAGAGCGACGGCGACCCCGACGCGCCCGATATCGACGACACTCTGGACGCCTCCGATCAATTCATCACATCGGCAGAGCCGAATGCAGCCATCGAAACGGGTGCTGGCAATGACCGAATCGTGTCGACCGGCGACGGTTCCGACATCGACAGCGGCGACGGCAACGACAGTCTGTCCGTGAACGGAGACCTCTTGTCCGTTACCGCAGGTGCGGGCGATGATACCATTACAGTCAACGAACCGTTTTTCGGCAATTCTGCATCGGGGGAAATCTCAGGCGGGGATGGCGATGACGACATCGAAATGTGGTTCGCATTTTCCGGGACCATCAACGGCGATGCGGGCGACGACACGATTTCAGTGCAATACGACTTCGAAAAAGGCGGCACTGTCATCGATGGAGGCACGGGCGATGATTACATTTCGCTGGGCGCCAATGACATCAGCATCGAAGACGGTTTGGACATTGGCGCCATTCTGACAGGCGGCGATGGTGCTGATACTTTTGTTGTGCCAACGGAAAACCGCTCCACACTGCAAGCTGTCACGATCACGGACTTCGATCCGCAGGTCGACAGTCTGGCGATCGACCTTGAATCGCCTCTTGATCCCTATACTGTGAACATCGTGCGGGACGAAACTGCAGGCATCACAACTGTCCGCCTGGACTTCCCGTATGAAGGACACGAGAGCGGAGCGTTGATCGAATTGCAGGGCGCGCCAGACTTTACACTAGACGATCTTTCGATCCTTGGCCCCGACGAAACATTATTGCCTGCGTCACCGACGACAATCCTACCGACTGAAAATGCGGACCTGTTGATAAATGTCAACGCACCCAGGGTTGATGGCCTTGGTGGCAATGATACCATCGAATATACCGACGGCACCGAGGGCTGGGTCTTTGGCGGTGCGGGCGAGGACTCCATTTTCCTGAGCGGCGGAGGATTCGCCAATGGCAACGCCGGCGACGACTACATCACTGCCAACGCCTTTCCCGATCCGTCCGTGGAAACCCGAATGTCGGGTGACGAGGGGAACGACACTCTTGTTGCCAATGGCGGGCAGATGACGCTCGAAGGCGGACTGGGGGACGACCAGCTCTTTTTGCGCGCAACGACGTTCGGTTTTGGCGGTGAGGGCAACGACGTCCTGAGAACCAGTCAAGGCGGGACCGCCGATGGAGGGCTGGGCGACGATACGTTGGCCTATCGCGCGTCAGGCCAGATTGGCGAGTCGGAAAATGATGGGCAGCCCACCCTGACCGGTGGTGACGGGGCGGATACTTTCGAACTTTTTCTGCGCGATGTGGATCAGGGCGAAACCTATGCGCTGGCCCGCATCACCGATTTCGATACCACCGAGGATGTTTTGCTGATCGACACCTCTCGTACAGGCGACGTATTCGATGCCAGACCTTTTGACACCGTCGAAGACATCGAGATTGTCTTGTCCGATGACGGCACATTCACAGAGGTGCGCGTGCATACCAACCAAGGCCCGAGTTTCGGCACGTCGGTCACGACCATCAGGCTGGATGGCGTAACGGACCTGAGTGCGAGTGACATCATCATCCGTGGATGAAGTGGGCAATCGCGACCCCCGCAGCCGCTCTCAAACGCGCCCCGCAATCGGCGCGGGCACGCCCTGCGGCACCTTCTGCCGCTTGGGCGAGGTCCGGGCAACCTTGCCCTTGGGCGGATAGACCAGTTTCGAAGCCTCAACCATGAAGGCCCCGCCCGCCACCATGCCCGGCATCACCCGCCCGACCTTTTCGAACATCGCACCGGATTTCATCCACACCCGCCGCGCGGACGGAAACTGGTACAGCGCGCCCAGATGGCGTTCGGGCAGGAACTGGTGCTTGCGCAACTGCGTCTCAAGCTGGCTGGCCGAATACGGGCGTCCGAACCCGAACGGCGTGCGATCCCGACGCGACCACATGCCTGCCCGGTTGGGCACGATGAACACGGCCTTGCCGCCGGGGCCCAGCACTCGCCAGGCCTCCTCCAGCAGGTCGGCGGCGCGTTCGGACGTTTCAAGCCCGTGCAGAATGACCAGCTTGTCTACATGCCCTGTCTCGATCGGCCACAGGGTCTCTTCGGTCAGCACAGAGACATTGGGCTTGTCCGCAGGCCACGGCATCACGCCCTGTGGTCCAGGCATCAGTGCGATCACCCGGCGCGCATCCTTGAGGTAGGGGCGCAAGAGCGGCAGCGCAAACCCGAAACCGGCGACCGTCTGGCCTTTGGCTTCAGGCCAGAATTCGGCCATGCGCGTGCGCAATGAACGTTGTGCCGCGCGCCCCAGCGGGCTGCGATAGTAAAAGTTTCGCAGGTCCTGAACATCAAGATGCATTGGCACCCTCTTGTCTCTGGTGTCCGTGCGGGCCACCTTTGTGGCTGACCCTATCCCAAGAAAGCGCAAATGCCATGCCCCTCGATATCCGCACCGTACCTTGCCTGTCCGACAACTACGCCTTTGTGGCCCATGATACCGCCACAGGGGCCACGGCAGTGATTGACGTCCCCGAGGCGGGGCCCATTCTGGCGCTGCTGGCCGAAACCGGCTGGAAACTTTCGGATGTGCTGATCACACATCACCACAGTGATCACGTGGACGGTCTGGTCGAATTACTGGCCGCACATCCGGCCCGTGTGATCGGGGCGGCCGCGGACGCGCACCGCCTGCCCCCGCTCGACCTGGCGTTGAACGATGGGGACAACGTGACCATCGGGTCGGAAACCGGCACCGTCATCGACGTATCCGGGCATACGATACACCACGTCGCCTATTACTTTCCCGACTCAAATGCCCTGTTCACGGCAGACAGCCTGATGGCCTTGGGATGCGGGCGAGTGTTCGAAGGAACAAAGCCGCAGATGCACGCATCCCTGCAAAAACTGTCAGCCCTGCCCGGGGACAGTGTTGTCTACTCGGGCCACGAATACACCGCCGCAAATGGCAAGTTCGCGCTGACTATTGATCCGGAAAATCCCGACCTTATATCTCGAGTTCAGGAGGTGGCCGAGAAACGCGCAAACGGCTTACCGACTGTTCCATCACTCTTGTCCCACGAGATGGCAACCAACCCTTTTCTGCGCGCCCACGACCCCGCCATCCAGGCCCATCTGGGCATGACCGGGGCCAACGCCACCGACGTGTTCGCCGAGATTCGCGCCCGGAAAGACAATTTCTGATTGCGGTTGCGCTAACAGCACGCCCAAATCGACACCAAACTCACGCACCTCACGAAGAATGTGAGGGGCAAGGCAAAGAAAAGCCTTGAAGCCGCGCGATGTTCAACCAAACTTAAATACATGAGGCCATGGTTGGAACGGGACCTCGATATCCCTCAAGGCCCCAACCGACCCCGATCGATAGGAGCACCGCCGTGCCTTCATTCTCGACGACCCTGGAAAAAGCCATTCATCAGGCACTTGCGCTGGCCAACGAACGCCGGCACGAATTCGCAACGCTCGAACATCTGCTGCTTGCGCTGGTGGACGAACCCGACGCACGCCGCGTTATGCAGGCGTGCTCCGTCGATATCGACGAGTTGCGTGGCACTCTGGTCGAATTCGTAGATGATGACCTGTCCAATCTGGTGACCGAAGTCGACGGCTCCGAGGCGGTACCGACAGCCGCATTCCAGCGCGTCATCCAGCGCGCTGCCATTCATGTGCAGTCTTCTGGCCGCACCGAAGTGACGGGAGCGAACGTGCTCGTCGCCATCTTTGCCGAACGTGAAAGCAACGCGGCTTATTTCCTGCAAGAACAGGACATGACCCGCTACGACGCGGTCAATTTCATCGCACACGGCGTGGCCAAAGACCCCGCGTTCGGAGAAGCGCGCCCCGTATCCGGCGCACCGGAGGCCGAAGAAGAACCCCAAGGCGTAACCGAAGGCGACAAGAAGGAATCCGCGCTGGCCAAGTATTGCGTGGACCTCAACGAAAAATCCCGAGAGGGTGACATCGACCCGCTGATCGGACGTGAGTCTGAGGTGGAGCGGTGCATTCAGGTGCTTTGCCGCCGCCGCAAAAACAACCCGCTGTTGGTGGGTGATCCCGGTGTCGGCAAAACCGCCATCGCCGAAGGACTGGCGCGCAAGATCGTGGCTGGTGAAACGCCCGAAGTACTGGCGGGCACCACCATCTATTCGCTCGACATGGGCGCGTTGCTGGCCGGCACC
>CAYGPT010000112.1:0-7720 GCA_964351755.1 uncultured Rhodobacterales bacterium | reverse complement strand
GCGAAAACCAAGGACATCACCGGTGGTCTGCCGCGTGTGGCCGAGTTGTTCGAGGCACGTCGCCCCAAGGATCACGCGATCATCGCGGAAATCGACGGCTATGTGCGGTTTGGCAAGGACTACAAGAACAAGCGCCGTATCGCGATCGAACCCAGCGACGAGACCATGGAAAAGGTCGAGTACATGGTGCCCAAGGGCAAGCACATCCCAGTGGCCGAGGGCGATTTCGTCCAAAAGGGCGACTATATCATGGACGGCAACCCCGCGCCGCATGACATCCTTGCCATCATGGGTGTCGAAGCGCTGGCTGACTACATGATCGACGAGGTACAGGATGTGTACCGACTGCAAGGTGTGCGCATCAACGACAAGCACATCGAAGTCATCGTGCGCCAGATGCTCCAGAAGTGGGAGATCAGCGATAGCGGTGACACCACGCTGCTGAAAGGCGAGCACGTGGACAAGCAGGAGTTCGATCTGGCCAACGAAAAGGCCGTCGCCAAGGGCGGGCGTCCGTGTCAGGGCGAACCGATCCTGCTGGGCATCACCAAGGCGTCCCTGCAGACCCGTTCGTTCATCTCGGCGGCGTCTTTCCAGGAAACAACCCGCGTTCTGACCGAGGCTTCGGTGCAGGGCAAACGCGACAAGCTGGTGGGCCTCAAGGAAAACGTCATCGTGGGCCGTCTGATCCCTGCCGGAACCGGTGGTGCGACCCAAATGGTGCGCAAGATCGCAACAGACCGCGACAACGTCGTGATTGAAGCACGCCGCGAAGAGGCGGAGGCCGCAGCCGCACTGGCCGCACCGACCCCGGACGATGTCGTGGGGGGCGATGTGTTCAACACCGTCATTGACACGTCGGACGAAAGCCGCGACTGAGTCGGTCTAATCTGAAACGAATTGGAAAACCCCGCCCATCAAGGCGGGGTTTTTTTTTAGTCGTGTATGGTCTCACTCCGGCACCCAGTCCGCTCGCGTCATGCCGATGAATGTGTCGCCCGCACCCCCTTCGACATTTCGATCCACGATGTCGCGAACGGACCGCGTGCGATTGATGGTGTGCCAGCCGGGATTGGAAAAGGTGCTGGGCTTGAACACATGCTCAGACAGGAGCGGGTTGGTCAGTGCCTGACTGAACGCATCGAGGGCCACGAACAGCAGCACAAGGTTGGGCAAGGGGCTGTTGGGTACCCGGTCTTCGCAGAACAGGCCCACATGGAAATCCACCTCGCGCGGGTGGGTGTAGTGTTTGGCGAGGATGTCCGCCACCTCGGGGTCCGAAGATATCGCGGCCCAGTCAAAAGGCCGCCTTTGCCCCAGATAATCGCAATAGTCCGAAAAGCTTGCCAGCTGGCAGGCTCGGTCCTGATGGATCGAGGATTCCTCGACATGCAGCAGAGGGGCCGCTGTGTTGCGCGGTCCCAATTCGCCCGCAGGTGTGGCGCAGATATCGCCAAAAGCTTGCAACAGCCCCGCATCCGTCAGCAGCGCGTTGTTCATGAAGGTGGAGGCGACCGGGCGCAGTTCGCCGCCCCATTTTACCTGATCCGGGATCAGCGCATGCCAGCGGTAAAGCAGACTGAATTCGGTTGTGATCCAATTCGGTTTGTTCCACGCCGCCTTCCAACCGATGGACGGATCCGTGCGCAAACGAAAGGGCAGGGGCGAGATGTGGTTGATGTAATCCTCGATCATCACCTTGATGAACATGACGATGATCGCATTGCGCGTCGTCTCGAAAACGTGGGTGTCATCCCAGTCCGGGTGCGCGCCCTCGATCTCCGCCGCGAGGCGGTTGTGTTCGCGCAGCAGTAGCGTGTTGATCATCGCGACCTGTGGTACCGAATTGACCCGATCACCGCCAACGGCGAACAGCATGGCGCGGCGGTCATCGTCCAGGTCGCTTTGCCCGAGGGGGCGGTCGAGCACCTCGAAATCCGGGTCTACCTTGCCATCACGGTAGAGGTAGGGCGAGTATTCCTCACCCTTGACGGTCTGGCTGCGCAGACGGCCCCTTTCCCCTTTCTTCTCCGATTTAAGCCGCAGGGCGTTGGTCTGCGGGTAAGTGCGCCCATAGAGAGTGCACAGGTCGATTTCGTGGTTGGACGTGTTTCGCCGGAAGCGGGTCTGGGGGTCTTCTCCTTCGGGGGTCATATTGTCGGATTCGGTGCGCAGGAAGCCATCTGTCAGGTATTGGGCAAAGGCCGGGAACAGGCAGGTTGACTTGGGACACATCCGCTGCGTGCCATCACGCCGCTCGAACAGTTCAAGCAGGTCGCCGATCTGTGGCGGGTTTTGACGCACCTTCGGGGGCAGGTGCCGACCGCTCCAGCGTCGGTCCGTCAGGCCGCGCCAGGACACATAGTCGTGCACTGTGCTGAGGGGGTGGGGCCGGGGCCGTGCGCGCGAGATCGTGCGGTTGATGGCCCAGCGGTTGACCAGTTGCGCCAGCGGCTCGATCGCCTCGACGATGCCAAACAGTTTTGCTTTCACGGAATAGGGCAGAAGGGACATATCAGGTCTCGCGAAATGAAGATTGAAATAAGGACAGTGTGCCGCAACAACCTGCGGTTGGCTACCGTGGTTTTGCGGGCAGGCTCCGTGATGGCAAAGGTTCGCGTGGCGCTGGTGATCCCGAAACAGGCGCGCTAACGTCGCGCGGAACCAAGTGTGAGCTCTTGCGCATGTCCCCCAACACCACCGGCGCTTTGCTGATGATGGCCTCGATGGCCTGTTTCACCATCAATGACGCGATGATCAAACTGACGGATGGGGCGGTGCCCCTGGCGCAGCTCTTGTTCCTGCGCGGTACGTTGTCCTGCGTGCTGATCTATGCGCTTGCGCGCTCGCTTGGGGCGCTGCATCTGCGCCTTGCGCGGCGCGACTGGATGCTTGTTCTTCTCCGCTCGGCGGCGGAGGTCGGGGCGGCTTATTTCTTCATCACAGCCCTGTTGAACCTGCCGCTGGCAAACGTGTCGGCGATATTGCAAGTGCTGCCGCTGACCGTGGCCGTCGGTGCGGCGCTGGTATTCAAGGAACCGCTAGGCTGGCGCCGGATGTCGGCCATCCTGCTGGGGTTCATGGGGATGTTGCTGATCGTGCGTCCCGGGCCGGAAGGGTTCAGCCTGTGGTCGGCCTATGCGCTGGCGTCTGTGGTCTGTGTGACGGTGCGCGACCTTGCAACGCGTCGCCTGTCGGCAGGTGTGCCGTCGATGACCGTGACGCTGGCGTCGGCGCTGATGGTGACGGTCTGTTTCGGCCTTGCCTCGATCCGTATCGACTGGATGCCGGTCACGTCCGGGCTGGGCTTGCTGATCGCGGGCGCGGCGGTGTTCGTGATCGGCGGCTATTTCTTTTCCGTGCGGGCGATGCGGGTCGGCGAGATCGCGTTCGTTGCGCCGTTTCGCTATACTGGGCTGGTCTGGGCACTGGTTCTGGGATGGTTCGTGTTCGGAGACTGGCCGACGAACCTCACGCTTCTGGGGGCGGCCATTGTGGTGGCCATGGGCCTGTTCACCCTATATCGCGAGCGCAAGGTGCTACAGCGCGGCGAAGGCCCGGCGCACCGCGTCACAGTCGATGGCGAACCGCTGGCTTAGCAGCTCTTCGCCCTTGGCGTCCATCAGGGTCAGTTTGACCGGCTTGGCCGATGGACCCTGGCGCGAGTCGTTGTAGTCGTTGTGTCCGCGCAGCATCATCGCCGTGTCGGTGATCGTGACCGTCGGCATCTTCTCGGGCAGTTTGTGGTGGGCGAAGTTCATGATCGTCTGGCGTGAGTTGGGCGCGACCATCATCGCCAGACCTGCGGTATGGTAGGGGACGGCGGTTTCCACTGCCGCGATACCTTTCGGGCCGGGGCGCACAATGAAGCCCCGGTTGAAGTCGATGGCCAGCAGGCCATACCGTTCGGCCAGCGGAGCCACGTCAAAGGCGACTTGGCGAAGCCGCTCGACAAAGTCGACGGCCACTGCATCGTCGTCGTCCATGCGGAACTGCAGGCAGGGCACATTATCCTCGATCCGGACGGAATTAATGATCTGCTTCATGATGGGGCGGTGCTGTTCGGGGGGATGGGACTGGATCACTGCCTGCGGCATATCGGCCAGCAGCGCTTCGAGTCGGGCGCGATAAACGTCGGGCAGACTGTCGCCGATCACTACGACAAGGGTGAAATCGGGGTCTGTCTGAGCCTTGAGAGGGGGCAAGGTGATGGTTTCGAAGGTCGCAAATCGTTCATTCATGCGTGCAGGCGCGTAGAGGTAATCGAGTTTGTCCTGAAAGGCGTCAAAGTCCACCTGAAATCCGCCGATTGCGGGGTACGAAAAGCGACAAAGACCGATAACCTGCATAGACGAACACCCTGAAAAATCGGATAGTTACAGATACGAGCATGCCTTAGGCCACAGGGGCTTCGCAAGCCGCCTCTGGCTGTTGACAGTGGTTACGACTCCCCCTATACGCCCGCTATCTCGGACCGAGTTAACGCTCGAAACCGAAATCAGAACCGAAGTGGACACGATCCGGCCCCTGCATTGGCCCGATCCTCTGGAAACCCACCGCGTCGCCCCTGTCGGGAGCGATAGCGGTTTTTGCGCTTTTGTGGACGCACAGGGGCGATTGAATTGAAACCGCGGGGTTGCCCCGCACGACATATGTGTTGATGAGACGGGGAACATACCTGCAATGCCAACGATCCAACAGCTGATCCGCAAGCCGCGGCAGCCCAAAGTCAAACGCTCCAAATCCCTTCACCTTGAAGGGAACCCGCAAAAGCGCGGCGTTTGCACACGCGTTTACACAACCACACCGAAAAAGCCGAACTCGGCCATGCGGAAAGTCGCCAAGGTGCGCCTGACAAATGGCTTTGAGGTCATCAGCTACATTCCGGGTGAGAGCCATAACCTTCAGGAACACTCGGTTGTCCTGATTCGTGGCGGTCGTGTCAAAGACCTTCCCGGTGTGCGTTATCACATCCTGCGCGGCGTTCTGGATACCCAAGGCGTCAAAGATCGTAAGCAGCGTCGTTCGAAATACGGCGCCAAGCGTCCCAAATAAGGAGAGCAGCAGATGTCACGTCGTCACGCCGCCGAAAAACGCGAAGTCCTTCCCGACGCCAAATATGGCGATAAGGTTCTGACAAAATTCATGAACAACCTGATGGTCGATGGCAAGAAATCGACAGCCGAGCGTATCGTCTACAACGCGTTCGACCGGGTTGAGTCCAAGATCAAGCGCGCCCCCGTGGAAGTGTTCCACGAAGCGCTGGACAACATCAAGCCGTCCGTCGAGGTGCGTTCGCGTCGCGTCGGTGGTGCCACCTACCAGGTGCCCGTCGAAGTCCGCCCTGAACGCCGCGAGGCATTGGCCATCCGCTGGCTGATCATCGCGTCGCGCAAGCGCAACGAAAACACGATGGAAGAGCGCCTTGCAGGCGAGCTTATGGACGCAGTGCAGTCCCGTGGCACGGCTGTGAAAAAGCGCGAAGACACACACAAGATGGCCGACGCCAACAAAGCGTTCAGCCATTACCGTTGGTAAACCAGATACCCTGAGGACCCCATCCCATGGCACGCGATTATCCGCTTCAACGCTACCGCAACTTTGGCATCATGGCACACATCGATGCCGGCAAGACCACATGTTCGGAACGTATCCTGTTCTACACAGGCAAGTCCCACAACATCGGTGAGGTGCACGATGGTGCGGCCACCATGGACTGGATGGAGCAAGAACAAGAGCGTGGCATCACGATCACGTCCGCTGCGACCACCACATTCTGGCAACGTCAGGAAGAACCGACAGCCGATGCGACATCCGACACCAAGTATCGGATGAACATCATCGACACCCCCGGCCACGTGGACTTCACCATCGAAGTCGAGCGTTCGCTTGCGGTTCTTGATGGCGCGGTTGCCGTTCTGGACGCCAACGCCGGTGTCGAGCCGCAGACCGAAACCGTCTGGCGTCAGGCCGATCGCTACAAGGTGCCGCGCATCGTGTTCGTCAACAAGATGGACAAGATCGGCGCCGACTTCTTCAACTGCGTGAAGATGATCAAGGACCGCACCGGGGCGACACCTGCGCCGATCCAGATTCCGATCGGTGCAGAAACCGAGCTGGAAGGCATGATCGACCTTGTCACCATGAAAGAATGGGTCTGGGCCGGTGAAGACCTTGGCGCTTCCTGGGAACAGCGCGACATTCGCCCCGAACTCAAGGACATGGCCGACGAATGGCGTGCCAATCTGATCGAAACCGCCGTCGAAATGGACGACGACGCAATGGAAAACTATCTGATGGACGGCGCAGAGCCGGATGTCGATACCCTGCGTTCGCTGATCCGCAAGGGCACGCTGGCGATCAAGTTCATTCCAGTTCTGTGTGGGTCCGCTTTCAAGAACAAGGGTGTTCAACCGCTGCTGAACGCTGTGATCGACTATCTTCCCAGCCCGCTGGACGTTGTCGACTACATGGGCTTCAAACCCGGTGACGAGACTGAAACCCGTAACGTTCCACGCCGCGCGGACGATTCGATGCCGTTTGCCGGTCTGGCCTTCAAGATCATGAACGACCCCTTCGTCGGCTCGTTGACTTTCACCCGGATCTACTCTGGCAAGATGAAGAAGGGCGATAGCCTTCTGAACTCGACCAAAGGCAAGAAAGAGCGTGTCGGTCGGATGATGATGATGCACTCCAACAACCGCGAAGAAATCGATGAGGCCTGGGCGGGCGACATCATCGCGCTTGCCGGTCTGAAAGACACGACAACGGGTGACACGCTGTGCGATCCTGCCGATCCCGTCGTGCTTGAAACGATGACGTTCCCCGATCCGGTGATCGAGATCGCGGTAGAGCCGAAGACAAAGGCCGACCAAGAGAAGATGTCGGCGGGCCTTGCCCGTCTGGCAGCCGAAGATCCATCGTTCCGCGTGGAAACCGATCTGGAATCCGGCCAGACCATCATGAAGGGCATGGGCGAACTTCACCTCGATATTCTGGTGGATCGCCTCAAGCGCGAATTCAAGGTCGAAGCCAACATCGGTGCACCGCAGGTGGCCTATCGCGAGACGATTTCGCGTGAAGCCGAACACACATACACCCACAAGAAACAGTCGGGTGGTTCGGGTCAGTTCGCCGAGGTGAAGATGATCATCACTCCGACAGAGCCCGGTGAAGGGTTCTCGTTTGAGTCGCGCATCGTTGGTGGTGCCGTTCCCAAGGAATACATCCCCGGCGTGGAAAAAGGCGTGAAGTCGGTCATGGACTCCGGTCCGCTGGCGGGCTTCCCGGTCATCGACTTCAAGGTCGCGCTGATCGACGGCAAGTTCCACGATGTGGACTCTAGCGTTCTGGCTTTTGAAATCGCGGCCCGTGCATGGATGCGTGAAGCCATGCGCAAAGCCGGTGCCAAGATGCTGGAACCGATCATGAAAGTCGAGGTCGTGACGCCCGAAGAGTACACCGGTGGCATCATCGGCGACCTCACATCGCGCCGCGGTCAGGTACAGGGGCAGGACACACGCGGCAACGCGATTGCCATCGAAGCTTTCGTGCCGCTGGCCAACATGTTCGGCTATATCAACACGTTGCGTTCAATGTCGTCGGGTCGTGCGAACTTCACCATGCAGTTCGATCACTACGAAGCCGTGCCGCAGAACATCAGCGACGAGATTCAGGCCAAATTCGCTTAACCGGGATGGCGGGGTGAACCCCGCCCTAC
>CAYGPT010000111.1:0-7860 GCA_964351755.1 uncultured Rhodobacterales bacterium | reverse complement strand
AACTACACGCTGGTGCGCAACGGCACCTGCATGAAGTGCAACACCTGCGGCGGAACGTCCGGGTGTAGCTAAACCGATACGTGCCCCGGAAATGGGGTGCGAGGGGGCCGGTTTTCGGGCTGGTCCCCGACGAGACGGGTGGGGCGGTACGTTACGTCCCCCCACCTTTTGACGGGGCAGGTTCGCTTGCCCCTGACACACGGGGCGGATGCGTTCGCCTCTGACGACGTTCAGGCCGCAGGCAGAAAAGTACCGGGCGGTTAACATATTGAGCCTGAACGGCGAAACTCAACGGAGGGCTTCGGCTCTCCGTTTTTTCTTTCGGGGATAGGTGATGGCTAACTCCATGCTTTGATAAGCATTCTGTCAGGGAAGCGTGCGTTTGCTTTGCAAACACCCGCGGAACGGCGAAACTAAAGGGGAGCGTTCGCGCTCCCCTCTTTTTGTTTTCAGTGCCGGATAGCTGACTCCGGGATCGGCTTAGCCAAACCCTCTGCCAGAGGAATGTGCATCTACGCAGGCAAATGCGAACGGTGGCAAGAATGGTTCTGCAAGACCCATCGGTCCGTCATTTGAAATCCCGGAGCAGTCCGCATCAAGCTCATCCGGACAAGGTTCGGGTCAGCCTGCGGCCTGCGTGTCCTCGCCCAAGGTCAGACGCAACTGCGCGCGCGCCCGCGCCAGTCGTGACATCACCGTGCCAAGCGGCAGGCCCGTCGCCGTCGCCAAAGCGCGAGGAGAGGTTTCGCCCGCCACCACCAGGTCCATCAACTGCCTTTGCGGCGGCGGCAGGGTTGTGATCGCGGCCAGCGTGTCCGCGCAATCCAGACGGATCAGCGCGACCGGTTCGCTTAATGCATGGTCCTCTGCCAGTTCGTCCGTCGCCACTTGCCGCCAACTCCGACGCGCGCGGTTGGACAGTGTCCGCATGGCGTAGGCCGGCAAGTCGTCGATCCCGCCACCTTCCTGCAGGCGCTGGCACAGGCTGAGCAGTGTATCCTGCACCAGATCCTCCGCCTCCGCAGGGCTGCGCGTCAGCCGCCGGGCCCGCCGGGTCAGCATCGGGATCAAGGGCACAAGCCTGACTGCGTTTGAGGTTCGGGTTTCCACCATAGGTCGAACCTGCGCCCCGCGCACCGTCTTGAACAGCCCGGGGATTCTGGCCGATGCGCCCCGTGCCCCCTTTTTGGGCAAGCCGCCGCCCATCCCGGCGCCTTTGATCGGCAGCCCCTCGCGCGAGGCGTGGACTGCCGCCTGCGCACCGGATGCGGCGGGGCACCGCATGCTCATACACAGTGAGGGCGCCACTCACGGTCCCTTTTACTGCAAACCGAAATGGGAGTTACCTAATGATGAAATATGCTTCGCTGACAGTTCTGGCGGCTTTGACTTTTCCCGCCCTCGCCATGGGCCAGGGTGCGTCCGAGCTTGATACCAACGGCGATGGCGTGCTGACCATTGACGAGGTGCAGGCCAGTTACCCCGAAGTTACGACCGATATGTTCACGACCATGGATCTGAATGCCGATGGTGCGCTGGATGCGGATGAGGTCTCAGCCGCCCAGGAAGCGGGCCTGATGCCTGCAACCGACGGCTAAGTCCGGGACACCCGACTTTCGGATGGGGTCGTCACGCGCGTGATCGCCCCAACGGAAGGGTGGGGGTGTGAGGCCCGGTCTCCCCCCAGGGGCCGGGCCTCACTGTGTTCAGTCAGCCCAGACAGGAATACGGATGTCGTATTTCGCCCGGATCGCCGCATCGACGTCCGGATCAAGCGCTGCGGCGGGGCGGCTGGACAAAATGTCGATCTTGCGCGCCGTAGCCTGTTCTATCAGGTCGGGTTTTCCCAATTCCACCCACTCCTTGGGGGAGGTGCGGCTGCCAAGCGCGGGATAGACGCAGTCGCTTTGCATCCGGCTGAGCGTCTGGCTGGTGCCAAGGTAATGGCCCGGCCCCTTCATGCACACATCTGCCATCTGATCGAGTGCCATGGTTTCGTCCGTCACCTCGATCCCGCGGACACAGCGCAGGGCCTGACCGATGATGTCATCGCCCAGGATCAACGACTCATGGCAGAAGCCAAGCAGCGAGGCGTGCATGCCCGCCGCCTCGTAGATCATGTTCACGCCCGACAGGCCCGCTGTCAGGTTCGAACACATCTGCTCCCACCCCGCCTGCATGTCCGGCAACTTGCTGTCCGATGCGCCGCCTGCCGAGCCGCCGGGCAGATCGTAGAACCGGTGCATCTGACCGCAACCCGCGCTTAGCAGCGCCTGTTCGCCCGATCCGATGGACATCGCGCCTGTACGCAAATCCAGCCCGAAGGGCCACGTGCCGAAGATCGCTGGCGCACCGGGTTGCACCGCGTGGACATAGACCAGACCGGCAAGGCACTCCGCCGTCGCCTGCACGATGGCCCCCGCGATGGTCGAAGGCGCAGTGGCCCCGGCCATGCCTGCCGACAGCAACAGGACGGGCATGCCGGCCTTGATGCACAACTCCATCACCTGACAGCTTTCGGTGGCAAATTTCATCGGCGGCACGACGAAGCAGTTGGAATTCGACACGAAAGGACGCGCGCGCCATGCGGCCTCGCCACCGGCCATCATGTGCAGCATTTCCATCGCCGGGGCGACGCTTTCGGGCCCCGAAAAACTGGTGCCGATATGCTTTGTGGTCCCGGTCACGCAGGCAAAGACCGAGTTATAGTCCATCTCGATCGGATCGGGGATGTCGCGGCACACCATGGGGCGTTGCAGAAAGTGGATGTTGTCGAGGTGATCGGCAATGCGGGCGGCATCGTGCAGGTCCTGTGCGGTGCTTTCGCGATAGTTGCGACCGTCGACTTCGACCAGGTTTACCGCTGCCCCGGCCGTGCCGTAATGCACCCGCGCGCCCGACAGGTCGAGGTCATGGGCCGGGTCGCGCCCGTAAAGTGTCAGGCGTCGGTCGGCCCGCGCGATCGTGTCTTCCACCAAAGCGCGCGGAAAACGGATGCGCCCGTCACTGCCAAGGATTGCTCCTGCGCGGGTCAGGTATTCGATACCACTTGGCGGCGCGTCGGCAAGGCCGATGGTTTCCAACGCGTCCAATGCGGCATTGTGGATCTGTTCCACCTGCGCGGGCGTGAGTGGATTGTATTGTCCGCCCTCAAGTCCTGCGCGGATCGGGCGCAGGTGGTCAGCAAGCGGTGCGGCGCGGGCGGCGCGGCGTGCGGCGCGCCCACCTGTGCGGAGTTTGGGGGCAATTTCGTTCATGTGATTACGGGTCCGGATCAAAAAGCGGGGAAAGGGTGGCGTGGATGCGACCCTTTACGGTCTGCCCCGTGCCGCGCGCCCGCGCTCTGCTCCGATCGTGCGGATCACCAGAGCGATCTTGCTGCGACATTCCTTCAACCCAAGCCTCCCTGCTGTGCGCGTCGAATGGTTCACACCATCAGCCTAGACGCAAAAACGTCCCAGTCTGTTCCATTTGCGACCTGCGTTTGGCGGGGCTTTGCTGAGTGAATTGCCCAATACGGGCAAGACGTCGCTGAGGTTCGCCGTGCACGGTTTCGTGTCTGGAATAAAGCATGCACTGCGCCCAATTCCAATCAAGCGCTGCCGTGAGCGGCGTAAGATGAACAAAGGAGCAGACCATGAAACCTTATCTTTTACGAACCGGCCTTGCCGCAGGCTTTGCCACAGCGCTCAGTCTGCCTGCTCTGGCAGGCACACTTGACGCACCCGCCGCCGACCCGCTGCCGCCAACCGCACCCGCGCCAGTAGCCGTTCAATCCTTCGGTGGAGACTGGACCGGAGCCTATGCCGGTGTGCAGCTTGGTTATGGCGATGTGAATGGCACAGGTGCTGCGGATGGTGAGGATATTCTGGGCGGTGTGCACGTCGGTTATGACTATGACTTCGGCACCTTCGTTCTGGGGGGCGAGCTGGATTACGATTTCGCAGATATCGACCTGAATGGTGCGGCCACCGTCGACAGCGTGGCGCGGCTGAAGCTGAAGGCGGGCTATGACTTCGGGCGCACTTTGGGCTATTTCACCGCGGGCGTGGCCGATGTGGACACCTCGTTGGGCTCTGAGACGGGGGAATTCTACGGCATTGGTGCCGCCTACCAGATCAACGACTCCTACACCGTGGGAGCCGAGTTGCTTGAGCACAATTTCGACGACATCAACGGAACGGGAGTGGATGCGGATGCGACCACGCTGACGGTGCGCGGTTCGATCCGGTTCTGAGCGATGGGGGGCGGGGCCTTGTGCCTCGCCCTACCAGCGCCCCGACGCGCCACCCCCGCCCGAGCGTCCGCCGCCAAAGCCGCTCGAGCTTTTCGAGGAGCCAAGCCGGGCCAGCGTGACCAGGCTGACATCGCGGTAGTCGCACGCCGTGCAGGTCACGGTACGCTCGGCCTGTCCCGACATGGTGGTGGTCGCCCGTTGCAATGTGCGCCGCGAGGCGCGCAAGGTGCCCCTTCGCCCACATTGCGGACAGTTGCGAAAGCGGGTCATCACATCCCCCACCCGCGACCGCAGCATCACCAGCAGGATGAACGCGCCAAAGATCGGGACGGAATACCACGGCAGGCTGGTATCTTCGTACTCGGGGGGAGGGTTGCCCGCGATGAACGCCATGGCGATATCGTCGATCACCGCGGTCGACCCGTTCAGAATCCCGGTCTGGTAATCGCCATCCCGAAAGTGGGGCAGGAAGTCCCGCTCCACGATGCGCCCCGCCTCGTAATTCCAGTCCTGCCCGAACCCGGCCCCCAACTCGATCCGCATGGCCCGGTCGTCGGGCAGCACCAGCACCAGAATGCCGTCATTGCGCGTCGAATCGCCGATTCCCCACGTGTTGAACAGGTTCGTTGCGAAGTCTTCGAGGGTCAGCAGCGGGGCATAGTCGTCTTGCGATGGCAGGGTGACCACGGTCATTTCGATGCCGGTGTCTTGGCGCAGATTGACCAGCTGGTCGCGCAACGTGTCGCGCACGTCCTGATCGACCAGAAGGCCCGCAAAGTCGTTGATGTCGGTGCTTGTATAGTGGGGATAGGTCTCCGCCTTGGCCAGCATCGGCCAAAGGCACAGGCAAATCAGAAAAAGGGCTTTGCGCAACATCGGATCAGCTTTCCGTCAAATGCGGACACTCTAGCGCGGGACGCAGCCCCTGTCAGGCAGCATGTGCTTCGGCAAACCGGCACAGGGTCTCCAGCGCGGCCTCAAAGGCTTCATCCTCGATTGTCATCGCCACGCGCAGATGCCCGGCAGCGGCTTGACCAAAGCTTTCGCCTGGCATGACGGCGATATGTTCCCGATCCAGCAGCGCATTGGCAAAATCATCCCCACTCATCCCCGTGGCCCGAATATCCAGCATCAGATACATCGCCCCCTGCGCCGGGATCAGACCGACCGTGTTCTGCTGCGCCAGAACGCGGTGCGCTATCGCACGACGCCGGGAAAATGGGGCAGCAACCTCATCCTCGAAGGCCGGCCCCTGCAACAGGGCGAAACAGCTCGCGTCCTGGATATACCCCGGCACGCCATATGTCGTGTGGGTGGCAAGATTGATCATGTGGCCAATCGCGTCCTCGGGGCCTACGACCCAGCCACAGCGCGACCCGGTCATCGCGTGGCTTTTGGACATGGACCCGATCACAAGGGTGCGGTCTGCCATCCCGGGCAGGGCGCGCGGGCTCAGATGCTGCCCGTCCCAGACCTGCGTGTCATAAACCTCGTCCGAGATCAGCCACAGATCGTGGGCACGGCACACCTGCGCGATCCCCTCGAGGGTCGCGCGGGAATAGACGGTGCCGGTGGGGTTGTTGGGCGAGTTGATCAGCAGGGACCTGGCGCCTTTGGCCGCAGCCTCGATATCCGCGGCGCGGGGCTGGAAGGCATCCTCGGCCCGCGTCGGAATGCTGCGCGGAGTGGCGGACACGCCCCGGATCGTGCCGGGATAGGTCGCATAATAGGGGTCGATGAACAGGGCGGTATCCCCCGAATCGCAGGCGGCGGCATGGGCCGCAAACAAGGCCGCTTGCCCGCCCGGTGTGATCAGCACGTTGTCGCGACTCGTCTTGACGCCGGTGCGCTCGGTCACGCGCTGCGCCACCACGTCGCGCAGGGCAGCCGTCCCGGGCACCATGGCATAGCCCGTGTGCCCGCCAAGGGCGCAGCGATGCATCTCCTGCAGGATCGGGGCTGCGGTACGGATGTCGTGCTCGCCTATGGTCAACTCGGTAACGGGCATGCCCTCGGCGATCATGCGGCGCGCCTTGATGAACACGTCCCAGCCGTCAGACCCGCCGCCCGTCAGCGTGGTGATGCGTTTGGAAAGGTCCATGATGCACGTCCTCGATCAGTTTGGCGCGAAGGGGGCAGAGGACTGCGTAGATGTCAACCATGGAGGGGGCCAGCCCCCGTCCTTCGGACTCCCCCCGGGATTTTTTCCATCAGAGAAGGAGTCAGGTGCCGTCCCGCCACGGGCCAATCTGTGCCTGCACCTTCTTGGGCAGGCTGGCGCGGATCAGGGCATAAGAGGTGTGGATGCGGTCACGCATCTCGTCCGCGTCCTTGGTGTCAAAAGGCACGCGCACCCACGAGCGGTGGAAATAGGGGGCTTTGATCGCCGCTCCGATCTCGATCAGGAACTGTGCGGTGTCGATGTCGGCACATTTCACCGACACCCCGTCGCCCGCCTGTCCGATGCAGGCGAACATCTTGTCGCCCACCTTCCACGCATCCAGCCCGCCCGCGTCGTGGCTGGCCCAATGCGCGCCGGGCAGGGCGGCGCAAATGCTGTCGACGTCGTCCCGTGTCATCGGGCCAGTCTGCCCGCTTCGGCTTGCGCAAACAAGGCTTGACGCCCTCGCGCCCCGTCGGCTACCGATGCGCCTATGACCCGGACCATTTGCATCATCGCTTGTATTATCTGCTGAGACTTCTCTCGCGGGCCGGTTCTTTGTTTCCATGACATCCCAGAATTGCTAGGCCCGCGCCACCCCTTGTTATGCGCGAGTACGCCCGATGACCATCACGCTTTACAACACCGCCACGCGCCGCAAGGAGCCGTTTGTGCCCCTGGATCCGAACAACGTACGCATGTATGTCTGCGGCCCGACGGTCTATGACCGCGCGCATCTGGGCAACGCGCGCCCGGTGCTGGTGTTCGATGTGCTGTATCGGTTGCTGCGGCATACCTATGGCGCTGCGCATGTGACCTACGTGCGCAACTTCACGGATGTGGATGACCGGATCAACCAAACCGCCTTGAAGCGAAAGCAGGCGGGCGCGGCGGGCAGTCTCGAGGCCCTCATCCGCGAGCGATCGGACGAGACGATCGAGTGGTATCATCAGGACATGGACGCCCTCGGGGCACTGAGGCCGGACCACGAACCGCGGGCAACGGTGTATATCGACCAGATGAAGGCGATGATTTCCGACCTGATCGCGAGGGGCTATGCCTATGAGGCCGAGGGCCACGTGCTGTTCGCCGTGCGCAAGTATGCCGAATACGGCGCGCTGTCGGGGCGGTCGGTCGATGACATGATCGCGGGCGCGCGGGTCGAGGTCGCGCCCTACAAGGAAGACCCGATGGATTTCGTGCTGTGGAAGCCGTCTTCGGACGACCTGCCGGGCTGGGAGTCGCCATGGGGGCGCGGTCGACCCGGCTGGCACATCGAATGCTCGGCCATGGCCCATGAATTGCTGGGATCGGAGTTCGATATCCACGGCGGCGGCAACGATTTGACCTTTCCCCACCATGAAAACGAGATCGCGCAGTCGAAGTGCGCAGGGCACGGCTTTGCGAATGTGTGGATGCACAACGAGATGTTGCAGGTCGAGGGCAAGAAGATGTCCAAGTC
>CAYGPT010000110.1:0-8351 GCA_964351755.1 uncultured Rhodobacterales bacterium | reverse complement strand
GGGTTGGTGATGCAGATCACGAACGCATCCGGCGCGTGCGCCTTGATGCCTTCGCCGACGGATTTCATGACCTTGAGGTTGATGCCCAGCAGGTCGTCGCGGCTCATCCCCGGCTTGCGGGGGACCCCGGCGGTGACGATGCAAACGTCTGCACCAGCGATGTCGGCATAGGACTGTGTGCCGCTCATCTTGGCATCGAACCCTTCCGAGGGGCCGGATTCCGCGATGTCGAGGGCTTTGCCTTCCGGCGTGCCTTCGGCGATGTCGAACAGGACCACGTCGCCCAGCTCTTTGAGAGCTGCGAGGTGGGCGAGGGTGCCGCCGATCTGACCGGCGCCGATCAGGGCAATCTTGGGTCTGGCCATGGTTTAGATGTCTCCGCACTTGGGGTTTTCCTTGGCGCGGTGCGTAGCGCGCATGGGCGCGTCGCGCAAGTGTGCTGCGCTGCGGCGCGGGTCATCGTGATCGGTGGCAAGGTCGGAACGCATCGGCTAAAGGGAGATGAACGCAGGTTTTTTCGAAGGGGCGGGTAATGTTGCAGCTGGATGCATGGTTTTTCGCCATCGCCGCCCCCGCCATCGTCTTTGCCGGTATCTCCAAGGGTGGGTTCGGCTCGGGTGCGGCGTTTGCGGCCACATCGATTCTGGCGCTTGTGCTGGAACCGGGCCTGGCGCTTGGTGTCACTTTGCCCTTGCTGATGCTGATGGATGTGGCTGCCTTGCGCCCATATTGGCGCAAATGGGACTGGCGGGTGGCACGGCGGCTGATCGTGGGCGGATTGCCGGGGGTCGCATTGGGGGCATGGCTGTTTGCGCGCACCGAGCCGGATGTGTTCAGGGTATTGATCGGGGTGATCTCGGTCGGTTTCGTGATCTGGCAATTGGGGCGGGCGCGGGGCTGGATTCGGCTGACGCAGACGGCGTTGCCGGGCTGGGCTGGCGCTGTGGCTGGTATGGTTGCGGGATTCACCAGTTTCGTAAGCCATGCAGGCGGACCGCCTGCGGCGGTGTATCTGTTGTCGCTGAAATTGGACAAGACCACGTATCAGGCCAACACTGTGCTGATCTTTACGGCCATCAACGTGTTCAAATTTGTCCCTTACGCCTTTCTGGGCATGTTCACTCTCCAGACGCTCACCGCCAACATCGCCCTGGCTCCCTTTGCGCTTTTGGGGACATGGTTGGGGGTCAAGGCGCACTGGCTGGTGCCTGAACGGGCCTTCTTTTTGCTGACTTATGTGCTGCTGATCCTGACCGGGACAAAGCTGATCTGGGACGGGCTGACCTAAGCTGGCGGCCAATGAAAAAAGGCGCACCGACAGGTGCGCCTTACGGGCATCTATGTATCGTTGCCTGTACTCAGGCGTCGTTGCCCTTGGCTGGAAGCGCTTCGGCCAGTTCCTCGAACGCCTGCCCGCTGGCGACAAGGCAGGTCACACCGTTGGGTGAGGTCACAGTGATCGTCCATGTGCCGGATTCTTCCGAGGCGAACACCTCGATCACCGCGTTGTTGGCCCCAAGCCCCATCGACTGGCGCGTCTCGCCATAGCCTTCGGCAAGGCGGCTAACCACCAGTTCGCGCGGTCCGCAATTGCGCGCCTGTTGCGCCATCGCCATTCCGGCCGTCATCACATTCAGCGCAAGGGCCGCGGCCAGAGCGCCCATCGTCGTCAAAATCGTTTTCCGTATCATCACGTTCAGCCTTTCAAGAATGCAAGGCGTCACCTCTGGTCATCTGGCCCAACCGGATTTTCCGGCGATGACCGGGCAGCCCCGGTTCAAGTCACATCCCGCGTCATCGCTTCCGTAAACAGTTCAGCGGCCCAGCTGAAACGGCCCTCCCGCGATATCGGAATGGACACAAGGTGCGCCCGAGGCCCTGAATTAATGGTTAACGGGGCGGACGCTGATCGGCGCAATTTGAAAAGTGCTGATCTTTCTGCCAAGTTTTTCTGCACTGCGGCGCAATGAACCTTGAACTATCTGGTAAAAAATGTCCCTTTCCGCGCAACTTTATGACCTAAGGACTCTCTTCATGGCAATCGCACGACCGCTTCGCTCCGTTCTGTATATCCCCGGCTCAAAACCACGGGCGCTGGACAAAGCACGCGATTTGCCAGTGGACGCCATCATCTTCGATCTTGAGGACGCCGTGTCTGTCGAAGAAAAAGTGGCCGCGAGGGATACCTTGGCCGATGCGCTTGCGATGGGTGGCTATGGTGCGCGGATGAAGATCATCCGCATCAATGCGCTCGACACCAGTTGGGGAGTGGAGGATGCGCGTGCTGCCGCCGCCATGGGCGCAGATGCGATCCTGTTGCCCAAAGTCTCGACCCCTGACGATCTGGACGCCTTGGCGACGATCACAGGGGACACAACCCTGTGGGCGATGATGGAGACAGCATTGGGCATGCTGAACGCCCCTGCCATCGCCGAACACCCCAAGCTGGGCGGTATGGTGATGGGCACGAACGACCTTGCCAAAGAACTTCAAACACGCACCCGTCCGGACCGCCTGCCGCTGCAGACGGGTCTGGGACTTTGCCTGCTGGCGGCCAAGGCCCACGGGCTGGCGATCATCGACGGCGTGTACAATGCCTTCAAAGATCACGAAGGCCTCGCCTTGGAATGCGAACAGGGGCGCGACATGGGGTTTGACGGCAAGACTCTGATCCACCCGGCCCAGATCGACATCGCCAACGCGGCCTTTTCCCCGTCCGAGGCAGACGTCGACCTGGCCCTGCGCCAGATCGAGGCGTTCGAGGCAGTTGAAGCGATCGGCCAAGGGGTTGCTGTCGTCGATGGACGTATTGTCGAAAATCTGCACATCGTGACGGCACGCGAAACCCTGGCAAAGGTCCAGGCGATCGCAGCAATGGGGCAGGAGTAAAGCAATGTATTGGATCATTCTGGTTTTGGGCGTGGGTTTCTGGTGGGCCGCGCATCTGTTCAAACGGATCGCACCGACCCGGCGCGCGTCCATGGGCGATGCGGGCAAGGGGGCGGTGGCAGGGGCCATCGCTGTTGGCATCGTGCTGATGGTGATCGGCTATCGTGGGACCGAATTCATACCAGTGTGGAACCCGCCAGCCTTCATGGTCCATATCAACAACCTGCTGATGCTGATCGCGCTCTACATGCTCAGCCCGGCGCCCAAACGCGGCAAGCTGCTGGCAGGCATGCGCCACCCGATGCTAACCGGGTTCTCGCTCTGGGCCATCGCGCACCTGCTGGTCAACGGCGACCTCGCCTCAATCATCCTGTTCGGCGGGTTGCTGATCTGGGCCATCCTCGCCGCGCGCATCGTCAACGCCGCCGAACCCAAATGGCAGCCCCGCACGGGCGGCAGCTACGCCAAGGATGCGATATTTCTCGTCGCTTCAATCGTCCTGCTGGGCATCATCGGCTTTGTTCACAATTGGCTGGGTGTCTGGCCGTTTCCGGGGTAAGTACATGAAACTTTACCGCTTTCTGTCCGAAGAGGACACGTCCGCCTTTTGCCACAAGGTCACCGAAGCGCTCAACAAGGGGTGGGCGCTGCACGGCAGCCCGACCCAGACATGGGATCACAAGGCGCGCGTGATGCGCTGCGGTCAGGCCGTCACCAAGGAGGTCGAGGGCACCTATACCCCCGACACCAAACTCGGGGCGCAGTGATGGCCAAGACCAACGCGGGCCGGTTTTTCGAGGATTATGAACTGGGCGAGGTGATCCACCACGCCGTGCCCCGCACCCTGTCGGGGGGCGAACGCGCACTCTACCACGCGCTCTATCCAGCGCGCCATGCGCTCTATTCATCGGACGACTTCGCGCGGCGTTCAGGCCTGAACCAAAGCCCGCTTGACGACATGATCGTGTTTCATACGGTGTTCGGCAAAACCGTCCCCGACATCTCGCTGAACGCCGTGGCCAATCTGGGCTATGCCGAGGGGCGCTGGCTGGCCCCGGTCTGGCCCGGCGACACGCTGCGCAGTCAAAGCGAGGTGATCGGGCTCAAGCAGAATTCCAATGGCAAGACCGGCGTGGTCTGGGTGCACACGCGCGGGATCAACCAGCATGGGGTGAACGTGCTGGAATACGTCCGCTGGGTGATGGTGCGCAAAGGCAACCCCGACGCCCCCGCGCCCGACACCCACGTGCCCGACCTCGCCGCCGCCATCGCGCCGGGCGACCTGTCGATCCCGCCGGGCCTGACATTCGCCGACTACGATTTCGCGCTGGCGGGCGAGCCGCATCGCTGGGGCGATTACGAGATCGGGGAACGGATCGACCACGTGGACGGCGTGACAGTGGAAGAGGCCGAACACATGATGGCCACCCGCCTGTGGCAGAACACGGCCAAGGTGCATTTCGACACCTCCGCACGGGCGGACGGCACCCGCCTGATCTATGGCGGCCATGTGATTTCCATGGTGCGCGCGCTGTCCTTCAATGGGCTGGCCAACGCGCAGATGGTGGTGGGCCTGAACGCAGGGGCTCACGCGAACCCCTGCCTTGCGGGGGACACGGTGCGGGCATGGAGCGAAGTGCTAGACAAGGCCGAAACGGATGCGCCGGGTGTGGGCGCGATCCGCCTGCGGCTGGTGGCGACCAAGGGCGGGGAGCCGTTCGCGTTGCGCGGAGAGGACGGGAAATACCTGCCCGAGGTGCTACTCGATCTGGATTACTGGACGCTGATGCCAGTGTGAGGGCGCATGCGATCTAAAGTCGATGTGCCTTGCCGGTTAAATTCCACTTACTTGCGACATGCTCCCCAAGCCTTAACTCTGCTCCACACCGCGACCCAGACAAACGTCGTCGGTAACCGGCCAGTTCACTTTTTGGGCTTGGACCCTGAGCGCAACTTGCGAATTGCCAACGTTGTATCGCTGTTCATTGCCTTCTCATCGCGGTCCAGAAGTTTGAGATACTTGTCGGCAAGCGCCTGAGCCTCACGGCGGGCACCGTCAGAAATCTGTGGGTTTTTGAGTAGGGCCGGCAGTTCGGTCGAGACGAATATCTTCATCGCATTGAGGTCTTTGAAACTCTTGCTTTTCGGGTCAGGCATGATGCCTTCCATCACATGGATTTCCCCTTTGGCGCCCTTGGAATACCAATGGCTCATAGTCTTCCAGACAATGTCTTTCTGTAGTTGCTTTTCCGGCAGCAATGCATTGACCTTGAGCGATGCGGCATTCGCATAATCCAGCAAAGAGGAAAATTTCAGCCGTTTATTTAGGTCTTTTCCTTGTGTTCCAACGATTCCCGGATGCTTACCGATCGTGCGTATCACATCGTTTAAGATCATGATTTTGGGCAAGCCCAATGACTTTCTGAGTTTGTTGCGCTCGTCCAAAACCTTGTAGGCTTGTTTCATCAGGGCACCGAATTGCTTTTGAAAGCCGTCTTCCAGAAGTTTCTTGTCTGCTTTCAGCCCACGCGCGTTGGTGACCCAACTGCCAGCGTAAAACCCTGCGGCATTGGGTTCGGGTCGAATATTCGGCCCATACTTGTTCATGAATTTTCCAAAACTGCGAAAGTTTTCCAGTTTTATAGCTTCTACATTGTCTGCGTCTGGCATCAGGATATCCTTAGGAAACACCTGAAAGTTATCACCCGGAAAGGCATTAACAAAGGTTTTCCTGACGCCCGAGTCTGGGTAATCAGGCTTAATCAATACGCGGGTTCGGTCACACCAGTGCAACAGGCGCAAGGTTCACCACCACGCGAGTCTTGTAGTGCAAATATCCCATTTCCATCGCCTGTCGCTTAAATCCGCGCGTTTCATTCCCGGACCGTACCTGTCGGCATGACATCTACGCTGGCTCACCGATTTTTTCGATGCGCCCGGGCATGCCTCTGCTACGCTAACTCCATGCGTGGTTTTCACATTCTTGCTCTTGCCTGGGCTGCCCCGACCGTCGCCTTGCCTTGCGACCTTGCGCTCATGCTGGCCGTCGATGTCTCGGGGTCGGTCGATGCGCAGGAATTCCGCCTCCAGATGGACGGCCTTGCCGCCGCCTTGCGGGACGGGATCGTGGCGGATGCGCTGGTTGGCCAGCGCGCGCAGATGGCGTTGATCCAGTGGACCGGATCGTCGCGCCAGCGCCAGACCGTTGCGTGGACGGCGATGCACAGCCACGGCGATGTACTGGCCCTTGCCGACCGGATTGAATCGGACCCGCGGATCTGGCGTAACTATTCCACCGCCATTGGCGAGGCGCTTGAGGTGTCGCGCGCCGCCTTCGCGTCCGTCAGTCACTGTCTTCGCCACGTGATCGACGTTTCCGGCGACGGGGTATCGAACGAAGGTGGCGATCCGCGCGCGCAACGGCCTCACCTGCGCGCAGCAGAGATCACAGTAAACGCCATTGCCATCGAAACCGATCAGACCGACCTCACCGCCTATTTCTTTGAAAACCTGATCACGGGGCCGGGGGCCTTTGTCGTCACTGCGAACGGATTCGCGGACTATCCCGAACAAATACGGCGCAAATTGCAGCGCGAGACCACGCGGCAAGTGACCCAATCAGGAAAATGAGGCATTTCGTGATCACGGCCTTTTGTACTGTGATCACAAAATAGCGCCAACAACTCAATGCGCCAATTAACCGCGCCGCAATTGAGAGCGGGGCACGTGACACCGTCCCAGAATCCGTTATCAAGAGCATAGAGAACAAAAAGGACGCATCATGGCCGACGTCAACCGGGGCAATCGCCCACTTTCGCCACATCTTTCGATCTACCGTCCGCAGCTCACGTCGATGACCTCGATCCTGACGCGGATCACCGGGAATGCCTTGCTCATCTCGGCATTGCTGGTGGTTTGGTGGCTGCTGGCCGCGTCGACCTCGCCTGAATACTTCGCCATCGCAGACGGGGTGCTGACCAGCTTTTTTGGCGATCTGGTCATGACGTTATCGCTGCTGGGACTTTGGTATCACACGCTTGCGGGCATTCGGCACCTCATCTGGGACAACGCGATAGGTCTTGATATCGAAACGGCGGAAAAGATGGGTTGGGCGGCGCTGGGCGGCTCGGTCGTTCTGACCATCATCACCCTGATCCTGATCTGAGGGAGGCTGACATGCAATATCTGACAGACCGCAAACGCGCCATGGGCCTTGGATCGGCCAAGTCCGGGACAGCCCACTTCTGGGCGATGAAGGTCAGTAGCTTTGCCCTGCTGATCCTGATCCCGCTGTTCGTCTTCACTTTCGGGCCAATTCTGGGCGAACCTTACGCTGATGTCACCGCCTATTTCGCGCGCCCTTTCCCGGCCATCATTGCGGCGCTGACGATCGTGGTCAGCTTCATGCACTTCAAAGACGGTGTTCAGGTGCTGATCGAAGACTATGTCCATGGAACAATGCAAAAGGTGCTCATCCTGTCGATGATCTGCCTGTCTTATGCCGCTGCGGCGACGGGCGTGTTCGCCATCGCCCGGCTGGCGCTTTAACCGATCAGGAGGCCGCGAAATGGCTGCTTACGATTACGAAACGCATGAATATGACGTGGTTGTGGTGGGGGCCGGAGGGGCTGGCCTGCGTGCGACGCTGGGCATGGCCGAACAGGGCCTGCGCACGGCGTGCGTGACCAAGGTTTTCCCGACCCGCTCGCACACCGTCGCCGCGCAAGGCGGTATCGCCGCATCGCTGTCCAATATGGGCCCCGACAACTGGCAGTGGCACATGTATGACACGGTCAAGGGGTCGGATTGGCTGGGTGACACGGATGCAATGGAGTATCTGGCGCGCGAGGCCCCAAAGGCGGTCTACGAGCTCGAACACTACGGCGTTCCGTTCTCGCGCACCGAAGAGGGCAAGATCTACCAGCGTCCCTTCGGCGGCCACACCACCGAATTCGGTGAAGGCCCCCCGGTGCAACGCACCTGTGCTGCTGCCGACCGGACCGGGCACGCCATCCTTCACACGCTCTATGGCCAGTCGCTCAAGAACAACGCAGAATTCTACATCGAATACTTCGCCATCGACCTGATCATGTCCGACGACGGCGTCTGCCAAGGCGTGCTGTGCTGGAAACTCGATGACGGCACCATGCACCTGTTCTCGGCCAAGATGGTCGTGCTGGCCACGGGTGGCTATGGCCGCGCGTACTTCTCCGCCACTTCCGCGCACACCTGCACCGGCGATGGCGGCGGCATGACGGCGCGGGCGGGCCTGCCGCTTCAGGACATGGAATTCGTGCAATTCCACCCCACCGGCATCTACGGTGCCGGGTGCCTGATCACCGAAGGCGCGCGGGGCGAGGGCGGGTATCTTACCAACTCCGAAGGCGAGCGGTTCATGGAACGCTACGCGCCGACCTACAAGGATCTCGCATCCCGCGACGTGGTCAGCCGCTGCATGACCA
>CAYGPT010000109.1:0-8395 GCA_964351755.1 uncultured Rhodobacterales bacterium | reverse complement strand
GGCCAGCGCGCTGGCCCGTGCGATGGTGTTGCAGTGGGGCATGTCCGACAAGGTGGGCAACATTGACTATTCCGAAGCGGCCCAGGGCTATACCGGCAACACGGCGGGCTTTTCGGTCTCTGCCAACACCAAGGAACTGGTGGAGCAGGAAGTCCAGAAGTTCATCCAGGACGGATATGATCATGCTTTGAAGGTGATCACCGAGAACGAGGAAGAGTTCGAGCGTCTGGCGCAGGGCCTACTGGAATACGAAACCCTGACGGGCGAGGAAATCCAGCGCGTGATGAACGGCGAACCGCCCCATGCGCCCGATGACGAAGACGGTGGATCGAAGGTAGAGGAGGACAAACCCAGCCTGACCGCGATCCCCAAGGCCAAGAAGAAATCCGGCCCCTCGGGCGATGGCGGGATGGAACCCGAACCCTCGACCTGATCAGACCGGCACGGACTGACACAATGGCCCGCCAGAATTGGTGGGCCATTTTTTGTCCAAGCGATCTGATAGAGGTCCGTGAACCGGGTGTCACAAATTGTCATTGGCCCCGCAATCACGCGACGGTCTATGCAAGGCAAACCTGACCGGAGATGCCCATGCCCGCCCTTGTCCCAACTTCTTTCACTGCACGTATCACCTGGCTCGGAGTCGTGCGAGAGGATGCAGGTACTTTGCGCTCGGAACCGCTCGACAAGGTCGAGGCGACTCTGGACGGGTTCCCGGGCGAGGCACATGGCGGCGCAACGCGCCCCTCGTGCACACGGGTAAAGACGCAATACCCCAAAAGGGGCACGTCGATCCGCAACGTACGCCAGCTGACCATTCTCAGTGCCGAGGAACTGGCCGAGATCGCCGCGAAGATGGAGATGGAATACATCGATCCGGCATGGATCGGGGTTTCGATGATCATCGAAGGCATCCCCGATTTCAGCCACGTCCCCCCCTCGTCTCGGCTGATGGCACCCTCCGGAGCGGGCATCGCAATCGACATGGAAAACCGCCCCTGCATCTATCCGGGCCGCGAGATCGAGAAAGAGGCGGAGGGGTTCGGCAAACGCTTCAAACCCGCCGCCACTGACAGGCGCGGGGTGACGGCATGGGTCGAATATGGGGGGGGTTTGGCTGTTGGGGATGAGCTGACCCTGCATATTCCGGATCAGCCCGTCTGGGCGCATCTGGCAGCGGCCCGCTCATAAACTGACCGGATGGCGCGCCAACGGGTGTGCCTTACTGTAAGGCGGAGGTGTGGCCCGTCCCAATCGCTTGATTTTTCGTTCAAACCTCGGGCAAGCTGCGCCGATTGGATGCCGCGGAAAGCATTTTGGCATGATCGACTATTATCAACTGGCAGGCTACGGCGGCGTGGCCTTCTACCTTGGCTCATATGCCTTGCTGCAGATGGGCGTGCTCAAGGGCAGTAGCTATACCTACGCGATGCTCAACCTTTTGGCGGCGTCATTTGTACTGGTGTCGCTCTTGCGCAGCTGGAACCTGTTTTCGGCGATCATCCAGATCAGCTGGATCACCCTGTCCGTCGTTGGTATCGCGCGGGTCTGGGTCCTGACGAACATGCTCCGCTTTACAGAGGAAGAAAAGTCGTTCATCGCGGCTCATTTCCCCGTTTTGCGCCCGATCGACGCCAAAAAATTGCTTGAGACGGGCACATGGTTGGACGGCAAAAAAGGGCACCAACTGACCCGGCAGGGCGAACCGGTTACCGCCCTCAGCTACCTCGCCAGCGGCGGTGTCGACATTGTGGTCGGGGACCAGACCATCGCGCAGGTCGGCCCCGGCCAGTTCATCGGCGAAATGGCATGTATGACCAGCGGGGCTGCTAGCGCCACAGTACGTCTGAACCAGCCGACCCGTTATTTCAGCGTCCCGTCAGAGGCGCTGCGCCGTCTGGTAAAGCGCAGGCCGGACATCGCACCGCACCTCGATCTCGCCTTTTCCGGCAATATCCGCAGCAAACTCATGGCCACCAACACGGTGCTGGAACAGGCGATGAAGGACCGAGGCACCACCCCCGCCACGGACCAGTCGTTTCCGAAACGAAACGAAGCGGCGCATTCTGGCCGCTAGACCTCGCTGAAATGTCGGAAATGCACCCATGCGCTCTGGGCATGCGCCTGTATGCAGTCCACGACATACCAGCCCACAGGGACTTGCGGAGAGCATCATGGCCTACAAATCCGATATCGAAATTGCGCGCGAGGCGCAAAAACTGCCGATCCAGGAGATCGGGGCCAAGATTGGCATCCAAAGTGCTGACCTGCTCCCTTACGGCCACGACAAGGCCAAGGTCAGCCAGTCCTTCATCAACTCGGTTCAGGACCGTGCCGATGGCAAGCTGATCCTTGTGACGGCAATCAATCCGACCCCCGCAGGCGAGGGCAAGACCACGACCACCGTGGGTCTGGGCGACGGTCTGAACCGCATCGGCAAAAAGGCGATGGTCTGTATCCGCGAGGCGTCTCTCGGTCCCAACTTCGGGATGAAGGGCGGGGCTGCAGGCGGCGGATACGCCCAGATCGTGCCGATGGAAGAGATGAACCTGCACTTCACCGGTGACTTCCACGCCATCACCTCTGCCCATTCGCTGCTGTCGGCCATGATTGATAACCACATCTACTGGGGCAATGAGCTGGATATCGACACCCGCCGCGTGGTGTGGCGCCGGGTGGTGGACATGAACGACCGGGCCCTGCGCCAGATCACGGCCTCTCTTGGCGGTGTCGCCAACGGTTTCCCGCGCGAGGCCGGATTCGACATCACAGTGGCTTCCGAAGTCATGGCGATCCTGTGTCTGGCGCGCGACCTCAAGGACCTGCAAAGCCGTCTGGGCGACATGATCGTGGCCTATCGCCGCGACCGCAGCCCGGTCTTTGCCCGTGACATCAAGGCTGACGGCGCGATGACCGTCCTGCTCAAGGACGCGATGCAGCCCAACCTTGTGCAGACGCTGGAAAACAACCCGGCCTTCGTGCATGGCGGTCCATTCGCGAACATCGCGCATGGTTGCAACTCGGTTATTGCCACCACAACGGCATTGAAACTGGCCGACTATGTGGTGACCGAAGCCGGGTTCGGTGCGGACCTTGGCGCTGAGAAGTTCATGAACATCAAGTGCCGCAAGGCGGGCATTGCACCCTCCGTCGTGGTCTGCGTGGCCACAGTGCGCGCGATGAAGATGAACGGCGGGGTGGCCAAGGCCGACCTTGGCACCGAAAACGTGGCCGCCGTCAAGGCAGGCTGTCCGAACCTTGGCCGTCACATCGAGAATCTCAAATCCTTCGGCGTGCCGGTGGTCGTGGCGATCAACCATTTTGTCACCGACACCGATGCCGAAGTGCAGGCGATCAAGGATTTTGTGGCTGAAAAGGGTGCTGAGGCGGTGCTGAGCCGCCACTGGGAACTCGGCTCTGAAGGGTCTGCCGATCTTGCGACGAAAGTGGCTGAACTGGCGGATGGCGGCACAGCTAACTTCGCGCCCATCTACCCTGACGAGATGTCATTGGCCGACAAGATCCAAACCATTGCCAAGAAGATATACCGCGCGGACGGCGCGGTGATGGATCAGAAGATCCTCGACCAGCTCAAGCTGTGGGAAGATCAGGGATACGGGCACCTGCCGGTCTGCATGGCGAAAACGCAATACTCGTTCTCGACCGATCCGTCCTTGCGCGGCGCACCCACCGGGTTCACCGTGCCGGTACGCGAAGTGCGCCTGTCCGCGGGCGCCGGGTTCGTCGTGGCGGTCTGCGGCGAGATCATGACCATGCCGGGCCTGCCCCGCGTGCCCTCTGCCGAAAGCATCCACCTGAACGATGCAGGCCAGATCGAAGGGTTGTTCTGACAACGGGGCGGGCTGAAGCCCGCCGTACACCTTCACGGCCCTGTCACGATTTTCGGACGGGGCCGCGCAGCGATTGACCGGATGTCGTGCACGTTCCAACGTGCGGTTGACACAACCGGAGGAAACACAGATGAAGACCAGACTGATCGCCACGCTGCTCACCGTTCTGGCCGCCACCGCAGTCTTGGCCAGCGACCGCTACGAGGGCTATTACTACCCGCAGATCACGTCGACCGAGTCCTTTACCCGCCTCATCCGCGAGGCGCCGGGGTCCAGCAAGGCGGTCCGGGTCGAATTCGTGACCAACCTGACGGCGGCGCAACTGGCCGCCCCGGAAAGCCCGCGCTTTGTGTTCTTCGCCAAAGGCGACGATGCAAAACATCTGACTGTCATCGCGCTGGATGACGATGTGTTTTCGACCATTTATCGCGCCCGCGCCGTGCTGGCGCAGATGACCTCGAACTTGCGCAACAACGACTTCTTTCGCCAGCAGGACCTGCAACTGGTGGTCACCTTCTACGACCTTCTGCAATTCATGGAATTCGACACGCTGGTGATCAGCGATGGCGAGACCTGGGCGCATGAGGTCAGTTTTTCCCGGAACTAGGAGTACTTCGGATGAGTGCGACAATCATCGACGGCAAGGCCTTTGCCGCGACTGTCAGGGCCAAGGTGGCCGACCATGTCACGCGGCTGAAGGACGGGCACGGCATCACGCCGGGACTGGCCGTGGTCTTGGTGGGCGAGGACCCGGCGAGCCAGGTCTATGTCCGCTCCAAGGGCAAGATGACCGTCGAAGTCGGCATGACCAGCATCGAGCACAAGCTGGATGTGGAGACGTCCGAGGCTGACCTGCTGGCGTTGATCGCTGACCTGAACGCAGACCCCGCGATCCACGGGATCCTCGTGCAATTGCCGTTGCCCGCGCACCTGAACGAGGACCTCGTCATAAATTCCATCGACCCGGCCAAGGATGTGGACGGGTTTCATATCTCGAATGTGGGTCTGCTGGGGACGGGGCAGAAATCGATGGTGCCCTGCACGCCGCTGGGCTGCCTGATGATGCTGCGCGATCATCACGGGAGTCTGTCCGGGCTGAACGCGGTCGTCGTCGGGCGCAGCAATATTGTCGGCAAGCCGATGGCCCAACTGCTGTTGGGCGATAGCTGCACCGTCACCATCGCGCACAGTCGCACCAAGGACATTCAGGCCCTGACCGGCAGCGCCGATATCGTGGTCGCCGCCGTGGGCCGCCCTGAAATGGTCACGGGTGAGTGGATCAAACCCGGAGCGACCGTGATCGACGTCGGTATAAACCGCATCGATGCGCCTGACCTGGGCGAGGGCAAGACCCGGCTGGTGGGTGATTGCCATTTCGACAGTTGTGCCGAGGTTGCCGGGGCCATCACCCCCGTGCCCGGCGGTGTGGGACCGATGACCATCGCCTGCCTTCTGGCCAACACCGTCACTGCCTGTTGCCGCGCCAATGGTCTGCCCGAACCCGAAGGGCTCACGGCCTGAGCAGCGGCACCGGTACCATCGTGCCCATCAGCACCGCGACCAGCGTTTCCTGATCGCCGGTGATGGCAAAGACATCTGCGGCAACCACGACAAGGCGGCGGCCCGGTTTGATCACCCGGCCCCGCGCCTCTAGGTATTGTCCCGTGGCGGGGGCGGTCAGGTTGATCTTGATCTCGGCAGTGACGACTTCGCTATCCTCGGACAGCACGCTGAGGGCGGCGTAACCGGCCGCACTGTCGCCCAGGCCAAAGGTCAGGGCCGCATGGGCATAGCCCTGCTGCTGGGTCGATCCGGGCAGGATCGGGGCGCGCAGCACCACCTCGCCCGCAGCGACCGAGACGAGGTGCGCACCAAAGGTCGTCATCATGGTCTGGCGTTCGAAACTGGCGGTGATACGGGCGGTCAGATCCATGGCCTAGGGTCCTTTCGGCATGGGTATGCACAGCGGGTTTTGGCCGGTCAGAACTGCGTGAGCGTCATCACGCATGAGGCGCGACAATGGACCGTCATGGCTGCGCAAGCCACCCGTGTAGGTGCCGTAGGCAGGCATGATCAGCCTGTCACTGTCGATAAGGAATGCGGGGCGCGTGATGGCCCGCCCGCGCGCCTGCAGCGTCGCTTTGGGGTGGTAGTGGCCTGACACTTCGCCGCTCGTGCCGGGCTTGGCAATGTGGTGAAACACCAGCGGGGCCACGGGCAATTCACCCAGGTGAGTACCACCGAATTCGATGGGGCCCGGGTCGTGGTTCCCTTCGATCCAGACCCAGCGGCGGCCCGCCTGCAGGCGGGTGATCCACAAGCGTTCATCCTCGGGCAGGGATCGGGCTGCGGTCAGGTCGTCGAAACTGTCGCCAAGGCAGATCACCGTGCGTGCGCCTGTTGTCTCAAGATCGTTTGCCAGCCGGGTCAGGGTGTCTCGCGTCTCGTACGGGGGCATCTGGCTGCCACCGCGCCGTGCCATCCGTTCGGATTTGCCCAAGTGCAGGTCGGACACGCAAAGCAGGTTGTGATCGGGCCAGTAAAGCGCGCCCGAGCCGAGCGCCTTGAGCCCGGCACCTGCCAGAGAGAGATCGCACATGTTCATAGTTTGTTCATAGCTTTGGAGTTTGGGCGCATCAAGGTGCGCTTTGTGATTTGGGGCTTTGCCCCGTCGCCTTGCGGCAACTCCCCAGGATTTCTTTGAATCAGAGAAGTGGCTAGTAAGGCACGCGCCATTCCTTTTTGACCGGCTCGGGGGGCAGACCCGCAGTGGCGAGCAGGCGCGCGGCCTCTTCCGCCAGCATCTTTTCCTCGGCCAGTCCCTTGATCGGGACCCGGCCCACTTCGAGGAACAGGGGGGCGGCCAGCGGTGTGACGCGGTTGAGTTCGATCAGGTCTATGCGGTCGCGTACGCGGTCTGCCATTTCCTCGATCCGGCCGAAATCCACAAGGCCGCGCATGGCCTCTTGCCGGGTGATGTCGAGCATCAGATGCTCGGGGTCGTATTTCGCCAGCGTGTCATAAAGGATGTCGGACGAGAAGGTGGCCTGCCGCCCGGATTTGCGCGCTGTGGGCGTGTTGCGTTCGATCAACCCTGCAATGGTGGCCGAAGCGCGAAAGGTGCGTTTCATGACCGCGTTGCCCGCCAGCCAGCGGTCGACCCCGTCGCGCAAGGCGGTGATGTCGAACAGTGGGGCGGGATCGCGGATGGGGTCCAGCGCCCAGATCAGCGTGGCGTAGTCTGTGGCAAGGAAGCCGAGCGGATTGAGGCCGGTTTCCTCCATCCGTTTGGTCAGCAGCAGGCCGAGGGTTTGCATCGCGTTGCGCCCCGCGAATCCGTACACAGCCGTATGTGCGCGCCCGTCATGGGGAAAGCTTTCGATCAGCAGGCGGCCCGGTTCGGGCAGGCGTGAGACGCGGCGCTGCAAGGCCAGCCATTCTGACGTGTGGGCAGGCAACTCGGGCCACGTGTCGCGCTGGAACATGTCGATGATGCGGTGAGAGAGTTGCGTGGAGGTGGCGAACTTGGTGCCCAGAAAGGTCGCTATCTTGGGCTTTTTGGCCGCATCGCGGGTGACTTGAACGGTCATTTCGCGCAAGGAATCGTAGCGCACGATTTGTCCGCCGATCAGGAATGTATCGCCGGGTGTGAGGGTGGCAGCAAAGCCTTCCTCGATTTCGCCCAAAGGTTTACCGCCGCGTCCCTTGTAGCGGACCTTGAGCGTGTCGGTGTCCTGAATGGTGCCGATGTTCATGCGGATGCGTTGTGCTGCACGCGGGTCACGCAATTGCCAGAGGCCGTCGGCGCGCTGTTGCAAGCGTTTCCATTGGTCATATGCGCGAAGGGCGTATCCGCCGGTGGCGCAGAAATCGAGACATGCGTCGAAATCCGCCCTTGTGAGCGTGCTGTATGCGCCTGCCGTCGTGACTTCGTAGAACAGCGCATCGGCGTCGAACGGCCCAGCGGCGGCGCGGATGAGGATGTGCTGACAGAGCACATCGCGTGGCCCCGGTCCCCGAGGATCGCCGTCAAGCGCACCCGCGCGGACGGCCTCAAGCGCGGCGACGCATTCGACTACTTCGAAACGGTTGGCGGGCACCAGAAGCGCCTTGGACGGCGCGTTGTAGCGGTGATTGGCCCGCCCGATGCGCTGCACCAGCCGCTTGACGTTCTTGGGCGCGCCGATCTGGATGATCAGGTCCACATCGCCCCAGTCGATGCCCAGATCCAGCGTGCCGGTGCACACGATCGCCTTGAGGTCGCCGTTGACCATTGCCTGTTCAACTTTTTCACGTTGCTGGCGATCAAGCGAGCCGTGATGAATGCCGATAGGCAGCCCCTCGTCATTGGCGAGCCAGATATTGTGGAAATACAACTCGGCCTGGGCGCGGGTATTGTGAAAGATCAGCGTGGTCTTGTGCTGTTTGACCTGTTCCAGTACCGCCGGAATCGCGTATTTCGCACCACCCCCGGCCCATGGGGGGGCCTCTTCGGTCACCAGCATCCGGATGTCGGGGGCGGGGCCGGGATCGGCGTTGATCAC
>CAYGPT010000108.1:0-8530 GCA_964351755.1 uncultured Rhodobacterales bacterium | reverse complement strand
CGCCCTGCAGGGCGCGATCGCGGAATGGGTCGGGCAGCTCAGGCTGAAGGGCGATTTGCGGCTCGCCGTGGATATCGACCCGCAGAGTTTTTACTGACCTTGTGTGATCCAAAGGACGCTACGCGACGCCATTGCATTGATAGTGCAAAGGGGGCTCTGCCCCCGTCGCTGGCGCGACTCCCCCACGGTGCTTTTGGCCGAAAAACGGGATCAGGTCGTGGGCGGGCCAAGGCGGATGGGTCCTTTGGCGGTCTTGGCATCCACTGGCCGACCCCGTTGTGTGACCGCAATCCGCCCCTGCCCTGCCAGATCCTGTGCAACCCTGCGCACCTCCGGCATCAGCGCGCGCCAATCCGTCGACAGCGCCCGCGCAACTTCTGACGGGCAGAGCGTCGAGCCCTGCCCGCGGGTTTGCACGGCGGCAAGGATCGCTGCCTCTATCTTTCTCTCATCGACCATCAAGGTGCGATGTAAGGCGGAGGTGTCCTCCGCCTAGCCCAGCGCCTTGTCACAGCGTCCGCACACGCCTTCATGGGCATGGGTGCCGACATCCGGAAGCACCTTCCAGCAGCGCGCGCATTTCGCACCATCCGCCATTTCGAACACCACCGCGATGCCGGGCACTTCCGGAAGGCGGAAGGCTTCGGACGGGGCCGGATCGGTTGTGACCGAAATGGCGGAGGTGATGCAGATGTCATCGAACGGCACCGCCTCAAGTGCCTTGGCGAGGTCCGCGTCGTCGATATGCACCACCGGACCCGCCTCGAGCGAGGCGCCGATGACCTTGTTCGTCCGCTGCACTTCCAGCGCTGCTGTAACGACACGCCGCGCGCTGCGGATACCGGCCCATTTCGCGGCCAGTGCCTCATCGCGCCACGCTTTGGGCGTTTCCGGCATGTCCACCAGATGCACAGAACTGTCCTCGCCCGGGAAGCGTTCAAGCCAGACTTCCTCCATCGTGAAGACCAGCACGGGGGCCAGCCACGTGGTCAGCCGGTGGAACAGCAGGTCCAGCACAGTGCGCGCCGCGCGCCGTTGCACCGTATCCCCGTCGCAATAAAGCGCATCCTTGCGGATATCGAAGTAGAAGGCGGACAGGTCCACCGTAGCGAAATTGAACACGGCCGAGAACACCCGCTGGAAATCGAAGGCGGCGTAGCCCTCGCGCACGACCTGATCCAGTTCGGCCAGCCTGTGCAGGATCAGCCGTTCGAGTTCGGGCATCTCCGCGGGGTCTGTCCTGTCGGCCTCGGTGAAGTCGGCAAGCGAGCCCAGCATATAGCGCATCGTGTTGCGCAGACGGCGATAGCTGTCGGCCACACCTTTGAGGATCTCGGGCCCGATCCGCTGGTCGGCGGTATAGTCCGTCTGACCCACCCACAGGCGCAGGATATCGGCCCCGTACTGGTCGATCACCTGTTGCGGCACAATCGTATTGCCGATGGATTTGGACATCTTCATGCCCTTTTCATCCAGCGTGAACCCGTGTGTCACCACGTTGCGATAGGGCGCGCGGCCCGTGGTGCCGACAGACTGCAACAGCGATGAGTGGAACCAGCCCCGATGCTGATCGGTCCCTTCCATGTAGACATCGGCGATGCCGTCCTCGGTCCCGTCTTCGCGGTCGCGCAAGGTGAACGCGTGGGTCGAGCCGGAATCGAACCATACATCCAGAATGTCCATCACCTGATCATAGTCATCCGGTTTCACGATCCCTTCGAGGAAGCGTTGCTTGGCGTCCTCGTCATACCACGCATCCGCCCCTTCGGCCTCGAAGGTCGAGGTGATGCGACGGTTCACTTGCGGGTTGCGCAGCAGGAAATCGGGGTCGGTGGGCAGCGCGCCCTTTTTCGTAAAGCAAGTCAGGGGCACGCCCCAGGCGCGCTGGCGGCTCAGCACCCAGTCGGGCCGCGCCTCGATCATCGAATAAAGGCGGTTGCGCCCGGACTTCGGTGTCCAGTTGACGTTGTCGATTTCGGTCAAGGCGCGTTCGCGGATGGTCTTGCCGTGCTGGTCCTGCCCGTCGCCCACCGTTTTGTCGATCGCTGCAAACCATTGCGGCGTGTTGCGGTAAATCACCGGCGCTTTTGATCGCCACGAGTGCGGATAGGAGTGCTTGATCTTGCCCCGCGCCAGCAGCCCGCCCACCTCGGCCAGCTTGTCGATGATGGCGGCGTTGGCGTTGCCCTCTTTCCCGTTGGGTTTCAGGATCGCCTTGCCGCCAAAGAACGGCAGGTCGTCGCGGAAGCGCCCGTCGGGGTTCACGTTGTAGGTGATCACCTGTTCCAGCATGCCGAGGTCGCGGTAAAGCTCGTATTCCTCGAGTCCGTGGGAGGGCGCGCAATGTACGAACCCGGTGCCTTCGGTATCGGTCACGAAGTCGGCCGCGCGGAAGTCGCGGATGTCGTCCCATTCGCCGTTTGCGCCTTCGACACCTGCAAGCGGGTGGGTCAGCCTGATCTTGGCCAGATCGTCATTCGTGACATCGCACAGCCGGCGGTACATGGTGTCGTCCAGCCGCGCGCGGCCCAGAACATCTGCCGCCAGATTATCGGCAAGGATATAGCGGTCGCCGATGCTGGCCCAGCATTCCTCGGGGCGGCCCGTGACTTCATACAAGCCATAGGAGATGCCTTCGCCATACACCACGGCCTTGTTCGATGGCATGGTCCATGGCGTGGTGGTCCAGATCACCACCTGCGCGCTGTCCAGCGTGGCATCGTCTGTGCCGACGACCTTGAACTTGACCCAAACGGTAAAGCTTTCCTTGTCGTGATACTCCACCTCGGCCTCGGCCAGCGCCGTCTGCTCGACGGGCGACCACATCACGGGCTTTGACCCCTGATAAAGCGTGCCGTTCATCAGGAACTTCATGAACTCTTCGGCGATCACCCGCTCGGCGTGGAAATCCATGGTCAGGTAAGGATTGTCCCAGTTGCCGGTGATGCCCAGCCGCTTGAATTCCTCGCGCTGGATGTCGACCCAACCGGCGGCAAAGTCGCGGCATTCGGCGCGGAATTCGTTGATCGGCACATCGTCCTTGTTGCGTCCCTTCTTGCGGTACTGTTCCTCGATCTTCCATTCGATGGGCAGACCGTGGCAGTCCCAGCCGGGGATGTAACGGGCGTCATAACCCATCATCTGGTGGCTGCGCACGATCATATCCTTGATCGTCTTGTTCAGGGCGTGGCCGATATGCAGGTGCCCGTTGGCGTAAGGTGGGCCGTCATGCAGGGTGAAGGGTGTGCGCCCGCCCGCTGCCGCAACGGCCTTTTCCCGCAGCCGGTCATAGACCCCGATCCGGGCCCAGCGGTCCAGCCATTCGGGTTCGCGTTTGGGCAGGCCAGCGCGCATCGGAAAGTCGGTGCGGGGCAGGTTCAGGGTGTCTTTGTATTCAGGCGTGTCGGCGCACATCGGGGGCGTCCTTCATATATCGGTCGTGGCGAGGAATGGCATGGTCGGTGCGACAAGCTCAAGCACCTTTGTCCGGCGGCTCGGGGGGTGGATCAGAGCGCCGGGAACATAATTCGCTGGATGATGATCAGATACATCATGCGCGGCTTATAAGATGCCGGCGCAACGCTTCACAAGTCCCCAGCTTCGCTGTTTCGGAAAAATCCCCGAGCGGAGTCGTTATGCGTCATTGTTCAAGAACAACAGGCGCGAGGCAGAACCTCGCAAAGCGCAGTCGCCGAAGGCGGGTGCAAAACATCACACGCGCGCAACAGCGCCCTCAATCCGGCACCACCCGGGTTTGGGCCCAGCGGTTCAGCCATGCCAGCGCCGACAGCGAAAGGCCCAGCACGACCAGCGACAGCACGCGGGTCAGCCCCTCAAGCCCCGAAATGTCGATCAGGAACACCTTGGCGACAGCCAAACCGATCACCACCAGTCCCGCGCGGCGCAGCACGGCGGACCGGCGCGCCAGCGACTGGTAGAACAGCGCGGCCCCCACCACGAGCAACGCGACGGTGTAGCTGTAAAGTTCCGGCTGAAGGAAGCCATAGCGCAACTCCACCCTTGCCGCGCCCTGCCAAAGATGGCGCAGCGCAACAAAGGCCCAGAATGCCGTCAGGCCGACACCACCGGCGGCAAATACCAACCGCAGCGCGCGGTTTTGCAAGCGCACGGCACCCAGGGCAAATATTGCCGCAGGCAGCAGATAGGCCACCAGTAGCGTGTTGAGCAGCGGTGGCCCCGCAACATCTCCGCCCCAATCGGTCAGCAGCGGCGACAGGACGGTCAGACCCAGCACCAGCGCCCCCAGACCGATCAGCCCGAACAGGGCCGCCAGAACCGCCCGCACGATCCCCAACAGTCCGCGCAGCGATTGCAGGCGCAACAGTTGCGCCAGCATCAGACCCAGCCAGATCGTCGCATAGAGGCTCATGGCCCAATGCGTGGCGTTATTGTCTGTTCCGGTCATCGTTTCCAGCGCGCGGAACAACAACAGCGACACCAATGTGCCGCCCGTCGACCACGCACCAGTATCCAGCATCACCTGAGCGGTCTTGCGCACTTTGCCCTGCAAAGCCCAAAGTGAAGCGACAAACGCGCCCAGCGCGCCGCCATAGGCCAGCAGGATTTCCCAGACCGGCGCATCCAGCGCCCAGTCGAGCCCCGGATCGGCGATCAGGCGGGCACCCACAGCTACAACGCCGACTGTGATCACGATCTGCATAAGTGGCAGGTCGAACCGCCGGTCCAGAAGTGCGGCAACCAGTACGGTCACGGCCAGCGCCACGGTCAAAGCCGCAAGCGACAGGACAAGCACCATACCGAAACTGATCGAGGCCAACGCCGACAGCACGAACAGCGACGCGCGGGTCAGCTCCTGCCCGTCCACTTTCGCAAAGTGTAGGGCAAATCCGACCATGACAGCCGCCATGACCATCGCATGCAGCGCCCAAGGATAGGCGCCGATGACCCCTGAGGGCTGCCATGTAACTTCCAGCGCGATGGCCATCACAGGCCCGATCAACGCAGCGCCAAGCGCCCAGAACAGCCCAAAGCCGGGGCGCAAGGCCCGCGCTGCCGCAACTGCGCTCAGACCCAGGCCGATGGCCCAGATCACGCTGACGGCGCGTGGGAAATCCGCCTCTGGGCTCTCGGCATAAGCGCTCTGAAAGGCACGCAGAACCGCGCCACCCGTCTCGCCCTCGATCGCGATGGCTGCAATGGCACCAAGGGCCGGCAGCACGGCAAGGTCCTGCAAAGCAGGCCCCGAGGTTGACCAAAGCGTAAGCGCAAACGCCAGAAGCACGAGGGACACAAGCGCCATCCAGAACGGATCCACGCCCATGGTGCTGGACCAGACCAGCCCAAGGCTTGCCACCGCAACCGCCGCACCGGCAAGGGCCGTCGGAAAGGCCGGGCGCGCGCCGGTCGGGTTCAGTGCCCATTGCACGATCAGCAGCCCATCGTGATCGGGCCGGTAAGAGCGGGCAGGCATCAGGGTGGCCAGAACCGCCATGACCATCAGATGGGCCTGGAACCCAAGTGTCAGCTCGGTCCCGCCGCCCTGCACCGTCAGCCATCCCATGCCAAAGCCCAGACCGACGCTGAGGGCGGACACCCACGCCCACCTGCGCAGCGTGTCCACGGCCAGCCCCACAGCAGTGACCACAGCGAAATAAAGGTACAGCCAGTTGGTCGCAGGCACCGTGCTGCCCACCAGTAGCGGGGCGGTAAAGGCGCCCACCACGCCCACGGTCGTCAGCATCGGACCATGCAACCAGCCCAGCACCACGCCCAAAAGGCCCACGGCAGCCATGCCCGCAAAGGCGACCTCGACCCCGACAAGGTCATAGAGCAGGCGCGCGGCCGCCACCCCGCCGAAAAGCGACACAAGGCCCGCCCCCGAAAAGACCGAAGGCAGATATGCGGTCGCCACATCCGGCCCGTCCCCGAACCGGCGGCGGATCACCTCGCCCCCGGCGATCAGGGCACCTCCGAAGGCAAGCGCGGCGAGCACCCGCGCTGTGGGCGGGAACAGCCCGTTTTCGACGCCATATTGCACAAGGAACAGCCCGGCCAGCGCAAGCGACAGGGCCGAGACCACGTAGAACCAGTTGGCCGCAACCCAAGCTGCCAGCAGTTCCATCCGGTCAGGTCCCGCCGACGCGGGAGGTGCCGCCTTGCGCGCGGCAATCACACGCGCCGCTGCCGGCTGGGCCGGTTGCTTGGGTCGGGCAGGTTCAGATGTCGGGTCAGCGGGCTTCGTCTCGGGTTCGGGTTCGGGTTCGGGTTCGGGTGAGGTGTTCTGCGGGGCAGGTTTTTGCGCGGGCAAATTCGACGTCACGGGCGCATCATCGCCCCCTGCACGCAGATTGGCCATGACCCGCGCCAGATCGCCTTCAAGTACCGCAATGCGACGCTTCATCCCCGAGTGCGCAACAAGCAGGTAAACGACGGCCACAGGGATCGCGAGGACCACAAGGCCCAAAAGCGCCAGAAACGGTTCCATGATCTAACCCTTACTCTTCCCTGTCGAGATAGGCTAAGGCGAAACCAATCAAAAGGCAGGGTATTCCAGACCTTACAAAGGGCCAAAAACGACAGGATCAGCCCGCGTCGTTCACATGCGCCCATACGGCGGACATCACGACCGACCCTTCGCCGACGGCGCTTGCGACCCGCTTGACCGATCCGTCCCGCACATCACCGACGGCAAAGACACCGGGGCGCGAGGTCTCAAAGCCCGACCGTCCGCCCACCTCTGGGCCTGTCCGCACGAAACCGCGCGCATCCAGTTCGACCAGACCCGAAAGCCAGCCGGTATTGGGTGCGGCCCCGACCATGACAAACAGCGCCTTGGTTTTGATGCGCCAGTTCGCCCCTTCGGCCCGGTTGCGCACCGTGATTGCGTCAAGCGTGGTGTCGCCATGCAAGGTGGTGACGCTGGTGCACAGATGGATGGTGATGCGCGGATGGCTTTCCAGCCGCTGCAACAGGTAGTCGGACATGGAAGACGACAGGCTTGTCCCGCGCACCAGCACATGCACATGGGCCGCCGTTCGGGCGAGGAACATCGCCGCCTGCCCTGCCGAATTGCCGCCCCCGATGATCGCGACCTCGGTGTTCTTGCAATAGCGCGCCTCGACATCCGTGGCTGCATAATAGACGCCGCTGCCCTCAAGCGCTTCGAGATTTTCGAGATCAAGGCGGCGGTACTGAACCCCCGTGGCCACGATCAGCGCACGCGCCGACACCCAGTCGTCTGTGTCGAGCCGAATGTGGAACAGTCTTTTTTCGCATTGCTCAAGGTGTTCGGCGCGCACGGGCATGGCAAAGCGGGTGCCGAATTTCATCGCCTGCACTTCGCCCCGCCCGACAAGGTCGCCGCCGGAAATACCAGTAGGAAAACCCATGTAATTCTCGATCCGGGACGACGTGCCGGCCTGTCCGCCGATGGCGAGGTCCTCAAGCACCACGCCGCACAGCCCTTCGGCCCCGGCATAGACGCCTGCGGCGACACCGGCGGGGCCACCGCCCACGATAGCAACGTCGAACACGTCCTCGCGGCGAAGGGCTAGGTCGAAGCCAAGCGCCTTTGCCACCCCGCGCGGGGTAGGCGGGTCGATCACCTGATGCTTGGCAAAGACGACGGCCGGGCGGGCGCGGTCGATCCGGCACTCTGTTGCAAGGTCGTTGCCTTCGGCACTGTCGATCTCGACCTCGATAAAGGGGATGCGGTTGCGCGCGGCAAAGCTGGCGATGCGGCGGATATCGCGATCCACCTCGCCGCCGATCAGGGTCAGTCCGCCCTCGGCCCGGTCTACCATGCGGCGGCGGCGCGCCGACAGAACCGTGATCACGATGTCCGAGATTTCGGGAACGTCCGACATCAGTTTGAGCATGGCCTCGCGCGGCACGCACAGCAGCGTCGTGTCCTGTACCGCAAGCGAGCCCATGAAGGCCCGGCCCCCGGTCAGGAAGGCCAGTTCGCCCAGAAACTGCCCCGCCCCGATGGTTGCCGCACCATAGAGCTCACCGGTCGAGGGGTTGATGGCCTGTAATTCGCCGCTCAGCACGTAATGGAATTCGGTGATCCGGTCGCCGGCGCGTTGGGCGTAGTCGCCCGCCTTGACGTGCACTTCGGTCCCGACGCGGCGCATGGCTGCGACGTGGTCCGGGCCCAGCGGCGTGCGCACCATGGTTTCAAGGTCGGCGGCAAAGGTTTCCATCGTGTTCAGTCCTTCGCAGTTTGGCTTGATCCGGTAAATAGTCCGCCCAGCGCCTGTTTCACCAGAGCGCGTGCCTTTGGCCGCTTGCCGGGGCCAAAGGCCAGTGGGCGGCAGACCTCGATCGCGGCCACGCCAACGCGGGCGGTCAGCGCGCCGTTGACCAGCCCCTCGCCGAAACGGCGCGACAGTCGGGCCAGGATCGTGCCCCCCAGCAGCGGTTCCAGCATGTCGTCGCCCACCGCGACCGCCCCCGTGGCGACAAGGTGGGTCATCACGGCGCGGGTCAGCCGCCAGCTGCCCAACAAACCACCCCGCCCGCCGTAGATTTCGGCGATGCGGCGGAT
>CAYGPT010000107.1:0-8801 GCA_964351755.1 uncultured Rhodobacterales bacterium | reverse complement strand
TGTCCCGCACGGACGTTGTTGAGCGGATAGTACCGCTCTTCCGTCTCCTGGTTCACGAGGCCCGAATGGCGCTGCGAAAACGTGCCCCGCGTGCTGTCTTGCCCCGCCAGCCGCACCGGGAACCCCTCGGTCAACAGCGAACCAAAGGCCAGAGCCTCGCCCGTCGCCCAGTCGATGCCGGTGCCGTTTTCGAACATCTGCGCCTTGGTTTCGAGCAACCGTTCAACGGTCTTGTGCAACGGCACGCCCGCAGGCGGTGTGGACAGCGCGCGCCCCACCTCGTCAAAGGTTTCAGGCTTGATCGAGGTCTTGCCGCGCTGGTACTTCTTTTCCTTCATCCGGTCGATATGGGACCATTTTCCATCCAGCCAGTCGGCCTTGTTGGGGCGGTATTCCTTACCGGCCTCGAATTCCTCGTTCATCTTCGCCTGAAAGGCGGCCTTCATGTCCTCGATCTCGCCCTCGGGGATCAGTCCGTCCTTGACCAGCCGCTCGGTGTACAGGGTCAGCGTCGTCTTGTGGCCCTTGATCTTCTTGTACATCACCGGGTTGGTGAACATGGGCTCGTCGCCCTCGTTATGGCCGAAGCGGCGATAGCAGAAGATGTCGATGACCACGTCCTTGCGGAACTTTTGGCGGAACTCGGTGGCGACTTTGGCGGCATGCACCACGGCTTCCGGATCGTCACCATTCACGTGGAAAATCGGCGCCTCCACCACCAGCGCGTTGTCGGTGGGATAGGGCGAGGATCGTGAAAAGTGCGGCGCAGTGGTAAACCCGATCTGGTTGTTGACGACGATATGCATGGTGCCGCCCGCGCGATGCCCGCGCAGACCCGACAACGCGAAGCATTCTGCCACCACACCCTGCCCGGCAAAGGCAGCATCGCCATGCAGAAGGATCGGCATCGCACTGGTGCGCTCGGTGTCGCCGTTCTGATCCTGCTTGGCGCGCACCTTGCCCAAAACGACAGGGTTCACCGCTTCTAGGTGCGAGGGGTTGGCCGTCAGGCTCAGGTGCACCGAATTGCCGTCAAACTCCCGGTCCGAACTGGCGCCAAGGTGGTACTTCACATCGCCCGACCCATCCACGTCTTCGGGCTTGAACGACCCGCCCTGAAATTCGTTGAATATCGCGCGGTAAGGTTTCATCATCACATTGGCGAGGACAGACAACCGCCCCCGGTGGGGCATCCCGATCACGATATCGCGCAGGCCCAACGCGCCGCCACGCTTGATGATCTGCTCCATCGCCGGGATCAGGGACTCACCGCCATCCAGACCGAACCGCTTGGTGCCCATGTACTTGACGTGCAGGAACTTCTCGAACCCTTCGGCCTCGACCATCTTGTTCAGGATCGCCTTGCGTCCTTCGCGGGAAAACTGGACTTCCTTGCCCAGCCCCTCGATGCGCTCTTTGAGCCAACCGGCTTCCTCGGGGTTGGAAATGTGCATGTATTGCAGGGCAAAGGTGCCGCAATAGGTGCGCTTCACAATGGCGATGATCTCGCGCATCGATGCAACATCCAGACCCAGAACCTTGTCGATGAAAATCGGGCGGTCCATGTCGGACTCGGCGAACCCGTAGGATTTCGGATCAAGCTCGGGATGCGGGGTCTGATCGCGCATGCCCAACGGGTCAAGGTCTGCGACCAGATGGCCCCGGATCCGGTAGGCCCGGATGATCATCAGCGCGCGGATTGAATCGAGCACCGCACGTTTGATCTGATCTTCACTGACTTGCGCGCCGGTCTCGGCAGCTTTCGCCTTGATCTTGTCGCCTGCGCCTTTGACTTCTGCCGGAGCGGCCCACTCGCCCGTCAACGCTTGGGTCAGGTCGTCGCCGGGCATGGGCGGCCAGTCGGTGCGCGCCCAGCTTGGCCCTTCGGCCTCGCGCTTGACGGACACATCGTCATCCCCCATCGCCTTGAAGAACGCCTGCCACGCCTCGTCCACAGCGCCGGGGTCGTTCGCGTATCGGGCATACATCTGTTCAAGGTATTCCGCATTGTGCCCCTGCATGAAGGAGGAGGCATGGAACTGGTCGTTGGGGGATTGGTCGGTCATATAAACACCTACTGTTTTGCCTCAACGGTAACGGTCAGGCCGTAAACGCTGAAGAGTGGCTCATCGACGAGGGCTTCGAAACTGGCTTTGTCTTTGATTGTAATGCTTGCCGTGGCTTGGGAATGTGGTTGCGCATTTGGAAAAGCACGCGTGAACTGCAGGTTTTTCAGGTCGGTATCCATTTTGACGTCTTCCCTAGTTATCGCCGTCAATAGGTCCAGACCTGCATTAGGATTGTCCGAGGCATAATTGCAGGTCAAATCCTGCGAAGTAGCATTGTCCACCCAAGTCAAATGCAGAACTACGGTTTCATCTGGTGGAAACAACAAAACGGCTGTTTTGGAGTAACTTCCGCTGCTTTGAATGACTGCGTTGCCCATCATGACGCGGGAGTTGGCAAGCGTTCTCTTTAGCGCTTCAGGATGGCGCTCAGACGGAAACATCCGCACGAAGAGTGTGTCTGCAAGCCGATCAGAGACCAGTTCCAGTTGACTCTGATCCGCAACCTTCCACCCGAGGTCGCGAAAGGTCTCGAGCCGACTGTCAAAATCCGCGCTCTCGGAAAAGCAGGTATTCATGACGTGCACTGCCGACTGTTCGGGAGCCGCAACGGCTTGGGTTGTAATGATCGCCCACCCTAACACTGCACCCGGTAGTTGGTTAAGCGCCCGGCGGACACGCCGGGCATGCCCGCACCGCCCCCACGGGGCGGGCATATTGCCCACCCCGCGGCGCGGGCATGCCCTCAGGTCCGATGCCAGTGCGTTCATCATGTCCGGGGCTCCGCCCGTTCGCTGCTCGAAAGCGCCACTGGCGCTTCCGCCGCACTTATGTGCGGATCGCAACTCACCCTTTGATCGCCTCCATCACCGCCTCGCCCAGCGTCGCGGGGCTGTCTGCCACCACAATACCAGCGGCGCGCATGGCTTCGATCTTGTCCTCGGCACCGCCCTTGCCGCCCGCGACAATCGCGCCCGCGTGGCCCATGCGGCGGCCCGGAGGGGCGGTGCGGCCCGCGATGAAACCAGCCGTCGGTTTCCAGCGGCCTGCTTTTTTCTCATCTGCGAGGAATTGAGCGGCGTCCTCTTCGGCCGATCCGCCAATCTCACCGATCATGATGATCGAAGTGGTTTCGGGGTCGGCCAAAAACATCTCCAGCACGTCGATATGCTCGGTCCCCTTGATCGGGTCGCCGCCGATACCCACGGCGCTGGATTGGCCAATGCCAAGGTCTGTCGTCTGCTTGACCGCCTCATAGGTCAGCGTACCGGAACGCGACACGACACCACAGGACCCGCGCTTGTGGATATGTCCGGGCATGATACCGATCTTGCACGCATCCGGCGTGATGACCCCGGGACAATTCGGCCCAATCAGCCGGGATTTCGATCCTTCCAGCGCGCGCTGTACCTTCATCATGTCAAGCACGGGGATGCCTTCGGTGATGCACACGATCAGCGGCATTTCGGCGTCGATGGCCTCGAGAATGGAATCCGCGGCGAACGGCGGCGGGACATAGATGACCGACGCGTTCGCCTCGGTCATTGCCATCGCCTCGTGAACCGAGTTGAAGACGGGCAGGTCAAGGTGGGTCTGTCCGCCCTTGCCAGGGGTGACGCCGCCGACCATCTTGGTGCCATAGGCGATGGCCTGTTCGGTATGGAACGTGCCCTGAGAGCCGGTCAGGCCCTGGCAGATCACCTTGGTGTTTTCGTCAATCAGTACGGCCATTTGGGACGTCTCCTTGAAGGGGTATTGGTGTTGAGTGTTGGGGTCATGCGGCCGCCGGCTTGCGCAAAAGCGCCTTGATATTGTCATCGAACGGCAGGCCAATACGGTTCACCAGTTGGGTGCCGAAGCCGGCACGCGCAGCGGCGTCGCGCAGTGTGCCAAGGGTGAAATAGGTCACGTGATCCGGATAGCGGAAACCGCACCATTTGCGCCCGATCACATGGCGGTTGACCGAGCCGAAATTGGGCACTCGCACAAAGGCAGCGCCGCCGGGTTTGAGCGCCCGAAATGCGCCTTTGAGGATGCCCATCAGGTCGACTTCGTGTTCGAGATAGGAGTGCATGATGACCCCGTCGAACTGTTCGGCATCGAACTCCCAGATCGCCTCGGCTCCGGCGCCATGCACGCAATAGCCACCGCGCTCGCGCATCGCTTTGTCGGCATAGGAATGCAGCGCCTTGCTCAACTCGATTCCGTAGGGGATCATGGGTTCGGGCACGTTCATCAAATTGCCACAGCCGATGTCCAGAACCGCGCCATTGTTGAACCAGGCCCCCATCCGCGCGTGCTGGCCCTTGTGCGTGAGGCGCAACTTGCCGCGCAACTTGCGGATCATCGGGCTGAGCGGAGTAGACCCGCCGGACTTGGCCTTTTTCTCCTCGTAGGTCTTTTCCCATGCGAAATCTTCTTCCAGCGCCTCGTAGGCAACTGGATTGCGCAGGTAGGTCAGCCCGCAGGCGTCGCAGGTCGCAATGTGCCACTCGCCTTGCGAATAGGCGTCGAGCCTTGTCGCTTGATCACTGGTGCAGGCAGGGCATGGGCGCAGGTCAGTCATTCCGGCAACCCCATGCCGGGGGGCAGGCGATCAACGGTGATGAAGGTTTCGGGGCCCGCACGGGTGCCGATATGGACGACGGCGACACGACCGCGCAGCAATTCGCGCGCATCGATATAGGCAGTGCCCGCCGTGGCCTCGAACGGCGAGGTCAGTGGGATCGACGTCCCGAAAACGGGCGGCATCGCCATCTTGGCCTGCACCTGCGTCACCGCCGCATCCGCATGATCGCCGTCAAAGGCGACCTCGCAGCGCCGTTCGGCATGATCGGGGGTGCCGGGTGCCGGTTCCAGCGTCTTGTCCCAGAAGGTCAGGGTGAAGGGCAGCGGAGCGCCCGCAACGCTTTCCATGTTGGCGCGCGCCTGTGCCGGGGTCTGGCCCGCCTTGAAACACCAGACGGTAAAGGCGTCTATGGCGGGGTTCGCCATTGCGGACCCGGCGCCCAGAACGACCGCCAGAACCATGGCAGGGCGGACGAGACTCATCGCGCCACCTGCGCAAATCCCGACAGGGTGAACAGGTTTTCGCCGGTGGTGGCATAGACGATCGACCCGGCAGGTTCGGTCGCGCCGTGGATCATGTAGCCGCCGCGCGGGCGGGTGATATTGCCCACCCCTCCCAGACGCATCGCGCCGACCGATGGAATCTCTTCCATCACCTCACCGCCGGTCATCGTCACGGTCGGGCCGCTCCATCGCGCCGCATGAAAGGCCGCCTCGATCCCCGCATGATCGGCTGGTTGGGCCGTCAATTGCTGGACAAGGCAATTGCGCGCGACAAATCCGGCGCCATAGCGGAATTCGGCAAGCACGATGAAATCATCGACGCTGGTCTGGGCCGCGATGAAGTGCCCGTCCGGCGAAACCGCATAGACCTTTTCGCCCGCCGGGCCGGGGACGCTGGCAACCGCCTTGAACGCATCCAGACTGATCAGCGCGGGACGGCAAAAGCGGTCGAACACCTGAAAGGCCTTGGGCACATCCATGGTTTGCGCCGCTGCCGCAGTGGACAGCGCCAGACAGATCACGCCGCATATGGACCCGGGCACGCGCATTGTTGCTCAGCCCTTGACCGCTTTCACGATCTTCTGGGCACCGTCCTTCAGGTCATCGGCGGCAATCACGTCCAGCCCGGAGTTGTTGATGATGTCCTTGCCCTGCTGCACGTTCGTGCCTTCAAGGCGCACCACCAGCGGCACTTTCAACCCGACCTCTTTCACCGCGGCAACAACACCTTCGGCGATGACGTCACAGCGCATGATACCACCAAAGATGTTGACCAGAATGCCTTTGACTTGCGGGTCAGAGGTGATGATCTTGAACGCCTCGGTCACCTTCTCCTTGGTGGCCCCGCCGCCCACGTCGAGGAAGTTGGCAGGCTCGGCGCCATAAAGCTTGATGATGTCCATCGTCGCCATGGCCAGACCCGCGCCGTTCACCATGCAGCCGATTTCACCGTCCAGGGCGATATAGTTCAGATCGTATTTCGAGGCGGCGAGTTCCTTGGGGTCTTCCTCGGTCTCGTCGCGCAACTCGTTGATGTCGGGATGCCGGTACATGGCATTGCCGTCAAAGCTGATCTTGGCATCCAGCACCTTGAGGTCGCCGCTGTCGGTCACGATCAGCGGGTTGATCTCCAGCATCTCCATGTCCTTTTCGACGAAGGCGTTGTAAAGCAGGCTCATCAGTCCGACACACTGTTTGACCTGCTTGCCGGTCAGACCCAGCATGAAAGCGATGCGGCGCCCGTGGAACGGCTGGTAGCCGGTGGCCGGATCGACGCTGAAGCTCAGGATTTTCTCGGGCGTTTCTGCCGCCACTTCCTCGATGTCCATGCCGCCCTCGGTCGAGCAGACAAAGCTGATGCGGCTGGTCTGACGGTCGACAAGCAGGGCAAGGTACATCTCGGTCTCGATGCCCGAACCATCCTCGATATAGATGCGGTTGACCTGTTTGCCCGCCGTGCCGGTCTGGTGGGTGACCAACGTGCGGCCCAGCATCTTCTTGGCTTCCTGCGCGGCTTCCTCGACCGATTTGGTCAGGCGCACGCCGCCTTTTTCGCCCGCATCCGCTTCCTTGAACGATCCCTTGCCACGACCGCCTGCATGGATTTGCGCCTTCACCACCCACAGCGGACCGTCCATTTCGCCTGCTGCGTTTTTGGCATCCTCTGCCCGCAAGACGACGCGCCCATCCGAAACGGGGGCCCCGTAGCTGCGCAAAAGGGCTTTGGCCTGGTATTCGTGGATGTTCATGACTGTTGGGTCCCGTATTGATGCATCTGAGTTAGCCCTATACGAACAGGACTTAGGGCAGGGTAAACGGGCAATGTGCAAGAAACGGAGTTTTCGGGCAGAAAAGTGAGATTTGTGATCACTGAAAAAAGTGCTGTGATCACAAATTTAGATAGCCTGCAAAAAAGGGAATCAAACAGCGCCGGTACAAAGGTATGACAGCCCCAAAGATTGCCTCCCGGCGGCTTCGGTGGCGATGACTGTCAATGAACCCGGCATATTGATCCAGTGCGGTCTGCGTTGGCATCCGGCAACGGGCGCGACGCCTTCGATTCCACAGTCGTGATTGGGGCGGAGAGCCCGGATTTTTCTCCTCAGACTTTCGAAGCTGATCTCGTCGCGCGCAACCGGTGGGCGCGTGCACTGCAGAGGTTGCCCGAAGGAACCTAACCCTGCGCCGCTTCGACGGCGCGCAGTTTGCTCCACTTGCGATACAGCATATAGGCTAGGGCAATGGTCGGCACGCCGGTGATCCAGAACGATAAGTCAGCGGCAATGTCCACCACTGCCAACGCCAAAATCGCGCCACCGATGCGCCAGCGATCCTTTCGGAACTGCGCGCGCATCTCCACGGTTGCTGCAGGGAGTGTGACCGGAGTTTCGTCACCCTTTGGGAGTGCAGCCCTGTCAACTTTCGGCCCCAGATTATCTAGCAGGCGCGGTGCCACCAGACCTTTTGCAATGACAGCATACAGGCCGACTTCGGCGAGATGTTTCGGAGTGGCCGGCCCCAGCGGTCGCAATTCCACGCCCGCGATCTTGCCACGCACATGGTCAAAGACCTGCTGCGACAATAGTATTCCGCCGATTTCAGCCATTTCCTGAAGGCGTGCAGCAAGATTCACGCCGTCGCCCAACAGGTCGTTGCCTTCGATGATCACATCATCCAGATGCACGCCAAGGCGGAATGGCAGCATGTCATCGCGCGCGTTCAAGGTGGTCTGAATGTGGATGGCACAGCGCACTGCCCCCACGACCGAGGGGAATTCGGCAATCAGACCATCGCCCGATGTGTTGGCAATTCGACCGTTGGCACTGTCGATCGCGGAATCGATCACACCACGCGATGCGCGCAAGGCGCGCACGGTGCCTTCCTCGTCCCGATTCATGCGACCTGAATAGTTGGCAGCATCCGCAGCAAGGATGGTGGTCAATTTACGTTCAATGGGGCGCGTCTGTGGCATGGAATGCATATAGACACAAAAAAGGCCGGACGCGACGGCGACCGGCCAAAATTTTCGATTTCAGACCGATCAGGTCAGACTGTCGTCAATGCCTTTGCAAGCCTCGACCAGTCCTTTGACGGCTGCGACCGAGCTGTCGAACATCGCCTGCTCGTCCTTTGTCATCTGGATGTCGATCACCTTTTCAATGCCGCCGGCACCGATCACGGTGGGCACACCGACATACATGCCTTTCAGACCAAGGGGTCCGTCCACGTAAGCGGCACAGGGCAGCACGCGTTTCTGGTCCTTGAGGTAAGCCTCGGCCATCTCGATCGCGGAGGTGGCGGGAGCATAGAAAGCGGACCCGGTTTTCAGCAGGCCGACGATCTCGGCGCCGCCATCACGGGTGCGTTGCACGATGGCGTCCAGCTTCTCCTGCGTGGTCCAGCCCATCTTGACCAGATCGGGCAGGGGGATGCCGGCAACGGTGGAATATCGGGTCAGCGGCACCATGGTGTCGCCATGGCCGCCCAGAACAAACGCCGTCACGTCGCGCATCGACACGCCGAACTCCTCGGCAAGAAAGTGGCGGAACCGGGCGCTGTCCAGAACACCGGCCATGCCGCAGACTTTTTCATGGGGCAGGCCCGAAAATTCGCGCAACGCCCAGACCATCGCGTCAAGCGGGTTGGTGATGCAGATGACAAAGG
>CAYGPT010000106.1:0-9064 GCA_964351755.1 uncultured Rhodobacterales bacterium | reverse complement strand
ATGCCAGAATGTCGGTCACACGCACCAGCGTCAGTTGCTGGCGGTGGCCCTTGGTGCGCTTGGAAGAGTGTTTCCGGCGGCGCTTGACGAAGTTGATCGTCTTGGGGCCTTTGATCTGTTCGATGACTTCGGCTTGAACGCCGGCATCGGCCACAACGGGCGACCCGACCTGCGGCGTGTCGCCACCGATCATAAGCACTTCGTTGAATTGGACTTTGTCACCTGCATTTGCGGCCAGCTTTTCAACGCGGAGCGTATCGCCCGATTGAACCTTGTACTGTTTGCCGCCGGTTTTGAGTACCGCGAACATGTTGTCTTCCTTTGTCTGCCGCGTCCTGTGGCCCCGGTTGCCCGGTGTTTGTGTCCCCCTTGTCGGGGTCCGCCTCGAACAGCGCGCCCATATCCGGGCGTCATGTAAATCAAAACCAGCCCGCGATGTGCAGGCTGGAGATGCGGGCTTATGTGCGTATCATAGGATCAAGTCAAGGGGGCTTTGGGGGCCTAAAGTTCGTTTTGCGGCAGCAGCCGACCCGCTGCCTGCCCAAGCCCGTATGACAGCGCAACGTAACTGGCGCTGAAGGCGTCGAACAGCGCATTATCCAGCGCGCGGCCCACATCCGTGTCCCAGAAAGCGGTATAGATCGCGACGTCGTCCCCGCTGAGCGGGGACTGGGCCAGCGCGTAGTAGCCGCGCAGCCAGCTTTCGGTGTCCGCCCGCAGGCTGTCACGCAGCCCCTCAAGGTCCGGAGCATCGCCGGGTCCAGCAGAGGTTGCGGCGAGCCCGTCAAAGAACGCCATTTGCGCGGCCATGGCCGTTTCTGTGTTACGCTCGATCAGATCGCGCACGATCAGGAAATCGCTGACCGCGTCGCTGGTGGCTGAAGGTGCGGATTTCGCCGCCGCCTCGAGGTCGTCGTTCAGCATCGCCTGTCGCGCCTGCACTTCCAGATCGACGACCTTTTCGCCCAGATCGCTTTCGAAGAACAAAAGCGCTTGTGCCGCAACGTCACCGTCCAGCGACTCCTGCATCGCGGTGCGCAGTTCCGCCTCCAGCCGGGCGGGATCATACAGGCGGCGCACCGTTTCGCCCCAAACATCCCCACCCTGCCCGTTCAGAAAGCTGTTGTTGATCGCGACACCTGCATCCTGCCCTTCGCTTGCAAAGGCTTGGATCAGGCCTGGAACACCCATCGCGTCGACCAGCCGATCAATGTCTGCATTTGCAAGGGCCGCACCGGCGGTGAAAACGAGCGTCAGCATTGCTGCAATCAGCCGCATCACAGCTCCTGAGAGGGTTGCAGGCGCTGCATCGCGATCGCCAAAGCCTCGAACCGGTTCGCCATGACCTCGTATTGCACGGCGTTCATCAGATCGTAGACCTTCCGCATCTTGGGGTGCTCAAGCGCCCTGGCATATTCCAGCACTTCCTCATCCGAAAAGGCCTGGTAAGTATAGGCGGACCCAGTCAGTGCACCGGCCTCGATCTGCGCTTTCAGCGCGGCCTCATCCGTGGCCAGCAATTCGCGCAGGTCGGGTTCTTCAAGCTGCAACTCGATCACCCCGGCCCCCGCAGCGGCCATGAGGAAACGCACCTGCACCTCTTGAATTGCGCGCACGGCGGTGCCCGCGCTGTCAGAGGCGTCGTTCAGCCGCTCGATATAGGCAAGGCGCGGGCTTTCGATCCGTTCCAGCCCTTGCACGATGGCCTCACCGCTTTCGGATTTCAGGTCGTCATCCTCGCTCATGTGCGAGTCGTTTTCGACTGCGACCAGCCTTTGACCGAGGTCGGTTGCATAAAAGTCTGCGGCATGGGTCAGGAGGTCGTCGCTAAGTGTCTTTTCAAGAATGTCGAGAGCCAGATCGTGCATGATGTCGGTGGCGAACACCTCATTGGTCAGGCGGGTCCATTCGCTGCCGAAATCCTGCGCCTGCATGCCCAGCATTTCCGGTGCGGAACTTGCCGACAGCCGGATGCTTTCAAGCGCGACATCAAAGCCGGTGACCTGCAAAAAATCCTGCAACTTGGCCCGGTCGGCTGCAAACGCGAGGCTTGGAAGCATGAGGCAAAAAGCAAGGGTGGACAGGGTGTATCGTACTGCGCGCATGTCGGTCCTTTCGTTTCAGACGGGCCCGGATCGGCCCTGTCTGCATCCGATCCCTAGGGTATGCGATTTGCGGCTCGCGTCCACCAAATTTCCCGTGTGCGGACTTTCTGGCGAAAAGTGCCTTGCTCTTGCACGGCGTTGCCTCTAATTGAGCCCACCAGACCCCCGCGGAGAGGTGCCGGAGTGGTCGAACGGGGCGGTCTCGAAAACCGTTGTGGGTGCAAGCCCACCCAGGGTTCGAATCCCTGTCTCTCCGCCACAATCCCATGTTTTGTTGAGCCATTGAACACGTCAGCGTTGGCGCAAGGGCTTGGAACGGCATTCGCTCGCCCGTTCCAAGGGGCAGACTTAGTCCTGACCGGGGCCTTTGCCGCTTAGGCAGGCAACCCGACCTTGTTCAACCGCGCAGAAGCCATAACCCGATGGGCGCGCGCCAGCAGTGTCTTGTGATCTGCGTACGTCCTTGCCATCACTTGGGCATGACAGAACATATGCCCCTTTTGGTCTTTACCGATCTCGACGGGACGCTGATCGACCATCACAGCTATGACTGGTCGCCTGCGAAACCGGCGCTTGATGCTCTCAATCGGATCGGCGCAGGGGTCATCCTGGCCAGCAGCAAGACCGCACCCGAAATCCATCAGCTGCGCGCCGATCTTGGGCTGGTGGCGTGGCCCGCAATTGTCGAAAACGGGGCAGGCCTGCTGCCCGCTTATTCTGTACCAGAAGGTGCATCAGGCGAATACGAGCAGATCCGCGCCATTCTTGCGGAATTGCCGACCGCCTTGCGCCGTCATTTCACAGGTTTTGGAGATATGAGCGCGGCCGAGGTGTCGCGCCTGACCGGGTTGGCACAAACGGGCGCTGCGCTGGCGCAAGACCGCAACTATTCCGAGCCGGGCTTGTGGCAGGGCACGGCGGCGGACAAAGAGGATTTCCTGGCCAGCCTTGCGGATCATGGCGTGATCGCACAGCAAGGGGGGCGGTTTTTGACCCTGTCCTTTGGCGCGACCAAGGCCGATCAGGTGCGCGGCCTGTGCCTGCAATATCAGCCAGAAACGACGATTGCGCTTGGCGACGCGCCCAATGACGCGAAAATGCTGGAAGCTTGCGATTTCGGGGTGGTCATTGCCAACCCGAACAGGGACCCTCTGCCTGCTTTGAAGACCGAGTCCGCGGGGCGCATCCTGCGCACCCACAGCCCCGGCCCGATAGGTTGGAACGCAGCGATCATGACGCTACTGTCCAGACTGAACCTGACATAAGGACCTGTTGCCTTGGCCGACTTTCACCAGAACGGAAATATTGCGACACTGCACAACCTGCGCACCCGGTCGGCTGCGGACCTCAACGATGAACTGGCCGCTTTTGCCCAGACCCGAAAGATTTCCCTGATCCTGCCCTGCCTTTATTCCGAGCTTGAGGGGGATGCGATGCCCCATATCCTGTCCGAACTGGCCAAGGTGCGCTATCTGCACCGGATCATCGTCGGACTGGACCGCGCGGATGAGGCGCAGTTCCGCCATGCCAAGCAGTTCTTCAAGGGGCTGAACCAGAACCATATCGTCATCTGGAACGACAGCCCACGCATGCTTGGTCTTGGTGCGCGGCTGGAGGCGATGGGGCTTTATCCGGCCGAACAGGGCAAGGGCAAAAACGTGTGGTCCGCCCTTGGCTACCTGATCGCCTGCGCCGACAGCGCGGTGATGGCGATACATGACTGCGATATTCTGACCTATGACAACGATATGCTGGCGCGGCTGGTGTATCCTGTCACGAATCCGAATTTCCCCTATCAGGTCGCCAAGGGGTACTATCCGCGCATTGGCGGGGACAGGTTGAATGGCCGCGTCACACGCCTGCTGGTCAGCCCGCTTCTGATCGCGTTGAAAAAGGTCATCGGGGATCGCGACTATATCGACTACCTGCGCAGTTTCAGGTACCCGCTGTCGGGCGAATTCGCCATGCGCACCGCGATCCTGCCGGATCTGCGGATTCCGTCCGACTGGGGGCTGGAAATCGGCGTGCTGTCCGAGGCGTGGCGCAACCTTGCCCCCAAAGCGGTCTGCCAGGTCGAAATCTCGGACGCGTATGATCACAAGCATCAGGACCTAAGCGCGGACGACGCCGATGCGGGCCTGTCCCGCATGTCCACCGATATCTGCAAGGCGATCTTTCGCAAGCTGGCCGCGGATGGCACCATCTTTACCCCGAACGTATTCCGCACGCTGAAAGCAACCTATTACCGCATCGCCCTTGACCTGCTCGAGGCCTATTACAACGACGCCAAGATGAATGGCTTGCAGATCGAGAGGCACAGTGAAGAACTGTCCATCGAGATGTTTGCCGAGAACATTGTGCGGGCCGGTCAGGTTTTCGTCGAAAACCCGCACGAGACCCCGTTTATCCCCACATGGAACCGCGTGCATTCCGCCGATCCGGCCTTTTTGAGCGATATGCTGGTGGCGGCGCGCGAGGACGATCTGGAATACGATATTGGGTGACGCGGACGCAGGCCGACGCGGTCTTGGTTTTTTTCGGCGCGGCAACGAACCTTGCGACACAAACCGTCTACGTCCGGTTGGTGATCCAACGGCACTGATAAGGGGCAAGCGCAATCGTGTCCTTGCCGGTGTCGATGCTCTCTGCACTCAGCAAATCGTACCAGTCTTCGTCGTCGATCAGGTTCATCGCGTCTTGGCGCACCTCGGCAGGCGCGGCTGACACATTGTGCAACGCAAAAATGGATTGGTGGCGATCAAGGCTTTGGCGCCACAGCCCGAAGACGTTGTCCTGCAGGGGCATTGTGAATTGTGTCGCGTTGGGATGGAATGCACTTTGCCCGGCCCTGATCCGCAGGCGTGAGGACATTGCGGCCAGAACCCGCGCATGCGTGCTGTCAGGATCATCAAGCAGCGCATTCAGGGTCGGATAATCCCAGTTGTGCCGGTTGATCGCCCGGTTCATGCCGCGCCGTTCCACCTGAGCGTGATCGTTTGGGGTGGCCAGCATCGAATGGATGTAAAAGGCCGGGATTCCCTCAAGCGACATCACGATGGTCTGAGAACAGATGAAACGGTCGAAGTGGCGGTCATCCGCGCCTTCGAAGGTGCGCCCCGTCGCCTCGTAAAAGGTGGTGTTTATCTCGTACGGAGATTCCCCCCCGCCGGGCAGCGCGCGCATCGACACAAGGCCGCCGATGTCGCGGATCACGCCGATCATCTTGTCCTGCTCTTGGGGGGGCAAAATCCCCTCCGCCGGACGCATACCGATCCCGTCATGGCTGGCGGTAAAGTTCAGATAGGCACAGCCAAGTTGCGCCGGTGGCATCCCCTTTGACCAGCGCGTCAGATAGCGCGAAGACCCCGACATCACCGCATGCAGGATCAGGGGTGGCAGCGGAAAATTGTAGATCGCGTGCGCCTCGTCCCGCTTGCCGAAATAGCTGAGGTTTTCCGCCTTGGGCACGTTGGTTTCGGTCAGAAGGATCACGGTTTCGGCGGCATAGTCACACAGAACCCGCATCAATTGCACAACCGCATGGGTCTGCGGCAGATGGATCGAGGGCGAACCGATTTCTTTCCACAGGAACGCGACTGCGTCGAGACGAATGATCCGCACTCCGTTGTCAACGTGCAGGCGGATGATGCGCAGGAACTCCAGCAGCACCTCGGGGTTGCGGAAATCCAGGTCGATCTGGTCGTGGCTGAACGTGCACCAGACGTGGCGAACCCCGTGCGAGGTTTCCACCTTTCGCAACAGCGGCGTGGTGCGTGGACGCACGACCATGTCCAGATCGTCATCCGGCGAGGCCTCAAAGAAGAACCGGTCATAGGGCGCCTGCCCTTGCCGGTAGGCGTTGAACCACGTGCCTTGGCTCGAGACATGGTTCAGCACCAGATCGGACATCAAATGAAACTCGCCCGCGATCCGGTTGATGTCCGCCCAGTCCCCCAATTGCGGGTTCACGGCGCGAAAATCCGACACGGCAAAGCCGTCGTCCGAGGTGAACGGAAAGAACGGCAGGATATGTACCCCGTTCACCACACCTTTCATCCGGCGCAGCAGAAAGTCGTGCAGCAGGTCCAGCGGCTTGTGGGCCCCGTCGATGATTGAATTGCCATAGGTGATCAGCAACGCATCTTTTTGCGTCCACAGGTTATTGCTGGGCAGACGGCCACGTTTGCGCGGGCGCGTTCCTTCGGGCCAGAACGCATCGACAACCTTGCTGGACAGGATGTCGGCATCCAGATCGGGATAGATTTTGCGCACAAGGGTCGTGAGGCGCTGGCCAAAGGTTTTTGTGCCGCTGGTCTGCATGGGCGATGGTTTTCCGCAACTTGTCACAGGTCTGTTGCAAGCAAGCAGTGTTTTGATCCGTTTTGAAAGAGCAAACACCAAAAAAGGCCGGACAAGCGCAGGTGGGGTGCGCAAATGCCTGTTCTTTGGGTCCCGGGCGCAGCTGGGCCCGGTGTGCGCGAAACATAGCTGAGTGTGTATGTTCGGGCAGGAACGGGGTATGCCGCTTTACTGCCGCGAATAGCGTATCTTTTCCATTTTCAATTGCAGGGCGAAATCCGCATTTATCCGGTTTCTTCGAATAGCGTTCGGCCGCCGATGGAATAAAGCTGGAAACGCGGACGTCACGGCGCGCCCTTGCTGCCGGACGCGGCGACCACATCGGCGGACCGGAGGTGAGGGTTTTGGAAGCATTCTTTCATATGCGGCATTATCGGGTTTTAGCCGATTGCTTCAAGTATTTATGAGATTGATTGAACTGTGCCCGAACAGATTCGCGCCCAAGCGCCATACGTGGCCGTCCTTTTCACAGCACGCAGAAGGATGGATTCAACCTCAAATCGAAATCTTCATTCTAACGACTTGGAATCCTGGATTGTTTCACCCGAAGTAACCAATTTTTGAAAAATAGGTTGTGTGGGTGGCCCCTTTCCAGCGGCTTCGGGTCGGGCCGAGGGCCGGTATGATCCGGCAATTCCTTTTCGTTATTCGGTCGCCTGAAAACTATGCGGATTACGAGTACTTATGGGATTTTTCCTTAATTTTGGATCGCGTCGCGACGACGTGATCACGGTCGAAGACACGGATAGGCTTGTCTTCGGCTTTGGCGGCGATGACACGATCATCTACAACGCCGATGACGCGGGTGATTGACGCAAATACGTCGATGGCGGACGCGGTGAGGACACGCTTGTCCTTGAGTTGACCAGTGAACAGTGGGACGACGCAGAGCTTCAAGCCGAAGTGCTTGCCCTGGTTGAACAAATCGAAACCCCAAACAAAGGCTGGGCCAGTTTCCGCCCCTATTCCTTTGACACGCTCGATCTGACCGTGCGCGGGTTCGAAAATGCGGCGATCAGCGTCGGCGGTGTCGTCTTTGACCCCCGCGACCCGCCGCAGGAAGCCACGGTCGAGGACGACGCGTTCGTCTTTGTCGCGACGGAATTACCCGGCGGCAGCCGGGCCACCGGTTTGGTCATCGGCAATGTTCTGGACAATGACGCCGACGGCACGACCCTGAGCGGACAGACTTCGATATCGAATTCGGCCAACGGACCGGTTCCAAGCGTGATCATCGACGAAAATGGTGATGTGATCTTGTGGCAAGGCTCTGGCACGAATTTCATCGGAGAGCTGGATGAGGGGGAAACGCTGGCCATCAGCGGAACGTACACCACCACATCCGGCGATACGGCAACGGTGAACATCACCATCGTCGGGGTGGACGATCCGCTGACCGTTACCTCGGGCGGCACCATCGAAGTCGACGGCTTCAGTATCAATCAGACATCGCGCATCAACATTGTCGATTTCGATGACGACATCGTAAGTGCGCGTATCATTGATGATCCTAATACCCTCGTCGACAACATCCTGATCTATGATTTCGACAGCGGGGTCCTGAGCCTGAACCCCGCGACGGCCGACAACTTCAGCATCGTGATCGAAGAAGGGTCAGTCGACTTCCTGTTTGAGACGACAAATGCGGACGGCGAGATCGAGTTGTTCGATCTTTCCGTCGGGGTCAGGGGATTGGGAGGTGTGCTGCCACCACCACCACCGCCACCGCCGCCACCACTCGCCGGGTTTGTTGACGATTTCGGCCTGTGATGTGACAGTCCTGCGCGCACTGATTTGGGTGCGCGCAGGTACAACGGGGTAACAATGTCCGGAACGATCCGAATCCACCGCCTGCCCGGGCGCGACATCGACATCGAACCGGCCCCCGTAAACCGCCGCTGGATGGACGCCACCCCACAGCGCTTTGCCTATCGCTGTTTGCCGCTGAACATCGCCAACAGCTACGGCTGGCAGGTGTCGCTGCAATCGGGATTTCGCGTGCGGCTGGTTGATGGGGCGAACGGACCGGACCTTGAATTCGACTATGACGACCCGAGCGACCCGCCTGCGGTATCGCATTTCGGGTCGGGCATCGTCACCTTTCACCTGCACGCCGTATTCCAGACCGATCCCGGCACGGCGCTTTATGCCACGGGCCCGGTGAACGCGCCCAAGCAAGGCATTGTGCCACTGAGCGGGATTATCGAAACCGATTGGCTGCCCTTTCCCTTCACCATGAACTGGCGGCTGATGATCAAGGGCCTGTGGATCCGCTTTGAAAAGGGTGAACCGTTCTGCATGGTCTTTCCCGTCAAGCTGGCCGAGTTGGAGGAAACGCGGCTCGAAATCTCTGACCTTGCCGATACGCCTGAATTTGCCGCACAGGTCACATCCTTCACCAAGGACCGCACCGCCTTTTTGAAGAACTTGCAGAGCGCGCCCGAAGACGCAGATCAACCACGCTGGCAAAAGCACTATTTCAAGGGCGCGTCCGAACATGGGTCGTCCCATGCCCATGTCACGTCCCTGAAACTTGCCCGCCCGGTCGCGCCGGACAAGGACTAGCGCGTCATGCGGTAGACGGCACCGTTCCCGACCGA
>CAYGPT010000105.1:0-9121 GCA_964351755.1 uncultured Rhodobacterales bacterium | reverse complement strand
GCACCTGACGGTACACAGAGGGTGCACGGCACAGCCCCGTCATCCCCCCTGTTTTCATGGCCTTAGCGTCTCGAATAGCGTCCGACCGGTGCACCGGCCCCAATCCGTTGCACGCGCACCCCTTTACGCGCACCTCGTCTTTCCCTATCTAAACAGTCAGGAACAAGCCCGAGGCCGAGATGAACCAACCCAACGACAAGCTCGAAGGTACGCCGCTCATTGCGCCGTCGTCCACCGACCATCCGCTGCACGAGGCGATTGTCGAGGCCTGCCGGTCTGTCTACGACCCCGAGATTCCGGTCAACATCTATGAACTGGGATTGATCTACACCATTGATATCAGTCCTGAAAACGAGGTGAAGATCGTGATGTCCCTCACCGCACCCGGCTGTCCTGTCGCAGGCGAGATGCCCGGTTGGGTCGCGGATGCGGTCGAACCCCTGCCCGGCGTCAAGCATGTGGATGTCGAACTGACATGGGAGCCGCCCTGGGGGATGGAGATGATGTCGGACGAGGCGCGCCTTGAACTCGGCTTTATGTAGCCCGCGTCACAAAACCATCGCCGAACTGTCACGTAGGCACAACGAAACCGTCACATGACGCGGTCACCTTGCAGAGGTTGAACACCACCTTTCAAGGAATCCGTCATGCATCGCGCAGCCGCCTGCCTTATCCTCGCCGCCTTCCCGCTGACCGTGCTGGCCGAGGGCCATTCCGGCCCCGCCATCGACTACGGTCCCCGCCCCGCGTTTCTGATCGACAAGATGGCGGACGGCCCGCTCAAGACCAAGCTGCAAAGCTGCGCAGGCCAGACCCCAAGCCGCACCGATTTCTCCATCGGCCACCGCGGCGCGCCGCTGCAATTCCCTGAACACACGGTAGAATCCAACGTCGCCGCGGCCCGCATGGGGGCCGGGATCCTGGAATGCGACGTGACCTTTACCGCCGACAAGGAACTGGTCTGCCGCCACGCGCAGAACGACCTGCACACCACAACGAACATCCTTGTCAGCGACCTCGCCGGCACCTGCACGAAGCCCTTCTCTCCGGCAAGCGGTGAGACGAAGGCAAGCGCGGAGTGCCGCACCTCCGAGCTGACACTGGCCGAGTTCCAGACCCTGACGCCCAAGATGGACGCCGCTGACGCCTCCGCCACCACGGTCGAGGCCTATCAGGGCGGTGTCGCGGACTACCGCACCACGCTTTATTCCGACGGCGCGCAACTGATGACCCACGCAGAGTCAATCGAGTTGTTCAAGTCGCTGGGCGCCAAGTTCACGCCCGAATTGAAAAGCGCGTCGGTCGAAATGCCTTTTGACGGGTTCAGCCAGGCCGATTACGCGCAAAAGCTGATTGACGAGTATAAGGCCGCAGGCATCCCCGCTTCGGACGTCTGGGTTCAATCCTTCGATCTGAGCGACATCAAGTACTGGATCGAAAACGAACCTGAGTTCGGCGCACAGGCCGTTTACCTCGACGACCGATACGAAGCGGCGGACGAAGACGAAGGGATGATCGACCCGATGGATGCGGGTACCTTCAAACCGACGATGCAGGAACTGGCAGATATGGGCGTGCAATACATCGCTCCGCCCTTGTGGATGCTCGTCACGCTCGAAGATGGCGAGATCGTGCCATCGGTCTATGCCAAGGAAGCCTCGGCCGCGGGTCTCAACATCATCACGTGGACACTTGAACGCTCCGGGCCGCTTGGGTCGGGTGGCGGCTGGTACTACCAGTCGATCACGGACGCGACAGACAATGACGGCGTGACGTACGAATTGCTCGACGTTTTGGCGCAGGATGTGGGCGTAGTGGGCGTGTTTTCGGATTGGCCCGCCACGGTCACCTACTACGCCAACTGCATGGGCCTGTAACATCTGCACCCCTCGCGCCGTCCCCGCGCGACACAGGCTCCATTAAGGGCCGCCGCACCCCCGGCGGCCCTTTTTTCGCGCGCCTCACAAGCGGCGCAACAGCCACATGACGACCCTGCGGCGGCGCTGGCGGCGCTTGCGTTCCTGCAGTGCTTCTTTCATTTCTGCAAATGCAAGCTGCTCCTCAGCATAGAGTGTGGTTGATTTCTCTTCGTAATATGGGTTTTTCATCGGTCCTACCTCGTGTGTGCATCCTCAATATGCAGGCCGGGCCACCGCATTGTCAGACGCCGTTTTCGCATCTACACTTGCAGATATGCAAATCACCGATTGGACAGATTATGGCCTTTTTGCCGCTGTTGCCCGCTCGGGTTCACTCGCCGGGGCGGCGCGGGAAACCGGGCTTAGCCAAGCGACGCTGTCGCGGCGCATGACGGGCCTGGAACAACGCTCGGGGCGGCGGTTGTTTGTGCACGGCGCCTCGGGCTACACCCCGACCGCAGAGGGGCGCGCACTGCTGGAGCGGGCAAAAAAGATGGAGGCAGCGGCGCGCGACATCGCCCATTGGTCCGCTGCGCAGTCCGGCCCGCCCCGCGTGCGCATCTCTGCCGGGACATGGACGACCGAGCGGCTGGCGCGCACCCTGACCGACTATTGGTCGCCGGATGCGACATGGATGCCCGAATTCGTCAGCTGCAACCGCGATCTGGATATCGAGCGGCGCGAGGTCGACATCGGCGTGCGCAACCGCCGACCGACACATCCATGGCTCGCCGGCAGACGGACAGGGGTGGTCGAACATGCCGCCTACGCCGTGTCACCCGATGTTACGGGTTGGATCGGTCCCAGCGACGACACCGCCGCCCTGCCCTCAGAAGCCTGGACCGTGGCGCATCACGCTGCGGACATGGTTGCAGTGTCGAACGAGCCATCCGTTCGCATGGCTCTTGCGCGCAGCGGCGTAGGACGCGTTGTGCTGCCGACATTTGCGGGGGATGCGATTGCCGACCTTGTGCGCGTGGGCCCAGTGATCGGGGCGCTGACATCCGAAGAATGGCTGGTCTGCCATCAGGACACGCGCCATGATCCGGCCATCCGTGCCGCACTCGACGCGCTAGCACGCGGGCTTCGCCATCCGCCAAACGAAATGGAGGCGTCCACGGCACCCTCTGCATAGCGCCGGGTGCAATCGCCGCGCCCCTTGCAGGACGCCGGCCAAAGCCTTACCTTGAGCCTATCCAAGCAACAGGCAGACCCCATGTTTTCGATCCCCGGCAAACAAGCCGTCAGCATCACAGACCGCGCCGCAGCACACATCCATCGTCTGATGGAGAAAGAAGGCCATTCCGGCCTGCGCATCGGCGTGAAAAAGGGTGGCTGTGCGGGCATGGAATACACCATGGAATATGTCGACGTGGCCGATCCCAACGATGAAGTCGTTGAACAGGACGGCGCAAAAGTGCTGATTGCCCCAATGGCGCAGATGTTCCTGTTCGGCACCGAGATCGACTATGAAACTTCGCTGCTGGAATCCGGCTTCAAGTTCAACAACCCCAATGTGGCAGATGCGTGCGGCTGCGGCGAGTCCATCAGTTTCAAGGATGTCGAGACGCTGAACGCCGAGCGTAGCGCCTGACATGGCCCTGTCGGGCGAAGAGATCGCGCATGCGCTTGATCTCTTCTCCGGCCTTGGTCCGCTCACCACGCGCAAGATGTTCGGCGGGTTGTCGATCTATTGCGAGGGGACGATTTTCGCCATCGTGATGTCGGACGGACGTATCCTGATCAAAGGCGCGGGGCCAATGCAGGCGCGGTTCGAGGCGATGGGACTGGAGCGCTGGGCTTATACCCGCAAGGATGGCAGCCCGACCAACATGCCCTATTGGCACCTGCCCGACAGCGCACAGGATGACGCGGACGAAGCGACCGCCCTGGCCCGCGACGCGCTGCACCACCTCTGACTCCGCCATCCCGTCATGGTACCGGCCAAGTCCTGCCACCAATCCCTGTGAGATGCGCACCGTGCGCAGACAGGCAGGCAGTCCATGCTGAAATTCATCGAAGACACGCCGATCCTCTGGCTTTTGCTGGCACCCGTTCTGGTGGCGGCTGTCGCGGGGCCATGGCTGTTCGCGCAGATCGGCGACCGCATGGCCCGCGCGCGCGCTCAGGGTCCGCCTGGCCGCCATGGGCGCCAAGAAACGCGCCCTGATCGCAGCCACCGAAACGGACGAATACCACTGCCACGTGGATGGCTACCTACGCACGCTGGACCCGCATCGCGAACTGCCAGACCGCGACGGGCTGGACCGTCTGGTGCATGTGGCGCACCTGTCCGACACAATCTTCCATTACAACTGGGTCGACTGGTTCGCAGCCCACGGAACGCCCGACGACTTCACCGATCTGGTGGCCGGATTACAGAAGCTTTCGCAGGATGACATGATCCCGCCCGTGCATGCGACCTCGGACTATCACCAGATGCACACTGACACGGACAGGCTCTTTGCGCTCAGCGATGCAATCCGCGCGGCCTATGACAAGGGAGGCGGCACAGACCGGATGCGCCAAGCCATGCATGCCCGCTTGTCTGCACGCATGGAAACCCTTCTTGCTGCCTGAGCCTAGCCCCGGTTCTGTTGCAGATGCACGTAAGTTTCGCGGAACCGCGCGCTCAGGTGATCGCCCGCCAAAATCACGCTGTCGGACCCCGGCGGCGCTACGTTCACGTCATAACGCGGATTGAAGAACAGCGGGACAGAGATACGCTCGGCGTTCCCTCCCACAACCCTGTGCGGTGTCGCCTTGATGTCGCCATCGGTCCAGAACTCAAGCATCTCACCAAAATTGATTATGAACTCGCCCGGTGGCGCGCTCAGCGGAATCCAGCCGCCGCCACGTTTGCGCACCTCAAGCCCGGGTGATCCATCGGTCGCCAGCAGCGTCAGGCAGCCATAGTCGGTGTGGGTCGCGATCCCGAAATCCTTGGCCCCGGCCCATGCGGGCCGCGACGGATAGTAATTGCCGCGCAGCAAGGCCATGGGCAGATCGAAGGCCTGATCGAAATAGGCAGGGTCACGCCCCAGACACCGCGAAATAGCGCGCAGCAAGTCCAGCGAGACAGCACAGGCCCCATCGAAATAGTTTGAAATCACGTGATGAAACGCAGCGCCCTCTGGCCAAAGGTTGGGCGCATAAAACGTCTTGTCCAACAGCGGATGACCGGCAGGAAGGGCAAATCCGACATCAAAAAACTGCTTGAAATCAGGGTTGGCCCCAGGGTCCACCTGTTCGGACCCCGACGCCCCCCAACCCCGGTTCGAACCGGTACGCGCCATATCGAGGGCCGCCTTGTCCGCGTCCGCGCGCTTGAAAAAACTACGGTAAGTCTCGATCACCGCACGGACCTGTGCCTCGGACAACGCGGTATTGTACACCGTGGCAAACCCGACGCCGGTCGCCGCTGCGCGCAGCGTTTCGAGGCTTGGCGCGTCACCAGCGGCCAAAAGTGCAGCGTCTATCCGTGGGATCATGGCGACCTCCGTGCTTGTCCGCGCGCAGCCCTAGCGCAGCAGGGATCGCGATGCTAGGACCAATGCAAACCTAGGGAAAGGAACAGCGATGCGGCGGAAACTGGCAGCAGGAAACTGGAAGATGAACGGCGGCACTGCCCTTTTGACAGAGCTCGCCGCGCTGGCCACGGCGCAAACCAATGAGGCGCCGGAGATCATCATCTGTCCCCCCGCGCCGCTTTTGATCCCCTCCGTGGCCGCAACCCAGCACAGCGCGATCCGGATCGGCGGGCAGGATTGCCACGCCGCCGCGTCCGGCGCGCATACGGGCGATGTATCGGCCGCGATGATCAAGGACACAGGGGCACAAGCCGTGATCGTCGGTCACTCCGAACGCCGCGCCGCGCATCATGAAACCAACGCCGACATCCGCGCCAAGACGCAGGCGGCATGGGATGCTGGACTGCTGCCCATCCTGTGCATCGGCGAAAGCGAGGCCGAACGCGTGGGCCCCGACACACTTGCCATCATCTCAGCGCAACTCGACGCATCGATGCCGGACGGGGCAACGGGCGACACGCTGGTCATCGCTTACGAGCCGATCTGGGCCATAGGCACGGGCCGCGTGCCCACATTCGAGCAGATCGTCGAAACCCACGACATGATCCGCGTCGAACTCGTCAATCGCTTTGGCGACCAAGGCGACAAGATCCGCATCATTTACGGTGGTTCGGTCAAACCGGGCAATGCCGCCGAAATCTTCGCCGCCGAAAACGTGGACGGCGCACTGGTCGGTGGCGCCTCCCTCAAAGCGACAGACTTTCAACCCATCATCGACGCTCTCGCCGCATCCTGATCGCGTCTTTGGGTCGAAAATACCTCGGGGGGAGGCCGCACGGCCGGGGGGCAGAGCCCCCCTGACAATGTCGCCGCGCCAGCGTCCTTTGGATCAGACCAACGTCATTTCACGATAATCTCCGGCCCCATCATCAGCGTCGGCAACCAGGTCGAGATGATGGGGATATAGGTCACCATGATCAGGAACACGAACAGAACGGCGGTGAACGGCAGTGCTGCACGCACCACCGACATCATCGGCATGTTCGCCACGCCGGAGGTCACGAACAGGTTCAACCCCACAGGCGGCGTGATCATGCCGATTTCCATGTTGACCACCATGATGATGCCCAGGTGGATCGGGTCGATCCCCAGTTCGATGGCGATGGGAAAGACCAGCGGCGCCACGATGACCAGCAGGCCCGAAGGCTCCATGAACTGCCCGCCGATCAGCAGGATGACGTTCACGATGATCAGGAAGGTGATCGGACCAAAGCCCACATCGGTCATGACGCTGACGATCTTTTGCGGGATCTGCTCGTCTGTCAGCACATGTTTCAGGATCAGTGCGTTGGCAATGATGAACATCAGGGTGACGGTCAACTTGCCTGCATCGAAAAGTGCGTTCTTGGTGTCGCGGTGGAACAATGCCGTGATCAGCGCCCAGGGCTTGGCCAGCAGCGAATGGTTCGGCTGCCCCTCGGGCGTGGCCAGCGGGCCCATATCGCGATAGACAAAAACCGAGATCAGAAAGGCATAGACCGCCGCCACGGCCGCCGCCTCGGTCGGGGTAAAGATACCGCCATAGATGCCGCCCAGAATGATGACGATCAGGAACAGGCCCCCCGAGGCAGCCAAGCCGGACTGCCACACCTCACCCCATCCCATCCATTCGCCTTTAGGCAGATTGCGCACGCGGGCCATGACATAGATGGTGATCATCAGCATCGCCCCCGCCATCAGGCCCGGAATGACCCCGGCCAGAAACATCCGCCCAACGGACACGTCGGTGGCCGAGGCATAGACGACCATCACGATGGACGGCGGGATCAGGATGCCCAAGGTGCCTGCGTTGGCGATGACGCCCGCAGCAAAGTCCTTGGTGTATCCCACCTGGCGCATGCCCGCGATCACGATGGAGCCGATGGCGACCACGGTTGCCGGGCTTGATCCCGATAACGCCGCGAACATCATGCACGCCACGACGCCCGCAATGGCCAGACCACCGGGGTAGTGCCCCACGAGCGCGATGGAGAAGCGGATGATGCGCCGCGCCACGCCGCCTGTCGACATGAAGGTCGAAGCGAGGATGAAGAACGGGATCGCGAGCAGCGTGTAATGCCCCGCCATCGCCTGAAACAGCGTCTGCGCAATCGAGGCGAGCGAGGTGTCACTCAGCACCAGAAGGAACAGGATTGACGACATGCCCAGCGACACGGCAATCGGCACGCCAATCAGCATCAGCCCGACGACGAGCGCAAAAAGAATTGCAACTTCCATGATTTAGGCGCCTTCGTTCATATGTTTGACGGCCTCGACCTCGTCTTCGGCCTCGTGGCTGACGATCAGGCTCTGGGACTCTCCGGTGACGATGCGCACCCCGGCCTGAATAAAGCGGAAAAGCAGCAGCGCCATGCCCACGGGCAAGGCCGCATAGGGAATGAAGCGCGGCATTTTCTCGTAGGTCTCGCCCTCGTTCATGATCGGCTCGATCCAGCGCAACCATTCCAGCATCGGCACTTCAAGCACTTCGTACCACGCCTGATCGCGGGTCGGGGTGAACCCGGTCGGGAACCAGCGCCCGGATGTGACGTCAAAGCCGGCAAACGGCGCCCAGTAATCCCACGCGCCCTTCATCAGCAGCATGCCGTAGAATATGCAGATCGCCGCTGCGATCAGCGCCAGTACCTTGCGCACGGGCGGTGAAAACAGGTTGATCACCGCATCCACACCCAGGTGCGCCGTGACCTTGACCGCATAAGACACACCGAACAGCACAAGCCATGCAAACAGGAAACTCACCGCCTCCAAGCCCCAGGTAAGGCCCGTCTGATAGCCATAGCGCAGTACGACGTTGATGAAGGTCAGAATGGTCATGGCCGCAAGGATCAAGGCAATGGCCGTCTCCTCGATCTCGTTCACGACACGGCCAAAGGCCGTTTTGGGCTGATAACTGGATGACATGGGGCTCCCCTCCCGAAATGCGGCCCACTGGGCTGCACGAATGCCCGGCCCCCCGGAACTTGGGGGACCGGACCTGTCGTTTCAGATCAAAGGGTGATCAGAAGCCAGCGTTGATCGACTGAGCGGCGTCGATGTTTTCCTGGCCTACATCGTCCACGAACTGGGCCCAGACGGGCTTCATCGCGTCGACCCAGACCTGACGTGCGTCAGCGTCCAGTTCGATGATCGGCGAACCGGCGGCCAGCACGGCGGCGCGGGCTTCGGCGTCGACCTGACCCACTGCGGCATTACGCTCGACGGTCACTTCTTCGAGGATGGTGGCCAGCTGGTCTCGCACGGCGGGGTCAAGGCTGTCCCACCAGTCGGTGGATGTCACGACCATATAGTCGATGATGCCGTGGTTGGTTTCGGTGATTCCGTCCTGCACTTCGAAAAACTTCTGGCCATAGATGTTGGACCATGTGTTTTCCTGACCGTCGACAACGCCGGTTTGCAGCGCGCCGTAGACTTCGGAGAAGGCCATCGGCGATCCGTCACCGCCCAGTGCGCCGACCATGCCGGTGAACAACTCGTTGTTCATGACCCGGATCTTCATGCCCGCGACATCGGAGGGTTGGTTAATCGCTTTTTTGGAGTTGTAGAAGCTGCGCGCGCCGGAATCGTACCACGCGAGCGGCACCAGTCCCTTGTCCATCATCCCCTGTTTGATCA
>CAYGPT010000104.1:0-9195 GCA_964351755.1 uncultured Rhodobacterales bacterium | reverse complement strand
GGGCGCGCAACTGGTGGGTGCGGCCCGTCACGGGTTCCATCGCGACCCAGGCCGCGCGGGACGCAACGCGATACAGCGTGGCATAAAGCGTGTTGGCCCGCTTGGCTCCGGGCGTGTTTTCGACCTCGCGCGGGTGCACGGCGATCATCTTTTCACCCTCGCCACCCTTGCCGCGCCCGGGGGCCTTGACCAGCCCATACTTGATTTCGCCCAGATAGGGCGTGGGCACGCCAGCCACCAGGGCCCAGTAAATCTTGCGCGTCTCGCGGTGACGCATGGCGGCTGTTAACGCTTTGGCCGCCAGTCGTGTGCGCGCCAGCAGCAACACACCCGACGTATCCTTGTCGAGGCGGTGTACGAGGCGCGGCTTGTCCTCGAACCCGAACATCAGCGCCTCGGCCATGCCGTCCACGTGACGGGTCTGGCCGGAGCCGCCTTGAGTCGGCAGGCCCGCAGGCTTGTTGATCGCGATCACATGGTCGTCGCGGTAGATGACGCAGGACTGGATCAGCTTCGTGTCGGCCTCGGACACGCCGGTACGCACGATCGCCGGTGCGGGCGTGTCGGGAAGGGGCGGGACGCGCACTTGCTGTCCCATTTCGACGCGACTGTTGGATTTGACCCGGCCCCCGTCGACACGGCATTCGCCCTTGCGGCACATCTTTTCTACCATGCCTTGCGACAATTGTGGAAAGCGGCGCTTGAGGAACCGATCAAGGCGTTGATCGCCCTCGTCCTCGCCGACTGTGATGGTTTGCACACCGCTCATGTGAACATCCCCCGCGCCACCAGCAAGCCCAGCGCCAGCGCACCCACCGACAGGCCGACGGACAGTAGGATATACACGCTGGCCGAGGCAATCTGCCCGCGCTCAAGCAACGTCATCGTTTCAAGGCTGAAGGCGGAAAAGGTGGTGAAGCCGCCCAGCAAGCCGGTCATCACGAACGGGCTGAAGTGGGTCAGTCCCTTGTGAGCGGCGGCCACCACGAACACGCCCATCAGGAAAGAGCCGATGACATTGACCGTGATGATGGCCAGCGGAAAGTCGGACGGCCCCAGCGCGCGCAACACCGCCACGCCGGTCAGCCAGCGCAGTGACGCACCAATGGCCCCGCCAAGGGCCACAAGGGAAAGAGTTGTTATCATGCGCGGTCTGTCTTCGCTTGGGGGTCAAGAGTCAAGGTCGCGCGCGGCGTCACGGGTTCCGTTTGGCCCGCAGCTTGGCAAAATAATCAAGCCGTTTCTTAAGGTCCCTCTCGAACCCGCGCTCAACCGGCTGGTAAAGGTCAGGTCGCTCCATCCCGTCGGGGAAATAGTTGGCCCCCGAAAACCCGTCCTCGGCATCGTGGTCATAGGCATAACCTGTCCCATATCCCTGATCCTTCATCAGCCCCGTGGGCGCGTTCAGGATATGTTTGGGGGGCGGGTGTGACCCGGTCTGCTTGGCCGAACGGCGCGCACCTTTATAGGCGTTGTAAACCGCGTTGGATTTGGGCGCGAGGGCAAGGTAGACCAACGCCTGCGCCAGGGCCAACTCGCCCTCCGGACTGCCGAGCCTTTCGTAGGTTTCCCAAGCCTGCAGGCAAACGGCCTGCGCCTGCGGGTCGGCAAGGCCAATATCCTCGACCGCCATACGCGTAATGCGTCGGGCAAGGTAGCGGGGGTCTTCACCGCCCTCAAGCATCCGCGCGAACCAGTACAGGGCCGCATCCGGATCAGACCCGCGCACCGATTTGTGCAGGGCCGAAATCAGGTTGTAATGGGCATCGCCCGACTTGTCATACTGGGCCGCACGGCGCATCAGGCGGGTGGCAAGGGCCTTTTGATCAAGCGCCCCGTCGACCTTCCACGCGGCCACCTGTTCGATCAGGTTCAGCAGCGCGCGCCCGTCCCCATCGGCCATCTCCAACAGGGACGCGCGGGCGGACGGCTCCAGCGGCAGGGCCCTGCCCAATTCGGCCTCGGCCCGTTGCGCCATCAGTTCAAGGTCCTCAAGGCCCAGCCGTTCTAGTACCAGAACCTGCGCGCGCGACATCAGGGCGGCGTTCAACTCGAAACTCGGGTTCTCGGTCGTAGCGCCGACCAGCAGGATCGTCCCATCCTCCATATGGGGCAGGAACCCGTCCTGCTGCGCCTTGTTGAAGCGGTGAATTTCATCGACGAACAGCAAGGTGCCCTGCCCGTTCTGACGGCGGATGCGCGCGGCCTCGAACACTTTCTTCAGGTCCGGCACGCCGGTGAAAATCGCACTGATCTGCACAAAGTGCAGGTCGGTCTCGTGGGCCAGCAGGCGCGCAATGGTCGTCTTGCCCACGCCGGGCGGCCCCCAGAACACCAGCGATCCCAACGCGCCAGAGGCCAGCATGACCGTCAGCGGCGCATCCGGCCCCAGCACCTGACGCTGGCCGATCACCTCGGCAAGCGTCTTTGGGCGCAGACGGTCTGCAAGCGGGCGACGGGTACTGTCCGGGGTCGGTTCAGAGGCGAACAGGTCCGCCATCTAGAACCGCAGCATGATACGGCTGCCACCCCGCAACGCGCGCACTGTTGTGCCGCGCCGCGCAACTGCGAGGGCTGCGGCGGCATCGGACGGATGAGTGATGTCGCGGCGGTCAACCACCTGCAGGATATCCCCGACACGCAGGCCAACCCTCGCGCCCAAAGCGCCCAAATCGGTGATGACCACACCTTCCGCCTCGAGCGGCAGGCGCATTTCGGCAATCACGGCGGGGTTGATGCGGGCAAGGGCAAGGCCCGGCAGGCTGGCGTCTTCGGGCAAGACCACCGCATCGCGCGGCGGCACCTCCGGCGGCCGGGTCATAGACACAGTCAGGTCGGTGACCTCGCCCCCCCGCAGGCGGGTCATGACGACGCTGCCGCTCTCGCCCACCAGCCCCATGCGAAACAGCATCTCGCCGGGGCTGTGCACCTCGGCCCCGTCCACGGCCAGCACGACGTCGCCCACTTCGAACCCGGCTTCGGCCAGCGGGCTCAACTCGTGCAGGCCTGCGATGATGATCCCGCCGGGGCGGTCCAGCTCCAGCATCTGCGCAAGGTCAGCATCGACGACCTGCCCCGTCGCCCCGGCCCATGGGCGCACGAATTCGGTATTGCCTGCCTCGGCCTGCCGCACAAAAGCGGCGACAAGGTCGGACGGGATGGCAAAGCCGATCCCGTTGGACCCGCCCGACCGGCTGAGGATGCGCGTGTTGACCCCGATCAGGTGGCCCGAAACGTCGATCAGCGCGCCGCCCGAATTGCCCGGATTGATCGGCGCATCGGTCTGTATGAAATAGCCCAGCCCGCCGCCATTGGCCCCACCCGACCGGGCAAGGCCCGACACGATGCCCGAGGACACAGTCTGGCCCACACCAAACGGATTGCCTATGGCCAGCACCAACTCGCCCACCTCGACTGTGTCGCTGTCGCGCAGAGGCAGGAACGGCAGGTCATCCACGCCGTCTAGTTGCAAGATGGCCAGATCGCTATCAGCATCCGCCAGCAGGACGCGCGCGTCGAACTCGCGCCGGTCGTTCAGCACCACGCGGATGTCAGTGGCCTGACCGACCACGTGATAGTTCGACACCACGATGCCATCGCTCGAGAGGATCACGCCGGAACCAAGCGAGTTCTGCACGCGCTGCTGGGGTTGTGCGAAGCCTTCAAAGAACCGTTGAAAGAACGGGTCGTCCATGAAGGGCGTGCGTTGGCGGCTTTGGGTGATGATGCGGGCATAGATGTTGACGACGGCGGGTGCCGTTTCGCGGACCAGCGGGGCGAAGCTCAACGAAATCTCGGACTGGCCTTGGGGAACGCGCGTTTGTGCGACCACCCCGATTGGTGTGAAAACAAGGAACAGGGCGAGCAGGTATTTCATGGATTCAGAAATACGCATGGCGCCCCCGGTCTTTCAAGTGCGCCATGGCTGCGAATGGCCGTGGTCGTCAAAAGAAAACCCCCGCCGAGGCGAGGGTTTCGATGTCATCACAACGGCTGTCGTGCTTATTCTTCGGCGGCGTCCTCGGCAGCGACGCGGGCCTTATCGGAGGCCCCTTTGGCGTCACGGTCGCGGTCGACGAATTCGATGATCGCCATCGGAGCCATGTCGCCGTAACGGAAGCCCGCCTTGAGAACGCGCACATAGCCGCCTTGGCGGTCGGCATAGCGTGGGCCGAGGATGTCGAACAGTTTGGCGACGTATTGCTCTTCTTTCAGCTTGGCACCGGCCTGACGGCGCGCGTGCAGATCGCCGCGTTTGGCCAGCGTGATCAGCTTTTCGACGATCGGGCGCAATTCCTTGGCCTTGGGCAATGTTGTCTTGATCTGCTCATGTTCAATGAGCGAGCCTGCCATGTTGCTGAACAGCGCCTTGCGGTGTTCATGTGTACGGTTAAGGCGGCGGTAACCACGTGCGTGACGCATTTTCTAGTCTCCAATCTGGTGCCCTCTACGGGCGATTTTACTTTGTCCGGTCGGCGATGCGGGTCACCGACTCTCCTTGGGGCAGTATGCCCGGGTCTTGGATGCAAGGCGGGGTCAACCCCGCCCTACGGTTGGCTTAAAAGTTGTCTTCGAACCGCTTGGCGAGGTCCTCGATATTGTCCGGCGGCCAGTCCTCGACGTCCATGCCAAGGTGCAGACCCATGCCCGACAGCACTTCCTTGATCTCGTTCAGGGACTTGCGGCCAAAGTTCGGCGTGCGCAGCATTTCGGCTTCGGTCTTCTGGATCAGATCGCCGATATAGACGATGTTGTCGTTCTTGAGGCAGTTGGCCGATCGTACGGACAACTCCAACTCGTCCACTTTCTTGAGCAGCAGCGGGTTGAATTCCAGACCATCGTCGTCGTCCTGACGGTTGGCGGACTCCGGTTCGTCGAAGTTGACGAAAATGCCCAACTGATCCTGAAGGATACGCGCGGCAAAGGCCACCGCATCGTCCGGGCTGATCGAGCCATCGGTTTCGACCTTCATGGTCAGCTTGTCATAGTCCAGCACCTGGCCCTCGCGGGTGGGCTGCACGTCGTAGCTCACTTTCTTCACGGGCGAATAGATCGCATCGATCGGGATCAGGCCGATGGGTGCGTCTTCGGGCTTGTTCTTGTCCGCGGACACATAGCCCTTGCCGGTATTCACGGTCAGTTCCATGAACACGTCGGCACCATCGTCAAGGTGACAGATGACCAAATCGCGATTCAGGATTTCGATGCCCGCGCTTTCGGAGATGTCACCAGCAGTGACGACACCGGGGCCCTTGGCCGAAATCGACAGGCGCTTGGGTCCTTCGACTTCCATGCGCAGTGCGACCTGCTTGAGGTTCAGGATCACGTCCGTGACGTCTTCGCGCACGCCCGCAATCGAGGAAAACTCGTGCAGCACGTTGTCGATCTGTACAGATGTGATGGCCGCGCCCTGCAGGGACGACATCAGAACGCGGCGCACCGCGTTGCCCAAGGTCAGACCAAAGCCGCGTTCCAGCGGTTCGGCGATGACAGTTGCCTGACGCGCGGGTTCATTGCCCGGCTTCACTTCCAGTTGCTGCGGCTTGATCAGCTCAGCCCAATTCTTGTGGATCATGCGTCCCTCCATTCTTGCCTGCTCTCCATGTCCTTAAAAAACAGGCGCCCGAGGTTTCAAAAAAGCGTGTTGGGGCCGCACACCTGCGCGGCCCCGATAGAAATTCATATGTCGTTTAGACGCGGCGGCGCTTGGGGGGGCGACAGCCATTGTGGGCCATCGGCGTTACGTCACGGATGGATGTGACGTTGAACCCGGCAGCGGCCAGAGCACGCAGTGCCGATTCACGACCCGAACCGGGGCCCTGCACTTCGACTTCGATCGTCTTGACGCCGTGTTCCTGTGCCTTGCGGGCCGCATCCTCTGCCGCCATCTGGGCCGCATAAGGTGTGGACTTCCGCGAGCCTTTGAAGCCCATGGTGCCAGCGCTCGACCATGCAATGGCGTTGCCCTGCACGTCCGAGATCAGGATCTTGGTGTTGTTGAACGAAGAGTTCACGTGCGCCACACCTGCGGCGATGTTCTTGGAGACCTTGCGCTTGGTCTTGCGTGTATCGCGTGCCATCTGTGCGTCCCCTTATTTCTTCTTGCCGGCAATGGCCTTTGCGGGGCCTTTGCGGGTACGAGCGTTGGTGTGTGTGCGTTGACCGCGAACGGGCAGGTTGCGACGGTGACGCAGGCCGCGATAGCAGCCAAGGTCCATAAGACGCTTGATGTTCATCTGCGTGTCACGACGCAAGTCGCCTTCAACGGTGTAGTTTTCGTCGATGTGCTCGCGGATTTTCAGGACTTCGGCGTCGCTGAGTTCGTTGACGCGACGCGAAATGTCGATCCCGACGGCTTCGCAAATCTGTTTGGCGGAGGAGTTGCCGATGCCAGTGATATAAGTCAGAGCAATCGGAACCCGCTTGGCGGTGGGGATGTTGACCCCTGCAATACGTGCCACGTGAGGCATTCCTTTTCGTTGCGAGCCCGTAATGCCGGGCCCTTTTTTCACAACATAAGGCCCAAGGATTTTGCCCCCGGGCCTGCAGCTGATCAGGTGATCAGGCCGAACGCGTTCCGGCCATTTGATTCTCGTTAGAGATGGCGTGGAATAGGCGTTGCTGACCGGGGCGTCAACCCCTGCGCCTAAGTGTCAAGAACTTTCGAAATCGACGCCTTCACATCGTTAATCTCACCCAGTCCGTCCACTTTGCTCAACTGACCTTTTGCATAGTAATAACCGATCAGCGGAGAGGTCTTTTTGTAGTATTCCATCAGCCTTGTGCGCAGCGACTCTTCGTTGTCATCGGCGCGCCGCTTGAACTGATCCACTGCGCCGCAGTTGGTGCACTTGCCGTCTTCGGGAATCGGCTTGGTGTTGTCGTTGTAGACTTCGCCGCAGGCTCCGCAGGTCGACCGCGCCGTGATGCGAGACACCAGCGCTTCGTCATCGACTTCCATCTCAATTACGGCATCAAGCGCCTGACCCTCTTCCTCCAGCAGTTCGTTCAGCGCGTCTGCCTGCGCCAATGTCCTGGGAAAGCCGTCAAAGATGAAACCTGCGGCCTTGACCGTCTCAAGCTGTTCGCGGATCAGACCGATCACGATCTCGTCCGTGACCAGCGCGCCGCGCGCCATCACGTCGGCAACGATTTTGCCCATCTCGGAGCCTGAGTCCTTGGCCGCGCGCAGCATGTCACCAGTGGACAGTTGCACCATGCCACGCTCTTCCGTCAGAATGCGCGCTTGTGTTCCCTTGCCCGCACCCGGAGGGCCCAGCAGAATAATGTTCATCTTGTCCCCCCGCCCGTGAACCTTAGCGGCGCACAGGGCTCCGTTTGCGGCGGGTCTTTGACCCTTTTCCGCGCAGTTGCGACTTTTCAATCAAGCCTTCGTATTGATGGGCAAGCAGATGGCTTTGCACCTGCTGGATCGTATCCATCGTGACCGATACGACGATCAAAACAGATGTACCGCCGAAATAGAATGGAATTGCGAACTGACCGCGCAGAATTTCCGGCAACAGGCAGACGGCCGCCAGATAGGCCGAGCCCAACACCAGAACGCGGTTCACAACGTATTCAAGGTATTCCGCCGTCTTCTTGCCCGGACGGATACCGGGGACAAAGCCGTTCTGGTTCTTGAGGTTGTCGGCCACGTCATCGGGTTTGAAGCTGACATTGAACGTGTAGAAATAGGCAAAGAACACGATCATCAGCACAAAGAACGCCAGATATAGCGGTTGACCGGGACCGAAGTTCGCCAGCAGCCAGGACATGATCGGGTTGGTCGAATTGCCCGAAAACGTGCTGATCGTTATTGGCAGAAGCAACAGGGAGCTGGCAAAGATCGCCGGGATCACACCTGCGGGGTTCACCTTGACCGGCAGGTTGGACGACCCGCCATCATAGACCTTCATCCCCACCTGGCGGCGCGGATACTGGATGTGGATCTTGCGCAGGGCGCGCTCCATGAACACGACGAACATGATGGTGGCGATCACCATCACAAGCACGCCGATGATCACCGCAGGGCTGATCGCACCGGACCGACCGGAGGCAAAGAACTGCGCGATGGCGGCGGGCACCTCGGCGATGATGCCGACGAAGATGATCAGCGAAATCCCGTTGCCGATGCCGCGTGCGGTGATCTGTTCACCGAGCCACATCAGGAACATGGTGCCGCCGACAAGGGTAATTAGGCAGGCCACGCGGAAGTACAGGCCCGGATCGGTGACCAGATCGCCGGATTCCAAGGACACGGCCAACCCATAGGCCTGCAAGGTGGCCAGCGCTACGGTGCCATAACGGGTGTATTGGTTGATCTTCTTGCGCCCCTGCTCGCCCTCTTTCTTGAGCTGCTCAAGCTGCGGAACCATCGAGGTCAGTAGCTGCACGATGATCGAGGCGGAAATGTAAGGCATAATGCCAAGGGCAAAGATGCCCATGCGGCCCAAAGCACCGCCAGTGAACATCGACACCATCCCGCCGATGCCTTGGCCTGCACTTTCCATGAATTCGCGCAGCGCAGCCCCGTCGATGCCCGGCACAGGAATAAACGTACCAAGGCGATAGACGATCAGCAGGCCAAGAGTGAACAGGATGCGATTGCGCAGGTCGGTGGCCTTGCCCAGAGCGCTCCAGCTCGTGTTGGCGGCCATGTTCTCGACGGCAGATACCATGCGGGCGGTGTCCTTTGAACAAAATGCCGCACACGACGACCATAGATGGCCGTTTTCCGGCGAGCGGCATTGGAAAACTTCAAAGCCTATGTAAGCCGCGCGGGCGCGGCTCACAAGGCGTCAATCAGGCTTACTCGGGGGATGCAGTTGCGACGGCCAGTGTGCCACCGGCTTTTTCCACTGCTTCCACTGCGGATTTGGACGCACCGGTCACCTGAAGATCAACTTTGCTTGTGATCTCGCCCTTGGCCAGAACGCGGATACCGTCCAGCTTGCGACGCACGGCGCCGGAGGCGATCAAAGCGTCCTCGGTGATGGCGGATTTGGCGTCGATCTTGCCCAAGTCGATAAATTTCTGGATCAGGCCAAGGTTGATGACAGCGAATGCCTTGCGGTTCGGCTTGGTAAAGCCACGCTTGGGCAGACGTTGGTACAGCGGCATCTGGCCGCCTGCTTAACGGTTGAGGGGACACCCCGACGGGTATTGATCCCCGTGGTTCCCCCGCCCCCCATG
>CAYGPT010000103.1:6230-9300 GCA_964351755.1 uncultured Rhodobacterales bacterium | reverse complement strand
GCAGAGTGTCGTCCAGCCGCATCGCAAAGATACCGCCGTCATCCAGCGACATGATCGCGGGAAAATCGTCTGTCGTCAGGTCGGCGGCGGCAGCTCGGAACCCGTCATAGGCCGCAATGCCGTCGCCCATGGCCGGGAACCAGTCGATGGTGCCAAGGGTCATGTCCGTCTCGGCATCCAGCTCCTCCAGCGTGGCGCCCCCGGCGAGCATGTCGTCGAAATCGCTGTGCACCGCGTCGATCTGGCGACGTGCGGCATCCTGCGCAAGGCGGTCACGCAACTGCTCGGAGGCCTCTTCGAAAGACGTGCTTTGGGCCGGCAGGACGCCGTTCACACGGAACAGGGCCGGACCAAGGGAGGACGGGAGCGGGCCGACAACCTCGCCCACCTCGGCGGCGAACACCGCCTCGCCCGCCGCGTCCAGTTCCAGCCGTGACACATCGCCCAGATCGACATCAGACAGGGTCAGGCCACGGTCCTGCACGAGGGTTTCGAACGTGGTACCGCCCACTTCAAGCTGGGCCGCTGCCCGGTCCGCTGCCTCGGCATCCAGATAGACCAGACGTTCGACAAGTCGGCGCGCGGGCGTGTTGAATTCATTCGCGCTGGCCTCGTATTCGGCGCGCAATGTGGCCTCGTCGATCTCGATACTGTCCAGCAGCGTGTCGGGCAGCAGCACGGCATAGGTGATGCGCTTGGTCTCGGGCAGTTCGTAGTCGGCGATGTTGGCCTCGTAATAGGCGCGAAGGCCCGCTTCGTCGATGGCGGGCAGCGGTTCGCTCAGGTTGGAGTCGTCAAGGCGCGCCCATGTGAAATCGCGCGTCTCGCCCAGAAAGGACACGAGCGTGCGCGCGTAAGTGTCGGGCATGGTCACGCCGGACATGATGGCACCTTGCAGAAGGGAGCGCGCGACCTCTTCGCGCAATTGCGTTTCGAATTCGGCTTCGCTGCTGCCGCTTTGTTCCAGCGCAAAGCGATAGGCATCGCGGTCGAACGCGCCGTCAAGTCCTTGAAAGGAGGGGATGTTGAGGATTTCATCGCGCAGCGTCACATCGCCCACACTCAGGCCCATCTGTTCGGCCTCGTGATCCAGCGCGCGCGCGCGGACAAGCCGGGCCAGAACCGTCTGATCAATGCCTAGCTCGCGGGCCTCGGCGAAGGTCAGCTGGCTGCCGGTCTGCTGGCTGGCGGCCTGAATTTCGCGTTGCAGTGTGCGGGCATAGGTGTCGATGTCGATATGCTTGTCGCCGACACTGCCGATGGTGCGGATAGTGCCCGACAGGTTGGTCGCGCCAAAGCCGCCAAGCCCGAGGATTAGCAGGCCCAGCAGGATCCAGACGGCGGTTTTCGAGATGGAGTTCGTGCCCTTGGCCATAGGTGCCCTCTTTCGGGGTTAATTCGGTTTCGCGGATGTCTATCTGCGCGCGCGGCGACGGGCAAGGGTGCCCGGGGTTCACAGATCAAGCGCGGCGAGCCGTTCAAACAGGGTGGTGATACCTGCGGCGTCCAGATTGGCGAACGCGATGCGCAACTGGCGATGCCCTTCGGGCGCGCCATCGGGCCAGAACATAGTGCCGGGCAGGCACAGTATTCCCGCCTCTCGCACCAGCCTTGGGGCCAGTTCGGCCGAGGACATCGAGAACGGATGCGCCATGTAGGCGAAATAGGCCCCCAGTCCCAAAAGCTGCCACCCCTTCGCCTCGAGTGCGGGAAACCCGGCACTGATCGCGGCGCGACGCCCCAGGATTTCGGCGCGTTCGCCCGCGACCCACTGGCCCAAATTCTCGACCCCCCAAAGGGCTGCATACTGACCGATCTGGCCGGGGCAGATGGCGACGGTGTCAAGAAACTTCTCGCATTCGGCCAGACGGGCAGGGGACGAGATCAGGGCGCCAACCCGGTGCCCGGTCAGCCGGTAGGCCTTGGAGAAGGAATAGAGGTGGATGAATGTGTCGGGCCAGTCCTCCTGTTGGAACAGCGCATGGGGTTGCCCCGGTCGGCTGTCGAAGTCGCGGTAGGTCTCGTCCACGATCAGCGCGATACCGTGCGCGCGGGCCAGTTCGTAAAAGGCCAGAACGAGGTCGGCCGGGTATTCGACCCCCGCGGGGTTATTGGGAGAGACAAGGGCGATGGCGCGGGTCTTGTCTGTGATCAACGCCGCGGCCGCGTCCACATCCGGCAACATCCCCGCGCCCACAGAGAGCGCAACAGACCGCACGCCCGTCATATCGAGCCACATTTTGTGATTGAAATACCAAGGGGTTGGAAGGATAACCTCATCCCCTTCATTGCAGAGCGACGACAGCGCTGCCGCAAAGGCCTGATTGCAGCCCGAAGTGATGCAGACATTTTCCGCGCCCGTATTCGCCCCATAATGCCCGTTGATCTGGGCGCTGAGCGCTGAGCGTAACGCCGGCATGCCAAGGACCGGGCCATAGAGATGGGCATCGTCGCGGGTCAGCGCCGCCTCCGCCATCGCCTGCCGCAACGCATCGGGAGGCGGTTCGACGGGCGCGGCCTGGCTGACATTGATAAGGGGTCGGTCGGGACCAAAGGTCACGCCCTCAAGCCAGCGGCGCGCCTCCATCACCGGGGGCGGGAAGGTGGTACTGGTTCGTGTGACGGTCATGGGGCGGTGTCCCTTGCTGGTGCCGGAGCCTCCGGCGGGGATTTTTGGAACAGAGAAGGGGACACTCGCGCCCCGCTCAATCCGTGCCGCGATAGGGTTCGACATATTGCAGCGCCATGTCCCATGGGAAAAATATCCATGTGTCCTGACTGACCCCGGTGATGAAGGTGTCGACCATCGGTTCGCCCAGCGGTTTGGCATATACGGTGGCGAAATGGGCACGTGGATAAAGGCTGCGCACCAGTTCCAGCGTCTTGCCGCTGTCCACAAGGTCATCCACGATCAGAATGCCAGTGCCGTCGCCCATCATGGCGGCGTCGGGTGATTTCAGCACTTCGGCCTCGCGGCGCTGATCGGCCTTGCCGCCGCCGGAATGGTAGGATTTGACGCTGATCGTGTCGACGGTGCGAATGTCCAACTCGCGCGCCACGATCATGGCCC
>CAYGPT010000103.1:0-6220 GCA_964351755.1 uncultured Rhodobacterales bacterium | reverse complement strand
GATCATCGCCGGGGCCATGCCGCCCCGCGTGATCGCGACCACGGCCCGCCATGCGCCATCATCCGGACCCTTGCCATCCAGCCGCCAGGCCAGCGCGCGGCTGTCGCGGTGGATCTGGTCCCAGCTGATATGAAAACCCTTTTCATGAGGCAAGCGGCTTTGGGTGTTTGGCGACATTGGCTATTTCTCCAGAAACAGGCGCAGCCCCAGGGCACCCAGCAGGGTGGCGGCGATGCGGTCGAGGACGGGTTTGAGGCTGATATAGGCGCGCCGCGCGGGCGGAGCGCTGAGTGCGACGGCAAAGACGGAATAGAATGCCAGTTCCAGCAGCCAGTGATTGGCCACGATGATGGCGATATCGAGCGGCGCAAGGCCCTGCGGGAACACGACCACGATAACAGCGGCCGCAAACAGCATGGATTTCGGGTTGCCGAAGTTCAGCATCATCCCCGACAGTACCGCACGTCCGTGCGGCATCGGGGCCTCTCCCAGTGCGTCCCGCGCATGGCGCCATGTCTGCACCGCGATCCAGATAAGGTAAGCCGCCCCGCCGATTTTCAGAGCCGTGTAGGTCCATGGAAACAGGGTGAACACCGCCTCAAGCCCTAAAAGCGCTGCCAGCGTCCACATCGCCGCCGCCGTGCCAAGGCCGACACCTGTCAGCATCCCGGCCACCCGGCCCGAAGCCACGGTTGTCTTGATGAAATAAAGCAGCGCCGCGCCGGGTGCCGCGATCGCCGCGATGAGCACCGCGTTGAAAGCAATGAGGTCGGCGAGAGTTAGGCTCATTCTGTTCTATCTTCTGTCTTGAGAGAAGGCGTTCAGCGGGTGTTGGCTGCTATCAGCCTCAATGACTATCTTTTTTTTATGGTTGCGGCAAATCCCGAGAATACAGGCATCTTTCTGCACAATCAGCTTCCTGTCATCTGCGCAGCCAAAAAGCAGCTTCGCCAAACGCTTCATCACCAGTTTCCTTGTCAACGACCCTCGTTAATTGCGATCCAAGCAGCAAGTCCGAGGAAATCGCAACCATCTCCATTTCGACCCAAACAGTCACTCCCACGCTTTCAACAGGCGTCATGACCTCTGGGGATCGAAGCTTTTGGAAAAATGCCCAATCACACGCCTCTATCGTGCGCTGCAGCCTGTCATTTGTCAGGTTGTCCAGATGCTTGCGCGCAATTCCAATCATTTTTGCATGGTCTGCCCTGACGGGCGCAAGCTGTGCTCCGTCGTCCCGCACAAGCAACGGGTGAAACTTAGCACCTATTCGAATTTGAACTTCGGCTGGATCATCAAATCTAATGAAAACCTGATCCCGGTCCGGGAATCTGCCTACAATGCGTCCATCCACATGCATCGCTACGATCCGCTGCTCCCACTGGCCGTGAAGCGCTTCTGCGAGGACATCACGATCTGCTTCACAAAGGGATACTGAAGAATCATACTTGGACAGTGCCCAGGCACCCAGCGCAGCAAAGGCCGTCAAGGCCAACCAGGCATTCTGCTTTAGTCGACGACGCGCCGTCACCCCTTGGTCACGTCGGGCGCATCCACCGCCTTCATTCCGACCACGTGGTATCCTGCATCGACATGCAGGTTTTCGCCCGTTGTGCCACTGGACAGGTCTGACAGCAGGTAAAGCGCGGATTTGCCCACATCCTCGATCGTCACGTTGCGGCGCAGGGGTGAGTTGTATTCGTTCCACTTCATGATGTAGCGGAAATCGCCGATGCCAGAGGCCGCGAGGGTCTTGATCGGACCCGCAGATATGGCGTTGACGCGAATGCCATCCTTGCCCAGATCTTCGGCCAGGTATTTCACCGATGCCTCAAGGGCAGCCTTGGCCACACCCATGACATTGTAGTGCGGCATCACCTGCTCGGCTCCGTAATAGGTGAGGGTGACGGCGCTGCTGCCGGGGGCCATCATCTTTTCAGCACGCGCCATGACAGCCGTGAAGGAATAGACTGAAATATCCATGGTCATGGTGAAATTGGCGCGACTGGTGTCGACATAGCGCCCGCGCAATTCGTTCTTGTCCGAAAAGCCGATGGCATGGACAAGGAAATCAAGACCGCCCCAGCGTTCCTTGAGATCGCCAAACAGCGCGTCCATCGACGCCTCGTCGCCCACATCACAGGGCAGCACGATGTCACTACCCAATTGCGCGGCCAGCGGATCGACGCGTTTCTTCAGCGCATCGCCCTGATAGGAAAACGCCAGTTCTGCGCCCGCGCCGTGCAGCGCGCGTGCGATGCCCCATGCAATTGATTTGTCATTGGCAAGGCCCATGATAAGGCCCCGTTTACCCGCCATCAGGTCTGTCGCCATCTGCTGCCCACCCGTTCCCTCGTTTTTCGTCGTTCAGCTTTAGGCCATTGGCCATGGCGCATCAAGAGAGGGTGGTATGGTTGAACTTGGCGCGTTCAGGCGCTAGCTGACCAGCATCAACGCAGGAGTGGCAGATGGCAGACCGGGACGGGAAATTCGCAGGCGACGATCCATTCGCCATTGTGCGCGCATGGATGGCCGAGGCCGAGGCGGCCGAAATAAACGATCCCAACGCCATCGCGCTCAGCACGGTGGACGCCAGCGGCATGCCGAACGCACGCATGGTGCTGCTCAAGGATGTCGAGGATGCCGCGTTCGTGTTCTATACGAACTACACCAGCGCCAAGGCGGCGGAGCTGGACAGTGCGCAAAAGGCGGCCTTTGTCATGCACTGGAAGTCGCTGCGCCGACAGGTTCGGGTGCGCGGCCATGTGGAAAAAGAGGATGGGCCACAGGCGGATGAATATTACAATTCACGCTCGCTGAAATCGCGGCTCGGAGCGTGGGCGTCAGACCAAAGCAAGCCTCTGGATGGGCGTGCGACGCTGATGGCCAAGGTGGCCAAAGTCACCGCCCAGCATGGCACCAGCCCCAAGCGCCCGCCGTTCTGGGGTGGATACCGGATCACGCCGGTCGAGATCGAATTCTGGGCCGATGGGGCATTTCGCCTGCACGACCGGTTTCGCTGGACACGGGAAAAGCCGGGGGATGCATGGCAAGTCACGCGTCTAAACCCGTGATTTTCATGTGACGTGAAATGCAAGTGTTTGAAATTTCGCCATTTTAACCGCTTGAAAATGGTGCGCAAAATAGCGCAAGTCTTGATGGCAACCAGCCGGAACGCAGAAAGTTAGGGCGTGTCAGATTTCTCAGACGATACCGACGATGTGTCGGGCACAGTGAAATGGTTCGATCCTGTCAAAGGGTTCGGTTTTATCGTGTCTGAAAGTGGCGGGCCTGATATTTTGCTTCACATCAATGTTTTGCGCAATTTCGGGCAATCGTCCGTCGCCGATGGTGCATCGCTGATGGTGCGCACCCAACAGACCGAACGCGGTGTCCAGGCGGTTGAAGTGCTGAGCATCCAGCCTCCCGAACATGGCGAAAGCGCACCTCTTGCGGATTTCGCTTTTGTGGATCCGTCCGAGTTGACGCAAGCTCCGCTTGAGCCGGGGCGGGTCAAATGGTTCGACAAGGGCAAGGGCTTCGGCTTTGCCAATGCGTTCGGATCGTCCGAGGATGTGTTCCTGCATGTCGAAGTGCTGCGCCGCTCGGGTCTGGCCGATCTTGCGCCGGGCGAGGCGCTGGCGATGCGGGTGATCGAAGGCAAGCGCGGTAAAATGGCGGCAGAGGTGCTGCCCTGGGAAGCGGCGACGACACGGGATGATGATGCGTGAGTGGAGTATCCGACGGGTGATCCGCGGATTGGCGGTAACGCTGGTCTTGAGCTTTTGCCTGGCGGCCCCGGTCTGGGCGCAATGCAGCGAAGACACCGTGTGGATCAAGGGCGACTTTGGTCAGGCCCGGTTCTCCGTGGAAATCGCGGATGACGAACGTGAACGCGCGACCGGCCTGATGAACCGGCCGGAAATGCCGACCTCGGCGGGCATGCTATTTGTATATGATCGCCCCGCGACGCTGTCGTTCTGGATGCGCAACACGCTGATCGAACTGGACATGCTGTTCATCGACCAGACCGGTGTGATCCGCAAAATCCATCACCGCGCCGTGCCGTTGGATGAAACCCCGATCTTTGGCGGAACCGGGCTGACTCATGTGCTGGAAATCAACGGTGGTCTGGCCAAGCAGATGGGGATCAGCGAAGGCGATCAGTTGCGCCATCCCAGCTTTGCCCAAGACGATGCAGCCTGGGCCTGCTGACGCCACGCACATTCAGCATCACGCCGGATATGGCAGGCAGGCACGATCTGCGCCGCTTTCGTCTTGCTGGGATAAGGGAAGTTATCGACGCGCAATTGGCCTTTTCAATTGCTCAAACCACGTCTAAGAGGGGCCCACGGTCGGAGCGTGGCGCAGCCTGGTAGCGCACCTGTTTTGGGTACAGGGGGTCGGAGGTTCGAATCCTCTCGCTCCGACCAGTTTCAAAATTCAGTCCGGGTTGCTCGACGTGCCGCCTGTTGCAACCAGCAGGTCGTCCATCAGCCGGTCCAGGTCGCGCTGTTTGAAATAGATGCGGCGCGGGTTGCCTGATTTTTGCACGACTTCGGCGAAATAGGACAATTCGACCACGAATTCCTCGGCATCCCTGTCGGTCTGTTTCTGTACCACAAGTGCCGGAACCTGAAGCGCGCCGTCGTATTGCAGCAGCAAGAAAGCCGCCAGATCCGGCGGCGGCAGGATGCGGCATTGCAGAACAGACCGCGACACCTGGCGCAATTCGTCCCCGGGCGAGTCGCATGATGACCGAAACGCGAGGTCGAGCGGAGCGGGCGTTTGATCAAAAACAGCCCTTCGAACGGGCAGGTCTTGATCGGATGTGGCGATTGTTTCTACATATTGTGGTGCGCATGCGCCAAGGGCGACCAGCAGAAGGGGAAAAATCGGTCGCATAGAGTGCCTCTTTTTGCTCATTTGTCACTGGACCACATTTTCCGCAGCGCGGCAAAAGCTTTCTACCTGTGCGGGAGCGCCCTGTGGATAACTTGAGGCGAAGCATCCACAGCACCCCCTAAACCATCTGGTTTCATAGCAAAATCGCGATACCGCCTCGGGATGGAATTTTCCCGCTCTCACCATGCGTTAACCATTTGAATCAGTCCGGCACCCGGAGCGCAAATTCGCGCAGGCAGGTCAAGAAAAAAGTTGTCAAAAAACTTTTAAAATAGCGTTGACGGAAGGGTGCTGGATACGTCAGGTTGTGCGGGCCGGGTCATCCACCACAACATTTAGTGGTCAACACTACGGGGTGGGTCACCAGGCACGAGGGACAAAAAATACAACTTCCATCCGGACTTTACCGGACTTCAATCAGTGCATCGCCAGCGGCGGCGCACCGGGAATCGCTTTGTCTTTTCGTGTCGGCACGCCATTCGGGCCCCCGCAACGTCGGGCCAGCCTGTCCAACCATATGCTGAATAACGAGGCAGCGCGATGAAAATTGAAAGACAATTCACCACGGCCGGTCAGGACGCTTATGCGGACCTCAATTTCGTGACGACGGTTTCCGAAATCCGCAACCCTGACGGCACTGTCGTGTTCCGTCTGGACGAGGTCGAAGTGCCTGCCAAGTGGAGCCAGGTCGCCAGCGACGTCATCGCGCAGAAATATTTTCGCAAGGCTGGCGTGCCCTCCAAGCTGCAAAAAGTGAAAGAGGATGACGTGCCCGAATTCCTGTGGCGCTCCGAAGCGGCACCCGGTGCCGAGATGGGCGGAGAGACGTCCTCCAAGCAGGTGTTTGACCGTCTGGCCGGTGCATGGGCATATTGGGGCTGGAAGGGTGGTTATTTCACCACCGAAGAAGACGCCAAGGCCTATTACGACGAAATGCGCCACATGCTCGCGACACAGCGGGCCGCACCCAACAGCCCACAGTGGTTCAACACGGGTCTGCACTGGGCCTATGGCATCGACGGCCCGGCCCAAGGGCACCACTATGTCGACTACAAGACCGGTAAGCTGACCAAATCCACGTCGTCCTACGAACATCCGCAGCCGCATGCCTGCTTTATCCAGTCGGTCAGCGACGATCTGGTCAATGACGGCGGTATCATGGATCTGTGGGTGCGCGAGGCGCGGCTGTTCAAATACGGCTCCGGCACCGGTACCAACTTCTCCTCTCTGCGCGGCGAGGGTGAAAAGCTGTCGGGCGGCGGCAAATCCTCCGGCCTGATGAGCTTTCTGATAATCGGCGACCGTGCGGCGGGCG
>CAYGPT010000102.1:0-10186 GCA_964351755.1 uncultured Rhodobacterales bacterium | reverse complement strand
CGCTTGCCCACTTTTCCTAGCTTGACACAAGTTATACGTGTGACCGTTCGCAGAGTCAAGCCAAATCTGGCACCTGCCTGCATGCGGGGCGCACGGTCCGGTTAACAAAACCTTTATTTTTCATGAATTTACTGACACGCCTTCGCGCAAAGCCCTGAAACCCTTACACAACCTATAGGAGATTGCCTTGGCGCGGATAATTTGACCACAACGGCGCGACCCTAGCCGCCATCCGTCTGTGTGCCGCCCTGCGCCTCGATCTCGCGCCAGCGCGCCACATTCTGGTTATGCTCCTCCAGGGTCTCTGCAAAGGCATGGCCACCCGTGCCATCGGCCACAAAGAATACAAAAGGGGTCTCGTCGGGCTGTGCCGCTGCCATCAGGCTCGCGCGCCCAGGATTGGCGATCGGTGTGGGTGGCAACCCGACAATGACATAAGTGTTCCACGGGGTGACAGCGCGCAACTCTGAGCGGCGCAACCCCCGCCCCAAGACACTTTGCCCCTTGGTGATGCCATAAATGACGGTCGGGTCGGTCTGCAACCGCATGCCCCTGTTCAAACGGTTCACAAAAACCGACGCGACCTGCCCGCGTTCTTCAGGCACCCCGGTCTCCTTTTCGATGATCGAGGCGAGGGTCAACAACTCCTCGGGGCTTTCCAGTGGCAGATCGGCATCACGCGCCTCCCAGGCGGCAGAAACCCACAATTCCTGCTGCTCAACCATCTTGGCCAGCACATCCGCACGCTGATCGCCCGGACGGACTTCGTAGCTGTCCGGGGCCAGCGCGCCTTCGGGCGGGATCTCCTCGACCGCGCCGCGCAAAATATCCAGACTGCGCAAGGCGGTGACGACCTGCCAGCTCGTGACGCCTTCGGCCATGGCGACGCGATAACGCGTATCCTGCGCTTCCTTGACCTCGTTGTATGTTTCGGGGGTTTCCTCGACACCAGGCTGGAATTCGGCAACTTCGACAAAGCGGTTGGTGGTGGGGTCCAACTCGCGCACCTGCGCGCTCAGCCGGTTCACACCGATGCGATATACGACCTCGGTGCCGCAGGTGCTGGCACCGCCGCGGGTAACGATATCGACGATCTCCTCCATCGATGCGCCTGCCTCGACCAGGTAACTTCCCGCCTTCAGTTCGTCGGTCTTGTCCGCATAATCCGCACCGACCCGAAAAATCGCGGCATGGGTCACAGCCCCTTCATCTTCAAGCTTGCGGCTCACCCGGCGAAAGTTCGATCCACGTTCGACTTGCAGACAAATCGCCTGGCTCAGCGGCCCCGTCGCTTCATATTGACCTTTCCCCCAAAGGATCACGCCGCCCATAACAAACAGGCCGACGATCAGAAAAGTCATGGCATTGGACGCGATGGATCGCCACATCAGCTGACTTTCCCGAATATGACACTGGCATTGGTGCCGCCAAAGCCGAAACTGTTGGACAGGGCATAGTCCACCTTGCGCGCGCGCTTGGCATTTGGGGCCAGATCGATGGGCGTGTCCACAGCCGGATTATCCAGATTGATCGTCGGCGGACAGACCTGATCCCGGATGGCAAGGATCGAAAATATCGCCTCGATCGCGCCCGCCGCGCCCAGCAAGTGCCCGGTGGCGGACTTGGTCGAGGACATGGTGACATTGCCCGCGTGATCGCCAAGCATCCGTTGCACGGCACCAAGTTCGATCGTGTCGGCCATGGTCGAGGTGCCATGCGCGTTGATATAGTCCAGCGCCGAAGGCTCCAGCCCGGCCGACCGCAGCGCCGCGCGCATAGACCGCTCGGCCCCATCGCCATCCTCGGAGGGCGCGGTGATGTGATAGGCATCGCCAGACAGGCCATAGCCACAGACCTCGGCATAGATCTTGGCCCCACGCGCTACGGCATGCTCATACTCTTCCAGCACGACAATCCCTGCGCCCTCGCCCATGACAAACCCGTCACGGTCCGCGTCATAGGGACGACTGGCCTTTGTCGGATCATCCGCGCGCTTGGTGGACAGGGCCTTGCAGGCGTTGAAACCCGCTATGCCGATCTTGCAGATCGCAGCCTCCGCGCCTCCGGCGACCATCACGTCGGCATCGCCCAGCATGATCAGACGGGCGGCATCGCCAATGGCGTGCGCGCCGGTGGAACAGGCGGTCACAACGGAATGGTTCGGCCCCTTGAATTGATAGCGAATACTGACCTGCCCCGAAATCAGGTTGATCAGCGCACCGGGAACAAAGAACGGGCTGACGCGGCGCGGCCCCTTTTCTTCCATCATGATCGCAGTGTTCGCGATAGAATTCAGCCCACCAATGCCGGACCCGATCAGCACGCCCGTGCGCTCGCGCCCCTCGTCATCCTCGGGCATCCAGCCGGAATCCTCGACCGCCTGCTGCGCAGCCGCCATGCCGAACAGGATAAAGGTGTCGACCTTGCGCTGTTCCTTGGGCTCCATATAAGTGTCGGCGTTGAACGTGCCCTCCGATCCGTCGCCCAGCGGCACTTCGCAGGCATAGGTGGTGGCCAGACCCGTCGGATCGAACCCGGTGATCGGTCCCGCCCCGGACTGACCCGCAAGAATGCGCGACCACGACGCCTCGACCCCGTCCGCCAACGGGGTCACAAGCCCCAATCCCGTCACAACCACTCTGCGCATCTGCTCACGCCCCTTCATTCACTTTCCGCCTCATACCGCGCCCTGTGCGCCCTGTTCAAGCCCCACAAGGGCGCGCTGACCTGTCGCTTTGGTGAGTTCCGAAGCGCCAAATCAATATGTAATCCGCCGCAAGGCGCTCCTTCGCATCACACCGCGCCACGGTCACTCCTGCGGCGGGGATTTGCGATACATCAAACGGACAGGCCCGCTCGAATCCTCGACATCACGCAAGGGAACGTAACCCAGCCTCTCGGCCAGATGCAGCGACACCTTATGCTCAGGGTGAATCATGCAGCCAAGGGGGCCGGTGATCACACGGTCGAACCAGTCATGGGCGGCCTGGACCACTTCGCGGCCCAACCCCTTGCCCTGCACATCCGGGGTCAGTACCCACCCGGCCTCGGGCACGGCATTGAAATCGTCACCCAATCCGCGCGTGCCGTAAAAGAAACCGACCTGCCCGACCATGGCCTTGCTCGCGTGATCCTCAACCGCCCACTGGCCGAACCCGGTAACCTGCCAATGGCCCGCGTTGCGCAGGAACGCGTTCCAGGACGCATCCCGGCTGCGCGGGGTAACGCCGATGTAGCGCACAACGTCCGCCATCGCCCAGATCTCGGCAAAGCGGTCGAAATCGCTGGCGCGCATGACACGCAAGGTGGCGCGCGCGGTGTTTATGGTCGGCACGGTTCTGCTCATGGATGGTGTCCTGCCCCATCTCTTTCTCGTTGCCCCAAATGTGCAGATCGCTCTGGCAGAACACAAGCCATAGAACAGCCAAAGACAAAAAAACGGCGCCCTTCCGCACAGGAAAGGCGCCGTTTTGCCCAAAGCCGCAAGGCTCGGGGTGAATGGCTCAGGACGCTTTGGTTATGAACCCGACGGCGTCGCCGAATGTCTGGATGGTTTCTGCGGCGTCATCGGGGATTTCGATGCCGAACTCCTCCTCGAATGCCATCACCAGTTCGACTGTGTCCAGGCTGTCTGCGCCCAGATCGTCGATGAAGCTGGCGTTTTCGGACACTTTGTCCTCATCCACGCCCAGGTGTTCCACAACGATCTTCTTCACGCGGTCGGCGATGTCGCTCATATGACTGTCCTCGTTCTGCCGGGGCTGTCTTGTGCGCCCCAAGTGGTGTCCCCATGGTTCAGGGGCTCTGGTCTTTGCCCCTTTTCGGGGCGGTGAAACGTCGAAGCGTTCGTGCAGCGCACGACAGACCCGACATCGAAATCTTCGCACCCTTTAGCACAAACCGAAAAGATGGCAAGGCTTGTGGGTGCGCGCACTACAACATGGCCATGCCACCGTTCACGTGCAAGGTGGTACCGGTAACATAGGCCGCCTCCGCACTGGAAAGATAGAGCACAGCCGCCGCAATCTCATGCGCCTCTCCCATGCGCCCTGCCGGGATTTGTCCCATGATTGCAGTCTTTTGATCATCTGTCAGCTTTTCTGTCATCGCCGTGGCGATAAATCCCGGCGCAACCGCGTTGACGGTGATGCCCCGGCTTGCGACCTCATAGGCGAGGCTCTTTGACATGCCGATCATGCCCGCCTTGGATGCGGCATAATTTGCCTGACCGGGATTCCCCGTGGCCCCGACGACCGAGCTGATATTTACGATCCGCCCCCAGCGCGCCTTCATCATGCCGCGCATGACCCCTTTGCACAGTTTGAAGGTTGCAGTGAGGTTCACGTTGATCACCGACTGCCATTCGTCATCCGACATGCGCATGAACAGGTTGTCACGGGTGACGCCTGCGTTGTTGACCAGAATGTCGACGGCCCCCATCGCCTCGATGGCCTGTTTGGGAAGGGCGTCGACTGCGTCCGCATCGCTCAGGTTGCAGGGCAGCACATGGGCACGCTCGCCGAGGTCGCGCGCCAGCGCCTCAAGCGGTTCGACCCGGGTGCCGCTCAGACCCACAGTGGCCCCGGCCCCGTGCAGCGTGCGTGCGATATCCGCCCCGATCCCGCCCGACGCACCGGTCACCAGTGCGCATTTTCCCGTCAGATCAAACATCCTCGTCCCTCACGTCGTTGTCTCTTTCGATCAGCCCTGCCACGGCGGTGCTTTTTGCGCAAGTCATGCAGGCAGGATTGTGGGGGTGCGTTCCCCCAGCACCCAGCGCAAAACATCCACGATGTCAAAGACCAGCGAGATGCTGAGGGTCGCCGCCACTACACACGCAATCCAGCGCGGCCAGATCCGCGTCGACGGGCGGCGCACCAGCACCGCCAGATAGACAACCAAAGGCCCCCAGATCACGATATGCGGCAGACCCAGCAGCTTGACGTATCCCATGCTGTTGTACATCGCGGTCACGACAAAGCCGTTGACCACATTGCCCAGGATCGAAGCCACAGCCGCAATCCGCGTCTCACGCCAGATCAGCAGGGCGGCTGGCAGGATGAACCCGCCCACCAGCAGTACGTTCATCCACATCACGACCCATGCGGGTTGAGCTGCCATCGCTTCGGCAAAACTCATCGCGCGCTCCCCTCGGTTCTTTTCAGTGTAGCGTGTCAGTTATGTCGATGCTGACATCGGTGACATTCATCCGCGCGTCCTTGGCGATAAAGCGATAAATCTCGCGCGCCCAGATCCCTCGCGTCATGCCCAGCGCGCTGATTTCCTCTGTTAGCGTCCGGTATAGCGCAGGCAGATCGCTCAAAGGCCCATTGACCCGCTGACACAACCCGCGCCCGGCAGGCGCCTCAAACATCTCGAACCCCGGCACGGGTTCAAACAAGGGCACACCGACGCGCACTTCCATCTGCTCGCCACTGATCCGATAGAGTGCTGTCTGAGGGCCGGCAAAGAACACGTTGGCCTTGTCCAGAGCATCATCCAACCGCTCGAACAGAGTCGGAATCATCTCCATCCGTGCGATCATCGGAACGGTTGCGACAATGCCGCCCATCTGGCAGGCGTGATGCGTGACCAACTCAGGCATCGCGGGCTGCCACCACATCGTCGGGCGTGCTGATGGCACGCGTGCCCACATCGCGGGCAATGCGGCGCACCATGCCGGACAGGGCCTTGCCCGCGCCGATCTCCCAAATCTCGGTGACACCTTGCGCGTCCATCCAGGCGACACTTTCCCGCCAGCGCACGGCCCCGGTGACTTGGCTCACCAACAGACTGCGCAACTCGTTCGCGTCGCTGCACCCTTCCGCGCGAACATTCGGCACGACAGTGACACTTGGTGCCTTCATCTCGACCCCTGCAAGGGCCTCGGCCATAACGGCAGCGGCAGGCTCCATCAAGGCACAGTGAAACGGGGCAGAGACAGGAAGCAACATGGCGCGCTTGGCCCCCTTGGCCTTGGCTATCTCGCAGGCGCGTTCCACAGCGGCCTTGTGTCCGGACACGACGACCTGTCCGGGATCATTGTCATTGGCGGCCTGACAGACCTCGCCCTGTGCCGCTTCCGCCGCGACCTGCGTCACGGTTTCGAAATCCAGCCCCAGGATCGCGGCCATGGCCCCGATGCCCACCGGAACCGCCTCCTGCATCGCCCGACCCCGGATGCGCAGCAAACGGGCGGCATCCGCTACGCTGAACGTGCCGGCGGCACACAAAGCGGCATATTCCCCAAGGCTGTGCCCGGCAACAAAGCTGGCCTGATCCACACCTATACCCTCGGCCTCCAGCGCGCGGGTCACAGCCATCGAGGTCGCCATCAAGGCAGGCTGTGCGTTCTCGGTCAGGGTCAGCGTGTCTTGATCGCCCTCCCAGATCAGTGCGCTCAACGACTCGCCCAATGCGTCGTCCACCTCCTGAAACACGGCGCGCGCGGTCGGATATGCAGCGGCCAGTGCGGCCCCCATACCGATGGTCTGCGCGCCCTGCCCGGGGAATACGAATGCCTTGCTCATGAACTCCTGCCCTTTTTCTTTGACCGTGACCTTCGGTGTAATCGCACCGTTCAGGCCAGACAAGCACCCCCTGCACGACATCTGTGCACGAATTTGCAGTTGTAACCGCATGCGGACGCATAACATTGAAGGCTGACGTGTTATCCAACCGACCACCCCAACGGGAGACCGCACATGGCCCTTGCCAACACCGCGCACAACTTCGGCACCGTGTCGAAAACCTTTCACTGGCTTACCGCCCTTTTGATCATCGCGCTGTTCCCGCTGGGGCTGATCGCGAACGAACTGCCTTATGAGACGTCCGAACAACTGGCACGCAAGGCTTGGGTGTTCTCGCTGCACAAGACGCTGGGGGTCGCGGTGTTCTTCGTGGCCCTCGCCCGGATCGGATGGGCGCTCAGCCAGCCCAAACCGGGGCTTCTGCATCCTGACCGCAAGCTGGAAAGCCTGACGGCGGAAACGGTGCACTGGCTGCTTTACGGCTCCCTCGTTCTGGTGCCGCTCTCGGGCTGGGTTCACCACGCCGCCACTACCGGCTTCGCGCCGATCTGGTGGCCTTTCGGTCAGAACCTGCCTTTGGTGCCAAAATCCGAAGCCATCGCGGCCCTGTTTGGCGGCGCGCACTGGGTATTGACCAAGGTACTGGGGCTGTCGGTGCTACTGCACATCGCGGGCGCTCTGAAACACCATGTCATCGACAGGGACGCCACGCTTCGGCGCATGTGGTTCGGGACCGCCACAGACACAAGGACGAGCGGTCAACACGCCCACGCCAAACCCATCGCACTGGCGCTGACGCTTTGGGTGGCGGCCCTGTCGGTGGGCGCGGCCCTCGGGGCCTATGCCCCGCATGGCGCACCGCTGACAGCACCGGCACTGGAGCAGGTTCAATCGGACTGGCAGGTGCAGGACGGCACTCTATCCATCACCGTGACGCAACTGGGTTCGGAGGTGACGGGCAGCTTTGCGGACTGGACAGCGTCCATCAGCTTTGACGAAACGGTGCAGGAGGGACCGGCGGGAACCGTCGATGTGACCATCGCCGTCGGCTCACTGACCTTGGGCGGGGTGACGGATCAGGCCTTGGGATCGGATTACTTCAATGTCGCAGACTTCCCCACGGCCAGCTTTACAGCGGACATTATGGCCGTCGCCACAGGGTACGACGCCATCGGCACGCTCACGATCAAGGACCAGTCGATGCCCCTGACCCTGCCGTTCGATCTGACCCTGCAGGACGGCACAGCACAGATGACAGCCACCACGAATCTCGACAGACGCGACTTCAACATCGGCGACAACATGGCCGACGAAAGCTCGCTCAAGTTCGGCGTAGGTGTCTCGGTCGACCTGACCGCCACGCAGGCCACTCCAACGAACTGAATCAAGCGGGCACGTCCCCTCTTCCCTGTTCCAAAAAATCCCTGCCGGAGGCAAAAACAAAAGGGGCGCCCGAAAAGGCGCCCCTGAGTGATGTCGTGCCGCGCGTCAGCGCGACTTTTCTACGGATGATCCGGACACGTCCGCCCTGATCGTCGCGCAGACACCGCGATCAATTCCAGCCGCCGGCGCGCAGTTCGGTGTTGATCTGGATATCGATCGCGTCAGACCCCACCGGAATGAACGTATCCACACCCCATTCAGAGCGATTTAGGGTCGTCGTTGCAGTCATGCCCAGCCACTCGCCCTTGTTGTAGTCGAAAAATTCGCCCAGCGGGTGCGTCCCCATGTTGTGCACGACGATGTCGAAAGTTGCGGGTTTGGTCACACCCTTGATGGTCAGATCGCCGGTGGCTGTGACGGACATGTCACCAGTCTGCTCGACCGAGGTCGACACGAAGCGGATTTCGGGGTGGTTGGCAGCATCAAAGAACGCCTCGCCAACCAGTTCCTTGTCCAGATCTGCCACGCCGGTGTCCACGCTGGACACGACCACGCCGAAATCGGCCTTGGCCTCGGCGATGTTGCCCGCTTCGAATTCCAGCGTGCCGGTCACTTCATGGAATTTTGCAGTCTGCAGAGAAAAGCCCGCGTGGTTCCACGTGATGACCACGTCCGTATGTGTCGGATCGGGATACCAGGTCTCGGCAACGGCCAGGGATGCGGTTGCCGACAGGGCGGCGGCAAGAAGTAGGGATTTCATTGGTTTGTTACTCCACAGGGTTTGATTGCTGTGGGCGTAAGGTGGTGTTTTTGGGGCTGCGCACAATTACACACGCCTCAACAGGGTATGCGCGCTGCTGAACATTGCAGCGGACCATGTGCAGGCGGCGGTTACAGCTTGCCTGCGTCCCGCAATGCGGATGTCAGGCTGCGACGCACGTTGGGATCAATCATCGCCACTTCGGCGACAAGCGCGCCATCGGGCGCCCAGAGGCGGACCATGTTGCCATGCATTTCTGCAGGACCCAGATCGCTGATGCTGGTGCGGCTGACGAGGCTGCGTTCGCGCCCCTTGCCGCGCACAAGGCGCACTTCGCGGCGCACGGTGTCGATTTCGACCTCGACACTGCGCTGCGCACGCCCGGCATGGATGATCGCAAGGCCCGAAAAACCAAGAAACAGTGAGATGCCCAACTTGATCAGCGCCATATCCGTGCCCCAAAGCGCACCCGGCGTGACCCAAAGCCCGATCGAGGCCAGCACCAGCGTGACGCCGCTCATCCGTTGCGCCGCCCGTTTCAGCCAGCGCGTGCCATTGACCATGTGCGGAGCTTCGGCGATGGAGGCGTCCGTCGGAATGTCTGTAAATGCGGTCATTGGAATGGTCCTTGTGTCTCGGTTGACATCATTTACCCGCGCAAATTTGACCAAAATGCGGCCCGCATTGGAAAAAGATGAGAATGATAGGGCGTGGAGGACGCGAAACCCCGCCACGACGGCGGGATTGTCGCCAACGGTGACACAACGATCTTTGTCCTTGCCTACCCCTCCCATCGCTCCTATACGACCACGTCCCTGCAAAGACCTTTTGCCGCGCAGCCTCTCGTGACCATCCCGCAGGGATATCCGGATCGGTCTATGAAATGCGCCTTGAAACAAGTGGAGTACGTCCATGCCTCTTTATGAGCATGTGATGATCGCCCGTCAGGACCTGAGCAACACTCAGGCCGAGGGCCTCATCGAACATTTCGGAGCAATCCTGACAGACAATGGTGGCACCCTCGTGGAAAACGAGTACTGGGGCGTCAAGACCATGGCCTACAAGATCAACAAGAACCGCAAGGGGCATTACGCCTTCATGCGCACCGATGCCCCCGCCCCTGCCGTGCAGGAAATGGAGCGTCTGATGCGCCTGCACGACGACGTCATGCGCGTTCTGACGATCAAGGTCGCCGCCCATGAAACGGGCCCCTCCGTCCAGATGCAAAAGCGCGACGAGCGCCCCGAACGCCGCGAACGCCGCGAACGCCGCTAAGAGAGAGGGAGCTAAACCATGGCAACGAAACCATTTTTCCGCCGTCGTAAAGTCTGCCCCTTCTCGGGCGACAACGCACCTGCGATCGACTACAAGGACACGCGCCTGCTGCAACGCTACATTTCCGAGCGTGGCAAGATCGTTCCCAGCCGCATCACCGCCGTCTCGGCCAAGAAGCAACGCGAACTGGCCCGTGCCATCAAACGCGCCCGCTTCCTCGCCCTGCTGCCCTACGCCG
>CAYGPT010000101.1:0-10301 GCA_964351755.1 uncultured Rhodobacterales bacterium | reverse complement strand
CTATTTCCGCATCAACGCCGAGAACACAGGCCAGTTCGAACGCACCCTGATCATCGCCGATAAGGGTAGCTATGTCAGCTACCTCGAAGGGTGCACCGCACCCCAGCGCGACATCGCCCAGTTGCACGCCGCCGTGGTCGAAATCGTGATCGAGGAAGACGCGGAGGTGAAATATTCCACCGTGCAGAACTGGTATCCGGGCGATGAGAATGGCAAAGGCGGGATCTACAACTTTGTCACCAAGCGCGCCGATTGTCGGGGCGACCGGGCCAAGGTGATGTGGACGCAGGTCGAGACGGGCTCTGCCGTGACGTGGAAATATCCGTCCTGCATCCTGCGCGGCGATGACAGTCAGGGCGAGTTCTATTCCATCGCCATCACCAACAACATGCAGCAGGCCGATACAGGCACCAAGATGATCCACTTGGGCAAGAACACGAAGTCGCGCATCGTGTCCAAAGGCATCAGCGCGGGCCGCGCGCAGAACACCTATCGCGGTCTTGTGTCGATGCACCCCAAGGCCAAGAATTCGCGCAACTATACACAGTGCGACAGCCTGCTGATCGGCAGCAATTGCGGGGCGCACACGGTGCCTTACATCGAGGTCAAGAACAACTCGTCGCGTGTGGAACATGAGGCGACGACCTCCAAGGTGGATGAGGATCAGTTGTTCTATTGCCGCTCGCGTGGGATGGACGAGGAAGAGGCGGTCGCGCTGGTCGTGAACGGGTTCTGCAAGGACGTCTTGCAGGCCCTGCCGATGGAATTTGCCATGGAAGCGCAACAGCTTGTGGCGATTTCGCTTGAGGGGTCGGTGGGCTAAGAGATGCTCAACCACGAGGATCATTCGAATGTCGGTCGGACCTTTGCCCATGCAAAGGCGAGTCTTGATACGCCGCCCACGGACGGCAAGACGTCTACGGTTGCGGGGCGATTGGTTCTCGCCGTTTTCGTGGGCGCGCTGTTTGGTTATTTGCTGAGCATCATCATCGCGCCGTCGCTGGCTTTGGCCTTCATGATTGGCGGTGCGATGGCATTCGGAGCGGGCGCTGTTGCGCTCATTCTCTTCCAGCCGCCATCCCCCGACGAATACGCCAGCGGCTTTGCCCGCACCGACGAAGAGGTACGCGCGGCCCTTGCCGAAATCGAGGCAAAAAAGAAATGAGCCAGGAGACCGCCACCCATTTCGACGCCGATGATGCCAAGCGCAGGCTGAAACAGCCCCGCATGTCTGACGCCGATGGCACCCGCGAGGGGGGCCTCGTCTTTGTCATCGTGTTTATCGTCGGCTTTATCGCCGCCACGGTCGCGCATCCGGCGGCGATCACCTCGTTCTGGGTCTGGTTCGTGCTGCTGATGATGTGCGTTGTGATCGCGGTGGCGGTGCAAAAGACGGCCGCGCGCCTTTATGGCCACATCGAGGACGGGGAAGAGGAGCAATGATCGCCTACCTCGCCCTCAAATCCGCAGGCATCGGCATCGGTACATTCGTTGGCGTTGGTATTGGCCTGTTTGTCGCGGGACGTCGCGGCAGCCAGCAGACATTGCTGGGCGACTCTGTCCTGTTGACGGCCCTTGCGGCGGGCCTTGGCGCGTGGTGTCTCGCCATGCTTGTGAACTCTTTCATCGGGGTATCGTGATGATCCTGACCACCACCAATTCCGTCGAAGGCTACAAGATCACCGACTATAAAGGCATCGTCGTCGGCGAGGCGATCATGGGGGCCAACGTGGTGCGCGACTTTTTCGCCGGTGTCACGGACATCATCGGTGGCCGGTCGGGCGTCTACGAATCCAAGTTGCAGGATGCGCGCGACACGGCCATGGCCGAACTGGAACAGCGCGCGTCCGGCATGGGCGCCAATGCGGTCGTGGGCATTGATCTGGACTACGAAGTGGTGGGCGACAGCATGTTGATGGTATCCGTCTCGGGCACCGCCGTGGTGCTGGGGTGAGTGCGCCGCTGATCCAGATCGGGGGTGCGTCATGAATGACGTGGTGCTGCCGCGCCCGGAACTGACCGGTGCGGACTATTTCGACGTCGACGCCGCACTTGCAGCGTTGCAGGCCGGGCATCCCGTGGCTTTTCCCCCGTTCGAGTTGATGTGCTGGGGTGGGCTGACCTTTTGCCTCAACATGGAACGTGATCCGATCCAGCGCGCGATCCGGCGCGGTGAGTTTTACGAGACAGAGGAGTTGGAGGCGTTGCAGGACATTGTGCCCGAAGGCGCCGTGATCTTCGATATCGGATCCAACATCGGCAACCATGCCCTGTTCTTTGCCACCCGCATGAAAGCGGCCAAGGTTGTGGTGATCGAACCCAACCCGCTGGCGCTGGCCCCGCTGGTTGCCAATGTGGTGGTGAACGGTCTGGCCGATGTCGTTGACATGACCCACCTTGGCGTTGGTCTGTCCAACCGCAATGGCGGCGGCTTTGGCATGGGGCGGCACGACCGCAATCTGGGGGCGACCAAGATGAAACCGGGCGAGGGTAAGCTGAAGGTGCGGCGCGGGGATGACCTGTTTGCCGGACTGACCCCGGCCCTGATCAAGATCGACGTCGAAGGGATGGAGATGGGCGTGTTGTCGGGGCTGGCCGAAACAATCGCCCGCGCCCGCCCCCTGATCCTGATCGAGGTCGAGGATCGCCAGGCCGACCCCTTCACCGAATGGTGTGCAGCGATGCAATACGAGGTGATGCGCACCGTGCGCCATGGCCACAAGAACCAGAACTTTCTGCTGAAACCGGCAGAGGCGGCATGACCCGCATAACTGACGGCCCGCGCCGCAGATAACAAAAATCGAGGCTCTGCCAGTGACCCAAAGGTCGCGCAGGCCCTGCAAGAGACAAAAAGACAAGGACGAAAAAAATGCTGACGATCAAAGACCTTCACGTGAAGCTGGAAGAAGAAGACAAGCAGATCCTCAAGGGCGTCAACCTGACGGTTGAGGCCGGCAAGGTCCATGCCATCATGGGCCCCAACGGGTCGGGCAAATCCACACTGTCTTATGTGCTGTCGGGCAAGGATGGCTACGAAGTGACGGGTGGCTCTGCCCATCTGGGCGATGTGGACTTGCTGGATATCGACCCCGAAGAACGCGCGGCGGCGGGCCTGTTCCTCGCCTTTCAGTACCCGGTCGAAATTCCCGGTGTGGGCAACATGACCTTTCTGCGCACCGCTGTGAATGCGCAGCGCAAGGCACGCGGAGAGGAGGAGATGTCTGCCGCCGAGTTCCTGAAAGTGGTGCGCGCGAAGGCCAAGGATTTGCAGATCGACGCCGAGATGCTGAAGCGTCCCGTCAACGTGGGCTTCTCCGGAGGAGAGAAAAAGCGCAATGAAATCCTGCAGATGGCCATGCTGGAACCCAAGATGTGTATCCTGGACGAAACTGATTCCGGCCTTGACGTCGATGCGATGAAACTGGTGGCCAGCGGCGTGAACGCGCTGCGCGACGCCGGGCGCGGGTTTCTGGTGATCACCCACTACCAGCGTCTGCTCGATCATATCAAACCGGATGTGGTGCACATCATGTCGGACGGGCGTATCGTGAAAACCGGTGGCCCTGACCTTGCGCTTGAGGTCGAAAACAACGGCTACGGCGATATTCTGTCCGAGGTGGCGTAATGGCGGCCCCTGCGACACAAACCGACCCGACCGAGGCGCGGATTGCCGACCTGACCCTGCCCAAAGGCGGGTGGTCAGAGGCGGCGCGCGCGGATGCACTGGCGCGGCTGCGCGATGCGGGCCTGCCGACGCGGCGTGATGAGTATTGGCGCTTTACCCGCCCCGATCTGCTGACCCAAGTCGGCGCGCAGGCGGCGGTGTTCCAGACCGAAGACTCGCCAACCTTCGGCGAAACGGATGCGCTGAGCATCGTATTCGACGACGGCGTGTTCAACGCAAGTGCCTCTGACGATCTGGCATTGGAACATGTCCGAATCGAACGGTTGGCCGAGGCCAAGGCCGACATCCACTGGGCCAAGGGCGTCTATGGGGTGCTGGAAACGGCGGGCCAGACCCCGGTCAAGCGCCCGCTTGCAGCCCTAAACACCGCTTTTGCAACCGATGGCGTGCTGGTCCACGTGACGGGCAAGGCTGCAAAGCCGATCAACCTTGTCTACAACCACCGCGACGAGAACTCGGACGCCATCCTGCACCATGTGGTAAAGCTTGATCCCGGTGCCGACCTGACCATCCTTGAAAACGGACCCGCCGCGGCCCGTTTCAACAAGGTGATGGAGGTCGAGGTCGGTGACGGCGCATCCTTCCACCATGTGCGCGCGCAGGGGCGGGACCATGAACGGCTGGCAGCGACGCATGTCTTTGCCCGGCTCGGGACGGAGTCGACCTTCAAGTCCTTCACCCTCACCGTCAACGGGCGCCTGACGCGCAATGACTGCATCATTGAGTTGACCGGCGACGACGCTGTGGCCCATGTGGCAGGCGCTTGTGTCGGAGACGGCGATTTCCATCACGATGACACCGTGTTCATCACCCATGACGCCGAACGCTGCGAGAGCCGTCAGGTGTTCAAGAAGGTGCTGCGCAATGGGGCCGTGGGCGTGTTTCAGGGCAAGATACTGGTCAAACAAGGCGCGCAAAAAACCGATGGATATCAGATCAGCCAATCGCTGCTGCTGGACGAGGATGCGCAATTCCTCGCCAAGCCGGAGCTTGAAATCTATGCCGACGACGTTGTCTGCTCACATGGCTCGACCTCTGGCGCGATTGACGAAGGGGCCTTGTTCTACCTGCGCTCGCGCGGGGTGCCTGCATCGCTTGCCACCGACCTTCTGACGCTCGCCTTTCTGGCGGAAGCTGTGGACGAGATCGAGGACGAGACGCTGCGCGGCGTGCTGGTCGAGCGGCTTGAGGGCTGGCTCGAACGTCGCCGGGGTTAAGAACACATGGCCATCACGCGCAATATCACCGCAACCTATCGCGGTCCGGGCCGGGTTGTGGCCCGTATCCTTGCCGGTGAGCCGCGCGAGGACCGGGTACTGTATTTCCTGATCACGGCCTGCGTGGTGATCTTTATCGCGCAGGCCCCGTACCAATCGCGCGAGGCGTTTCTGGACGAAGAGGTGCCCTTGCAGGCGCGGCTGTACTGGTCGGCTTTCCTGTGGATCTTCATCTTTCCGCTGTTGATGTATGCGGTGGCCGCCCTTGTCTGGCTGGTCAGCCGCGTGATGCCACGCGCGCCATCCGGCTATGAAATCCGGGTGGCACTGTTCTGGGCGCTGCTGGCGCTCAGCCCCATCACCCTGCTTCTGGGTCTGACGGCGGGCTTTGTCGGTCCCGGACCCGCTTTGCAGGCGGTGGCCCTGATCTGGTGTTCTGTATTCGGCTGGTTCTGGGTGGCGGGCACGTTGGCCGCGCGTAATTTCAAGGGGCAAAAGACATGACCACGTTGCCACAACTGGCGCTGGATACCCTGCGCGACCCCAAGGGCACGGCGCAGGTGATCATGGGCTGGAACCTTGATCGCGGCACGCTTTACACCGCTCTGATCGCAGTGGCGGCGGTGAATGCGCTGTTGGCCTCGGCCCCGATCATCCTGTCCACGGACGGTCTGGATGCGGCGACCCGCGCCGCATTGCCCATCCTCGCGCTGCTGGAACGTCCCTTGATGTTCTTTGCCCTCGTGGCGGGCACGCTTGTGGTCATGATTCAGGCGCTGTTCTGGGCTGGAAAGGCCATGGGCGGGCAGGGCGAGATGACCGAGATGATGGCGCTGATCATCTGGCTGCAGGCGCTGCGCGCGGCGGCGCAGGTTGTGATCCTCGGCCTTGGGTTGGCCGTACCTTTACTGGCGGGGCTTGCCGCGCTGGCGTTGCAACTGGTGGCCTTGTGGCTGTTCTTGCACTTCATCAGTGCTGCCATGCGCTTTGACTCGCTGTTTCGCGCCTTTGGCCTGCTGATCGCAGTGGTCACGGGTCTGTTTTTGGGATTGATGCTGATCCTGACCCTGATGGGCGTTTCGGCAGGGGGACTGGGCAATGTATGATGTGGATCGCATCCGGGCGGACTTTCCGATCCTGTCGCGCGAGGTGAACGGCAAGCCGCTGGTCTACCTCGACAACGGGGCGTCCGCGCAAAAGCCGCAAGTGGTGATCGACGCGATTTCGAACGCCTATGCGCATGAATACGCAAACGTGCATCGCGGGCTGCACTACCTGTCGAACCTTGCCACCGACAATTACGAAGCGGTGCGGGGCAAGATCGCGCGGTTCCTCAATGCCGCCAGCGAGGACGAAATCGTCTTCAATTCCGGCACCACCGAGGGCATCAACATGGTCGCCTACGGCTGGGCCATGCCAAGGATGGAGGCGGGGGACGAGATTGTCCTGTCGGTCATGGAACATCATGCCAATATCGTGCCTTGGCATTTCCTGCGCGAACGGCAAGGCGTGGTGCTGAAATGGGTGGATGTGGACAGCACGGGCGCGCTGGACCCGCAGGCGGTGATTGACGCCATCGGGCCACGCACGAAGCTGGTGGCGGTCACCCATATGTCCAACGTGCTGGGCACCAAGGTGGACGTGAAGGCAATTTGCGAAGGCGCGCATGCCAAGGATGTGCCGGTACTGGTCGATGGGTCGCAGGCGGCGGTTCATATGCCGGTAGACGTGCAGGACATCGGCGCGGATTTCTATGCGATCACGGGCCACAAGCTGTACGGCCCATCAGGATCAGGTGCGATCTTTGTCAAATCCGAGCGGATGGCAGAGATGCGCCCGTTTCTGGGTGGCGGCGACATGATCAAGGAAGTCGCCAAGGACGGGGTCGTCTACAATGACGGGCCCATGAAATTCGAGGCGGGCACGCCCGGTATCGTGCAGATGATCGGCATGGGCGTCGGCATCGATTACATGATGGGTCATGGGCTTGAGGCGATCGCCGCGCACGAGGACAGCTTGCGCGACTACACGGTTGCGCGTCTGGCGGGTCTGAACTGGGTGCAGGTGCAGGGTACGACGCCGGACAAGGGCGCGATCTTTTCCTTTACCATGGACGGTGCGGGGCATGCCCATGACATCTCGACCATCCTCGACAAGAAGGGTGTGGCCGTGCGCGCAGGCCAGCATTGCACCGGGCCGCTGATGGAGCATCTGGGGCTGAATGCGACTTGTCGGGCGTCTTTTGGCATGTACAACACCAAGGCCGAAGTGGATGTGTTGATTGATGCGCTGGAACTTGCCCACGATCTGTTTGCCTGAGGGGGTGGGGCGCACTGGCAGGTATGCCTTGCGCAGGTTAAGCCCTTTTCATTTGGCCCATGGCCAGTATCGTAAGGCCTAATATGAGCCAGACCAGACGCCATTTCCTTGCCCTTTGGGGCGCCTTCGCCCTTACCGCCTGCAGCAATGCCGGACCGGCTGTGCGCAGCGCGGGTGCGGGCGGGCTGCCTGCCGATCTTCGCCCTGTGCCCAATGCGGGTTTCGACGCCTGGGTTGCGGCCTTTCGCGGGCGCGCCCTGTCTGCGGGGATACCGGCGGCGACGCTTGATCGCGCTTTTGCCCAGGCGGGCTATCTGCCTGGCGTCGTCACGCGCGACCGCAACCAGATCGAGTCGCGCCGCACGTTCGAGGATTACCTGTCCATCGCAGTGTCCGACGACAGGGTCGCCAAGGGACGCGCGGCACTTGCCGCCAACCGTGCAACCTTGTCTGCAATCGAGGCGCGTTATGGTGTCGATGCCAAGATCGTCGCGGCAATCTGGGGATTGGAGAGCCAGTATGGCGAGCGGCGCGGCGATATTCCCGTGATCTCGGCCACGGCGACGCTGGCCTATGACGGGCGGCGCGGCGCGTTCTACGAATCCCAACTTCTGGCGGCCTTGCGTATTCTGGAACGTGGCGACACGACTCCTGCGCAGTTGATCGGCAGTTGGGCCGGGGCGATGGGGCACACGCAGTTTATCCCGACGTCCTACCAGTCCTTTGCGGTCGATTTTACCGGCGACGGACGACGCGACATATGGGGCGCGGACCCGACGGACGCGTTGGCTTCGACCGCCGCATACTTGTCGCGCAACGGCTGGCGCAAAGGGCTGTCCTGGGGCGCCGAATCCGGCACGGGCGGGGTGTCGGGGCGCACCGTCACACCGCAAGCGGGCGGCGTTTCCTTCACTGTCAGCCGCAATTTCGATGTGCTGAAGACCTACAATAATTCGGATTTCTATGCGGTCGGCGTCGGTCACCTTGCCGATCGCATTGCCGGGGGCAGACCGCTGCGAGGCAGCTTTCCACCAGATGCGAACGGGCTGACCAAGGCGGATCGAATGGACCTGCAGCGCGGACTGGCGCGGCGCGGCTATGACGTCGGCGGCATCGACGGCGTGATCGGCAAGGGGACAGAGGCTGCCATTCGCGACTTTCAGGCCAAACAGGGGCTTGAGGTGACAGGGCGCGCGACCCTTGAGGTGCTGGCCCGGCTGCGCTGACGTCACGCAATTTTATGTTGCGGAGATGTTGGCGGACCCTAGAGGATTCGAACCTCTGGCCTCTGCCTTCGGAGGGCAGCGCTCTATCCAGCTGAGCTAAGGGTCCATTGGTGGCGGTATAGCCAGCGGTCCCACGCACCGCAATTGCAAAAACGAAAAAGGCGCAGCACTGCTACGCCTTGCGTCGGCTGTTCAGGGGCAGGGGCCTTAGCCGCCCCAGGTGCGCACCACGCCGCAGTCCATGTGTACGAAATTCGAGCCGTAGTACTTTCCGACGCCGCCGCCGTGGCAGGCTTGCGCCGCTCTGGCCATCTGGCTGACCGAGCGTGTGGACAGGCGCAGGTCGGCTGCCTGGCCTTTCATGTGAAGGGAATTGCGTGCAACCCCACCGCTGCGCGAACGCAACATGGCGTTTGTTTCCGGGCTGCGATAGCCCGACAGCAGCATGTAGGGTTCGTTCACATCCAGCAGATTGTGAGAGGCGGTCATGATGTCGATGGTACGCAGGTCGATGGCTACAGACTGGTTGGTGCGCCAGTCACGCATGAAGTGGTTCACTTCCTTGACCGCGTCTTTGATATAGTCGCCTTCTATCCAGTAGATCATGTCGATCCGCTCGCCCGTGCGACCGGAATACATGCGGATTCTGCGGATGTCGCCCGCACCGCGCAGGAAACCCGCTGCATTTGAGAATGTTGGTGCTGCCGTGATCGTGGTTGCCGCGAATGCGCCAAGCAACGCACGGCGGGTCATGCCCGTGGTCTTGTCATTTGTCATGTCACTGCGCCGTCCCGTACGCCTGCCACCCATGATGTTACATGGGTCTTTTTTCATCTCATCCCCAGATGCAACTCGTCTATGGCATAGCTTGATTCGTTTACCAAGACCTGAATCGGGTGCAACCAGCCTCGCAATCCTTTTCGGCAAAATTTTGCGCAAATTCTGTTTATTGTGGCCAAAGTGCATGCCACCGATGCAGGCACGCATCATCCAGGGGTTGTTTGTCCCAATGATATCAATGTGAATGGACAGAAGAGACGGGCATTTGAAATAAGCGGATGCAGTTGGCCAGAGATGTATTTGAGAGGTGTGATATGACCGCTGCGGTTTACCGACGTTGGATGATTGTTTTGAGCATGGCCCTGTCCGTGATGTTTGCGGGCCTGCCCCAATCGGCATCCGCACAAGGGGTCACAGCATTCAAGCAGGCCGTGGCCGAAGCGGCCGCGCGAGACGCCGATATCGCCGCCTTCTACAAGGCAAACGGTTATGAAAGCCTCTGGACGGGCCGCTCGGGCCGCGAGCGTCAGCGCCGTTCCGCTTTGTTCAATGCGCTTGCCGGTGCCGGCGATCATGGTTTGCCCACCGTGCGCTACGATGCCGCCGGCCTGCAGGCCAAGATGCGAAGCGCCAAAACAGAGCGTGATCGTGGCCTTGTCGAAGTCGAAATCAGCCGCACCTTTCTGCAATATGCGCGGGATGTGCAAACCGGCGTACTGGTGCCGGGCCGGATCAACAGCTCCATCGTCCGCCAGGTGCCGTATCGTGATCGCACGTCATACCTCGTGAACTTCGCCAAATCCTCGCCCGGCGGGTTCTTCAAGGCGCTGACGCCGAAAACCACCGAATACAACGCCCTGATGAAGGAAAAGCTGCAAATGGAGCGGCTGCTTGCCAAGGGCGGCTGGGGTCCCAAAGTGCCGGGCAATGCCCTGCAGCCGGGCCAGACCGGCGCCCCTGTCGTGGCGCTGCGCAATCGTCTGATCGCGATGGGCTTCCTTCGCCGCACCAACAGCCAGACCTATGATGCCGACATGCAATCGGCAGTGCAGCAGTTTCAGCTTGCCCACGGCC
>CAYGPT010000100.1:0-10969 GCA_964351755.1 uncultured Rhodobacterales bacterium | reverse complement strand
AGGTCCATTCAAGCTCGTATTCGGGCACTGTTCCTGTCTGTGCCGACAGCATCGCATCGACACGGGCGCGGATGCGGGCCGGGTCCAGTTCGGCCTTGCGGTCGATGTCCCAGCCAAGTTGAAAGTCGATGCGCCATATGTCGTCGGGTTGCTTGTGCAATAGGGCGGATTGGCCTGCGCCCTCGAAATCGGGTTCGAACCAGAACCAGCGTTCGGTGGGGAAATCCGCCTTCATCCGCACGTCCGCGATCAGGAAATTATCCTCGAAAACGCGCCCGTCGAATGACAGGCCCATCATGTCGCGCAAGGGCGAGCGGGCGCCGTCACAGGCGATCAGCCAGTCAGCCTCGACCCGGTAGGGGCCGTCGGGTGTGTCCACATCAAGCGTTGAGTAATTGTCGTGCCGGGTCAGGCCAGTGACCCGATTGCGCCCCCGGATTTCTATGGGCGCGCCCTTGGCTTGGGCGTCGCGGATGCCTTCGAAAAGGAACCGTTCGAAATGCGGTTGCTGGAGGTTGATAAAGGCCGGGTTACGATGACCTTCCTCGGGCAGGAGGTTGAAATCGAAGACTTTTCCGCTTTTGTAGAACACCTTGCCGACGTTCCAGACGACGCCCTTGTCCACCATCGGCTGGCTGACCCCCAGACGGTGCGCAATGTCGAGGGTGCGCTTGGCAAAACAGATCGCCTTGCTGCCCAGCCCCGCGCCTTCGTGATCGTCAAGCACAAGAACCGGCGTGCCCTTGAGCCCGAGGTCAAGCGCAAGTCCAAGGCCAATGGGCCCGCCGCCCGCGATGACCACCGGATGGCGTGTGGGCGCTGTGTCCTGTTCGGGGACTTTCTGGTAGGGGTAAAGCTTAAAGGCCGTCTCGTAACGTACCGCAACCATTTCGTTTTTCCTTGGCCGTCTAGCCCTGCAACTCCGCCCAAATCTCGAGGTCACGTTGCGCCGTCCAGATGCGTGGGTGCGCGATCCCGCGCGCCTCGTCATAGGCGCGGGCGACGTTGAAGGGCAGGCAGTGTTCGTAGATTGCAAAGTCGGCGAATTTCGGATCGCATGCGGCGCGCACGGCGTCCCATGCCTCTTTCAGCGTGCCACCGCGGGCCGCGACGCGAGCAGCCGGAGCATAGGTCGAATCCACGAAATCGCGGGTGCTGTGGATCGCGCGTGCGACCGCGTCCTTGCCCACCAGCGCGCCGCCGCGACCGGGGGCGATGGCGTCCACATCAAAGGCAGCGATGGCGTCCAGTGTTCCGCCCCAATCTGAAAAATACCCGTCTCCGCAATAACATGCGGAGTGATCTTCAACGATATCTCCGGTGAACATGACGTTTTCATCCGGCACATGCACCACGATATCGCCCGCGGTATGGGCGCGACCCACCTGCATCAAATCCACCCGGCGGTTGCCGAGGTAAACGGTCATGCGCCCCTCAAAGGTGGTCGTGGGCCATGTGAGGCCGGGGATGCTCTCGTGTCCTTCGAACAGGCGGGGGAAACGTTGGAATTCACTGTCCCAGTCCTCTTGCCCGCGCTCGGCCACCATGCCGCGCGCGACCTCGGACATGATGATCTGATCTGCGGCGTAAGCCGACGCGCCCAGCACGCGCACGGCATGATAATGGGTCAGCACCACGTGGCTGATCGGCTTGTCGGTGACAGAACGCACCTTTTCGATGACCTTTTCGGCCAGACGGGGCGTGGCTTGCGCCTCGACCACTATGACGCTGTCATCGCCTATGATGATGCCGGAATTGGGGTCCCCTTCGGCGGTAAAAGCCCACAGATCACGCCCGACTTCGTCGAATGTGATCGTCTTTTCGCTCATATCCCCTTGGGATGCGAATGCCTTGGCCATTTGGTTGTCTTTCCTTGGTTATTTCTTGCCCGGTGTGCCGTCGAATTTCTTTTCCAGATCGGTCCAGCAGTCGATGTAGTCGTCCTGCAGCGGCGCCTCTTGCGCGGCAAAGGCGGTCAGGTGCTGGGGAAAACGGGTTTCGAACATAAAGGACATGGTGTTTTCCAGCTTTTCGGCCTTGAGGTCGGCATTGCTCGCCCCCTCAAACGCGGTCTTGTCCGGCCCGTGCGGCAGCATCATGTTGTGCAGGCTCATGCCGCCGGGCACAAAGCCCTTGGGCTTGGCATCGTAGATGCCGAAAATGTTGCCCATCAGTTCGGACATGACGTTTTTGTGGTACCACGGCGGGCGGAACGTATCCTCGGCCACCATCCAGCGGTCGCGGAACAGGACGAAGTCGATATTCGCCGTCCCCTCGACGCCCGATGGCGCGGTCAGCACGGTAAAGATCGACGGGTCGGGGTGGTCGAACAGCACAGCCCCCACCGGGCAATACGTGCGCAGGTCGTATTTGCAGGGTGCGTAGTTGCCGTGCCATGCCACCACGTCCAGCGGTGAATGCCCGATATGGGTTTCGTGAAACTGCCCGGCCCATTTGATGGTGACGGTGCTGGGTGCATCGCGGTCCTCGAACGCGGCCACGGGGGTCTTGAAATCGCGCCGGTTCGCCATGCAGTTGGCCCCGATGGGTCCGCGTCCGGGCAGGTCGAACTTTTGGCCGTAGTTCTCGCAGACAAAGCCACGGGCTGGCCCCTCGATCACCTCGACCCGGTAGACGAGGCCACGGGGAATGATCGCGATTTCCTGCGGTTCCAGTTCGATCACGCCCAGTTCGGTGCAAAAGCGCAAGCGGCCCTCCTGGGGGACGACCAGCAGCTCGGAATCGGCGGAATAGAAATAGGCGTCCACCATGCTTTCGGTCACGAGATAGATGTGGGAGGCCATGCCCACCTGCGTGTTCACATCCCCGGCTGTGGTCATGGTGCGCATGCCGGTCAGCCATGTGAGGTCTGCGTCGCCATGGGGCACCGGATCCCAGCGATACTGGCCAAGGCTGATCACGTCCGGGTCCACGTGCGGGGCCGATTTCCAGTAAGGCAGGTCGATCTTTTCAAAGCGGTGCGTATGCTTCACCGACGGGCGGATGCGGTAACACCACGTGCGTTCGTTCTGATGGCTGGGCGCGGTAAAGGCGGTGCCCGACAACTGTTCGCCGTAAAGCCCGTAATTCACCTTTTGCGGGGAATTCATGCCTTGGGGCAGGGCACCCGGCAGTGCTTCGGTCTCGAAATCATTGCCAAAACCGGGCATGTAGCCGGGGTGCGTGCCCGACTGTGTCGCAGCCATCTGCAAGCCGGTGTCGCGTGTCTGCCTGTTCATCGGATACCTCCCCTGCTTGGGCTCCTTTTATTAGTTGTATTTGTAACTAACAAGAGCTTTAAACACCGCCATGAACCATCGCACCGACTTCGATATCCGGGATTTCATGCCCTACCTGCTGAATCAGGCGGCGGATGCGTCGAGCCTTGATTTCCAGCGGCTTTACAAGGCGCGCTATGGCATGTTGCGCACCGAGTGGCGGGTGCTGTTCCATCTGGGCCGGTACGGGCGGCTGAGCGCCAAGCAGATTTGCGAACGCGCCAATATCCACAAGACCAAGGTCAGCCGCGCTGTCGCCGCGCTTGAGGACAAGCGGTATCTGACCCGTGCCCCCGCTGCGGATGACCGCCGCCGCGAGGATTTGGACCTGACCGCGCAAGGCCGCGCCGTGTTCCGCGATCTGCTGGCCGAGGCCGAGCGGTTCGATACGGCATTGCTCGCGGGGTTTTCCGAGACGGAAGTGGCGCTGCTGCGCCGCTTTCTGACCAGCATTGCGGGGCTCGGCGCCTAGCCCACCACCGCAAGCCTGATCAGGTAGGCGACAGCCCCAAGGACAGCGACACTCGCAATCCATAAACCCACGAACCACGCGAACCTGTAAAGCCCCTTGCGCGCCATCAATGATATCCCTCGTCCGGGTCGATCTTGCCCCGGAACACCCAATACGCATAGGCCGTATAGCCCAGGATCATGGGGATCAGGATTACGGTGCCGACCAGTGCAAAGCGCAGGCTTTTGTCGGGGGCGGCGGCGTCGGCGATGGTCAGGCTGGGCGGGATGATGTGGGGATAAAAGCTGATGCCGATCCCGATGAAGCACAGCACGAAGAGGCTGAGCGCGGACAGGAACGGCTGCACGTCCTTGCCATCGCGCAGGCCGGTGAACAGCAGATAGGTTGTGGTCAAAAGGGCCGCGGGCATCACGACGCTGAACAGCACGCCGGGAAAGTCGAACCAGCGTTGGAAATACTCCGGGTCCTGAAACGGCGTCAGGATGCTGACCACGCCGATAAAGCCAAGCGTGGCGATACCGAGAGGCTTGCCGAAACGCTGCATGCGTGCCTGCAATTCGCCTTCGGTCTTCATCACCAGCCACGTGGCCCCGAGCAGGGCATAGCCGATCACGACGGCAACGCCGGTGAGGATCGAAAACAGGCTGAGCCAATCCCACCAGCCGCCCGCATAGGCGCGGTTGGCGATCTCGATCCCCTGCACCAGCGCGCCAAGGGCTATGCCCTGCATGAACGCCGCCACCACCGAGCCACCAAAGAACGCCGCGTCCCAGACCCGTTTCCACCGCTCGGTCCGCCAGCGGTATTCAAAAGCGACACCGCGAAAGATCAGCGCCAGCAGCATCAGGATGATGGGCATGTAAAGCGCGGGCATGACCACCGCGTAGGCCAGCGGAAAGACGGCGAACAACCCGCCGCCGCCCATCACCAGCCATGTTTCGTTGCCGTCCCATATCGGGGCGATGGAGTTCATCATCGTCGCCCGTTCCCGTTCGGTTTTCGCGGTCGGGAACAGGATACCGACCCCAAGGTCGAACCCATCGAGGATGACATAGGTCAGCACCGCAAAAGCGATGATCCCGGCCCAGATGAAGCTAAGTTCGAACATTGGGCCGCTCCTATTCGCCGGGCAGGGCGTCGGGGTTGGTTTGCGCAACGGGCGTTGTGCCCGCGGTGCGGATCGGGCCATCGCGCAGTCCCAGACGCTTGGTGGTGGGCGATTTCGACATCATGCGCAAAAGGTAAAATGTGCCTGCGCCAAAGACAAAGAAGTAGACGATGATAAAGGCCGTCAGCGACGCCGCCACCGCAGGCGCCGCCACCGGGGCAAGGCTTTCGGATGTCCGCATCAGCCCGTAGACGGTAAAGGGTTGGCGCCCCACCTCGGTCGTGACCCAGCCCGCCAGCACGGCGACGAAACCCATCGGCCCCATGGCAAGGGCTGCCCGGTGCAGCAGGGGTGAATCGTACAGCTGCCCGCGCCAGCGTTTCCACGCGGCAAATATCCCCAGACCCAGCATGGCAAAGCCAAGCCCGACCATGACCCGGAAACTCCAGAACACGATGGCGACGGGCGGTTCCTCGTCATCGGGAATGGTGTCAAGGCCATCCAGCGGCGCGTTGAGGTCGTGTTTCAGGATCAGGCTCGACAGTTTCGGAATTTCGATGGCGTAGTCGATCCGCTTTTCCTCGGGGTTGGGAATACCGAACAGGATCAGCGGCGCGCCGTCAGGATGGCTGTCATAGTGCCCCTCCATCGCCATCACCTTGGCGGGTTGGTGTTCCAGCGTGTTGATGCCGTGGAAATCACCCGCAACGATTTGCAAGGGGGCCACGCAGATGAGCATCCACATCGCCATCGAAAACATGCGCCGCGCAGGCACATCCGACCGGTTGCGCAGCAGGTGCAGCGCGCCCGCCGCCCCGACAACCAACGCGGTGGTCAGGTAAGCGGCCAACACCATATGCGTCAATCGATAGGGGAAGGACGGGTTGAACACGATCTGCCACCAGTCCTCGGGCACGAACTGGCCCAACTCGTTGATGGAATAGCCTGCGGGCGTCTGCATCCAGCTGTTGACCGACAGGATCCAGGTGGCCGACACCAGCGTGCCAAACGCAACCATGGCCGTGGCGAACATGTGCAATTTATCGCCCACACGTTCGCGGCCGAACAGCATGATGCCAAGAAATCCGGCCTCGAGGAAAAAGGCCGACAGCACTTCGTAGGCCATCAACGGGCCCAGCACCGGGCCGGTGCGATCGGAAAACACCGACCAGTTTGTGCCGAACTGATAGGACATCACGATCCCCGAAACGACGCCCATGCCAAAGGCGACGGCGAAGATCTTTTTCCAGTAGGTGAACAGGGTCAGGTAGGTCTCGTCCCGTGTGCGCAGCCACAGCGCGTTCAGCACGGCCAGGTAGCTGGCCAGGCCGATCGAAAAGGCCGGAAAGATGATGTGGAAGGACACGGTAAACGCGAACTGAATGCGTGCCAGTGTCTCTGCTGTGAAACTCTCGAACATCTCGTCTCCGCCTGTGGGTCGCCTGCGTGCTGTTGCGGTCTGAACCACGAAAACAAGGTGGCGCGGTCCGCAATGGTTTACCTTGCGAAAGTAGGGGTTGACCACATCGCGGCAACAGGGCGCGCCCATCGGTCGCGGGGTGTTAAGGCATGTGCCAACCTGCGTCGCCATAGCCACTTGTTGAAAAGGCGATCACGGGCGTAGTCTGCGAACCAGAACCCCGCCCGCATTCCGAGCGACAGGAGGAGACACCGATGACCTATCCCGTAGACATGACCGTCACGCCCGAAGTGTCCGCCCATTTCGATGAGGCGACGAACACCATCAGCTATATCGTCAAGGACCCCGCCAGCACCCATTGCGCCATCATCGACAGCGTCATGGACATCGACTATGCCGCCGGGCGCATTACCCATGACCACGCCGACGCCCTGATCGCCGAGATCGAAAACCGCGGCCTCACCCTCGACTGGATCATCGAAACCCACGTGCACGCCGATCACCTGAGCGCGGCCCCCTATCTTCAGGAAAAACTGGGGGGCAAGATCGGGGTCGGCGAAGGGATCATGGTGATCCAGGAAACCTTTGGCAAAGTGTTCAACGAAGGCACCGAGTTTCAACGCGATGGCAGCCAGTTCGACGCGCTGTTCAAGGATGGCGACACCTATATGGTGGGCACCATGCAGGGCTTTGCCATGTACACGCCCGGCCACACGCCCGCCTGCATGGTGCACGTGATGGGGAACGCCGCCTTTGCCGGGGACACGCTGTTCATGCCCGATGGCGGCTCGGCCCGCGCGGATTTTCCGGGCGGGGATGCAGGGCAGCTTTACGACAGCATCCAGAAAGTGCTGAGCCTGCCGGACGAGATGCGCCTGTTCATGTGCCACGACTATGGCCCCGGCGGGCGCGCGATCCAGTGGGAAACCACCGTGGCCGCGCAAAAGGCCGACAACATCCATGTCGGGGGCGGCAAGACGCGCGAGGATTTCATCAAGTTCCGCACCGAACGCGACAAGCAACTGGCGATGCCCAAGCTGATCATCCCGTCGCTGCAGGTGAACATGCGTGCAGGCCGGGTGCCCACGGACAAGGATGGCAACCCGATGCTCAAGGTGCCGGTGAACGGGTTGTAAGCGCGCCAAACGGGTCTGTGCGCCGCCGTATCCGACCCGGCATTTTACCTCCGTCTTTGCATGAAAGTGACAGTGGCGTCTTCTGAAAGCTTGATAGTTGACGCGCGACAAGCCAAGATCACCCACGTAAACATTCGCGCGGGGCCCGCATGGCAGATAACACTATACGGAACATGGAGGAGTTCGCGCAGGTCAGCGGCATATCACGACCCACCGTGTCGAAGTACTTTCACGATCCCGACAGCGTGCGCCCGTCCACACGTGCCCGTATCGAAGAAGCGGTCGAAAAATACAACTACCGCCCCAACCTGTTCGCGATGAACCAGAACCGCAAGCTGACCAAGAATGTCGGCATCGTGGTGCCGCTGATCTCGGACCCCTATTTCAGCGCCATCGCGCGCAAACTGGAACAGCATTGCATCGATGCAGGCTATAGCCCGACCCTGTTCAGCGCCCACGGCGACCCGCACCGCGAAGTCGATATCCTCGACAACCTGCGCGCGCTCAAACCTGCGGGCGTACTGTTCGCGCCGATCGGGCGGACGTCTGACCGGGCCGCGCTGGAACGGTTTTGCAACGACGTTCCGACGCTGATCTTCGACAGCAGCGTGGACGAAATGGGCCTCGCCTTTGTCGGGTCGGACAATTTTCAGTTCACTGCCCACATCACGGACTACCTGTGCCGAACCGGAGAGCCGCCCTGTTTTTTCGAAATGAAGACGCCCGCCAACCCGAACGCCCATCGCCGCCGCCAAAGCTATCTGAACGCGATGCAGGACTTCGGGCACGAACCGCACGTGATCTCCGTGGCGGGCGAGGGCTGGGGGTTCGAGGAAATCGGGCGTCTGGGCGGGCACACTGCGTTCCGCGACAATCTGTTCGCGACCAATACGGTGCTGTGCAGCAACGACCGTCTGGCGATCGGGCTTTTGACGGCCTGTTACGAGACCGGGCAGATCGTGGGCCGCATGCCGGGCGCCACGATTCGCGTGGCCGGTCAGGATGGGCATCCGCATTCGCGCTACACCTGCCCGCCGCTCACGACCATCTCGCATGATTATGACGCAGTGTCCAAGGCCGCCTCGGACGCGCTGTTTGCGGCGATCAACGGACATGTAGAGCCTTGGAAAAGCACGCGTTTGGAAGGAAAGCTAATCCTGCGAGACTCCGCGTGACAGCCTAAAAGTTTACGCGCGCAAAATTTGAGTTGACGTCGCGTCTACAAACCCTCTAAAGTGGTCCGGCAACATCCAATAGGGAGGATACCGGATGTCTTTGAAGAGCACGCTTTGTGCTGCAACTGCGCTTGGGCTGATCACAGCTGGTGGCGCGTTCGCAGATGCACATTCCAAAACGATCACCATCGCCACCGTGAACAACGGCGATATGATCCGCATGCAGGGCTACACAGACAATTTCACCGAACAAACCGGCATCAATGTCGAGTGGGTGACACTGGAAGAAAACACGCTGCGCCAGCGCGTGACCACGGACATCACCACCAAGGGTGGCCAGTTCGACATCATGACAATCGGCATGTACGAAACCCCGATCTGGGGCGCAAACGGCTGGCTTATCCCACTGGACGATCTGTCCGCTGAATACGACGTGGACGATATCCTGCCCGCCATGCGCAACGGCCTGTCCAACGACGGCACGCTTTATGCGGCACCGTTCTATGGCGAAAGCTCGATGGTGATGTACCGCACCGACTTGATGGAAGCCGCCGGCCTTGAAATGCCGACAGCGCCCACATGGGAATTCATCCGCGAAGCTGCGGCTGCGATGGACGATCCCGATCAGGACATCAACGGCATCTGCCTGCGCGGCAAGGCCGGTTGGGGTGAGGGTGGTGCATTCATCACCGTCACGGGCAACTCGTTCGGCGCACGCTGGTTCGACGAAGACTGGAACCCGCAGTTCGATCAGCCCGAATGGGCCGACGCACTGAACTTCTATGTCAGCCTGATGAACGACTACGGCCCTGAAGGCTATGCGACCAACGGCTTCAACGAAAACCTGTCGCTGTTCAACCAAGGCAAGTGCGGCATGTGGATCGACGCCACCGTCGCGGCGTCCTTTGTCACAGGTGACGATTCGACCGTGGCCGACCATGTCGGTTTCGCCCTCGCACCCAACAAGGAAGGCGTCGCCAAGAAGTCCAACTGGCTTTGGGCCTGGGCTCTGGCCATCCCCGCCGGTACACAGCAAGAAGCCGAAGCCAAGCAGTTCATCGAGTGGGCCACATCCAAGGACTACATCGCACTGGTTGCCGAGAACGAAGGCTGGGCCAACGTGCCTCCGGGTGCGCGGACATCGCTGTACGAAACACCTGAATATCAGGAAGTTCCGTTCGCCAAGATGACCCTGGACTCGATCAACGCCGCTGACCCGACTGATCCCACCGTTGATCCGGTGCCCTATGTCGGTATCCAGTTCGTCGCGATCCCGGAATTCGCGGGTATGGCAACAGAAGTGAGCCAGGAATTCTCGGCTGCCTATGCCGGTCAACAGACCGTCGAAGAAGCCCTGGCCAAGGCGCAGGACATCGCCAACGAAGTCATGGAAGCAGCCGGCTACAAGTAAGCCGGCGACACTTTCAGGCAGAGGGCGGCGGACCCAAACGTCGCCCTCTACACTCCAAATATGTGACAAGCTGAACACCCCCCAAACTGGCAGCGCCATGTCCGGCATTTGCCCAAAGAGGAGACGTGTCCCATGGCAACCAAGGCTTCCCGATCCGCCGCCCGCGTGATGATGGCACCCGCCGTGATCCTGCTGCTGGGCTGGATGTTGGTCCCTCTGATCATGACCTTGTGGTTCTCGTTCCGCACCTACCTGCCGCTGCGCGGTGGCGATCAGGGGTGGACCGGATTTGACAACTACGTCCGCTTCGTGACCTCCAGTTCCTTCTGGCCCGCGATTTCGACCACGCTGATCCTGCTGGTCGGCGTTCTGGTCATCACCATCGTTCTGGGCGTGCTGCTCGCGATCCTGCTGGATCAGCCGATGTGGGGGCAGGGGATCGTGCGCATCCTTGTGATTGCACCTTTCTTCGTGATGCCGACCGTGTCCGCACTGGTGTGGAAGAACATCTTCATGGACCCGACCAACGGCCTGTTCGCCCACTTGTGGCGGTTCTTTGGGGCCGACCCGGTCAGTTGGCTTTCGGATGCGGCGATGCCCTCGATCATCCTGATCGTCAGCTGGCAATGGCTACCATTCGCGACGCTCATCCTGCTCACGGCGATCCAGTCGCTTGACGGGGAACAACTGGAAGCCGCCGAAATGGACGGAGCCTCGGTCTTTTCGCGGTTCTTCTACATCGCCCTGCCGCACCTTTCACGCGCCATCACAATCGTCATCCTGATCCAGACGATTTTCCTGCTCGCCATCTTTGCCGAGATTTTCGTGACCACCGGCGGTGCCTTCGGCACCCGAACCCTGTCCTATCTGATCTTCCAGCGTGTGCTTGAAAGTCAGAACATCGGGCTGGGGTCTGCGGGCGGGGTCTATGCCATCATCCTTGCCAACATCGTTGCCATCTTCCTGATG
>CAYGPT010000099.1:0-11235 GCA_964351755.1 uncultured Rhodobacterales bacterium | reverse complement strand
TGTCCACCGCAGCGCTGTGGCGCGCAAGGCCTGCCGAGTTGACGACCACATCAAACGGCGTGTCACAAGCGGTATTAAGTGCAGTAATGTCGGTCTGGTCCAGCGTAAGCGCCTCTGCCGAAAAACCGGCGGCCTGCATGGCCTGAACGACACCCCCCAGCACATCTGCGCGGCGCGCCGCGCAGACCACATGTGCCCCCGCCTCGGCCAAGGCCACGGCGCAGCCAAGGCCGATGCCCGAGGACGCGCCGGTGACCAGCGCCCGCTTGCCCGTTAAATCCATGGACGGAGTTTTGGGCAAATCACTCATATTGCCCGCCCCGTTTCGGGATCGAACCCGGCGCGCGCCTTGTTGAACGCGCGCATCCGAGCCAGCACATCGACGCCGATCTGATCATACATATGCAACAGGTCCACCATCACCCAGTTCTCCCGTATCAGCCCGCCCTCGAGCCGCCAGAAATCGAGGCTGCGCATGCCAATCTTCTTGTTTACGGGCGGCAGGCCCAGCCACCCATCATGGGTGATTGTCTGGTACATGTCCGGCCACCCGGTGACCGCAGCATAGGCTCGATCGCCAAAGAAGTGATAGGTGATGTCGTCCACATATTGCCCGCGATCCGGCATGGCGTTCAGGAACGGGATCTGGTGCCAGTTGCGAAACCCCTCAATGCCGCGCCCCGTGCCGATGCCCGAGGGTCCGTACCACGTCATGCGCGGATGCCAGAACCGTTCCATCTGCATGACTTCGGGACCGCCTTGCGACGGGTGACGCTTCATATGATCGAGCATGTCGATGATGTGCTGACAGGTCGCCGGACCGTTGACGTCGTCATAGGGACCGGGCACCAGCCCGTCGCATGTAGCTGGTCCAGGCACATGCCATTCGCGCCCGAGGCTGGGGACCATGGGCCACGCGCCCGCCTGCATCATCACCTCGGGGAGGTCCCAAAGGGCCTGCATCTCGACAACACGCCCGTCCTCGAAACGATAGAATTCGTGAAAGCGCATATGTACAAGATGGCCCGTGGCTGGGATATCGAGCCATGGGGCCTTGAACGTGCCCATATAATATCCGCCGCAACCGACCCAATCATGGCCCTCTGGCGTGGGTCCGGCCATCACGATGTTATCACGCCGCTCAAGGTCGGGAATCGCGGCAAGCAGGGGGGCGTAGGCCGTGTCGACATAGGCATCGACACCTTGGGTCGTCTCGAACGGAAAGGCGAGGTGAAATTCAACCTCCGGCGCGCATAAGCCATGCAGCGCGCTGCGAACCCGATCCAGTTCGAAATCATACATGGCCGCCCGCACCGGGGCGATCAGCGTCTTGTGCCGGGTGTGTCTGTCACGCACGTCGCATGCCTCCATTAACGGTTGAAGCAATGTAAACATCGCGTGCCGCCCTATGTATTCGAGTGATCCGGCTGCCCATTGGAGTCTTCTTCTCCGATTTCAAAAATCCTGGGTGGAAGTCCGAAGGACGGGGACAAAGCCCCCCTATTCCGCCGCATCTCTGGCGGGCGCACCGGTGCCATAGGGCACATTTACACCACCGTAACGACGAACGCGCAGATTACACTGCTCTGCATGACCGACGAACCCTTCAAGCATGCAAAGGCGCGAGCCGTAAGCACCGATCTCGGCGGCTGCCGCATCTGTGATGACTTTCTGATAAGAATGGGTCTTGAGAAACTTTCCAACCCACAGACCGCCCGTGTATCGCCCCGCCTTGCGTGTGGGCAGGGTGTGATTGGTGCCGATTACCTTGTCGCCATTGGCCACGTTGGTGCGGGGCCCGAGAAAAAGAGCGCCGTAGCAAGTCATGTGCTCAAGGAACCAGTCGTCACGATCCGTCATCACCTGCACATGTTCGGACGCGATATCATCGGCCACCGACAGCATCTCGTCATAGCTGTCGCACAGGATCACCTCGCCGTAATCTTCCCAAGACTTCGCTGCAGTCTCTGCGGTGGGTAGGATTTTCAAAATTCTGGCTACTTCTTCGATCGTCGCTTCGGCCAGTTTGCGAGAGTTCGTCAGCAGAACAGCCGGAGAGTCATAACCATGTTCCGCCTGACCCAGCAGGTCGGTAGCGCAGATCTCGGCATCAACCGTGTCGTCGGCGATCACCATCGTTTCTGTCGGACCGGCAAACAGGTCGATGCCGACCTTGCCGAACAATTGCCGCTTGGCCTCGGCCACAAAGGCGTTGCCGGGGCCGACCAGCATATGCACCGGGTCAATCGTTTCGGTTCCAAGAGCCATGGCCCCGATCGCCTGAATGCCACCCATCACGTAAATCTCATGCGCACCACCCAAATGCATGGCCGCAATCACGCCTGGGTTGGGCTTGCCCTTGAAGGGCGGGGTGCAGGCAATGATGCGGGGCACGCCCGCTACGGACGCGGTGGCGACGGACATGTGGGCCGAGGCAACCATCGGGAACTTACCACCGGGCACATAACAGCCCACTGATTGCACGGGGATGTTCTTGTGTCCCAGGATCACGCCCGGCATCGTTTCGACCTCGATATCCAGCATCGAGTCGCGTTGTGCCTTTGCGAAATTACGCACCTGCAATTGGGCGAAACGGATATCTTCGAGTTCCCGCGGAGTCAGCTGCGCGATCAGCGCGTCGATGTCGCTTTGCGTCAGTTTGAACGCCTCGGGCGTATAGCCGTCGAAATTTTGCGACATCTCGCGTACCGCCACGTCACCACGCGCTGCAATGTCTGCCAGTGCAGTTTCCACAATGGCACGGGTTTTGGCGTCATCCGCGTCTCGTTCGGTTTCCGGCTTGCCGCGTTTCAGATATTCTACTGTCATCTTTCCTTGCCTTTTTATTCGGGGCGCGGTGGGACCTTGTCGCCGCGATCAAACGCCTCCCAGCCTTCGCCCTTGAAAACATCGACCCCCAATTGGGCCAACACATGTGGGAAATCGACCATCACCCAGTTGTCCGTGATCCGCCCGTCTTCGACCTTCCAGAAGTCCATATACCTGATCTCGACCCGCTTTCCGGTCGCCGCGACCCCCATGAAACTGCCAGAGTGCGTCGCCATCTGATGCCCAAAGGCTGCGGCCCATTCCCCCATGAACAGCCGCGCCTCGTCAACGCAGACCTTGTTGCTGAAGGCTGCCTGAAACGGGCGTTGCCAATTTTCCTGAAACTCCTGCAACCCTGTCTTTGTGCCGCAGCCCTGATTGCCCATCCAGCGAAAGCTTTGGGCAAAGAACTGGCCGATATCGTCGATGCGGTGGTCGTTGAGGCCATCGACCATGCCTTCGATCACGGCGCGGGTTTCGGCGGTTTTGGACATGTCCGTATCGCGGGTCAGCACCGCCTGTTCGGGGCGTGATCCTTTCATGATCGACTCCTTGTAATTGCTGCGGGTGCGGGAGCCTCCGACGGGGAATTTTTTGGAACCGAGAACTGAACGGTCATCCCTTAACCGCCCCTGCCGTGAGACCCGAGACGATCTGGCGCTGGAAGACCATGACCAGAAGGAACAGGGGGGCCGTGATTGACACCGCTGCCGCAACTGCCTCGACCTGATCGGTGGTCGTGGTTTCGCGGTTGAAGTAGCCCGCGATGGCCGGAACCATGGTCTGGTTCTGGGCATCCAAGAGCAGCGAGGTGACGAGGAAGTCGTTGTAGCCCAGCAGGAAGCTGAAAAGGCCCGTCGTGATCACCCCGGGCCACATGACCGGCATGATCACCCGGCGGAAAGCCTGAAAATGGCTGCACCCGTCGACCCGAGCGGCTTCGTCGAGTTCGCTGGGGATGTTCTGGAAGAAGCTGCGCAGCATCCAGATCGTGAAGGGCTGGTTGATCGAAACCAGCACAGCGATCACCGCCCATGGCTGGCCGTATAGGGTCGGGGACAGTTCGCCCAGGAAGGGGCGCAGGATTTCGGCGGAGTTGATGAACCACGGCAGGTAGCCCGCCACGAGAACAGAATGCGGCAGCGCGCGAAAGATCAGCGCGAGGATGAGCAGCCAGAAGGCGAGGTTCGATCCCGAACGCGCGAGCCCGTAGCCCGCCAGTGTGCCCACCGTCAGCGAAATTGTCACCACGCCCGCCGTCACGATCATCGAGTTGATGAAGTTGCGATAGAACTGGTTTTCACCCCACACCGCCGCGTAGTGTTCAGTCGTCAGACCCAGAACCGGCGTGCCCAGCGGTCCCGCAACCGCGTTGATCCCGTTCAGGAGCGCGGGCAAAAGGCCAAAGAACACCAGCAGAAAGGCGAGGGCGAACACCGCCGCCCCGACCAACCACCCCAGCACGATCCATCCCGGTGGCGTGAGGCGCACGACCAGACCGGGCAGCCGCGTGAAGGACCAGCGTATCGCAAAAAACAGCACAACCAGTCCAAGCACGATATCGATCACCGACAGTCCGTTCCCGGCGGCCCGTGTGGCAGGCCCGGTGATCACATCCCACGGGCTGGCCGCGAATGCGTCGCGGGGCGACTTGAAACTCATGATCGCAATCCACACGATGGGAAAGGCCGCCAAAAGGCACCAGAAGGTGAGGAATGCGGCAGAGGCGACTTTCAGCGATGTGGGCTGTGCGGTGGCCTTGGACGACATCAGTGCGCCCCCCCTTTGTGGTCACGCCATGTGCGGCGCAGCGGCAGGATCAGCAGGATCACGATCCCGATCATGGTCAGCATCGCGCTGGCTGAGGCCCGGCTGACCGCGCGGTTGCCTGCATCGTCCGGAACGAGGAAATCATAGGTCAGCCATTGCAGTGAGATCACATGCGCCTGGGAGCGGAAGCCCACGATTTCCTCGAATACGCGGTAGCAATCCATCAGGTGGATAAGTGCAATGAAGATGATCAGCGGCATCAAGTGTGGCACGATCACGTAGCGCAGCCGCTCGAACCGGTTGGCGCCGTCGATAATTGCGCTTTCCAGCGTATCCATGTTGACCGTTTGCAGGCCCGCGTAAAAGATCACGAAGGCAAAGGGTGCGACGTGCCAGACCCGGTAGAAGTACATGAGCAGCTCGATCGTCCAAGCCTGGGCGAACATGGCGATGTCCTGCCCGGTCCAGCGTTCCAGCGTGGCGGTCAGGATCCCGTCACCGACAAACAGCCAGTAAATCGACAGTGATCCGATCACCGGCGTGATTATGAACGGCAAGAGAGAGATGAAAATCACGGGACCCTTCAGCGATTTGGCCGCGTTGTTCACCGCAAGCGCGATCAACAGACCCACGCCGATCACAAGCGGCAGTGTCAGAAGCGTGAACATCAGCGTGAAACGCAGCGCCTTCCAGAAGTCGATTTGCAGGATTTCGCCCCAACTGCCCGCACCGATGGCGGCCCAGACCTTGTCCATCTGCAGCACGTTGCGATAGGTTTCCAGTCCCACCCAGGCGGTGGTGGTGATCGTCTTGCCCGTGGCCTCGTCTATGGTGGGCACGGTCTTGACCTCGGTGGTGCAGGTCTGGGTCAGGAAGCCGGGGGTGCAGGTTTCGACCTCGACCTGTTGCATGACGGGTTGGGTGATCTGGAAGGACTGGATGAAGACCGACACCAAAGGGGCCGCGATGAATAGCAGCATCATGAAGACCGACGGGGCGACAAACCAGAAAAACGTCTTGAACTTCATGGCAGGGCAGACCTCCAATTGTCTTCATCATCGCGAATTGCGAACACGATTCCTTGTTGAGAGTCGGCTAGAAGGAGTCGCTGCTGATTGTCCGGAGGCGCAAGGTCGTGGAACCTGAGTTCACCGTAACCTTCTGTGCTCAACGCAAGCGCTATTCGGTTTTTTTCACCTGACGCGATCACGAAAGGTTCGCCATCCGCATAAAACCCCATTTGCACAAATCGTTTGCCAAGACCGCGCAGTGTCAGCGCGCCATAGCCGGACGGGCCTTGGGTCAACCCAACGACTTGATCATCATCTTCGTTCACAATCTGCAGGTCACGCACATTCAGGGTATCAATAACGTCAACAGAAGGATCATCAGTTCTTGGCACGGGCAAAATCGGCAGGCGTGGCGCAGCGCGGTCGACGCCGACCCTCAGACGTTCAATGGCCTCGCTCTCACGCGCCTCAATTCTTTGCTCGGCTGCATTGGTCATGCCGCCCAGTTGCGCATCAAAGGCATCAATCCGGGCCTCGAGCGCTGCGGCACGATCTTCTGCTGCAACGGCGCGGGCCGCGACCGTCTCGACCTGCTGCCGGGTTTCGGCAAGTTGCGTGTTCAGTGATGCCACAGTGGTCGCACCCCATGCACCAACGACCCCAAAGATCACGGCAACAACACCGGCTGCATAGAGAAATTTGTCGATGGCATGCACCCGCGTTTCAAGCCGGGTGGTCCGGTCGAGTGTTTCGATCCGTTCTTCAAGTCGGGTCAGTCGGTCTTCCATCTCTGTGTCCTCCGACGAAAAAAGGGCGCGGCAGTGACCACCGCGCCCCGGCTCGCTTACTCCAGCACACCGGCCTCCTTGGCCGAGGTGTTATAGGCCTCTTCGATCGCGGTGAGTGTGGCAGCCGCGTCGCGTTCACCCGTCAGGAAGGCGGGCAATTCGTTGCCAAGGGCCGTGTGCAGCAAACCCATGACGGTGGTGGACGGATAGGCAGGTGCGGCGGGCTGCGCCGTTGCAGTGGCAATCGCGCCCTCTGCAAGCGGGCCGGGCTCATAGCCTTTTATCAACCAGATCGCGGCTTCGTTGTTGGCCTTGACCATCTCTTCGTCCAGACCTTCCATCGCAAGACGGAAGGCTGCATCGGCCTCTTCATCGGTGATGTTGGCCGCGATCACGATACCGTCCCACCAAAGCGTCGTTGCAGGCGCACCACCTTCGACGGCCATGGGGGCTGCTGCCATCTTGACCTTGCCCACAACGCCGCTTTCAGCTTCGTCGTTCATCGCACCACCCCGGCTCGCCCACAGGTTCGACATCGCGATCTTGCCCTGCTGAAACTGCTGCTGAACGTAGGTCGAGTCGCTGACCAGCACCTCGGGGTCGGTGTAGTCCAGCGTCTTTTTCATGACCGCCAGCGCCTCAAGCCCCGCATCGGAGTTGATGGCGATGGTGTTGTCATCGTTGAACATGCTGCCGCCAAATGCCGGGTAAAGGTTCACGAATTCCTGCCCGAGGTTCCATCCAGATGCCATTGTCGCACCGATGGCGTGATCGACAACGCCCGCGGCTTTGATTGCGTCGGCAGCGGCAAACACTTCGTCCCATGTGGTCGGCACATCAAGTCCGAGATCTGCAAAGATATCTTCGCGGTACATCAGGTGCTGGGTGTTGACCATCATGGCAATCGCCATGGTCTTGCCATCGACCTTGATCAGCTGGTTGGGCTGCAGGTTCTGACCGTATTTGGCGACCAGATCGTCCAGCGGGCGAATTGTGCCTGCGTTCAGCAACGGCGTAATTGTGCCATTGGACACCCCACCGATCTGATAGAGGGACGGGTTCGCTTCGAAAGCGGCAGGTTGCTTGGTGCGGAATTCCTGGTCCAGTTCGGCCTGGAAATTGCCGCACTCGGCCATGGCGTCCGTGACGGCCTTCCACGCCTCGAACCCTGCGGTCAGCGATTTCAGCGGCACCGTGTTTTCATAGGCGCAGGCTGCAAAGGCCGATGTGCCCATAAGCGAGACAGCGCCCGCAAGTGCCAGTTTCTTGAGATACATGTGCAAACTCCCTGTTGCTTTCATGGTGCCGGTGCATCTTGCAAGGCTGCACCAGCATGGATTGGCCCGCCCTCCGGCTGATCCGGGGTGCGGGCAGGTGTGATCAGGCGATGCGATCGCCCGTTTCACTGTCAAACGCGTGACAGATTTCAGAAGGGATAGAGAATGAGACCATGTCGCCAATCTCGGCCCGGTAATCCTTGCTTGCCTTGACCGACACCAGTTGCCCGCCCGCCTTGACGGTCAGCATCGTGGCATCGCCCAACAGCTCGATTGTATACAGCGGGGCCGTGATCTGGCCATCCGCATTGGCAAGGGTCGCGTCCTCGGCCCGAAAGCCAAGCGTGGCAGGGCCATCGGGGCCCCGGAGGCCCGAAATCGTGACACGGTCGCCGGTGAACGTGCCGCCTGTCATGGTGCCATCCATCAGGTTCATGGCCGGAGAGCCGATAAAGCTGGCAACGAAGGTGTTGGCGGGGTTGTCATAGATCTCGGTCGGGGTGCCGACCTGCTGTACCTTGCCCTGTTTCATCACCACGACACGGTCGGCCAGTGTCATCGCCTCGATCTGGTCGTGGGTCACGTAGACGGTCGTGACCTTCAACTCGTGGCTCAGGTTCTTGATCTGCGCACGTGTGCTGACGCGCAGCTTGGCGTCGAGGTTGGACAGCGGTTCGTCCATCAGGAACACGTTGGGTTCGCGCACGATTGCGCGGGCAAGGGCGACGCGCTGGCGCTGGCCGCCGGACAACTCGGCAGGCTTGCGGTGCAGGAAATCGTCCAGCTCCACCATTGCGCTGGCGCGCCGCACGCGTTCGTCGTGAGTGCTTGGGTCCACCTTGCGCACTTTCAGCGGAAAGCGAATGTTTTCATAGACATCAAGGTGCGGATAAAGCCCGTAGGACTGAAACACCATGGCCACGTCGCGGTCCTTGGGATCAAGGTCGTTGACACGCTTGCCGTCGATGATGATGTCGCCTTCGGTGGCATCCTCCAGCCCCGCGATCATGCGCATCGTCGTGGTTTTGCCACAACCCGAGGGGCCGAGCAGCACAAGGAATTCCTGATCGGCTATGGTCAGGTCAAAGTTGTCGACCCCCACGAAAGTGCCCCATCGCTTGTTGATATTGCGCAATTGGATTTCGGCCATCGGAGTCCCCCACCGCAGCGTGTGTTTCAAGGCTAGACAGCCGTTGAGTCACTTGGCAACTATTTTTTGCACACGTGTGCAAAATGGCTGGGATTCCATGCTGAATCGATGAATTTTCGATCTTTCGTGGGTGTGTGGACCCGCTAGCCGCCGCTCAGCAAGGCATTGGCCGCGGCGCGAATCCCCTCCGCCGAGGGCAGCGTGTCGGCATAGGCACGCCCCGTGGCGATGAAACTGTCCTCGGCCGTGTAGCGCGCGATATTGCGGTGGCCCGCTTCGAACAGTGCCGTCATTACCCCTTCAGCCACGCCACCGGACCGGCGCGTTTCATCGACGACCAGAATATGCGAACAATCTTCGACAGCGGCGACAAGGCTGGCGGTCGGTAGTGGGGCCAGCCAGCGCAGATCGACCAGCCGTGCGCCCGTCAAATCTGCTTGTGCTGCGAGGTATCGGCCGTTGCCAAACGTGACGATGGCCAGGTCGCCATCGCCCTGCACGCCAACCTCACCCACCGCGATGCACTGACCGAGGCCGGGATAGGTGCGCATCCACGCCCCATCCCCGGACTGCACGTCCCGCATCGGATAAAGCGCGATGGGTTCGACAAAGACGCACAGCCGGTTCTCCTCGCGCGCAAGTCGATGGCATTCGCGCAGCATCTGCACGGCCTCGGCGCCATCGGACGGGCAGGCCAGAATCAGGCCCGGAATGTCGCGCAGCACGGCAAGCGCGTTGTCATTGTGGAAATGCCCGCCGAACCCCTTTTGATAACCCAGCCCGGCGATGCGCAGCACCATAGGGTTCGACCACTGTCCATTGGAGAAGAAGGGCAAGGTCGCCGCCTCGCCCCGGATCTGATCCTCGGCATTGTGGAGGTAGGCGAGGAACTGGATTTCGGGCATGGGGATGAACCCGTTATGGGCCATGCCGATGGCGAGGCCGAGGATGCTTTGTTCATCCAGCAACGTGTCGATCACGCGGGACGGGCCAAAGCGGTTCAGCAGCTTTTGCGTCACGCCATAGACCCCGCCCTTGCGGCCCACATCCTCGCCCATGATCACGGTTTCGGGGTGGGCAAGCATCAGGTCCGTGAGGGCCCAGTTGATCAGCTTGGACATCGGCTGAGGCTGGTCCATCTGCGCAACATCGTTGCCAAAGGTCGCGGTCCGCGCCTGAACGCTGGGCCCGTTCACTAGACTGATCGCGCGTGTTGGCGGCACAATTGCGGCCATGACCGCCTCTGCACCCTGCAAGGAAGGCGCATCTGCGACACGCGATGCTTCAGCCCGGGTGCGCGTCAGCGCATCGGTGTAGACCGCCAACACATCCGCGGGCTTCATGCCTTGCCTGATCAACCCTGCTGCGGTTCGCAGCAGCGGATCATTCGCCTCGTCCGCCTCCACATCTGCGCGCGGCAGATAACTGGTCGCCACATCCGCGCCCGCATGACCGTACAGACGCACGGTGCGCAAGTGCAGCACGGCGGGCTTACGATGCACGCGAACGAACTGCACTGCCTCGGACGCGGCACGATAGGCATCCCAAAGGTCGCACCCGTCGCCCGCGAAATAGGTCAGACCGGGACGGTGGCCAAGGCTGGCAGCAACCCAGCCCGTCGGCGTTTTGGTCGAAATCCCGATCCCGTTATCCTCGCAGATGAACAGCAACGGCAGCGGCACGCCCTGCACACTGGTCCAACCGGCGGCATTGATCGCACCCTGCGCAGTCGAGTGGTTCAGCGAGGCATCGCCGAAACTGGCCACCGCGATCCCGTCACGCGGCAGGATTGCATTCTTTGGGCGCGCCTTGCGCGCCAGACCGATACCATAGGCCGCCCCAACGGCCTTGGGCAGATGCGACGCAATGGTCGAGGTCTGGGGCGGAATGAACAGATCGCGGCTGCCCAGCACCTTGTGCCGCCCGCCGCTGGTCGGATCGTCGGCGGCACAGGCATAGCTGAGAAGCATATCGCGGCACATGTCCTGCCCCAACTGGGAAGCACGGGCCACCTGAAAGGCACCGTCACGATAGTGCAGAAAGGCGATGTCGTCGGGACGCAGGGCATGGGCCACCGCCGCCATGCCTTCGTGCCCGGACGATCCGATGGTGTAGAACCCCTGCCCGGCCTTCTGCATCTCGCGGCTGACGATGTCCAGCGCGCGGGTCAGACATTGATGCACAAACATGGCGCGCGATGTCTCCGAATCCAGCCCGCGCGGTGCCACATCGGGCAAATCACCCGCAGCGACGCGGGTCAGGAAATTGTCGTGTACGATTGAAACGCGGTCCATCGGGCCTCTGTCGGGAAATAGATTTCGTGCCTCCGGCGGGGATTTTTTTCAATCAGAGAAGGAAAGACCCCCCTTGCTTCTCTGATTTCAAAAAATCCTCGGGGGGTCCGGGGGGCA
>CAYGPT010000098.1:0-11267 GCA_964351755.1 uncultured Rhodobacterales bacterium | reverse complement strand
GTGGTCATCGATCCGTCGTGGCCGGTGTTCATGGCCTGAAGCATGTCGATGACTTCCTCGCCGCGCGTCTCGCCGACGATGATGCGGTCGGGACGCATACGCAGCGCGTTTTTCAGACAGTCGCGCGGCGACACTTCACCTTTGCCTTCGACGTTTGGCGGGCGGCTTTCCATTCGGCCCACATGGGTCTGTTGCAACTGAAGTTCCGCCGTATCTTCGATCGTCAGGATGCGTTCGGCATTGTCGATGAACGACGACAACGCGTTGAGGGTGGTCGTCTTACCCGACCCCGTACCGCCCGACACGATGATGTTCAGGCGGGTGGCAACAGCGGCCTGAAGATAGGCGGCCATTTCCTCGGTAAATGCTCCGAACTGGACCAGATCGTCGATGCCAAGCTTGTCCTTTTTGAATTTCCGAATGGACACGAGGCTACCGTCCACGGCAATGGGCGGGACCATCGCGTTAAATCGCGAGCCGTCCTTGAGGCGGGCGTCGACGTAAGGGTTGGATTCGTCGACACGACGGCCCACGGCAGACACGATCTTGTCGATGATGCGCAACAGGTGGCGTTCGTCCTTGAAGGTCACGTCGGTCAATTGCAGCTTGCCTGCGCGTTCCACGAAAATCTGTTGCGGGCCGTTGACGAGGATATCGTTGACGGTCTCGTCCTTGAGCAGAGTTTCGAGCGGCCCAAGGCCCATGACTTCGTCGAACAACTCTTGGTTCAGGGTCTGGCGATCCTCGCGGTTGAGGATGATGTTCCTTTCCTCAAGATACTCACCGGCAATGGCGTTGATTTCCTGGCGCAGGTCATTTTCGGACGCGGTTTCCAGCGCTGACAGGTTGAGGTTGTCCAGAAGCGCGCGGTGCATTTCCAGCTTGATCTCGCCCATGCGCTCTTTTTTCTTGCGCTCTTTGTCCATCGGCATGACCGTCGCGGCAGAGGCGTTGGCCTTGCGCGCGATCTTGGGTATCGCATTCGGCTTTGGCACTTCAGCCACTGGTGCCGCGGTTGCGGCACTGGGTGCTGGTGTCGTTTTTTTGTATTTCGAAAACATTCCTGGATCCTCGATATATCAGGTCACGCGGCTTTGACGTGGTCCTGACTGAGTTCATGGATGGACGCCGCCAGCTTGGCGATTTCGCGGCGTAGTGGATTTTTAGTGGCGGAGGTCGCCAGTGGCAGACCGTGGTCGGCCCCTTGCGGAATCTGTTTGCCGCCGTCGGGAAGTTGGATTTCGATCGCGATATCCAGGCTTTCGGCCAGACGCTTGACGCGCGCCTTGCCCCCAAGATCGGTGAACTTGGGCGCGCGGTTCAGCGCATAGCGCAGCTTTTCAACCGGCAATTCCTCGGATTGGAGCGCACGTTTGAAGCGCAGCGTATTCTGGGCCGAACGCAGATCCAGTTCGAGGGTGACGAAATAAATGTGGGCGGCCGACAATACCGTTTCGGTCCACTGCACGAGGGTCGAGGGCATGTCGATGACAACGTAATCAAAATGTGCGCGCGCCATTTCAACGACGCGGCTGATATCCTCGGGCGTGATCAAATCCAGCGGAATCATGTCAGCCGGAGCGGTCAGCACCTGCAGCTTGTCTTCGAAGGTCAGCAGGGACTGGCCAAAGATTTCCTCGTCCATCGCTTCGGTATCCGACAGCATTTCAAAGACTGCCTCACGACGGGGTAGGTCCAGATAGGTCGAGGCCGATCCGAACTGCATGTCAAAGTCCAACAGGCAGACGTTCGGCGTCTCGCTTGGATTGAGCAGGGCAAGTTCCCAGGCCAGATTAACGGCCAGCGTGGTCGCGCCCGTTCCACCGGCGACACCGTGGGTGACGAAAACAGCGCCTTGCTTGTTCACCCCGGTCTTGAGGGTCGCGGTGCGTTCGGTTTCGGCGGGTTGGGGTTGGTTGGACGTGCGCAGACGTTCGATGGCCTGATGCAATTCACCTTCGGGCAGCGGGTAGGGCACAAATTCATCCGCACCGCGCCGCAACAACTGGTGCAGCGACGCGGGGGTCACATCCTCGGCGATCAGTATCACCTTGATGTCGCGGGCCTTGGCCTGAACGATGATTTCACCCATCAGGACAAGATTGTCCTCGTCGGTGTCATCCAGTGCCAGTGCCACAAATTCCAGCGCCTCGGCCTCGGGTTGGTTGAAGAAGGCCAGCGCCTCGGCAAAGCTCAGATCGCCCCAGGACTCACCCAGAGCCTGTTCCATGTCTTCGATCAGCAGATCGAAGTTCTGCACGTCGCGGCTGATGGTACAGGCCACGATCGGTGCGGTTTCTGGTTGTGGCATAACGCTGCTCATTGCCCACTCGTCCTTTATTCAATGGACACACACAGGTTTGGAACGATTCTTTACGCTCGTCTCTCTGTGGTGCCCGAGCCCAAAATGCATTGGACATACGTATCCTCAGAGGCATTAGTCGCAGGCAAATCAGGCGAGATTTGGGCCAAAAAACTCCAATTGTTGGATATCTCAGAACGATAAGGCGCGCAGACAAGGGATTGTCTGCGCGCCATGGTTGTCCAAGTATGTGGGGTTGTTACTGTTCAGTCCGCAAATCGGCGCCAGTGATACCGCTCAGCTGGGTGGGCGGAACGCCGGACGCGATATAATCGCGATAGACAATCTGGGCGTATTTGCCATCCAGAACAGTGGGGTGCGATTGCACGAATCCGCTGACTTCGGTGACTGTGCGCCGGTTGCGGCGTTCACGGCCCTGCGTGACGATAAGGGGCTGAGTTTCACCAAAGGATGCAACCGCTTCCAGCCGCGACCGGCTGATTCCCTGCGTGACAAGGTAACCCACAACCGCGTTGGCGCGGGCAAGGCCCAGCTGCTTGTTGTAGCCGGACGATCCTACCGCATCCGTGTGTCCGTAGACGCGGAACCGGATTTCAGGGAACTGGCGAATCCAGATGGCCTGTTCGCGCAGCGCATCGCGCGCACCTGCGTCCAGGGCCGAGGAATTGAAGGCGAAATTGACAGTTGTCACGACTTCCGAAGCGAAGCGGTTGGCAAGGTCGAACGTATACTGACGCTCGCCCGTCATGATCAGGGTGTTGTTGGCGGTCGCGTTGCCGAACTGGCCGGTGTCCACCAGCGCTCCGGCTTCGCGATAGAACTGGGTATAGACCGGGTCGCTGGATGTACACGCTCCAAGCGCCAGACTGCTCGCCAATGCCACGGAGATGATCGGTTTCATAACCTGTCCTTAATCCAACACGTAACCATATGAGCCGGAGAAGTCCTGTTTGGCAACCTCGCCCGCAGCACCTTGTTTCGGGGTGCGTGTGCCGGCGGCTGTGCGGCCATAAAGAAACAGGTCCTTTTCGCTGGGCGGTTTGATTCGATCTGTCGGCAGTGCCAGAACATCACCGCGCACCGGAGAGACAAGGTGGGCCGTGATAATGATCACCAATTCGGTCTGGTTGCGCTGGTAAGAGGCCGAGCGGAACAAGGCGCCAAGGATCGGCACATCGCCAAGCCAGGGAAGCTGGCTGGAATTGTCGTCAAAGTTGTCTTCAAGCAAACCGGCGATGGCAAAGCTTTCACCGTCCCGCATTTCGACTGTGGTTGATGTCTCTCGGCGCGAGAAGGCGTCGATTTCGAACCCGTTGACTGCAAAGCCGTTGGTCGGGTCGATGGACGATACCGCAGCTTCCAGTTCAAGGTTGATAAGATCCTTGTCCACGACGCGGGGGATAAAGTTCAGCTCGATTCCGAACGGTTTGAATTCGATGGTGATGACGCCGTTATCCTGGCTGACCGGGACGGGGTATTCGCCACCGGCAAGGAACTTCGCCTCTTGCCCAGACAGGGCGACAAGGTTCGGTTCAGCCAGAGTGCGCACAACCCCTTTGGTTTCAAGGGCTTCCAGCAACAGACCAACTTGCATGTTGCCTGCATTAAAGCCGAACAGAATCGCGCCTGCGTTTTCGTTGATGGCCGGGACGTTGCCGCCAAGGCTGGTCGCAATGCCACCTGAACTGTTGGTTGTGCCATTGCCGCCGTTGATTCCCAGATCGCCCGAAAGTACCGAGCCGTTCAGAGCCAGCGAAGAACTGAGCGACTTGGAAACGGAGCGGTTCATCTCGGCAAACCGCACCTTGAGCATGACCTGCTGGACGCCACCGACGCTCATCAGGTTGGACACGCGCCCTTCGGCGTAGCGTTCAGCCAGATCAAGAGCCCGTTGCAGACGCGCGATCGACGAAACAACGCCCGACAGGACGATGCCGTCATTGGCGGTGCGCACTTCGATCTTTTCGCCCGGCAGGATTTGGCGCAGCCGTTCCTTGAATTCGGAAATATCCGCTGAGACCCGCACGTTCACGTTCGTGATCAAGCGCCCATTCCCATCCAGAAGGGTCAACGTGGTCAGCCCCGGCGATTTGCCGAGCACATATATAGTGCGATCGCTGAGCGACGAGATATCCGCGATCGCCGGGTTGGCGATGCTGAGCTCGGCAAAAGCGGTGTCGCTTTCGACAACCACAGCCCGGTTCATCGGGACGTTCAACGTAGATTCGGTTGCCTGGCGCACGACCCTGAGGTTTTCCGCCTGCGCGGAAATCGCCATCGGGCTGATCGCAAGGGACAACCCAAGAAGGGTTGCTTTGAAAATTCCATCAATGTTCATGTGACCTGCCTTTTTGATCACGCCTCGGTACCGGGTCTTTTTGCCCGCGTCTTGGGACGACCATGGGACAGTTTTGATTTTTTTGCAAGAATCAATGGCTTCAAGGCATTAAGTTATGTGGATAACTGGCAACACGAGCGCGAATGCAAACGGCGCCACCCATGGATGACGCCGCGCTAACTCTTTGAATTCGAGGGTCAGTTTGTGCAGGGGATCGGAATTTCGACCACTTCTGCGCCGCGCCGGGTACGGATCGAACAGGTCTCTTCCTTTTCGACCTCGGCCTTGGCTTCTAGTGCGGCGATGCCCAGAAGGGTACGCTGGTCAACCTCGATTGCGCCCGCAATTGTATCGTCCTCGGCACCGACCAGTGACAAGGCCAGACGGCCAGTGGACTGAGCCTGGGCCAAGGTGGCGACCTGCGAAGGGATCACGGACACGGTAACGGTCTGGGCGATACTCGCGCCGTCCAGATCACCGGCGGCGTTCTGGTCGATGGCGATCAGTTTCACGCCCGGTTCGATCAACTTCGTCACTTCGCCGCGCGTTTCGCCAAGGGACTGATCGACACGACCGGTCCAATAGACGTCCACACGGTCACCGGGCCGCAAGAAACCGGACACGCCCGATGCCACGTCGACCTTGATCGCAAAGGCGCGCATGCCGCGTTCCAGACGCGAGGTCAGACCGGCCTCTTCGCCGGGCGCGGTGACTTTGACGGCCAGGATCGCCTCGTCCTTTTCCATGGTGCGCAGAACCACACGGTTTTCCGTTACACCTGCTGGAAAGATCGGGTTGTCTTCGGTGAACGCGCCTTCAGGGATCGCGTTTTCAGGCCAGTCCACGGTGCGCACATCTTCCATCGTCAGTGCCTCGCCGTATTTCAGGGGGCGATCTGCGACATAAACAGGGATCGTCGGCACGATCTTTTCGCGCTGAGCGCGTTCCTTGGCCAGTGCCGTCTGATATTGCCCGATGTAATTCTTGGCCATGTAAACAGCGCCACCAGCCAGGGCGATCCCGGCCAACAGCACCAATCCGAAAACCATACGCATTTTATCACCTCATGAATGGGTCCGCAGTCACCGGAAGGGTGAGAACCTCTTGCGACAGACATACCCGTCGAATGTGGCATATTCAGGGAAACGGGTAGGATTTAACAAGGCAAGGCACGCTTGTAACAGCGTGCCCACGACAAATGCCCGGCAAGATTGACCGGGCACGTTGAATGATTTTCGCAAAGCAGGAACTTAGAATTCCCAGCCGGTCATGAATTCTTCGACACCAGCGGAAACCCCTGCGGACCCGTTGGTGAGTGTGACGACGATGGCTACGGCCAACCCGACGACTGCGGCGGTCAGCACAACCCAATCTACGGTGACTGCACCATCTTCATTGCAGCAGAAGTTTTTATAAATATGGGTCATGGCGTAAGCCCCTTTTGGTTACGACTAATGAAAGTGGACGGCGTAGAAAGGGGCCGCGTCCGAATGCGGTCGCGGCCCCCCCTTTGAGCATTACGCTGTCAGGTCAGACCAACTTAGTTGGGGTCTTGTGCCTGCAGGAATGTGTCGGTGTCGAGCGTCAGCTCGGTCGCGCCGGTTTCGATCGACGTGTAGGCTGCAACGGCCAGACCAACGACGGCGGCTGTCAGCACAACCCAGTCAACAGTCACGGCACCGTTTTCGTCTTTGCGGAAGTTTTTGATAAATTTCATCATGGTAGTGTCCCTCCAAAGGATCAGTAGATTTGCGTTTCAACCTTGTCGTCCGTTGCGGGCCGCTCTCTCTCATTGGCCCAAGTCCGACTTGGTATGACGCTATATAGCCGTCTGATTGGGGCACGAATTTGACGGCATATTGGGCTTTTCACGTCGCAGTCAGAAAAATCCGATGGAGAATGCCAACATATTGATTTTCATCACTTCTTATTTTTGGAGACGCATGTGCCCGCACAATTTTCATTAAACTGGGGGTCAAATGTGGCAAAACCGCCATCTTTCAGGTGCTCTGCACTGGCTTGAAAGGCCGTTTTTTGCGATAGTGGGATCAATATCGGTCAAAGAACCGAATGCATGAGGCAGGCAGTTGTGATCAAAACCATGTTTTGCGTGGCCCTTGTGGCCTTGGGACTAAGTTGCGGTGCGGTGGCGGCGCAGGACCCCCCTCCTTTCAAGGATTTTTCGGCCAAACGGGTAAAACCCCCGTCATCCGGCGTCAAAAAGCGCATTACGGTCCAGATTGATCCCGCAACGCCGGTAAAGGCGGCCGTTTCCGCGCAAGACGCACCTGCTTCGGCTGTACCTACCGCGGCGCGCTATGACTGGTTCTGGAATGATGTGTCCCCGGATATCGCTGACGCAGGGCCGGGGCGGCTTGATCTGGCGATGCGCGCGCTCGCACGGTCGGAGTCGCCTGTGCCGGTGCCGCGATTGCAGCAGATGCAGGCATTGGCCAAGGCGCAAGGCGTCGAAATCCTGAAAGCAACGATTGGTACAGAAGTGTCCCCGGCACTGGTTCTGGCTGTGATGATGGTCGAATCAGGCGGCAAGGTGGACGCGACCAGCCGGGCAGGGGCGCAGGGCCTGATGCAACTGATGCCCGACACCGCCACTCGGTTTGGTGTGACCGACAGTTTCGAGGCGGCCCAGAACATCGCAGGCGGGGTCAAGTACCTGAACTGGCTCATGGGCACGTTCGATCGCGACCCCATGCTGGTGCTTGCGGGGTACAATGCAGGCGAGGGGGCAGTGCGCAAACATCAAGGCGTGCCGCCGTTTTCGGAAACCCGCGATTATGTGCCCAAGGTGCTGGCCACGTTCCAATTGGCGCGGGGACTGTGCGTCACACCGCCCGAACTTGTCACAGATGGCTGCGTGTTCGCCGCGATGAATTGAGGCGGGTAGAGTCTTGAGAAAAACTCCGTGACGTTTTCCGATTTCGGAAAACTGCTGGTCAGACGCTGAACGCGTCCGCCCAGTCCGGGTGCCGTCGCCGCTGAGCATTCACGAACGGGCACAGGGGTACGATCTTCCAACCTTCGGCCCGCGCATCCGCCACCAGTCGCGTGACCAGCGCCACACCTGCGCCTGTGCCGCGCAATGCATCTGGAACGCCGGTATGATCAGCGATCCGCATCTGCGGTGACAGGATGGAATAGGTCAGTTCGGCCTCGTGCCCGTCATGGACCAGCACATAGCGCCCTTTTGACGCGGTCTCCTCCCGCGTGATGCCGAACTCAGACAATCGTGGCTTCGGTGGCCGCGCGCAATTCGACCTCGCTTACGCCTTCGGCGGTCTCGACAATCCGCAGGCCACCTTCGACCACATCCAGAACGCCAAGGTTCGTGATGATGCGGTCAACCACGCCCTTGCCGGTCAGGGGCAGCGTGCATGCCTTGAGCACTTTGCTCTCGCCATGCTTGTTGGTGTGATCCATGACGACGATGACGCGGCCCACACCTGCGACCAGGTCCATGGCGCCACCCATCCCCTTGACCAGCTTGCCGGGGATCATCCAGTTCGCGAGGTCACCGTTTTCTGCGACTTCCATGGCGCCAAGGATGGCCGCTGCGATCTTGCCGCCCCGGATCATGCCAAAGCTTGTCGCGCTGTCGAAATAAGAGGTACGATTCAACTCAGTGATCGTTTGCTTGCCTGCATTGATCAGGTCGGGATCTTCCTCGCCCTCGATGGGAAAGGGACCCATCCCCAGCATCCCGTTTTCGGATTGCAGGGTAATGTCTTTGTCGCCGACATAGTTCGCCACAAGCGTGGGGATGCCGATGCCAAGGTTCACGTACCAGCCGTCTTCAAGTTCCTCTGCCGCGCGCGCAGCCATTTGGTTTCGATCCCAGGGCATGTGTTTTCCTTAAATGTCCAAGAGTGTCGCGCCCGCAGGCACGTCAATGGTGATAAAACTGCCTGCGGCACCCCGGCCCAGATACATCGTGCCCTCAAGCCCCTCGATCAGGCCGGACACAATGCGCCCGCCCATTGTGCGGGTGTCTGGCCACTGCATGCCTTTAGGCACACCGACGCCGTCATCGGACACGATCAGGCGCAGACCGCCTGCGCTCAGCTGGCTCATGCGAACTTCGACCAGACCACTGTCCATCCGGTCAAAGGCGTGTTGAAAGGCGTTGGTCAACACTTCGGAGAGCACCAGGCCAACGCGGGTGGCGGTTTCGATGGGCACTTCCAGCGGTTCGATCTGGAGGTTCATGCGTACACCGGGCCGGCTTGTGGTGTGGGCGATGGCCGCCGCAAGGCGGGACAGATAGCTGCCCATCTGGATGCTGTCGCGGTTGGATTGGGAATCCGACAGCTTCATTTCTTCGTACAGCAGTTGCAGGGTTTCAATCCTGCGGCTGAGTGCGGCAAAGTCTTCGGGAACCGAGGTGGTGCCGGACTGGCGACGGATCATGCCGATCACCATGGAGAGGTCCGTGGCCACACGGTTCTGGATTTCCATCAGCGCGCCATTTATCGCCTCGGCCGAGGTGTTGGTATCGCCTTCGCGCAACTCCTTCTGGATGCCGATGAAATATTGCAGCTTGCCGGTGTCGTCATGCAGCGGAGAAATCACGAGGCGGTTGATGTATTTTTCGCCGTTCGCGCGGTAGTTGGCGATGTCCACCGTCACGGTTTCTTCGTTCTCTATCGCATTGCGCAGTTTGTCCACGTCGGCCTTGGACGTGTCTTCACCTTGCAAAAAGCGGCAATTGCGCCCGATCGAGGCCGAACGGGCATAACCCGTGCAGCGCGTGAACGCCTCGTTCACATAGACGACCGGATTGTCGTCGAGATATGGATTGGTAACGACCACCGCGATCTGCGCGCGGCTGAAGCCGTCAAATGCGGCATCCTGTTCAAGAAGCTGTTCAAGAGTGTCAGGCACGGTCGCTCTCCCTCTTATCTATGCCGCGCGTGTGGTCCGTTGTTCGATGCGCTTTTCGTGTTCGCCCTTGATCAGCCGGTGCACGTAGATACCGGGCAGGTGGATCGAATCCGGGTCCAGACTTCCGGTCGGCACGATCTCTTCCACTTCTGCGATGCAGATCTTGCCGCACATGGCGGCGGGCGGATTGAAGTTGCGCGCGGTCTTGCGGAACACGAGGTTGCCCGTCGCGTCGGCTTTCCAGGCCTTTACGATGCTCAGATCCGCGACGATACCCCGTTCCATGATATAGGTTTCGCCATCGAAATCCTTGTGTTCCTTGCCGTCGGCAATCACGGTGCCGACACCGGTCTTGGTGTAAAAGCCGGGGATGCCGCAGCCGCCGGCCCGCATGCGCTCGGCCAGCGTGCCCTCGGGGTTGAATTCAAGCTCGAGCTCGCCCGACAAATACTGGCGCATGAATTCCGCGTTCTCGCCGACATAGGACGAGATCATTTTACGCACCTGGCGGGTCTGGAGCAGGATGCCGATGCCAAAGTCGTCAACCCCTGCATTGTTGGACGCAAACGTCAGATCCTTGGTGCCCGCGTCCTTGATCGCATCCAACAGCAATTCCGGTATGCCACAGAGGCCAAAGCCGCCCGCCGCAATGAACATGCCGTCGAACAAAACTCCGTCAAGAGCCTCAGCCGCCGAGCCGTAAATCTTCTTCATGAATGCCCCCTAAAACCGCCTTGCCGCGCTTTTTGCTAGGATAGCTATCTATATATGCGTCTGACAAGTCAACTTCGGCAGATTGTATGGCGCGGTATACTGCGACATCTTCTGGTTGAGTTGCGATGGGGTCACGCCTTTTTGGCGGTGGCTTTCTTTGTGGCGGCCGTTGTCTTGGCGGGGGCTTTGCGGGCCTTTTTCTTTGCTGGCGCTTTTTCGGCGATCAGCTGAACAGCCATTTCCATGGTCACGGCTTCGGGTTCGGACCCTTTGGGGATCGTCGCGTTGACCTTGCCCCACTTCACATAAGGCCCGTATTTCCCCTTCATGATATTGACAGGGCCGCCCTCCTGGGGGTGTTCTCCCAACTCGATCAGGGGCTTGGCGGCGGCACCGCGTCCGCCGCGACTGGCCAGTTTCTCGGCCAAGAGCTGCACCGCCCGGTTCATCCCGACAGTGAATACTTCTTCGATGCCGTCAAGGTTGGCGTTGGTGCCGCCCCGGTCGGATGTGGACTCTGCATGTTTGATGTAAGGCCCGTAACGACCGATATTGGCCCAGACCATGACCCCGTCTTCGGGGTGCGGGCCGATCTCGCGGGGCAGAGACAAAAGGCGCACGGCTTGTTCTAGGTCCACCTCGGTGGGGGGCCATTCCTTGGGTATCGACTGGCGCGGCGGTTTCTTGTTGTCGTCGGTCACTTCACCGCGCTGAACATAAGGGCCAAAGCGCCCCTTGAAGGCATAGATCTTGTCGTTCGCATCCTCGCCCAGCAGCTTGCCTTCCGGCGGTATGCCGCTTTCGTCTTCGGCACCCGGTGGGCCGAATGCGCGGGTATAGCGGCACTCGGGATAGTTCGAACACCCGATAAAGGCGCCGCCCGACCGGGCCGTGCGCATTGACAGACGACCGGCGCCGCAATTGGGGCACAGGCGTGGATCGGTGCCGTCGTCGGTGGGAGGGAAAAGATGCGGTTCCAGCACTTCGTTGATC
>CAYGPT010000097.1:0-11352 GCA_964351755.1 uncultured Rhodobacterales bacterium | reverse complement strand
TTGTCCCCGCGGGGACAAGGCCGTCAAAGCGGGCCAGATCCTCAAGCGCTTCGGAAAGTTGCCCGATAAAGGATGTCGTCGAATCATATTCCCAGTAGCCGGGGCCGGAGGGGATATAAAGGACGTCGGCGGCGAATACCGCGTTCATCGATTGATAGCCGATGGCCGGCGGGCAGTCGAAAATGATCAGGTCATAAGCGTCCGGCGAGAGTTGGTCGAGGAAGCGCGAGACGGCAGCAAAAAAACTCCACTCCGGGTTCATGTGCCGATACTGGGCCGAGGCGAATTCGACGAATGCTGCGTTGGCGCAACTGGGCACAAGGTCGATGGTGGACCAGTTTGTCGGCTTGATGAAGTCGGACGCGCGCAGGCCAGACAGACCCATTTCGGTGATGGAGGCAGGCAATTTGCGTTGGGGCAGGGCGGTGCCGGATTCCGCCCCTCTAAGGGCGGAATTCATCCGCTCGGTCTCATTGGCCAGGTCGCGGGCCATGATGCCCCAGACTGTATATTCCTCGGCAACGTCGCTGAGTCCCATGGAGTGGCTGAGCGTGGCCTGCGGATCGAAATCCACGCACAGCACGCGGTAGCCATCAAGTGCGGCGGCGTGTGCGAAATGCAGCGCCGTGGTGGACTTGCCTGCGCCACCCTTGAAGTTGGCGATGGCTGCCCGGATCGCGCGCTTTTTGGCTGGACGGTAGGGCATCAGCGACTTGCGGTTCACCTTGATGCGGCGACGCATCTCGTTGATCTCGTCCAGTGTGTACCAGCGTTGCCGCCCGTCTTCTTCAACGATGCCTTGGGGTAGGGATGGATCAGCCGCCAGCCGCCCGCGCAAGGTCGACTGGTTGGCCTTGAAGATCAGCTCGGCCACCTCCCAACTGGAGAAGCGGCGCAACGTTTTTTCGTTGAGAGGCGAGTACGTCTGTTGACGGATAAATCCCTGCATCCTGAGGGATTGGGCCTGAAGTCGTGCAAGATCGGTGTGGCTGAACATAAGGGACCTGTCATGGTGTCCCCTTGGGGACGGGGTGTTGCGCACATTGAACGGACGCTATTTCTGCTCAACTACTGATTTACGCCGGTTTTGCAGAAAAAGCAAAAGGGGATTATCGTGTTTTTACATAAGCCGTCGAGATGCCGAACCAGTGCGGCTTGTGCAGGGACAGGGTTGATTCGGATCGGCAACGATCCGTTGCGCGCGACACTACATTTTGGGGACAGAAATAATTGCTCCACCGTCAATTGGGTGACAGAAGTACCCAAATAGGGGACAGACTCTATGTCACCCAATACCCTAACAACCTATTTTTTCTTTTGAATTTGAAGGGGAGAGGGCTCCCTGACACATCCACTCTTGACAGAATCGTCGATCAGGACGCAAATCAGACGCATAGATGGAAAAGCGGCGAGAACCGTGGGGATATCCCGACCATCGGCAGGAAAGACCGGAGTGTTCCGGTACACTACAGGACAATGAGGGCAGTTATGCAAACGCTGAGGCCGGTGGGCCGGGGCGCGTCTGCGCGCAAATACGATATCATTACAGCCTTGGGCGCTTATGCACTGGCGCAGGGCAAACACGACCAACGGCGAATTCTTCGTCTACTAACGCTGATCACGGCTCGATACAATTGGGGCCGCGATGAACTGGCTGTGGGCCAGCGCGAGATTGCGCGCCTGTGGTCAGTGGATGAGCGCACCGTCAAACGGGAAATGGCGCTATTGCGCGCGCGCGGATGGCTGGTGGTCAAGCGGCAGGGCTCGCGGGGCCGGGTCACAGAATACGGCCTGAATGTCGAGGGCATGATGGCGGATACGGCCGGTCAGTGGGCGGCTGTCGGTCCTGATTTCGAGTTGCGGATGAGCCCACAAGCCGACGAACCAAAGGTGGTTTCGATGCCTGTTAAGGGTGATGTGCGAGCCCCTGACATCACCGCGGGTACCGAATGGGCGCTGGCACAGGCGGTGCTGCATGGCGAGGATGCAGGCCTTTACGCGAGTTGGATAGCAGGTCTTGAGCGGGCCGAGCGGGCAGGCGGGCGTTTGACCTTGCGCGCGCCGTCGCGCTTTCACGGCGCTTATGTTCAAACCCACCTTGAACGGCGTATTCTTGCGGCGTGTCGCGAAGTGGACAAGGATGTGATCGAAGTGCGGATTGTCGTCTAGGGGATGCGTCAGTCGTAATTTTCAAGGATGCGTAACACCGTTCCGTCCGCCACAAGGCTCTGAATTGCCTCTCGGTAAATCTCTGCCAAATCCTTGGGGTAGCGCAGACCCGCAGTGACATAAACAGGGACGGCGTAAATCGGCGCACCGGCGAGCAGGCGCGGGGAGAGGTTCAGATCGTCCCATACACCATTTGCCGCAATCGCAGACTGTGCCCAGGCATCAACCCTCCCTGCTTGCAGCATTCGTGCGCTGGACGCGGGATTCGCAATTCGCACTAGGTTGTCAAACCCCATACTGGTGAGGAACTGATCGGCTGAAGCGTCGGTTTCAACAGCAATACGGTTCAAAGCACGCCCTTCTTCCAATGAATTGACGGGTGCGATGGTGGTTAAAAACTGCAATTCGGCCGCGTGGTAGGTTTCGATCCATTGGAACTGCGCTTCTCGCGAGGCGTTGCGAAAGAGTGCAGGCAACATGCAGTGCCTGTCGCTTTGCAATTCGTACAAGGCGCGCTGGAATGGCATCATCTCGATTGCGATGGTACGACCGGTGCGTTCCGCCGCGGCGCGCAGAATTTCGATGGACAGGCCAGCATTGGTGTTCGTATCGGCTATGACGAACGGTGGGTAGTAGGCGGCGAGGACGCAATCCGGCCGATTGCCCTGACCAGCGTTTCCAGAGTTGGCAGACAAAACACCGGTAACGACCGCGAAGCCCAAGAACAACCCCATAAAATGCTGGATCAGAGCAGTCCGTGACACCCGTTGCATAGCGCGTGCATCCTTTGGCTTCGGCATGGCGGAATTGCCGATAGCGAACCTGCCATCAAAGCCCTAACAAACGCTGAACCGCCCCGAGATCGTCAAGTTCAGACAAAAAAGCCGCCGCCGGATCAGCCGGCGGCGGTCTTTGATCGAAATTGGTTGGTATCAGTTCGTTGCTTCGGGCGCTGGCATGATTGATGCGAGGTAAGCATAGATGTTAATCGCATCCTCTTCCTTGCGCACCTTGTAAGTCATTTTGCTGCGGCCGTTGTCACCAGTCGCCTCACGCAGGTACTCGGTCGGGTCCTGAACGTAAGTCACAAAGACTTCTTCTGTCACCACAAGGTCTTCCACGGAAGAGGCGAGTTGGTTGATATCCGAATAGCGGAAATCTTCGACTTTGCCGAAGTGGCGGCCGATGATGCCATAAAGGTTCGGACCGGTCTTGGCGTTCTTGCCTGCAAGCGTCTCGCCCGCTTCGTTTTCAACGACGTGGCAGGAAATGCACTGGCGGAATGCCTTTTCACCTTCGGCGACGTCCCCGGTTGGGGTGCTATCCTGAGCAAACGCAGGCAGGGCCAGCGTTGTCGCGGCCACAAGCGTCAGAGTACGGAACATGGGTATCTCCTTCAAATTTGTTCTTGGACATGAACGTAGCGAGTTCACGATCAAGTCAACAGTAACTTTGACTTGATGCGCGGACGAGCACCGATTTTGAAGGACTTTTTTCCTCAGGCCACCGCGTGACTGATGGCGCATTGCTTCCACAGATCCTTGAGGGCAAACACAAGATGTTCGATGTCCTCGATGCTGTGCAGGGGTGATGGAGTAAAGCGCAGGCGCTCTGTACCTTTGGGCACGGTGGGGTAGTTGATTGGCTGCACATAGATGCCGTAACGCTGCATCAGGTAGTCCGACAGCATGCGGCATTTGACCGGATCCTTGATCATCACCGGGATGATGTGGGACGGGTTGTTCATGTGCGGAATGCCTTCCTGATCCAGCCGTTTGCGCAGGTAGGCCACGCGCTCGCGTTGCAGGATGCGTTCCTGATCGGACTGTTTGAGGTGCTGGATCGAGGTGCGCGCCGCAGCTGCCACGGCCGGTGGCAAGGCAGTGGTAAAGATGAAGCCTGAGGAGAACGAACGGATGAAGTCGCACATTGCCGCTGAGCCCGTGATATAGCCACCGACGACGCCGTAGGCTTTGCCCAGCGTCCCTTCGATCAGGGTGATGCGGTCCATCAACCCTTCACGCTCGGCCACGCCACCACCACGAGGGCCGTACATGCCAACTGCGTGCACCTCATCGATATAGCTCATCGCGCCGTGCTTTTCGCAGACATCCAGGATTTCGGCGATGGGGGCGATGTCGCCATCCATGGAATAGACGGATTCAAAGGCGACGATCTTGGGTGCGTTGGCGGGTAGGGCGGCCAGTTTGCGGTCCAGGTCTTCGGGGTCGTTGTGACGCCAGATCACCTTATTTGCGCGGGAATGGCGGATGCCTTCGATCATGCTCGCGTGGTTCAACTCGTCCGAGAGGATGACCGCATCGGGCAGGCGCGCGCCAAGAGTCCCAAGGGCGGCCCAGTTCGACACATAACCGGATGTGAACAGCAGCGCCTGTTCCTTGCCGTGCAGGTCGGCGAGTTCGGCCTCAAGCAGCTTGTGTGCGTGATTGGTGCCTGAAATATTGCGCGTGCCGCCTGCGCCTGCGCCATACTTGTCTACGGCGTCCTTGAAGGCTTTGGTCACGCTTTCGTGCTGGCCCATGCCCAGATAGTCATTGGAACACCATACGGTGACCTCGTCCGGTGCGTCTTCGTCATGGCAAATGGCCTTGGGGAAAGCCCCTGACTTACGTTCCAGCTCCGCAAATATGCGGTAGTTGCCTTCCTCTTTCAGAGCGTCGATCTGAGATTGGAACAATACATCAAAGTCCATGATGTCCCCCTTGGTTTGTTTGTTGTTCTACGTTGGGTTTGGGCGCGGGCAGCATCCAGCGCCAGAGCCGTTCATCGGGGATGGGAAGGACCATCACCCAGTGTTCAATGGCCGCAAGGACCGTAAGGGCCGTCAGCAGGGCAAAGCCCGTGACATTGCCAGCTGTGTCAGCCGTGATCAGCCGTTCTGTCCAGCACCCGGCAGCAAAGGTCAGTGCAGTGACCGAAAAAGGGAACAGCCAGTTCAACCCGCGTCTGCGAAAGTGGCTGGCAAGGTGGCTCAGCGCTTGGGGAAGGAAATCCACATTTATGTGGGGCACGCCGAAGAACAGGTTCAGCTTCGCCGACACGCGGGCAAAGAAAAGGACAGCAAAGGTGTAAAAGGCGAACGGGTTGGGGGCATGCCACAGCATGAGGCCAAGGGCGATCAGCGTGCCGGCTAGCAGCATCTCGTGATATGCGATGGTGCCCCAGGCGCGGATGAAGCGTTCCCATTCCGGCACGTGGGCAGGTAGGGGAGAGGTGTTGGGGCCGGTGATCATCCCTGTCAGGAACGCCATTTCGATCCAGCCCCATAGGGCAAGGGCCGACAGAAAGGCGACGTAGATTCCGAAAACGTCAGCGTGGGTTGTCGACCACCACGCGCCATAGGCCCCCAAAGCCATCAGCGGCAGGGCGGCAAGTGTGGTGTTACGACGGGCAATCGCCCCGGACCGGTCTGCATATTTCACCGCCATAAGGATCGTTCCGGTGGAGAACCACCAGATGAACAACGCGATGAGGGCGGCAAACCAGGGAGTCATTTGCCGCCACCTTCTGCTTGGGGTGGCGTGACCGCCACCCGGTTATGCCAAACGGCGTGGGTCAATACGCAGGCTCCAACCGCACATTTGCAGGCACACTGTGCTTTTTGGCGGGGATCGTGATCAGTGAGACAAAGGCCACACCGGCCCGGATTTGCGCGCCGATCTTCTTCAGGCCCGTCGCGCCCGCCATGTCCACGTTTGCCTTTTGCAACCGCACCAGACCGCGCTGCCAGCGCGGATGTTCGATATCCAGCGTGATCGGAAAGATCTGCTCGGACAGCTTCGAAGTCTTGGTGTACACCTCGTGCGCATACCAATCCGGGTCGACGCCCAACGCCTTGTGGAAGGCCGGGCGCTGGTGGTCGCGCACATACATCGTGGCGTAAACCGCCGTCAGGAAGAACTTGATCCAATACACGTTCATGCCCGAGGTCAGTTTGGGGTCCGTCTTCATCAGCAGGGCAAAGGCTTCGCCGTGGCTGAACTCGTCGTTGCACCATTCCTGGAACCACTTGAAGATCGGGTGGAAGCGATGCTCCGGATGCGCCTCGAGATGGCGATAGATGGTGATGTACCGCGCATAGCCGATCTTTTCCGAAAGATAGGTCGCGTAATAGATGAACTTGGGGCGGAAGTAGGTGTATTTCTTCTTCTGCGTCAGGAACCCGAGGTTCACGGCCACGCCCGCCTCGCGCAGGGCGTCGTTGATGAAACCAGCGTGCCGCGCCTCGTCCCGTGCCATCAGCTGGAACAGCTGCGTGATGTCCTTGTTGTTGCCGCGCCGCTTCATCTCCTTGTACAGCACGCAGCCGGAGAATTCCGCCGTGCAGGAAGAAATCAGGAAGTCCATGAATTCCTTCTTCAACTGAGGCTCCATCCCGTCCCAGTCGACCGTATCCCAGTCTTCATTCTTCTTGAAATGACCCTTGTTGGGGTCCGCCACCATCTGCGCGATCAGCTTGTCCCAGTCCTCGCGGACCGGCGTGACGTCGATGGCGTCCATTTCGTCGAAATCGGTGGTGTAGAAACGCGGCGTCAGCAGCGTGTTCTGCATTGCCACGTCTGTTGCGCTTTCACTGTCAACGACCGATTGCGCTTCCTGCAGGGCAAGGCTCTCTTCGGCGTCGGTGATCTCCGAGGTATGTTTGATTGGCTTGTTCATAGCGACACCTCCTCGGAGAACGAAAATTCACACAGCTCCATTACTTCCAGATCACCTGTCAGGCGGGTCCAGAGCCGCTCCAGCTTCGAGGCGCGATAGATGATCGCTTCGCGATCTTCGGACACGACCTCGCCGAAGGGGGCCATGATTTCCGGCCCCTCGACCTGTACTTCGTCACCGGGATAGATCACGGCGCCGTTGTTCAGCCGCACATGCGCGTGCAGGCTTTCGAATTTGTGACTGATTTCGACAGTGCAGGGGGCACGTTCGATGTCCTTTGTCAGTAGTCCCATGGTGGCTTCCTCCTTGGGTTAGGGTTGGTCCAGCAACCTGGCGAAGGTGCGGAGATTGTCAGCGCCAAAGCCCATGAGCTCGGCTGACCAGTTGGTTTCGGGGTCGTAAATCGACAGACGGTTGCCTGTGCGCAGTCGCAGCAGGACGGGGGCTTTGGCATCGGCCCCGGATTTCAGACGCTCGCGGGCGACAACGCGCTCGATTCCGGCGACAAAGCCGCCCTTGTCGGACGGGAAGTCGGCCAGAACCGATCCGTTGGCATCCAGTACAAGCGCGGCACCGGACGCATCGCCTGACAGGAACAGCGCGCGTTCACTCAGGATTTCGCCTTGGGCCGGAGTGCTTTCCAGCGGGCGGTCCGTGATGACAGAGATGGTCACCAGCGACAGCACAGCCAGCAGCAAGGCCAGAACAGCACGCACAAGGACGCGTGGCACCAGTTCGTCATCGCTGGAGCGGATGCGGGGACTGGGATGGGTTTGCGTATCTGACATTGCCCTTACTCCGCTGCGACCGCGTCAAGCGGCATGGTGCGGGCCACTTGCGGGATGTTGATCCGCGCCTCCGCAGCGTCGGCAAGGATACGGGCAACACTGGCAGCATCCGGAATGCAACGCAACGCAGGTTGTGTCGAACCAAAACGCCATGGACGGGCGTGCGGCCATATGACGAGGTAGCTCAGCTTGGTGTCACCAGTGGTGTCCAGCGCGATCGTGCCGGTGCCGTCGCGGCGAAGATCAAGAGCGGCATTGCCAAGTTCGCGGTAAGGCAGGTTAAGTGTCAGCGTCAGTGCTGCACCAATGCGCATCGCCACGCGGGCGTTGGTGATGGTGTAAACTGTCGCCCGTGCCTGCACCAACGCCACGATGTACAGCAGGCCACACACGATCGCGCCCAGTACGATCAGCGGCAGCGTTGCGGCAATGGACTGGCCAAGGGGCATCAGGTCAACGACGGAAATGAACCGCCAGATGGCCAGCAGGCCGAAATAGCCCGCGACCCAATACAGGTTGAGCGATTCCCGGGCCAGCGCGAATGTCGAGGGTCTGCCTTGCCACAGGATCTCCTCGCCCTCCGGCGGGCGTTCGGGCAGCCCTTTGACGGGCTCGATTTCGAAATCATCATGGGGCATGGCGCACATCCTTCCGATGGGTTGTTGGGGCAGGGCGGGCATCCTTGCCCGCCCCGGTGAGTGGTGTCAGAGCAAGCTTTCCTGACGGTTCTTATCGGCGTAAAGTGTGCCGCCGCCGTAGTAGCCACAGATCTTGTCCTCTTCTAGAACGGTGACCTGTGTGGCGCTGGCATGTTGGGGAACTGTCCCGAAATGTTTGCCATAAAGGCTGCGCACGGTGACCTTGTCCTTACCGATGCGGGCCATGGTCAGTGGAACAAGGCGGTTGCCCGTGCCCCATTTCGGATCCAGCGTGTATTCCAGATAGCGAACGAGCTGCTCGGGCTCGTCAATCCACATGTCTGTGACGCGACCCACAACTTCGCCATCGCCTGCCATCACGGGCAAGCCGCGCGGGTCGCGGCCCGAGGCGACGGAGAACGCATCCTTGGCTGCCATCGGAATGATCTTGGGATGGCCATGGCCGTCAAGTTCGGGCGCATCGCGGCGCGGGGCCCAAGATGCGGGTCCGACACCGTCCAGCATCGGATCGCCCGTTGGTTCCAGCGGATAGCCGTTGCCCGGTCCGACCCGCTTCATCGCAATGTCACTGCGCTCGGGCGCCTGACCGGATGGAACGGTGACTTCGCCGCGTCCATGGGGTAGTTTGAACGTCTTGTCGCTTGGGATTGGCCACATGGATGGGTTCGAGGATTTCTTGCCCTCGTCATCCTCCAGCGGATAGCCCTCGCGCATGTTCTCGCGTTGGATGTAAAAGATCAGCCCGGCAAAAAAGATCCAGAACAGCCAGATTGATAGGCTCGCCAGATCGAAGTTTCCAAAGAATGTCCCAGTCATGTCAGTTTTCCTTTCCTGGACAAGGTCATGTGGGGAAGTCCGCGAGCCCCAAGGGCTGCGGGTTCTCCGCTTGAGTGAGGGGAGCCGAAGTGCGCACAAGCGGTCCCAGGATGACGAGAGTGACAAAAAGCAGGCCAATCTCTGCGTGGTAGACGAACGAATAGCCGGTCGCGGGGGCGTTCAGTGCCTCGCCCCATGCACCCGATGTTGCAATGCCACCGACCCAGTCGCGCAATGTGCCGCCCATCGCGATGGCAACGCCTGCAGCGGTCGCTTGCGCCGCCCCCCACGCGCCCAGAGCAAGGCCCCTTCCGGCAGTGCCGCGTGCGGGCATGGTCATGGCCGCGGTCAGCGTTGACACAGCGAATAACCCGCTGCCAAAGCCGATCAGCAACGCGCCTGCGTAAAACAACGTGTGGGCCTGCATGGGTGCTGCAAAGATCACCAGCGAAAACGCCCAGATGCCCGCCAGGATACCCGCCCCGGCCAGACGGTAGGGGTTCGATCCCGCAGCCAGCCGTTTGCCCGCCAGTACAAAGCCGAACAGCGCGCCGATGGCCCAGAGCGTGGTCAAAAGCGTGGTAGCCGACACGGACAGGCCCAGGATTTCACCGCCATAGGGTTCCAGCAGAACGTCCTGCATGCTGAAGGCCATCGTGCCGATAAAGACACAGGCGAGCAGGCGACCGGCTTGCCCGCCAGACGCATAGTCGTTCCATGCATCGCGGAACAAAGGACGCTGCTCGGCCCGTTCTTCGCGGGTCATTGGCCGCACTGCCTCTTGTTTCCACAGGGCAATCAGGTTCAGCGCAACGCCGATGACGGCAGCACCCTGCACGACGCGCACCAGACGCAAATCACTGTAATTACTTAGCAATCCGCCGATGATAAGGGCTGAAATCCCCATGCCCACGAGGAACATCACATAGAGCAGCGCAACCACACGGGGTCGAGTCTCGTCACTCGCCCGGTCCGACGCCAGCGCCAAACCGGCAGTCTGGGTCATGTGCAGCCCCAACCCGGTCATCAGAAAGGCCAACGCGGCCAGCACTTCGCCTGCAAACGGAATCTCGTGCACCACGTCCCCGCCCAGCACCAGAAGGGCAAAGGGCATGACGGCAAGGCCGCCGAACTGCCAAAGCGAACCGAACCAGATGTAAGGCACCCGCTTCCAGCCAATCGCCGACTTGTGCGTGTCAGACCGAAAACCAAGTAGTGCCCGGAACGGGGCGATCAGAACGGGCAGTGCGATCATCACGGCCACGATCATCGCAGGCACCGACAATTCCACGATCATCACCCGGTTGAGCGTACCAAGCAACATGACCGACGCCATGCCCACCGACACCTGAAACAGGGACAGGCGCAACAGTTGTGACATGGGCAACCCGTCGGAAGCGGCATCCGCGAAGGGCATGTAACGCGCCGAAAGGGATCTGAGCCCGCTCATCCCCGCAACTCCAATGCTTCCGAGATGTAAAAACCCGATGTGATCCGATCCACTGGACGCAACATGCGGCGCACGCCTTTGGCTTTGACGGCGCGTGCCAGCGCGGGATGCGCATGCGGCACCATCACGGGCGAGCGGTCAGAACGGGGAAAGGCCTTGCCCGCATACCACATCACCATCAGTGCAGGTGTGCGGGGCGCGACCGTAAACACAATCGGGCCGCTTACCCGCTTTTCTAGGACGGCAAGTGCCGCGCCGATATCGTCGGCAGAATAATAAATCAGACTGTCCATCGCGATCACGGAGTCGAATTTGCCCAGACGCGCATCCAGCATGTCGCCAGCGTGGTAAGTGACTTGCGATTTGAACTCGGGCGGCATGCGCAACTGGGCGATGTCGATCAACTGGGGCGAGATGTCAGCGGCCACCACGGTCGCGCCACGGCGCGCCAATTCGATCGTCGCCATACCGGGGCCGCAGCCCGCATCCAGAATACGCGCTCCGCGCAGGTCGTCCGGCAAGCGCGACAGCATCAACTTGCGCATCCGGTCCCGGCCCACGCGCACGGTTTCGCGGATACGGCTGACAGGCGCGTCCGAGGTCAGGCGCTCCCATGTCTTGGTGGCTGTTCGGTCGAAATAGTCCTCAACCCGCGCAAGGGTCTGGTCATACCCCGCCGCTTCCGACGCACGCGCGCGGTCGGGCAGGGCAGAGCTATGGACAGAGGAGTCGCTCATCAATCGAACCCCAGCAATTCAAAGATGTCGCGGTCTTCCATCGGCATCGGCGC
>CAYGPT010000096.1:0-11454 GCA_964351755.1 uncultured Rhodobacterales bacterium | reverse complement strand
AAATATGGCGGGTCGGGTCAGGAAAACCTTGGTGACGGATGGGGCGCGCAACTGGGCGGTATAATCTCTAAAAAGCTGCACCTGCATGCGCGCATGATGCGGTTTGAACATCCCCATACGCGCAAGCCCATCACAATCACCGCGCCCATGCCCGATCACATGGCGGCGAGTTGGGACACGTTCGGTTGGACCGAGGATCTGGCTGCGGAAGATCCGTTCGAGGATATCTGATGCGCCTCGTGATTTTCGACGTGGACGGGACGCTGGTCGACAGTCAGGGCGACATCGTGGCCAGTATGACAGCGGCCTTTGACGATGCGGGCCTGCCCGTGCCAACGCGCGCGGACATCCTTGGCATCGTGGGCCTGTCGCTGGACGTGGCGATGGCGCAGCTGGCGCCGGGGGCGGATACCGCGCGGATGGTGCGCACCTACAAGGACGCTTATGCGCAGTTGCGTGTGACAAAGGGGGCTGCGTCCTCTCCGCTTTATCCCGGTGCGCGGGCGGCGCTGGATCATTTTGCGGGGCGTGATGACGTGCTTTTGGGCGTGGCGACGGGCAAATCCAAACGCGGACTCGATGGGCTGATCGAGGTGCATGGGCTTGAGGGATTGTTCGTGACCCGTCAGGTTGCTGATTTCCACCCCTCCAAACCGCATCCGTCGATGATTGAGGCCGCGTTGCATGAAACCGGAGTCGAGGCGATCGATGCCGTTATGATCGGCGACACCAGCTACGATATGCAGATGGCGCAGAATGCCAATGTCGCCGGGATCGGCGTGACATGGGGCTATCATCCGCGCGACCTGCTTGACGCGGCAGTGCGCGTGATCGACGACTTTTCCGCTCTACCTGACGCGGTGGAAACAGTCTGGAGGGCGCGCGCGTGAGCGAATGGAAGAAGAAACGGTTCTGGAGCAAGGTCACAACTGCCGAGACCGAAAACGGCTGGATCGTCGAGCTTGACGGGCGCACGGTCAAGACCCCGGCCAAGGTAACGCTGGCGGTGCCGACAACTGCGCTGGCGGATGTGATTGCCGCCGAATGGCAGGCGCAAGAGGGGGAAATCGACCCGCTGTCCATGCCCTTTACCCGATCGGCCAATTCGGCCATCGACACCGTGTCCGTGCAACACAGGCAAGTGGCAGAAATGCTGGCCGCCTACGGGGATGCTGACCTGTTGTGTTACCGCGCGGAAGCGCCGACAGAACTGGTCGAACGGCAGGGCGCGAAATGGGACCCGTACCTGGACTGGGCAGCACAGGCGCTGGACGCTCGTCTGCATCCTCGCACCGGCGTGATCCACGAATCACAGGACCCGGACGCGCTGGATACCTTGTCAAAACGGGTACACGCACTCAGTGCATTCGAATTGGCGGCCTTTCACGATCTTGTCAGCCTGACGGGATCCCTGATCCTTGGTTTCGCCGCGGCCCAAGACCTGCACCCCACGCACAGGATTTGGGCAGCCAGCCGGGTGGACGAAACCTGGCAGGAAGAGCAGTGGGGCGCGGATGAAGAGGCGCAAGAGGTTGCTGAAATCAAGAAATCCTCCTTTTTACATGCAAAATCCTTCTTTGACGCTTCAAGGCTTTCCTGAGCCTATGCAGGCGGTCGGGACCGTGTCAGGTGCCTAAAAATGCATCGTTAAGGGCCGGATTTCTTGTTCCAACCCTTGACGTTTTGGGATGAATCCGCCCACAGTATGGCCCACTGGCTGGGGATAAACCCCTCCGGTATCGCCTCCGGCGTGCGTAAACACTCTGTCGCGCCGGTCGAACCGCCAAAACATGGTGGAAAATCAGGAAGAGGTAAGTATGAAAAATTCCGTAATTCTTGGCGCACTGACCGTCGCTGGCTTGACCGCCGGTGCTGCAGCTGCCGCCACGCTGGACGATGTGAAAGCCCGCGGCAAACTGAACTGTGGTGTTACCACGGGTCTGGTCGGCTTTGCGGCACCCGATGCCAATGGCGAATGGGAAGGCTTTGACGTTGCGGTCTGCCGTGCCGTCGCTGCTGCCGTTCTGGGCGATGCAACCGCCGTCGAATTCGTGCCCACAACAGGCAAGACACGCTTTACAGCGCTTGCTTCGGGTGAAATCGACATGCTGGCACGTAACACCACATGGACATTCAGCCGCGACGTGGACCTCAAGTTCACATTCGTCGGTGTGAACTACTATGACGGTCAGGGCTTTATGGTTCCCAAAGCGCTGGGCGTGTCCTCGGCCAAGGATTTGGACGGCGCGACCGTCTGCATCCAGACAGGTACAACAACAGAGCTGAACCTCGCGGACTTCTTCCGTGCCAACAACATCAGCTATGAACCGGTGCCGATCGAAACCAACGCAGAAGCGCAGCAGCAATACCTTGCCGGTGCGTGCGACGTATACACCACGGACGCCTCCGGTCTGGCCGCGACACGTGCCACGTTCGAAGCACCTGGCGATCACGTCCTGCTACCCGAAATCATCTCCAAAGAGCCGCTGGGCCCGCTTGTCCGCCACGGCGACGACGAATGGGGTGATGTGGTGCGCTGGACGCTGAACGCACTGATCACAGCTGAAGAGCTGGGCGTGACATCGACCAACGTCGAGGAAATGTCGGCAGCCGCCGGCGGCAACCCTGAAATCAACCGCCTGCTGGGTACTGAAGGTGAACTGGGCGCGATGATGGGTCTGGAAGCTGACTGGGCCAAGAACGCCATTGCCGTCGGTGGCAACTATGGTGAGATCTTTGAGGCGAACATCGGTGAAGCCACTTCAATCGGTTTGGCCCGTGGTCTGAACGCTCAGTGGACAGACGGTGGTCTGATCTACTCGCCCCCATTCCGCTAATATAATAAGTCGAGGGGCGCAGGGTCAAACCTGCGCCCCTCGCGCATTAAGGGTGCGAGATCGCTGAACACAGCGGCACGATGCACCTGCATGACAGCCAATAAATCAAAACCGGCCTTGCGCGCCATGCGTATGACATCCAAGGGCTGGAACACGGGGACCATCTTCATGACCACGATCACCGACCCTCCTCAGGGCGCATTCCGCCTGTCGATGTTGATCAACGACACGCGCTACCGCTCGTACACGTTCCAGTTCATCGCATTGATCGTTCTGATCGCGTCCTTTGCCTATCTGGGTTCGAACCTGTTCAAGAACCTGGCCGCGGCCGGTCTGAACATTTCCTACCAGTTTCTGGGCTCGCCTTCGGGATATGACATCAACCAGACGCTGGTTGAATATGACAGTCAGTCGACAAACGGGCGCGCCGCCCTTGTCGGCATCCTCAACACGCTGCTCGTCGCCTTTCTGGCCTGCGTTACCGCGACCATATTTGGTGTGACTGCGGGTGTGCTGCGCTTGTCCAAGAACTGGCTGATCCGCAAATTGATGTCATTCTACGTCGAGATTTTTCGCAATATCCCCGTGCTGATCTGGATCATCATCATCTTCACCATCATGACGGCGGTGATGCCCGGTGCGCGGTCCTATCTGGGCGAGGAACCGGACCGCGGCCTGCTGTTCGGTCTGTTCGCCTTTACCAATCGCGGCGTCTATGCCCCCGCCCCGATCTGGTTGCCCGGGTCGGGTATTGTCGTCGGTGTTTTCATTGCGTCGATCATCGGTGTATTCGCATATCGCCGCTACGCGACCAAGCTGCTGTACAGCACTGGCAAGCTGTTGCCCACTGGCTGGCCATCGCTCGCCCTGCTTTTCCTGCCTACGATCATCGTCTTCTTCCTTCTGGGGCGCCCAATCGGGCTAGATATGCCGGATCCGCTGGCCAACCGCTTCAACCTTCAAGGGGGCATCCAGATCGGTGCTCCGTTGATTGCGCTCTGGTTCGCGTTGTCGATCTATACCGGGGCCTTTATTGCTGAAAACGTCCGGGCCGGCATTCAGGCGATTTCCAAGGGTCAGACCGAAGCCGCTGGCGCTTTGGGCATGCGGTCGGGCCGCATCATGAACCTTGTGGTGCTGCCACAGGCACTTCGGGTGATCATTCCGCCGCTGATCTCGCAATACCTCAACATCACCAAGAACTCGTCGCTGGCAATCGCCGTGGGCTATGCCGACATCACGGCCACACTGGGAGGCATCACGCTGAACCAGACGGGCCGGGCCATCGAATGCGTTCTGCTGCTGATGCTGTTCTACCTCACGATCTCGCTTCTGATTTCGGCGATCATGAACGTCTACAACAACTCTGTTAAGCTGAAGGAGCGCTGAGATGTCGGACACACATGCGCAATCCGTAGCCTTTGTGCGCACTGAAACGGTGCCACCTGCGCCACCGCCCTTCACCACGTCCGGGCCGGTCAAATGGGCCAAGGACAACCTGTTTTCGACCCCGGCATATTCGCTGCTGACAATTGTTGCGGCCTATTTCATCTACATGATCCTGTCCAGCACGCTGCCCTGGATATTCAACGGTGTCTGGACCACGTCCAGCCTGTCGGAATGTCGCGAAGTGCTGCAGGGCGTATCGGGGGGATGTTTTGCAGTTCTGACCGAACGTTGGAACCAGTTGCTGTTCGGGTTCACCTATCCATCCGATCAATATTGGCGGCCTACAGTGGCCTTCCTGCTTTTGTTCGTGGCGGCCGCACCTGTGCTTTTTTTCAAACTACCGCGTCAGATGCTGATCATCACCGGGCTGTTTCCTTTTGTCGCCTACTGGCTGATCTGGGGTGGAACGATCCTGTCACCTCTGCTGGCACTGGCGGGATTTGTGGTCGGTTATTTCGTCTATGCACGGTTCGTGGCGCGCAGCTTTGCCGCCGGGTTCTTTGGTGCTGTGGGTGCGGCCTTTGTCGTCTGGATCGTGGGCGGATACCTGATCCCGGACAATGCAAATGACACGGCGATGCTGCTTGCCGTGCCCAGCCGGGATCTTGGGGGCTTTATGCTCAACATGATGTTGGGGGTCACCTGCGTGTCGCTGTCGGTGCCGCTGGGCATTGCGCTGGCGCTAGGTCGGCAATCGGACATGCCGCTGATCAAGTGGATCTGCGTGGTGTTCATCGAGTTCATCCGGGGCGTCCCGTTGATCACGTTGCTGTTCGTGGCGTCGGTCATGCTGGCCTACTTCTTTCCGCCGGAAACGACGACGGACCTGTTCCTGCGCGTGGTAATCATGATCACCATGTTCTCCTCGGCATATATCGCCGAGGTGATCCGGGGGGGCCTTGCCGCCCTGCCACGTGGGCAATACGAGGCGGCGGATTCGCTGGGGCTGGACTATGCGCAGGCGATGCGCCTGATCATTCTGCCGCAGGCGCTGAAAATCTCGATCCCCGGTATCGTCAACATCGCCGTCGGCCTGTTCAAGGACACCACGCTGGTATCGGTGATTTCGATGTTCGACATCCTTGGCATGATCCGGGGACCCATCCTTGCCTCGACCGAATGGAACGGCGTGTACTGGGAGCTTCTGGGCTTTGCCGCGCTTCTTTTCTTTGTCGTCTGTTACGGCATTTCACAATATTCGCAGTGGCTGGAACGCCAGCTTGCGACCGACCACCGCTGATAAGGAGTGGCTGACATGGCTGACACGAAAACAAACATACCCGACACAGGCGACCTGCGCGCGGTCGAGACGAACATCTCGGACGAGATCGCCGTTTCGATCGAGAAAATGAACAAGTGGTACGGCACCTTCCACGTGCTGCGCGACATCGACCTGACTGTCTATCGTGGCGAGCGGATCGTGATCGCGGGCCCGTCCGGGTCCGGCAAATCCACCTTGATCCGTTGCATCAACGCGCTGGAGGAACACCAGCAGGGCAAGATCACCGTCGACGGCACCGTGCTGTCCTCGGACCTCAAGAACATCGACAAGATCCGGTCCGAGGTTGGCATGTGTTTTCAGCACTTCAACCTGTTCCCGCATCTGACGATCCTCGAGAACTGTACGCTGGCCCCGATCTGGGTGCGCAAGACGCCCAAGAAGGAAGCCGAAGAGATCGCGATGCATTTCCTGAAAAAGGTGAAAATTCCCGATCAGGCGGACAAGTATCCCGGCCAGTTGTCCGGCGGTCAGCAGCAGCGTGTGGCCATCGCTCGTTCGCTTTGCATGCGTCCGCGGATCATGCTGTTTGACGAACCCACATCCGCCCTTGACCCCGAGATGATCAAGGAGGTGCTCGACACCATGGTCGAGTTGGCCGAAGAGGGCATGACCATGCTGTGTGTCACGCACGAGATGGGCTTTGCCCGTCAGGTGGCCAACCGCGTGATCTTTATGGACGAAGGTCAGATCGTTGAGCAGAACGAACCCGAAGAGTTCTTCAACAATCCGCAAAGCCCACGGACTCAGTTGTTTCTGAGCCAGATTCTGGGTCACTGAGGAGAGGCGGAGGATACCTCCGCCTTCGCCTTACAACATCACTTCGCGCGGGATCGCGAAATCAATCGGCTGGCCCGAGCGCCAGCCGATATCGCCCCAACCCTCGACATCGAATGCAATGACCGCGACGGCCCCGGTCGGATAATCGGCGAAACGGGGATGGCGCGGCGGTTGGGCAACAAGGCGGTCCGCGAAGTCGGCGATGCCGGGGTTGTGGCCCAGCATCAGCACGCAGGCTGCGTCTTGCTCGCGCAACACGTCCATCATCACCTCCGGCCCTGCGTGGTAGAGCGTGCGGGTGTAGGAAGCAGGTACGTCAAAGTCGAGGCCCGCAAAGGTCTGCCCGGTGCGCGTACTGCTGGAACTGATCACAGCGTCCGGCACGTGCCCCTTGCTGCGCAGCCAGTGCCCCATCGCCTCTGCCGAGTCGTGCCCGCGCTGGTCCAGTGGGCGGTCGTGATCGGCAAGGTCGGGATCATCCCAGGAAGACTTGGCGTGGCGCATCAGGATCAGGGTGCGGGTCATGGGTGAAAGGCCTTCATGTGAAACCCGCTTTGGGCGGCGGGACGGTCAAAGCGCTGGCTGACGGGACAGGCCCGCCGGACGATGCAGCCCGCACTCATGCACTCCGCACCGGCTGGCGTGTCAAGATACGCCTTGCAAGCGGGCACGTCGTATGGTGCGATCGCGCTGAGCGCGTTGACCGGGCAGGCGGTTTCGCAGGGGCGCGTCGAACATGTTTCGCAAGGGTTCTGACCCGGTTTGGCCGGGGACAAGGGGGCAGACAACTCAAGGGCTCCGCGGATCGAGATCATCAGTCCCGCTACGTCGTGCACCATCATGCCCGTCGGGCTTTGCCAGAAGCGCCCCGTCGCCAGTGCCCATGCAATGAACGGCGCATAGGGCGGTCCATCAGACGGGAAATGCGCCTGCGCCCCAAGCCTATCCGCCAGCTCTCCGAGGATACGTTTGGACCAGCGATCCACCGGGTCTTTGGCTCCATCGTGATACTCAGGGGTCGTGGTGAACACTCGCCACCAGTCCGCATCCGTCCCGATCAATACGCGCGCGCCTTCATGCCCCATGACGAACAGGCCATTGGGGCGCAGCGCGTAGCCGATATCACCCAGTGTCATTTGCGCGCAAAGGGCAGGACAAGCGACCAGCCCAGCCGCGCCGGTCGGTCGTCTTGCCACTCCAGCCCCACGGCCATGTCATCATGGCCCTGGCTGGGTTGGGCGATGTAGGTGCCGAACATCCGGTCCCAGATCGACAGGGCAAAGCCGTAATTGCTGTCATGTTCCGCGCGATGCACCGAATGGTGGACGCGGTGCATGTCGGGTGTCACGATCACGCGGCGCAGGACGGCATCAAGCCACAGGGGCAGACGTATGTTGGCGTGGTTGAACATGGCCGTACCGTTCAGGATTATTTCGAACAGAATAACCGCAATCGCGGCGGGGCCAAGCAGGTAAACCACCCCGATCTTGAGCACCATCGACAGCGCGATTTCGACCGGGTGAAAGCGGATGGCGGTGGTCACGTCCATGTCGACATCCGCATGATGCACCCGGTGCAGACGCCACAGCAGCGGCACCTTGTGGGTAATCAGATGCTGCGCCCAGATCACGAAGTCGAGGATCAGGATGGCCGCGACCACTTCGATCCATGCAGGCCATGCAACCGCGTTGAACAGACCCCAGCCCTGCGCCTGCGCATCGACCGCAGCCCCGACCGCCAGCACGGGCAGGGCAAAGGCCATCAGGCGCAGGGTTACCGTATTGGCGATAGTGATGCCCCAGTTGGTGACCCAGCGCTGGCTGCGTTTCTGGCTGCGCACGCGGCGCGGGGCCAGCGCCTCGGTCGCGGCGAGAATGGCGAACAGGCCCAGAAAGATGGACAGGCGTATGGTGGCTTCATGTTCCATAGGCTTCTATCTACTGCGTGCGGGGCGCGGCGCAATGTGGCCGATAGACACGTTTGCGTCAGCCAGGGCGAATGATCGAACCCGCGCCATGTTCGGTGAACAGTTCAAGCAGGCAGGCGTTCGGGGCGCGGCCGTCAAGGATCACGGCCGCCCGCACACCGCCCTGAATGGCATCAAGCGCGGTTTGCGTCTTGGGGATCATGCCGCCCGCGATGGTGCCATCGGCGACCATGGCGCGGATCTGGTCGGCGGTGAGTTCGGTCAGCACCTCGCCTTCCGCATTCTTGACCCCGGCCACATCCGTCAGCAACAGCAAACGGTCGGCCTTGAGCGCGGCGGCAATGGCCCCGGCAGCGGTGTCACCGTTCAGGTTGAACGTCTCGCCATTTCGGCCCATGCCCAACGGCGCAATGACGGGGATGATCCCCTTGTCCGCGAAATCGCGCAGAAGGCGTGGGTTCACCTCGGTCGGGTGGCCGACAAGGCCCAGTTCCGGATCCTCCTGATCGCAAATGATCAGCCCGCCGTCCTTTCCCGACACACCCACGGCGCGCCCACCCTGTTCGGTGATGGCCTGCACGATGCGGCTGTTGACGACGCCGGATAGCACCATTTCAACCACTTCCATGGTGGCGGCATCCGTCACGCGCTTGCCGTTCACGAATTCGGACTGGATGTTGAGCCGCTTGAGCATGTCGTTGATCATCGGACCACCACCATGCACGACCACCGGGTTGACGCCGACCTGCCGCATCAGGGCGACGTCGCGCGCGAATTCGTCCATCGCGTCGTCACTGCCCATGGCGTGCCCGCCCAGCTTGATAACTACCGTTGCGTCAACGAAGCGCTGGAAATAGGGCAAAGCCTCGCTCAGCGTGCGGGCGGTGGCGATCCAATCGCGGTTCATATCCTGTTTTCTCATTTTGGGGCCTTTCGCGGCAGCATAGGCAAGCGGACCGGTCTATTCCAGCGTGGCGATGATGGCGCGTAATGTGGCGATCCCATCACCCTTTTCGCTGGACGTCAGGATGATCTCCGGGAAAGCGGCGGGATGACGGGCCAGCGCCGTCCGCGTGCGTGCCAGCACGCCGTCGCGGTCGGCGGCCTTGACCTTGTCGGCCTTGGTCAGCACGCATTGGAACGTTACCGCAGAACTGTCGAGCAGGGACATGATTTCCTCGTCCACCTTCTTGACGCCGTGGCGGGCGTCAATCAGCACGAAGGCGCGGCGCAGGGTCTGGCGGCCCGAAAGGTACTGTTTCAGCAGTTTTTGCCACTTTTCCACGATGGGAAGCGGGGCGTTTGCGTATCCATAGCCGGGCAGGTCGACGAGGTAGTGACTGTCCTTGGCTGTGAAAAAGTTGATTTCCTGCGTGCGTCCGGGGGTGTTGGAGGCGCGGGCCAGCGCCTTCATCCCGGTCAGTGCATTGATCAGCGTGGATTTGCCCACATTGGAACGGCCCGCGAAACAGACTTCGATCCGGTCGGCGGGGGGCAGGCCGGACATGGCGACGACCCCTTTGACGAACTCGGTTTCGCCCGCGAACAGCAGGCGCCCGCGTTCTTCGGTTTGCGGGTCGGGTGCCTCGGCGATGGGAAAGGGCAGTTGCATCAGACAAGCTCCGCCGGTGCGCCGGTCTGCAGCGCGCCGGATGAAACAACTTCGGCATAGACGCCGAAATGTTGATGGCCGAAATGGGTATTGAGCGCATCGAGCGTTGGAGTGTCGCGCAGACCCGTGACTGGGTTGGTGTTGGTCACCGTGCAGCGCTTGATGTTCTCGCGCACGCGCAGCACCGCGTCACCGATGCGGATGTCGCGGCCCAGCCAGGTCATTTCCGCCCATGCTGGTGCGTCTTCGAGGAAGATGTTGCCGCGCCAGCGATCGAGTTCGATGGGCGTTTCCAGCGTGGCCGCGACTGCCTCGTGACTGGCGACGTTCATGATCGAAACGGAGGCATAGTCGCTGTCGGTCATGCCTCGCCCCGGTACGCTGACCATGCCCGTTGGTGCGCCACGATCCTCGGGGCACAGCAGCGCGACCCATGCCAGGAACCGCTCAACGTCCTGCGGCGCGTCGGGTCGAATGGTGATGTCGCCCAGGTCAGCGTGTCGCAATGTCACTTGGCGCGCCGCCTCATCCAGCGTGGCCCAGATCCCGGCCAGTCCGGGCGTGCGCGCGCCGATCATGAAGTTGCGGCAATGGGCCCATGCGGGGGCGGTCGCGTCGAATTTGCTCGCCTCGTGGATCACGGCCCACACGCGATCCCAGGGCATTGTCCGCCCCTCGGTCAGGGCGACAGCGTCGATCCGTTCACGCCCATGGCTCTTGATCGGATAGCGATAGAGCGCATGGACGCGCATGTTCACTTGCCGCCCTTCTTGGTCGGGGCCTTGGAGGAATTGGCCGCATCTGCAGCCTGCTTCTTCTTGAAGCTGCCCTTGATGTTGCCCAGCAGGTCGGGCTTGTAACCCTGACTGCGCATGATCAGGTATTGCTGGGTGAAGGTGATCGTGTTGTTGGCGATCCAGTAGACCACAAGCCCGCTGGCAAAACCGCCCAGCATGAACATGAAAACCCATGGCATCCAAGCAAAGATCATCTGCTGTGTCGGGTCCGTGGGGGCCGGGTTCAGCTTTTGCTGCAACCACATCGATATGCCTAGCAGGATCGGCAGTATGCCGATGAAGATCAGCGCAAGGATCGATTCAGGCGCGGGGGCCGGTATCGGCAGCAGGCCGAACAGGTTCATGATGCTGGTCGGGTCAGGCGCGCTCAGGTCCTGGAAGGGGCCAAAGAACGGCGCGTGGCGCAATTCGATCGTGACGAAGATCACCTTGTAGAGCGAAAAGAAGATCGGGATTTGCAGCAGGATCGGCAGGCAGCCCGCGGCCGGGTTCACCTTTTCCTTCTTGTAAAGCTCCATCATCCCCTTTTGCAGCTTCTGCTTGTCGTCGCCCGCGCTCTCTTTCAGCTTCTCCATCTGCGGCTGAAGCTCTTTCATCTTGGCCATCGAGACGTAGGACTTGTAGGCCAGCGGGAACAGGATCGCCTTGATTACAAGGGTCAGGCCGATGATCGCCCAGCCCATGTTGCCGATCAGCTTGTTCATCTCGTGCAGCAGCCAGAAGATCGGCTTGGTCAGGAAAAAGAACCAGCCCCAGTCGATGCTGTCGATGAA
>CAYGPT010000095.1:0-12381 GCA_964351755.1 uncultured Rhodobacterales bacterium | reverse complement strand
CCCCCCCCCCCCCCCCCCCCCCCCCCCCCCCCCCCCCCCCCCCCCCCCCCCCTCCTGCCCTCAGAAGAAAGCCTGCAATCCGGTCTGCGCACGACCCAGGATCAGGGCGTGCACGTCATGGGTACCTTCGTAGGTGTTGACGGTTTCTAGGTTCATCAGGTGGCGCATCACCTGGAACTCACCCGAAATGCCGTTGCCGCCATGCATGTCACGGGCATGGCGCGCAATATCCAGCGCCTTGCCGCAGTTGTTGCGCTTGACGATCGAGATCATCTCGGGCGCGGCCTGTGCGGCATCCATCAGCCGGCCCACCTGCAACGAGGCCTGAAGGCCCAGCGCGATTTCGGTCTGCATGTCGGCCAGTTTCTTCTGAAACAGCTGGGTCTGCGCGAGGGGGCGCCCGAACTGCTTGCGGTCAAGCCCGTATTGCCGCGCCGCATGCCAGCAGAATTCGGCGGCCCCCATGGCCCCCCAGCTGATGCCATAACGCGCGCGGTTCAGGCAGCCGAACGGCCCCTTGAGCCCCTGCACGTCGGGCAGCAAGGCATCCTCGCCCACCTCGACATCCTTCATCACGATTTCACCGGTGATCGAGGCCCGCAGGGACAGCTTTTTCTGGATCTTCGGGGCCGAAAGACCCGTCATGCCCTTTTCGAGAACAAACCCACGGATCTTGCCGCCATGCGCCTCGGACTTGGCCCAGACGACGAACACATCAGCGATGGGGGCATTGGAAATCCACATTTTCGCGCCGTTCAGCACGTACCCGCCATCGGTTTTCCTCGCCACCGTCTTCATTCCGGCAGGGTCCGACCCGGCATCGGGTTCGGTCAGTCCGAAACAGCCGATCCATTCGCCGCTGGCCAGTTTCGGCAGGTATTTCTGGCGTTGCGCTTCGGACCCATATGCATAAATCGGATAGATCACGAGGCTCGACTGCACGGACATCATCGACCGGTAGCCCGAATCGATGCGCTCGACCTCGCGCGCAACAAGCCCGTAAGACACATACGATCCACCTAGGCCGCCATACGCTTCGGGCAGGGTCACACCAAGCAGACCCATCTCGCCCATCTCGCGGAAAATCTCAGGGTCAGTGGTCTCGTCCGCGAAGGCATCAATGATACGCGGCGCCAGCTTTTCCTTGGCATATGCGGCGGCCGAGGCCTGAATCATCCGCTCGTCTTCGCTCAGTTGTTCGGAAAGGCGAAACGGGTCGGCCCAATCAAAACTGCCCAGATCGGGGGCGTCCTTGGCTTTCAGGATTTTTGCTTCTGCGTTCACGGCGACTCTCCTTTTCGGATTTGCGGTTGGCGGCAGTATTGCAGAGATCGGAGCAAAGTTCTAACGATGGCTTGTTCTGCAATCCATGAGAAAAACGCATATGTTGCCACCACGCCGCTACCTGCCTTCGATCTCTGCGCTGTTGGCGTTCGAGGCGGCGGCGCGGCTGGGCTCGGCGACGGCGGCGGCGCAGGAACTGTCCCTGACCCAAAGCGCGATCAGCCGTCAGATCAAGACGCTTGAGGATCAACTGAACGCACCCCTGTTTGCGCGGCAAGGGCGCGCCCTTGTGCTGACTCCGGTGGGGAGGAGCTATCTTGAACAGGTGCGCGAGGTGCTGACCCGGCTTGGGTCCGCATCGGTTGCAGCAGGGGCGAACCTGCAGGGCGGCGCGCTGAACCTTGCGATATTGCCCGCCTTTGGCATGCACTGGCTGGCCCCGCGGCTGTCGGATTTCGCACATGCCCATCCGGAGGTAACGATCAACCTGTCCACCCGACTGGCCCCATTCGATTTCCGCACCCACGCCTTTGACGCTGCGATCCATTTCGGGCGCAAGGACTGGCCCGGAGCGGCCTATCTGCGGCTCATGTCCGAAACGGTCGTCGCGGTGGCGGCACCCGGGACCGTTGCTCAATACAGCAGCCCAAGCGATTTGCGATCCATGACATTATTGCACCTCGATACCCGTCCCCGGGCGTGGGCGCGGTGGTTTGCTGCACACAAGCTGGCCGCACCTGACGGTGCCGGCATGGTGTTCGACCAGTTTTCAACCATGGCCCAAGCGGCAATACACGGCCTTGGCGTCGCACTGTTGCCCACTTTTGTCGCCGCGCCGCATCTGGACAGCGGGGCGCTGAGCATCGCAGCAAAGGGCATCGAAAAAAGCATTGGGGATTACTACCTTGTATGGCCCGAGGGGCGTCCTACCCCACCCAGCCTGCGTTCATTTTGCAACTGGATTTCAACGCAATTGCCATCAGCCTGACCCGGGTTTGCCCCAATTTCGCCCCAATCGCAGCGCATAAGATGTTGAGATGATTCTGTAATCCGGGTGGGACCGAGACCAACAAAGGAGTGCTGCCATGAAGCGCGCGATTTCCGTAGTGGCCACAGTCGCCACCCTGTTTGCGGCCAGTTCTGCTGCTGCAGCAGAACACACGATCCTGATTCTGCCTGACACCTATTTCCCGCGCATCACCTACCTGAACCAGGGCGACACGGTGCGTTTCATCAACGCGTCCGGCGCCGAACACACCCTCGTCGCCAAGAACGACAGTTGGGAACTTGGACCGATCCCCGAGCAGGGCGAAGTCACGATGACCATCGAGACCGGCGTTCAAAAGACGTTCTATGACAAGGATTCGGAAATCGTGGACGGCGAATACCAGGTAGAAGGCAGAATGAGCTTCGCCGCTGCTCCGCTCAACTAAGCTGATCAGCGACTGGTTCGATCAAATCCGGTCCTTGAGCCCGGTTTGAGTTTACCCGTGTATCGACACGATGCCAGCGCAAGGCATCATCAGGGGCGGCCCGCATAAGCGTGGCGGCCCCTTTGCCCCGTTCGCCCAACCACAAGGCAATGTCGTCCGGTGCCACAATGACTGGCATGCGGTGATGGATCGCCGACATTGAAGTGTTGGCTGCGGTGGTGACGATTGCGGCTGTCCGCATCTCCTCCCCCGCATCGTCTTTGGCGCGCCATGCTTGCCAGACCGCGGCAAAGGCCAGCGGTGCGCCGTCTGTGCGGGTGATGTACCACGGCAGGCGGGTGTCCCCATCGCGCGTCCATTCATAGAAGCCGCCGGCGATGATGATCGCGCGCCGTTCGCGCGCCGCACTGCGGAACGCCGGTTTATCGGCCACAGTCTCGGCCCGCGCATTGATCAGCAGCGGGCCATCGTTCGGCGTCTTGTACCAGTGCGGGATAAAGCCCCATCGCATCGCCCCAAGGCGGCGCCGCCCGTCCTGCGCGGTGATCACGTGCACCGGGTTCGTCGGGCAGACGTTGTAATTGGGCACCTCCGGCAGGTCGTTGGCCGGCACCGCGTTGAACAGCTGCGCCATGGCGTCGGGGGGAAGTGTGATGGCAAAACGTCCGCACATGCGCGCAAACATGGATCGACATTCGTGCACAGGCAAGGGTCGCAACCCAGGGAGAAACGACCATCTGTAAAAAAAAACCAATCTGGGTCTGCAAGTCCATCACGACCCGCACCGGACAGAGCCACCACTTTTGCCATTGTGGAGGCGCAGACAAGGGTGGTCGTGTGCTGATCGCGACACAGCGGACCTGATCAACAGCAAGATCAGCGTCGTGCCCCAACCCTCCCAATGCAAAAGGCCGACCCGGGTTAGGGTCGGCCTTGGTCATCTCTCCAAATCGCCGCGGTGTCACTTCACCTCGATACGACCGTCCGTGTAGGGCGTGAACGGGCCTTTGGCGGCAAGGAACTCTGCCGTGACATCGGCCAGGTCCGGGCCGTAGTCATAGGCGTTCAGCGCTCCTTTGAACATCTCGTACCCGTCGCCGCCGTTACGAACGTAGTTGTTGGACACGACGCCATAAAGTTTATCGGGATCAATCGGCGCGCCGCCCACCATCACGTCGCTGATGCGCGATCCTGCGGGTTGGGACGCATCAAAGGCAAAGGTAATGCCCGCGACTTGCGGGAAGCGCCCTGCACCCTCTTCGATCTGGCTGACGCCATTTTCAAGCGCGGCAACCATGGTCGCACCTGTGACCTGAAAGGTCGACAGCGTGTTCTGGAACGGCAGCACAGTCAGCACTTCGCCCATGGTGATCGGACCCGCGTCGATAGAGGCACGGATGCCGCCGCCGTTTTGTATGGCGATTTCGATGCCCTGATCCTTGACGCGGTCCAGCATCGCATCCGCGATGAGCGAGCCCATGGAACACTCCATCGCTCGGCAGACATCGCGGTCGCCTCCGATCGGTGTTGCCGCCTCGGCCACAACCTTGTTGCGGATCTCTTCCAACGGGGCTGCGGCTTCGGCGATGCGTGCCTTGACGCCTTCGTTTTCGGCAACGGTCCCGTCGATGATCAGGGGCTGGCCGGAGGTTTCGATGATTTCACCCGCATCGTTGAACGTGACGTTCAATTCACCGAGGAACTTGCCATAGGCATAAGCCTGCACGATGGCCGTGTCCCCGACCATGGTCGGGTAAGGCCCTGCCGCCCCGTCCATATCACCGAGCAGCGTATTGCTGTGCCCACCGACGATCACGTCCACGCCTGTGGTTTCCGCGGCGACGCGCTGGTCAACGCCATAACCAGAGTGCGACAGCACGATGATCTTGTTCACGCCCTGAGCCGTCAGTGCGTCGACTTCTCCCTGAACGGCGGCAACGGGGTCAGAGAAGGTGATATTGTCACCCGGGCTGGCCAACTCGTCCGTGTCTTCGGGTGTCAGACCGATCAAGCCGATCTTTTCCCCGCCCCGTTCGATGATCGTGGATTTCTGCAACACGTCCGACAGCAGCGGCTCGGCGCTGACATCGGCATTGGACATAAGCACGGGGAACTCGACAGCATCCATGAAGCCGCGCAGTACTTCGGGGCCATCGTCGAATTCGTGGTTGCCGACGGTCATTCCGTCATAGCCCATCTGGTTCATCATCTCGGCGGCCAGCGCACCCTTGTAATATGTGTAGAACAGCGTGCCCTGGAACTGGTCGCCGCCATCGACAAGGATGGAATTATTCGAGCGCGCGCGTGCATCCGTGATCGCAGTGATCAGGCGGGCAGACCCGCCAAAGCATTCGCCGGCATCGTTGTCCTCGGCACTGCATCCGCTGTCAAACCGGCTGATCGGCTCGAATCGCGCATGAAAGTCATTGGTGTGCAGGATGGTCAATGAATAGTCTGCCACGGCCGTGCCTGCGCTCAGCATCAGCGCGGCTGTGCCCATAAGAAATCGGGTCATGTTGGAGGTCTCCCATTTTGATTATGACAGTTACGTGACAACAAACCGGGCCACGAGTCAAAGGCGATCCTGCCCCGCTGACGCAACGCTCGTATGACAGGGCCCACTTGACCGTTTGCTAGGCGACGGGCATCAGTGCGTCCATGCTCATTTACAAGATTTTCCGAGGCCCCGAATGGGCCGCCCTGCGCCGCGACGGGACAACGCCCGGTGCACCCATTGATGTGACCGACGGCTACATCCACTTTTCAACTGCCGAGCAGGCTGCCGAAACCGCCGGCAAGCATTTTTCCGGGCAGAACGGTCTGTTTCTGATCGCGGTCGAAGCGGATAGGCTTGGCGACGATCTGAAATGGGAAGCGTCACGCGGCGGCGCGCTGTTTCCCCACCTGTATCGCGAGATGCGGATAGCGGACGTGCACTGGGCCCAACCCTTGCCGCTGATCGACGGCACGCACCAGTTTCCCGCTGGCGCCGGGTTCGCAGCATGAGCGACAACACTCACATCGACCCGACCCGCACGCAGTTCGACACGTTCAAGGGGCTGGATCGGGATCAACCAATCGACATGCTGAACCTCGTACAATTTCGCGATCTGGCCAACTATCCCGGCGATCACGAACTGGCGCGGGATGGGCTGACGGGCGCGCAGGCCTATGCGCTTTATGGCAAGCACACCGCAGCGATCCTGCACAAGGTGGGCGGCAGCATTGTCTGGCGCGCGCAGTTTGAAACCATGCTGATCGGTCCCGAGGACGAGGCGTGGGATACGATGTTCATCGCCCGCTACCCCACCGCGCATGCCTTCCTCGCGATGGTGTCTGACCCTGACTATCAGCGCGCTGTGGTGCACCGTCAGGCGGCTGTCGCCACCTCGCGGCTGATCCGCACCAATCCCGCAGACGCCGGGACCAGCTTCGGATGAAACGCACGCTTGAGCAGGTGGGTATGGCGGCCTTGCGCCGGTTTGACCCGGAAACGGCGCATGGCCTAGCGCTCAAGGCGCTGCACACACCGCTCGCGCATCTGCCCGGCCCGGTCACCAGCGATCGGTTGCGCACGACGCTGGCGGGGCTGGACCTGCCAAACCCTATCGGGCTGGCGGCGGGGTTCGACAAGAACGCGACGGCAATCTCACCCTTGTCGCGCGCAGGGTTCGGATGGATCGAAGTCGGCGCAGCGACCCCCCTGCCCCAACCAGGCAACCCGCGACCACGACTTTTTCGGCTGAGCGAGGACGCGGCGGCCATCAATCGCTTCGGTTTCAACAACGACGGGATGTCGGTGATTGCCGCGCGTCTGGCAAAGCGGCCCAAAGGGGTGCCTGTCGGCCTCAACCTAGGTGCCAACAAGGACAGCGCCAACGGGGCCGAGGATTTCGCGCGGGTACTGGCGCATTGTGCGCCCCACATCGACTTTGCCACAGTCAACGTCTCCAGCCCCAACACCGAGAAACTGCGCGACCTGCAGGGGCCGATGGCACTGGCCGCCCTTCTGGACGGAGTGATGCAAGCGCGCGGGCGCGTGCCCGTTTTCCTCAAGATCGCGCCGGACCTCACCGATCAGGACCTCGCCGACATCGCCAAGGTCGCCACCGATGCGCGCATCGCCGCGATCATCGCCACCAACACGACGCTGGACCGGGACGGGCTGCACAGCCGCCACCGCCACGAAAAAGGCGGCCTGTCCGGCCAGCCCTTATTCGACAAATCGACCCGTGTGCTGGCCAAGCTGCACAAGCTGACGAACATTCCGCTGATCGGCGTAGGTGGCGTGGCGAATGCAGACCAAGCCTATGCCAAAATCTGCGCCGGGGCCTCGGCGGTACAACTCTATACCGGGCTTGTCTACGGCGGGCTGAGCCTTGCCGCCCGGATCTCGCGCGACCTTGACACGCTGCTGGAACGCGATGGCCACATGTCGGTCAGAACGGCCATAGGGACAAAGGTCAACGACTGGGTGTGATCCTTTTGCGGCTGGAAATACTGCGGGGGCTTGGGGCCAGTCCCCAAGCACGAAAATTCAACTTTCTTGCGCCCCCCTCTCCAGCGCGGGGTAGCGGGCCCCAAGCGTCACCCCACGCGCAATGAACGAAATCAGCAGTGCCGCCCACAGCCCGTGATTGCCCATCAGGGGCAGCAGGACCAGCACCGCGATCCAATAGATCGCAAAAGACAAAGCCATCATGTTGCGCATATCGCGGCCCCGCGCAGCGCCGATGAAAATGCCATCCAGCATCCACGCTGCACAGCCCACAAGCGGGGCCGCCACCATCCACCACAGGTAGGCGCGCGCTGTCACCTGCACGTCCACATCCTTGGCCATCACGTCGATCAGCCACGGGCCTGCCAGCAGGAACGCGAGGGCCGTACAGACACAGACAACCATCCCCCATAGGCTGGTCAGCACGGCCGACCGACGCACCCGGCCCGGATCGGACCGCCCATAGGCCCGCGCGATCAGCGTCTCTGCAGCAAAGGCGAATCCGTCCATCGCATAGGCCGTGATGTACATGAACTGGATCAGCACCTCGTTGGCCGCCAGCGTCACGTCGCCGAAGCGCGCGCCCAGAAACACAAAGCTGGAAAAGATGATCATCAACATGGCCGAGCGCAGCAAAATGTCTGTGTTGAGCAGCGCCATGCGGATCAGCTTGGCCCGGTCCAGCACGCGCAGGCGGTCCCGCCATGCCGGGCGCAGAAAGGCCGCGCGGCAAAACCAGAGACCCATCCCGGCGCCCAGAACCTCGGCGATCACGGTAGACAGGGCGACACCGGCCACGCCCCAGCCGAACCCCAGCACAAAGACAAAGCTGAGCGCGACATTCAATCCGTTCATGCCCAGTTGGATCCAGAACACGGCCCCCGTGCGCTCCATCGCGATCAGCCAGCCGGTCAGGGCATAGACGGCGATCGCCGCAGGGGCCGTCCAGATGCGAATGGCAAGATATGTGCGCGCTAGGCTTTCAACTTCGCCGCTGGCCGGGGAAAGTTGCATCGCGGCCCAGAAGATCGGGATTTGCAGCACGATCAGGCCCAGACCGCCGATGACGGCCACAAGCAGCGCACGGGTCAGCCAAGCCGACACCTCATCCTCGTCATCCGCCCCCGCCGCCTGCCCGACCAGACCGACCGTGCCCATGCGCAAAAACCCGAAGATCCAGTAGACGGTCGTCAAGACGATGGCACCAAGCGCCACGGCCCCGATGGGTTCCGCCTCGCCCAATTGCCCCACGACACCCACATCGACCGCGCCCAGAATCGGCACGGTCGCATTGGACAAGACGATGGGCAGCGCGATTTTCAGGACGCGCCTGTGGGTCAACGGCACAGGCGGCACCGAGGGGGTGACGGCGGGCGCTTGTGCGCTCATCGCCGTCCAGGCATCACGAAATGACCTGTACCTTGCGCAAACAAGCGGGCGCGATTGTCCTGCCAGCCCTCCACATGGACGCTGGCATAGCGCCGCCCGGCCCGGTTCACCCGCGCGCGCGCATAGGCATCCCGCGGCAGGCCAGAGCGCAAATAGTCGACCGAGAAATCCACCGTCTTTGGCAGGCGCGGCAGCCGGGGCGCATCGGAGAGATCGAAATCGAGCGCCCCGCTTTCGATATCTTCCCACAGGTAGGACCAACTGAGCGTGATCACCGCCGTCACTTCAAGAAAGGCCGCCGTCACACCGCCGTGGAGGGCGGGCAGCAGCGGGTTGCCGATCAGCTTGTCATCAAAGGGCAGGATTGCAGTCAACTCATCCCCGCGCCGGTCGAACCGGACGCCCAGATATTTGATGTAAGGGACCCCATCGACCAACCCGTGCAGCGCTGCATCGCGCCGCTGCTTGACCACCTGCACCGGCTCGGGTCGCTTCATGTCGTTCCCTCGACGGTAAAGGCCCCTGTGGCGGTGGCCACAGGATTGTCAGTGTCATCATCGGTGGCCGTGGCGCGCACAAAGGCGACCGAGCGGGTGACGTGATAGCATGTGGCGCGTGCGGTGATCGCCTGACCCGGTGTGGCCGCACGCATGTAGTCAATACGCAGATCGAGGGTTGCGGTCCCGCCCCCGTTGGACGGATGGCACATCACAGCGGCTCCACAGCAGGTGTCCATAACGGCGGACACGGCCCCGCCGCTGATCACGCCGGTTTCGGGATCGCCGATCAGGCGGGCGTCATAGGGCATGGTGATCACAGCCTCGCCATCCCGCATCTCGGTCAGCTCCATCCCGAGGTCACGGGAATGGGGAATCGCCTCGATGAACTGGCGGGCAAGTTTGAGTTTGTCGGGCATTGGGCTCGGATCAGGCTGGAGTGTCTTCACGTTATGGGCGCGGACCCGAGAGAGGGCAAGGCGCCTGTTGCTCTTGATCCGATCCCACCGTAAGTTTCCGTTCAGGGAGAGAGACATCGCATGGCCGACGACCGCTGGAGCTTTAAGCAGATGTGCGCGCAATTCGACGTTACGCCGCGCACGTTGCGTTACTACGAGTATATCGAGCTTCTTGAGCCGGACCGCGAGGGCCGGTCGCGTTTTTACGGCCCCCGCGAACGTGCCCGGATGAAGCTCATCCTTCGGGGCCGCAAATTCGGCTTTCAACTCGAAGACATTCGGCAATGGCTTTTGATCTATGAAAAAGAGGGCAACGAGGCCCAGATGCGCGCATGGATCAAGCTGGCCGACGGTCAGCTGGGCGAGTTGGACGAGCAGCGCAAACAGCTGGACGAAGCCCGGGCTGAATTGCAGGACCTGCGCGACAGGGTAGCAGGTGAACTCGAAGGCAGTTGATCACGTTGCGCACCGGACCAGCATTATCGCATCCCTTTTGTTGACCTCACCCATCTTTGACCTAAACCCTGCTCATGTGCGACGACGCGGGCAAAGGTGAACACGGCTATGACGACCCCGGCAAGAACTGTGTTGATCCTTGGCAGTGCGCCCAATGTACTGGCGGCTCGAACCCTACCCAAATCCATGTTCTCCTCCATCGTGGCCATCAATAACGCTTGGAGCGTGCGGGACGACTGGGATTACCATATATCGCCCGAGGATTTTCCGCAGGATCGCAAACCAACGCAACTCCGTCCCGGACAGACCCAGATCGGCGCTGCTGACTATGTGCCCGCAAATAATGCGTATGGCGGCATCATCTATGCCGGGGCGACCATGGCCTTTACGGCCGGGTACTGGGCGCTGGCTGCCCTTCGCCCTGCAGCCATGGTATTTGTCGGATGCGACATGGTTTATCCCACCATTGGCAATCCGCATTTTTATGGCAAAGGCACAGCCGATCCGCTGCGCGACGACATCACCCTGCGCAACCTCGAGGCCAAATCCGCCCGCCTGATGCTGCATGCGGCCCAGCAGGGATGTGCCTGCATCCGCGCCCCCGGCGGCGAAAGCCGCCTGGTCTTTCCGGCAATTGCGCTAAAAGATCTTGGTCAAACAGAACTTCCAGTGGTGCGCGCAAATCCGACGGCGTTTGACCGTGCACAAAGCTACGAAGACAGCCTGGGATATTTTGTGGAATCGGGACGCTATTGGGATAGCGCACCAACCTATTCCGCAGAGCATCTGGACGCAATCGACCAGCTTTGGATATCAGCCGGGAGCGCATCGGGTGATCAGGATCAACCGGGTGCATCCTGACGCGCATGGTCGGTCGCGGTGAAAAACACGCCCGCACAAGCTGAATTTTGCCAGCTCCCTGCTTGACGTAGATCACAAACACGTCAACCTTGAAAGTGACGCAACGTACGGGTTACGTCAACGTCACTCATCGGTTGCATCGAAACCGGAGCTCCCCCATGTAGCGACCGTAACAGGACATGCGAGTGATCCAATGACCGACAAAACAATGACGATCCGTGAAATGTGTGACGCCTTTGACGTCACGCCGCGGACACTGCGTTTCTACGAAGCCAAGGAACTTCTGTTCCCGATCCGTGAGGGGCAAAAACGCCTGTTCACCAAACGCGACCGCGCCCGGCTCAAGCTGATCCTGCGTGGCAAACGTTTTGGCTTCAGCCTCGAAGAAATCCGCCAACTGCTGGACCTGTACGACATGGGCGACCAGCAACAGACCCAGCTTGCGCGCACTTATGAAATCGCCAGCGACCGGCTGGCCGACATGGTCGCGCAACGTGACGAACTGAACGAAGCCATCGAAGACCTGCAAGACCAGTTGAAATGGGGCGAAAAGATGCTCGCCTCGATGAACAGCGCAAAAAAGGCCGCTGAATAAGCGTCACCGGATCATATTAGGGAGAGACACCATGCCCAGCTACACGCCCCCCACCAAAGACATGCAATTCATCCTGCACGACGTGCTTAACGTAACGGCCAGCGACATCCCCGGCTATGACGAGTTGGAGGCGGATTTCACATCCGCGATCTTGGAAGAAGCGGGCAAGCTGACTTCCGGTGTCCTCGCCCCGCTGAACGTGGTCGGCGACAAAGAAGGCTGCCGCCTCGAAAACGGCGTCGTCTACACCCCCACCGGATTCAAGGAGGCGTTCGAGCAGGTGAAGGAAGGCGGCTGGCCCGGTCTGGACATGCCCGAGGAATTCGGCGGCCAGAACATGCCCTACGTGATCGGCACGGCGGTTGGCGAGATGTTCAGTTCGGCCAACATGGCCTTCACCATGTATCAGGGCCTGACCCATGGCGCGGCCTCGGCGATCCTCGCACACGGTTCGCAGGCGCAAAAGGAAATTTATCTGCCCAAAATGGTGTCATGTGAATGGACCGGCACCATGAACCTGACCGAACCCCATTGCGGCACCGATCTGGGTCTGATGCGCACCAAGGCAGAGCCGCAGGACGACGGCAGCTACAAAATCACCGGTCAGAAGATCTTTATCTCCGCCGGTGAACACGACATGGCCGATAACATCATCCACCTCGTGCTGGCCAAGATCGTCGGCGGTCCCGAAGGGATCAAGGGCGTGTCGCTGTTTATCGTCCCGAAGTTCCTCGTGAACGAAGACGGCTCGCTCGGCGCGCGCAACGGCGTCGCCGTGGGCAACATCGAAGAGAAGATGGGCATTCACGGCAACTCGACCTGCGTGATGAACTATGACGGCGCGACCGGCTACCTGATCGGTGAAGAGCACAAGGGCATGCGCGCCATGTTCACCATGATGAACGAGGCC
>CAYGPT010000094.1:0-12536 GCA_964351755.1 uncultured Rhodobacterales bacterium | reverse complement strand
ACGGCAGCAAGACGGATGCCTATGCGACGTTCAAAGGGATGCTGGAAGATGGCAATCCACCTGACAATTTCGACGCGCTCTTGAAAGAAGCAGCGGCGGCGGACAAGCGGTTCGAGACGTCCCTTGAAGCGGCGCCTGATCGGTAAGTGGGGTCGAATGCCAAAGGGGGGCAGGTCACCTACACTAAGGCTGTCCATAAGGGGGTGGTTCTTCGTTACAATCTCCCGTCACCTTTGAGCCGAGTGAAATGGGCGACATTGGTGTGCCAGATGGCTGGTACGATGAAATTCTCAGAAATGCCTACGGTATCCGTACACCTGCCGTTCGCTGCATCGTGTACGAACTGGTAAGATGCGGACAAAGCGGGCTTTCGCTGCGGCTCCGCCAATGACCGCTAATAGATTTCGTACTACAGTGCTGCAGCAAGGCAAGAACAGGCGAGTTTGAATGCGAGATATCACTTCGAAAGAACTATTGGTCATCCATATTGAAATCGGAACACCCACAATTGACTGGGCTTTTGGCAAGCAGTTGCTTGAGCTCTTTGCCAATTATGATAGCCGCCTCGTCCCGCAAAGTTTGAGCGTTTGGGGCGATAAAGCTGCTGACCTATCTGGGATTGAAGATGCACAGCCGCATTGGGCAGGCATCGGACAGACGCGGGTCAACGGCTCTCTATCTGAGTTTCATGTCGGAGTCGGCTGGCAACGCAAGCTCACCACTAGGTATCAAGCGGAAATCCGGCACGAGAGCCGAAATAATCGAGGGCGCCCGATACCAGCAGAACTGTCGGTATACGCCAAACCACATAAATCAATCGACTGGCGTAACTTTGCAAACCTTCTGTACCAGTTGACAGAGACGCAATATGGCTTCGCGCACCTTTACAGAGATGCTCATAAACGCGCGGACTTGTCCGAGGCCCGAGAGCCAACTTGGATCACAGGTCAAAGAACACCAACTACGGTCCCACAACTCGGGTGGTCAACATTTCTTGGGCGACCCTACGCCGATCTCGTCAGCCCGCTTTTGGACCAAAGCTTAGATGCAAAGATTGCCAAAATCGGCGATGGATTTGCTATCACTCTAACCGACAACATATTCGATGTGGCCGGTGGATACGAGGCATTCAATCAAACTCGTTCAAAAATAAAGGGCTGTTTTCCCAAGAACTTCTTTGATTTTTCTTGAGGCGAGAATTGCCTACAACCATACTAGCCCCTGTGTCTGAAGCGGATTGTCCGGCTGAAGAAAGCGGGCATTAATATCTGATGCAGCATCCGTCAATTTGGGCTCTTCGCGGCCATTCTCCGCATCACAGCGTCCGCTTAGCTCTAGCCAATCCGCAGCGCCGCAGACGGCCCATTGCCGACACTCGGCCTTACTTCTTGATACTGCGGTTGCAGCACGCAAAGCGGACATTCAGAGCTTAGGGTCAGGACCCATTGATCTCCGACTGGTGGCGTGATTCACGGTTCGAAAAACGAGCGGTGGTATGTCTGATCTTTTCTAGTTGAACGATACGCAGATGGCGCGCCTTGAGCCCTTCTTCCCGAAATCCCACGGCAAACCTCGCGTCGATGATCGGCGTGTGTTGAGCGGGATTATCTTCATCAATCGCAATGGCTTGCGTTGGCGTGACGCTCCAGCCGCCTGTGGTCCACACAAGACGATTTACAGCCGCTGGAAGCGGTGGAGCGAGAAAGGCATCTTCGCGCGGATGATGACCGGGCTCGCTGCGGCGCACGGCGAACAGAAGACCGTGATGATCCCCTCTCGGGACATCCCTGCGGGATGCCCTGCCGGGCAGTGGACGCGACATACCTGAAGGCACATCGAACAGCGACCAGCATGGCCGCTAAAAAGGGGGGGGCGTGGTCGCCTGATCCACTGCCCGGCAGGGTCTTGCGCAGCAAGATCCCGAGAGGGGTCGCACGAAGGGCGGCATGAACCCTTGCCGGGCAGGTGATGCGTACATCGCCGAGAGGAGCCAAGCTGCACGCAATCTGTGACAGCCAGGGAAGACCGATCGACCTGTTCGTCACCGCCGGACAGGTCAGCGATTATGTCGGTGCACGGGCACTGCTCAGCGGCCTGCCAAACGTCAAATGGCTGCTCGGAGATCGTGGCTATGACGCTGACTGGTTCCGAGAAGCATTGAAAGACAAAGGGATACGCGCCTGTATTCCAGGTTGAAAGCAGCGCAAAACGACAATCAAATACCCCTATCGGGACATTGTTGCACAATGCCCTGCCGGGCAGTGGACAAGCGCCGATACAAACGGCGAAACCGCATCGAGATTATGTTCAGCAGGCTCAAGGACTGGAGGCGCGTGGCGACACGCTATGACCGCTGTCCGAAGGTCTTCCTCTCAGCCATCGCACTCGCTGCTGTCGTGATCTATTGGTTGTGAATCCTGACCCTAGCAAATCACCCTATTTGGACCCATAGGCGCTGACGTCAGACAGTATCGGTGGTTACTATGTCTATTTCCCTCGCTTTGAAACGGAAACAGAGAACACGCTTGGAAATATTGTTCAAGGGCCGCGCAATGCGTTCACTTTGAGCCCTCGCCATATGGTTACACCACGCAGCAACCCTTTGAACCGACCGAACACGGGATGGTTCCATTCGCCGCCATTTGTCAGCGTTTTGCGCCATGGCCAGCTGTTCAGGCAACCATCTTGCAAGCGGAACAGGCCCCGTGCGGCATAGTGCCGACGGCATCACCAAGCAAGGCTCTCAGCGCATCGAGTGCCGACAGGAATGGCAGGATAACGGGGAGTGTCGGACTGAACCGCGTGGACATCGCAAAAGTGGCTGCACCGGTCTTTACGACATTGGCACCTGTCATGACCGTATCCATGGACGGCAGCATGTCGAGTTTCGGCTGCAACGAAACAGCCGCTTTCGGCAGGCTTGGCAGGCCCAAACGACCGAAGAAACCAAGCATGTTCTGCACCCGCAACATACCTTCCGCGCTCATCGCGTCCGCGCCAAAGGCTTGCTTGATGGCCAACAGGTCCGAAAACATTGTGAGGTCTGACATGAGCTTGCTGATATCGAACGGGAATGGCGGAATCTGCGCGAGGCCTTGTATCATGCGCATCGCCATGGCGCTGAAATTCGGATCGCTCACCGCCGGAAGGCCGAGGGATTGCGGCGCGCTTGCCAACGGTGCGAGGGCCGCAAGGTGCATCGCCAGACCGAGTTTGGGCAGCGGCAATCCAAAGGCCGGAAATGGTTGCGACCCCATAGAATGGGCCGCCCCGATGGCCGCGTCGAAGGTCGCTTGTGGACTGCCGAGGTTTTGTGCCGTGGAAAAGCTGGCGTCGACACCCGACAGAGCCATCGGGCATAGCCCTCTGGCCCGCATCGCCAAGGTCATGCGCGCCGCACCCACCATGTTGGCCAGATGCGGTCTTGGGATGGTGTGCGCCATCGCAAAGAACGGCAATAGATGTGCCCGAAGGCTGCGCAAGGTCCGCTGCAGTTCCGCCATGAGCGCACGCGGGTCCTGCATTGGGTAGCTGCCGCCGACCGCCGCCATCTGCGCTGTCATGGTCATCAGTCGCGGAGTTGCAAAGGGCGGCAACCCCGGCATTGCGGCGGACATCCTCGCATGCAGCCACGCCTTTGCGGACACTGAGGGCAGCATCGCGTTCATCTTCAAATCTACGCGCGCGGCCCCCGATTGGCCGGAACCTTCTAGCCCCAAAAGACCCATCAGGTGCGCCATCTGCGGTGGCACTGCACTGACGCTCAAGTGGGCTTTGGGCAGCAGGTTCGCTAGATTTTGCGTGGCGGACGGGCAAAGACAGGGCATAGCGGTTCCTTGGGCTGTGCGTCGGGGCTGACGCGGATTGCGTGATCCGAGCGTGGCGTTCGGGTCGCCTGCGCTGCGTGTGACAAGAGGTCGTGCGCGGGGCCCCAAAGGTTCAAAAAAATTTCGGAAACAGCGCAGCGCCGGGTGGCACAGTCAGAAACACCGACCAATTGCGATCGACGCGATCCCGACTGCCCCTATGCGCGTTTTTGGTTGGGACCGTCGACTTCGGCGACGGTTTGGCTTGAATCGGCCGCGATGCGGTGCGACCCTCTGATCTGGACATCACCAAGAACTGGGACCGCCATCATGCCCGACCCGGCGCAAGACAAAGACCTGTTGCGCCGTATCGGGTCGGGTGATCGAGCCGCGATGAAGGCGTTTTACATGGCCTATCAGCGCAATGTCATCGCGTTTGCCCGATCACGCGGAATGGATGAGGCGGCCGCTTCGGACGTGGTGCAGGATGCAATGCTCGACGTGTGGCGCACAGCGCACAAGTACCGTGGCGAAGCTTCTGCCAAGAGCTGGCTGCTGACCATCGCGCGCAACAAGATCGTGGATCGCATCCGCAAAGGCGCGCGCGTGCAGTATGTCGACGAAGTGCCGGAGGCCATCGACGACACGCCCAACCCCGAGGACATCACCATATCGGTGTCCGAAGCCGGTCGCGTGCGCGCCTGTCTGGACCGCCTGAAGGATGCGCATCGCACCGTCATGCGCCTCGCCTTTTACGAAGACTTCACCTACGACGAAATCGCGGTCATCGAGGGCGTGCCCAGCGGCACCATCAAGACCCGTGTGTTTCATGCCAAGAAGCTGCTGCTGCGCTGCCTCGGGACGCGCTGAAAACGCGGTACAGGGTTACTGCACGGTCACCATGTCAATCAGATCGCTACGCCCTTCCAGAACCGCACGCGCGACCTCCATCTGGTCGGTACTGTCAAATGCAATGCGATAAAGGCCCAGTGCGCCGGGACCGTCGACAACGGTGCCGCCGGTATCGCGCAACATTGCAGTGACATCGGCGACGCTCGCCGTGCCGGAGAACATGACCTGCAACACGGGCCCCGCGGCATCTTCGCTCACCGCCTCATAGCCCGGCAAGCGTTGGGGTTGCGTCAAAGGGACAACCGCGACCTGCCACAGCGCAAGAGACGCCGCGATCAGCCCGCCTGCCTGCCACAGCGACAGACGCAATGGCCGGTTGTCATTGGCGGGGGCGGTGGCGTCGATGGCCGCTTCCAGCCGGTCCCAGCCGGGACCGGCTTCCAATTGATCATCCTCCTGCGCGAACTCCGAACGGGCTGCGCGCAAGGCCAGAATTTCGGCCGCCATGTCCGCGTCCTGTTCAAGGGCTTGCTCGAACGCAGTTGCGTCTGCCTCGGTCAGCTTGCCCTGAACATAGGCCAGTATGAGGTCGTCGCGGTCCATTTTGTCCCTTTCAGCGCCTTGCTTTTCCCCGGTGGAGCGGCGCATTTACGGTGCGAAGCAATGCTTCTACAAGTATGTGTCGCACAGCTCCGTCCGAAGGTTCAAAATAAAACCGGCACTTGAGGTGTTATATCCGTGCACCCCGTCCGGGTGTCGTCAAAACAGCAAGGAGCACACAGATGACCGACATACGGCATGACAAGAAACCGACCGCCCGCAACGCCCCTCTCAAGGCACTGGCCGCAATGTGCAGCGCCTTTCTGCTGTTTGCTTGCGCCGCGGTGGATGTGTCGACGACGCGACCCGACGTGGCATCGCGCGATGTTATCGCCATTCTGGACTCCTCAGCCCCGACGAACAGGATCAAGGCTGCGGCGCAGGCAGGTGACTATCGGTTGCTGCGCACAACACCGCTGCCCGCACTCGACAAGGTTTTGCTGACATTCCAGACGCCGGCCAGCGTCAATGGGCAGGAGGCAATCGCCTATCTCGAAGCGGCTGAACCGGCAGCGGCGGTCGGAGTCAACCACGCCTATCGACTGCAGATGGACGCACCCTCGCCTGACCCAAGGACGTATGCACAGACCCTGATGGACTGGCCGGACGACAGCTGTACGGCACGCGTCCCGGTCGGGCTGATCGACACAGTTGTTGATCAAAGCGCACCGGCATTGAGCGGCGTACGTGTCATTTCGCGCGCGTTCTCTGGAGCGGAGTCAAACGCTGGTCGGCATGGGACTGACGTCGCCAGTGTGTTGGCCGGGCCGGGCCAGCTCGACGGGCTGACCATATACAACGCCGGCGTTATGACCCGCACGGCGGGCGGGGATCTGATTGCAGGTGCCGATGCGCTGATCCGCGCACTTGAGTGGCTCGCCAGTCAAAACGTACGCGTGGTCAACATGTCGCTGGCCGGACCGTCCAACAAGATCCTCGGGATCACGATTGATGCCGCTGCGCAGCGTGGCATGATCTTGGTGGCGTCGGTAGGTAACTTCGGGTCGGATGCGGGGGCGTTCTATCCGGCTGCATTTGATCCGGTGATCGCGGTCACGGCGGTGGACGCAGAGGCACGCATCTATCGCCGCGCTGTTCGCGGTCCATTCGTGGATGTCGCTGCCCCCGGTGTCGACATCTTTGTGCCCACGGCACAGGGCGGGCGATTTGTCACCGGAACGTCCTTTGCCGCCGCGTTCGTCACCGCACGGATCGCGGCGGATGCCCGCATGTCTGGCGCGGCAACCTCTGGCGACGTGCGCGCGCTTCTGGCCAGCACAAGTGATGATCTTGGCCCCCGCGGCGTTGACAGAACATACGGCTCCGGACTGCTCAAAGGGCCGCTGGCCTGCGAATGAGACTGCACCCAAACATGCAGATAGGCGTGCGCCGGTTTTGACACCCAGAGGCGTCATAGGGACAGAATGCGGAATTTTCCCACCCGTCCCGGAAATCGCTACGCCATGACCCGGATCAAAACACATGGGTCGCAAAGAAATTGCCAAGGCGCGGCGGGGCCGCGACCTTGGCTTTTTGGCTCACTGGAAATGCCTCAGACTGAAATGTCGTCACTCATGTCGTCGGAAATGTCCGCGAATTTCAGAGGTTTAACAACCTTCTTACTCTCGGTCTTCTTGATCATTGCATCCTCGATGGCGGCCACAAAGTGTTTGTGGTTCTTCACCTTGGCGCCTTTGACTTTCTTGCTGGAGCGGGTCAGCAGATCCTTGGCGGATTTCAGGACACCGGGCGACTCCATGCCCTTCTTGACGATCAGCTTGGCTACGTCCGCCGCCGCCTCGCCTTCCTCGGGGTCCATGCTGTAGACGCTCAGCATGCCTTGCCAATCGACCCTTTTGATCGTGCCCATGTCATATTTGGTCTGGCTTTCGCTGGCCCCGGTGTTCGCATCGGCAGCCACGGCATCCGCGGCACCGTCCTGATCGTCGTCCTCGGTATCGGTGTCGTCATTGTCACCGTCATAACCGCTGTCCGATGACGTCTGCGAGCTGTCGTCCCGGTTGGCTTTGACGTCCTGCCGCGCGGCGTTGATGATCGCCTCCAGCATTTCCGCCATTGTGACGTTGGTCTTGTAGAGTTTCAGGATATGAGTGGCGAGCGCCTTGGCCAGCTTTGCGCCGGTGCTCTTGTCGCCTTTCAGAAGGACGCGGACAAGAGCGTCGTATATTTCGGCGCTTTTGGCATCCTTGTCGACCGCAGTCATCAGGAACCAGCTGGCGCGGTCGCTGAAATCGTCGTCATCGTCGCTGTCACCACCGTCTGCGCCGCCGGGGTCGTTCCCGTCGCTGCTGTCGCCGCTATCGGATGAAAGCTCGGAAATGTCATCCAGTTTGCCCTGGGCGTCCTGTTTCGCCTTGGCGTCCAGCTTGGCCGCGTCGACGATGGCCGTCAGCATTTCCACGATTGTCACTTTGGTCTTGTAAAGCTGAAGGATATGGTTGGCGAGCGCCTTTGCCAGCTTGCCCGAAGCCTGCTTGTCTCCGCTCATGATCGCGCGGACGAGGCCATCATAGATCTGGCCACTTCTGGCGTCTTTTCTGAGCGCCATCGACAGGAACCAGCTCGCGCGATCGGTCGCGTCGTCACTGTCACTGTCAGTCTGATCGGTTGCGACGGAGGCGCGCTTATCCTTTGCTTTTTTATCCTCCCTCATGACATGTTTCAGGATCATCGCTTCATCGATCTTGGCGAATTGCCCGCCAAAAGCGCGCAAAGTTGCGGCGAGTTCCACGGCCAGAGCGCGGGCTTCGGTCGGGCTGCCTTCGGCCAGCAGGAAAGAAATGTGCTGCAACTCTGCCCGATAGTCCGACAACCGGGGGGCATCTGCGGTCGGTTGCGCCTGTGTTTCGCCGGTTTCAGGTGCAGGTGGCGTGGTCTTGGCGACTTTTGCGTCCTGTTGGGCTTTCAACGCCTTTTCGACTGCGGCCCTCTCCTTGCGTTCGTACTCATCCGCCGCGGCGTTGAAGATTTGGGCACTGGCAAGCAGGTCTTCGACCATGTCCGCTTCGGAAACAGGCAGAGTGCCCTCGTCATGCGCCATTCCGGCGATCCGGGCAGCGACCTGTCGCGCTTCTTTCTCGCCGTTTTCCTTGAGGGCCATGGCGACCTTCTGAACGTCCAGATCGGTCGTCTTGGCCGGATCGGGGTTGTCGTCTGCGGCCCATTCGGTTGGCGCGGGATCGGGCTGGTCTGTTGGCTGATCCTGATCCGTGTTGTCCCGCGTCTGATCAGGCGCTCCTTGCGCGGCGCCGGGCGCAACGGCGGCTTCGGCCTCCTGGCGCATCTGCTCTTCGACGGCTGCACGCGCCTCAACTTGGAGCTGGGCTTGCTGGGCCTCGTGCTGGCGCGTCACCTCGTCGGCCTCCTGGACGATCTGGCGGGTCAACGTTTCGGCGGTGATCGCCTCACCGCCACCACGGCCCGCACGTTGCGCTGCCACCTCAGCGGCGAAGGCTTCGATGTCTTGCATCGCCGCAGTGGCCGCCGCGATCCCGTCGGGTGTCACTTTACCATACACAAACGCGAACTGGCGCATGAGCGCGATGAACCGCTCGGACAGCGCAGCATCGTCGGCATTTGTGAGGTCCAGACCCAGGCTTGCAATCAACCCATCGGCGCGCGTGGCGAGCGTCTCGAACAGCGCGCCCTCGCGGCGTCCGTATTCCTGATGCGCGCGCGCGTCGGCTTCGCGGGCCAGACGGTCTTCTTCGATCTTGAGCGACAGGTCGATTTCGACATCGGCCTGCGCAGATCCTTCGGCATCGTCGTAATCGCCGTAGAAGTCTTCATTGCCGTCGGGATCGCCGAAGTTTTCAATGCTCGCTTCGGCCAGCGCGACGTTGTCCATGATGCGTTCGAGCATTTCCGCACGGGCGGCATCGGTTTCTTCAATGTGGCCGTCCGCCACCAAATGCCCGATCAGACCGCCTGCTTCGCGTTGCGCCGCATCGCGACCGCCTGTCGCAAAGACGGTCCCGATCCGCTTGAGCCACGGTTTGATCAACGGATCATTCGGCAGACCGGCGTGTCCGGCAATGAGGTTCATCGTCTCATCGCTGTAGATTTCACCCATGCTTTCTTCGGGGTCGGCTGCCTGCAGCGTGATCTGCATGTTCTCGTACAGGGTCAGCGCATCGCTGATCAGTTTGGCGACGGGCTGCTCGCGGTCCAGCGCGTTGTCGTTGTGCTCGACCCGACCATCGTCATCTCCCGGCGCAAGCGGGGAGGCGCGGAACAGGTCCATCAATTCCTGCGCTCTTGCTTCTGCCTCGGCGCGATTGCCACGGCGCATGGCGAAGTCGATGGCAAAGGCGAGGCTTACTGTTTCGCCGTTCACAGGAATCCCGAGCCGTTTCAGAAATCCTTCGAGGTCCTTGCTGCTGAATGCGTGCTGCGCTTCGCTGTTGTGTTCGTCTTTCATTGTGGTCTCCACCTTTGCATGAGTGCGTCTGTTAAGGTGGTCGCGCCGGGTGCCGGTGCGGTTCAAAAATTTTTTGGAAAGTTTTGCGGAGAGAATTGGAGCGCGGGCGTGCAGGTTACCATTGTAGGGCATCGTCCGTGAAACAGGCTCGGTTGCACAAACCGTGCTGTGGTGAAATCCTCGGACAAGGCGACGTGAGCCCGTGCAAAACCTAGAATGCGTGGCCAAAGCAGTTGGCGCCACTAACTCAATTGATGTCTTCGTGGTCGCAAAGACATTCACACTCTCTGTCGACGCAAAAGTCTGGCTGATGCTTCGATGATGTCTGCTCTTGGAAACATGTTGCTCACCGACCGCGCCTCAGCGAAGGTCCGCTTCCCGCCCTTCTTAAATAGCACCACCAAATGCTGGGTCGCAGCATTGGCTGCAAATAGATGCATACTGATATGCGCGAAGGTTCGATCCCGGTTCCATCTGGCCGAACGAGACTGGCGTCGGAGTGTTGAGGCTCGCGCTCGAAAAGGTACATAAGTTTCCGTGCTCTACCAAGCTATTCACCTAATAGGGGCAGTCATCAGGTTCAGAGAAAAATTGCCATATAGAACGATTTCGGGGGTCGCGACGCTGAGGTCGGTGTTTAGCATCACCTGCAAGCCCCTTTGAAAACACGGGGAAATTCGGGCTGCGCGCCGTGGATAGAACAGTTTGAGAAGGGCAAGTGGCGGAGGGGACGGGACCGGCGTCGAACCTTCTCTGGACCGCATCCATTGCACGTAGATTACTAGAGCCCATTGATCCGGGCAAACCCGTCTAGGCGCCGTTGAACGTCATCGAGTGGATACAACGTTTTGCCTTTGGCTTCATTGATCTTGGGGACAGCCATAGTGCTGTCCAGAAGCGCAAGAAGTGGGCGTTGCATCGCATCGTGCCACGTCAGTCCTGAAGACAGATCGTCCCATTTAACAAAGTCCCCCGACACCCAGGGGGCGCGGCGCGGCGTGCCAAAAATGGCCTCGTATTGAACGCGGGGCAGACCCTGGTGCAACTCACGCACAAAGCGGCTCAGATCCCCATCCGCGATGTCTAGGATTTCCAGCATGCGCTCCAGAATTGGGTGGAATTCCTGTTCCGCTGAGACGCTTTCAGACTGGACCGCAAGACGGAAATAGCGCACCAGCGAGAGGATTGCCTGATCGACTACAACCTGCTCGAGCCGATCGTCATCGTCTATCACCGCGTCGTTCAACGCCTGCTGCCGTTTGTCCATCTCTGCGGCGTTGTAGCGTTCATAGGCGTCGCGCACCGGCGCGAAAACCTTGGAAAAGACACTTTTGTGATCTGGGTCTTCCGGACAAAAATAGGAAAAAGTGCTCGGGCAGTTAGATTTGTAGCAGACCATCGGCGGATCGCCTCCGCTCAACTTGTCATTGCGGGTGAAGGTGACCTCCCAGAAGACCACCTCGCGCGTGTCACCCGGCAAATTCACCTTGCCCGTGATCCTGCGACGGCGCCGCAACCAATAGCGTCTTTGAGTTGTGATCCAATGCTCTTTCGAGAAGCTCATGTTGGTGAATGCGGTCGCCCAGCCCCAAAACCCAAGGTCTTTCACGCCATATGCGCGATCGCCCGCAAGAAAGTCACGGGAGTCTAGCCAAAGCCTTCCATCGCTCAACTGGTCAATAAAGGGGTCGAACATATAATCCCACGTTCGGTGCATCCAGTTTCTGCGCTTGCTGGGCAGTTCCAGCATCGGGTTGTGGACGCGATCGTCCAGGGCGCTTCTTTCCCGCAGCCAGTCTTGAGCCTCACGGCCCCGGGCTGCGTCGGCGAGACTGCGGGGCTTGATCTCGCGCAAGACGGATGGCCCGATTCGGGGATAGGGATGTGCGGTGTCAAGCGCGCCGCCGAAAGGCGTTGGCGCATTTTCGGGGCGGCCATCTGCCGGGTTCAGATCCAGACCCCACACAAGTTGCTGCTTTAGCTCACGCGCCTCGCGGTCCGCGCGGTCCTCAAAGCTGCGCACGGGCCCATCAGCCCGCCCGGCGCCAATGAGTTGACGGATCCCGCGGCCGGTCTCGACAACATCGCTCATCATCGATGAAATCTGCTGATTTTGAAGTCCGTCAAGGGCGGCCACAAACTCTAGCATAGGCTGCGCCGCGGCCACAAACGCTTCTGGATGTGCGACACGCGACGGCATGTCATGTGGGTCTATGTCCGCCATGAGCAGCGCATGACGCAAGGCCGGCAGGGCGTCCACAGCGCGCTTCTGATCCAGCACAAATCTCACGATCTCGCGGATCGCCAACAGGGGTGGCACACCTGGCCCCGGTGCTTCAAACGGTTCAAAATAGCTTTCTTGCGTTGGTACAAGGACAGCAAACGCATGCAGTTCGCTAACCACTTCGTCAATATCCGACAGGCGAACCTCTTCGCCTTGAAGCGCACTGTCCAGCCAGATCCTCGCCCGGCTGATCGAGACAAACAGTTCTCGTTCGCGTCGCTCGCGATCCTGCCGTTCAATAAGATCAATCGCGCGGCTCAATTGCGCGCCATTTGCTTCGATCTTGACAAGCATCTGGCGTGAACGCTGCTCGTATGCGTCATAGAAATCCTTGAGCAGTTCCAGCGTTTCCAATTGCAGTTCTTCAATCCGGTCAAAGCGTTGCATGATGCGGCCTTCCATGGCCCGGATTTGATCGGACAATTGCGCCAGAGCTTGCATCACTTGGGGCGAAGGGCTGTTGCCGCCCAGAAGGCTACCTGCATTGCCCAGCACCATTGCGCCGCCACCCCCCCCCCCCCCCCCCGGCGCGTCTAAACCACAACCCCCCCCC
>CAYGPT010000093.1:0-12551 GCA_964351755.1 uncultured Rhodobacterales bacterium | reverse complement strand
TGATCCGCGGCATCAACTCGGCCTATATCCACGCCAAGAAGGTGAACCCGGATGTAGAGTTCAAGATCATCTGGGCCTACACGTGGTTCGACCCCGCCAAGGAGGCGGACGCCGCCAAGGTGCTGATCGAACAGGGCGCGGACGTGGTGCTGCAACACACCGACTCGACCGCTCCGCAAGCGGCGGCGCAAGAGGCGGGCAACGTGGTGACCTTCGGCCAGGCCTCGGACATGGCGCAATACGCGCCCTTCCCGCGCGTGTCCTCGATCATCGACGACTGGGCCCCCTACTACATCGCGCGCACGCGTGCGGTGATGGATGGCACATGGACCAGCACCGACACGTGGGACGGCATCGGCGCAGGCATGGTCGGCATCGGCGAGATCACGGACGCCGTGCCCGAAGATGTGAAAGCCGAGGCGCTGGCCCTCAAGGACGCCATCGCATCGGGTGAATACCACCCCTTCACCGGCCCGCTGAACAAACAGGACGGCTCGGTCTTTCTGGCCGAGGGCGAAACGGCCGATGACGGCACGCTGGCCGGCATGAACTTCTACGTCGAAGGGATTGAAGGCGAGATTCCGCAATAAGCGGACCGTCGCGACGATCAAGGGCCCCGCATCGCGCGGGGCCTTTTTTTGTTCCAGCCGCCGGGTGGCCGCGCAATGCGCAGCATTCGGGTCGCGTTGTGCGGCCCATGGGTGTTGACTGAGGTCACGAAAGCAAAAGGAACGCACCCATGCTCGCAACCGCCATCGCCCTTGTCGTTTTTCTGTTTCCGCTGGCCTACAGCCCGGGTCCCGGCAACCTGTTCTTTGCCGCCAACGGCGCCCGGTTCGGATTTCGCGCGACCCTGCCGTCCAATGCCGGGTATCACGTCGCGACCTGGCTTGTGACGGCGGCCATCGGTCTGGGCCTGATCGCGGCGATGGAGCGCTTTCCGCAGGTCTTTCTTGTCCTGAAGACCGGCGGCGCGCTTTATGTGCTGTGGATCGCGTGGACGATGTTCCGGGCCAGCGCGCTGGACGGCACGCGGGCGGCAAGGCCTGCATCCTTTATCGACGGTGTCATCCTGCTGGCGCTCAATCCCAAGGCCTATGTCATTATCGCGCTGATGTTCACCCAGTTCCTCGAACCGGGCGATACGGGGTGGCTGTTGACGGTGATCCTGATCACGACCGTTTTCACCCTCAACAACCTTGTCGCCTTTTCGCTCTGGGCCTGGGTCGGGGACAAGATTGCGCGGTATTTCCGGTCCGAAGAAAGCGCCCGCGCGCTCAACACGACTTTCGGCGTTGTGCTGGCAGGGGTCGCGGTGTGGATGCTGCTGGCGTGACCGCCGTCGGCGGTGGACAGCTTTCGGGCCGGTCGCCATGACCGCCCGGCCCCGCCGGACAGACGCATCGTCGATTTCAGGCAAACCTGCCCTCCAGCCCCGCCCCTACCCAGGAAAAATCCGCGCCATCTGCGCATCGAAACTGGCCCATGTCATCGTCGCCTTGTTCCCGGCATAGCCGTGATAATGTGACTTGCCCGTGGCGTTGGGCAGGCCCGCCCAGATCTTGGCGAGGTTGTTCATGAAATCCTGCCGCTCCATCTCCCCGACCAGAAAGCGGTGCAAGCCCGCCTCCTGCAGCAACACATCGGCCAGCTGGTCCTGCACGCGGGGGCTGAACCGGGTATCGGGGTGGATGTCAAGGCGGGCGACAAGGCGCCTGAGCGTCGACGGAATGAACTGATAGCGCCCGATGGCGTGGGGCTGGCCCGGCGTATCCTCGATCCACTCGTAAATCTGCTGCACGGTCAGAGTCGTGGGCGGCCCGCCGGGTTTCACGGTCGCGCCGTACTGCACGGCGTCATAGTCCTTGGCCCCCGCTTCGGCTTGTGCGATCAATGACCTGAGTTTCCCTACAGGGCCAAGTCCGGGCGTGGGGATGGAGCCGAAATCGGCGGGTCGGCGAACAGAGACGGGCATCGGTGCGAACAGACTTTGGGCAGCCTTGCCTGCAAAAAGGCTCGGGGAACTCGGCGCGACCACATCCGTCTGCACAAACAGTGGTGCGCGATCCGACAAAAGGCTGGCGCGCTGCGCCATGGGCAAGGCCTCCCCCCACGCAAACGCTGCTTGCACACATAATCCAACGCAGGCCAACAGGCCCCACATCCGCTCCATAGCAACCTCATTCTGAAATCATCGCGTGAAGGCAGAAATGAGGGGCAAGCGTTGACATATCCTTGCCTTGACAGGGCAACTGCAAGGCAAATTCATTCAAATGCGACCTTTCCCGCACATCGGGACTGAGCGCAGGACTCAAAGATGGGTATCGAACATCTCCCACACGGGCAGCAGGCCTTTGGCGGTATTCACACTTGCGCGCAACACACCCGCTTGACGCCAATCCTGCGGCATCGGGGCGCTGACAGCCAAGGCTTTCCGGCGCAATAGCGCGCCATGGGGATGATCGGGATCGTAAGGTTTGGGCACGTTTTTCAGCGGCTCGGGCCCCCAGTCGCTGATGCTGGCACCAATCTGATCCCCGACTTGATCCAGCGCCTCCTGCAAGCCGTCACCCCAACGGTCGACAAAGGCGCGATACCGGGTCAGGCTTTCGCCCTGCAACCCCATGATCCCCATGCCCATCACGAAATAGGTGGGCGACAGGCCCCAGAACCACGATGGCGCCAGCGGGTCGCTGCCAGCGGGCGACCACATCACATGCAGATGCGTATTCAGCGGCGTCTTGTCCTTGGAAAAGCGCACATCGCGGTAGATGCGGAACACTTTGGGCTGATGCGGTTTGCCGGTCAGGCGCGCGATATCCTCGGCCATGAGGTCGGCGAAGAACGCGGCAGGACCGGCTATCGCATCCTTGTAGTGACCCTTGTGCGGCTCGAACCAGTCCTTTGAATTGTTCGTCTCAAGCTTGGTGAAAAAGGCCGCCGCCGCGTCCACCATCTCCTCGAACCCATCGGCCATAACGCCATCCCACCCTGCGGCACCGCGCATCAGCGTAGCATGCCGTCGCACGCCGGTCAGCACCTGTTCACCCATTATTCGCGAACCCGGGCACAGTCCGTTAACCACCCATCGGTGCCTGTGTCGGTATGCGGGGGTGCATGGCCCAAACCCCTTGTTTGACGGGCTTTGCCGCGATTCCGCGGTCTCACGCCGTTAACCGTTGCGCGTGCGCTGCCCGCGTGGCAGGAATTCGGGTATGATCACATCCCCCAACGGCACCCCGCTTTCACCCCTGACCTTCGGCACGATGCAATTCGGCGGCAACGCCAACGCGCGCGAAAGCCAGGCCATGTTCGACGCCGCACGCGCCGCCGGCATCACCCATTTTGACACCGCTTATGTCTACAACGGCGGGGCCTCCGAAACCCTGCTTGGCGAGATGATCAAGGCCGACCGTGATGCGCTGATCATCGCGACCAAGGCCGCATATGATGGCGGGTCCGGGCGCGACAACATTCTAAACGGGTTCGCCACGTCGCAATCCCGGTTGGGCCTCGACTTTGTCGACATCCTGTACCTGCACCGATACGATGACGACACCCCCCTGCAGGAAACATTCGACGCGCTGGCGACCCTCAAACACGCAGGCAAGATCGGACACATCGCTGTGTCAAATTTCGCAGCATGGCAGGTGATGAAGGCGCAGGCCGTCGCCGCCAGTTTCGAAGTGAAGATCGAGATGGTGCAACCCATGCACAGCCTCGTCAAGCGACAAGCCGAGGTCGAAATCTTTCCCATGTGCGTGGATCAGGGCCTTGAAATCGTACCCTATTCCCCGCTTGGCGGCGGGCTTTTGACCGGTAAATACGCCAGCGGCGGCACCGGTCGGCTGGTCGAGGATGCGCGCTATGCCGCGCGCTACAACGTCGAATGGATGCACGAGGCCGCCGCCAATCTCAGCACAATGGCCGCCGATATTGGGACCCATCCCGCGTCATTGGCCGTGGCCTGGGCCATGGCGCACCCCGCCCGTCCCCGTCCCATCGTCTCGGCCCGCTCGACCGAACAACTCGGCCCCTCGTTGGCCGCACTCGACGTGGACATGACAGCCGACCTCTACGACCAGATCACGGCACTCAGCATGACTCCGCCGCCGGCGACGGACCGGATCGAGGAAGCATGAGCGACATCATCGTGATCGGCGGGGGCATCGCCGGGGTGTCTGCTGCCGCACGCCTGTCCGAACATGCCGATGTGACACTGATTGAAGCCGAAAGCGCGCTTGGCTATCACGCCTCCGGGCGGTCCGCCGCGCTGTTTGAAAAGAATTATGGCCTGCCCTCGGTCATCGCGCTCAACTACGCAAGCGAAGCGTTCCACCAGCCCTATCTCAGCCCGCGCGGCTTTCTTCTATTGGGGCGCGCGGGCGAGGACGAGGCGTTCGAGGCAGACGCCAAGACCATGAAATGCCCTGAAATTTCAGTGGAAGAGGCACGGGCACACGTGCCCATCCTGAATGACACAATCACCCGCGCCGCCTATCACGCCGAGGCGTATGACATCGACACCGACCGCATGATTCAGGATTTCGCCAGACAAGTGCGCGCAAATGGCGGGCAGGTCCTGACCGGCAAACACGTGGACGCGATCCATTTCGACGCAAGGTGGAGCGTGCGTTGCGGCAACGAAACCTTAACCTGTGACACGCTCGTGAACGCGGCAGGTGCATGGGCCGACCGGATCGCGGTGATGGCCGGGATCACGCCGGTGGGGATCACGCCGCACCGCCGCTCCATGGCGCGCATCCCGGCGCCGGGTGGGCTGGACATCGCGCGCTGGCCGATCTTCTTCGGCGTTGGCGAGGCGTGGTATGCCAAACCGGATGCGGGCGCGCTGCTGGTGTCCCCGGCGGAAGAGGACGCGGTGGACCCGCACGATGCATGGGCCGACGATATGGTGCTGGCCGAAGGGCTTGACCGCTACGGCCAACACGTGAGCGAGCCCGTTACCCGGCTGATCTCCTCATGGGCGGGCTTGCGCAGCTTTGCCCCCGATCGCACGCTGGTGCTGGGCCAAGACCCTGAAAACGCGTCCTTTATCTGGTGCGCGGGCCAGGGCGGATATGGGTTTCAGACCGCCCCCGCCGTCAGCCAGTTGGTGGCCGACCTGACGCTGGGTCGCAGCCCGCAGATCGAGGCGGCCACGGTCCAATCCCTCTCCCCTGCCCGTTTCCACAAAGGTGGTTCATGCTGATACGTGCCCTTGCCCTGCTCCTGCTTCTGGCCGCATGCAGCACCGATCCCGGTCCCACCCCGTTCACCGGCCCCATCGTCATCGGCGACAGCGACCCGGTCCGCTTTTCAGGCCGTCAGCCCAGCACCTACCCCGTGCGCGGCATGGATGCGGCGCGGTTCCAAAGCTTCGTGGACTGGGACAGGGCCCGCGCGGCAGGCATCGAATTCGCCTTTCTCAAGGCCACCGAAGGGGGCGACCTGCTCGACCCGAAATTCGAGGACCACTGGAAGAAATCCCGCCGCGCAGGCATCCATCGCGGAGCCTACCACTTCTATTACTTCTGCACCTCGCCCGAGGTGCAGGCCCGCTTCTTCATCCGCACCGTGCCCCGGATCACGGGCAGCCTGCCGCCGGTGCTCGACATGGAATGGAACCCGTTCTCGCCCACCTGCCAGCGCCGCCCCGACGCCGCCACGATCCGGGCGGAAATGCAGACATGGCTCGACATCGTGCAGGCCCATTACGTGCAGCGCCCGATCATCTACACCACGCCGGGATTCTTCGAGGACGCCGAACTGGACAAACTCAGGGGCTATGAATTCTGGCTGCGCACCACCGCCAGGACCCCGGCCGAAGCCTACCCCGGCCAGCCCTGGCGGTTCTGGCAGTACACGGCCACAGGCACCCTGCCCAACACGCCCGGAGACATCGACATCAACGCCTTCAACGGCTCGCGCGCCGACTGGGAAAGCTGGCTGGCCCGCCGCACGGTGCGCTGACCACAGACCAGAAACCCCGCCCCCGAAGCCGCTGTTTTCTTTGGGTCAAAAATACCTCGGGGGGGATCGTCTTTTGTTCGCCATTGGTTCAAGAACAATGGACGATGGGGCTGGCCCCCCAAGCGGTCGCCGCAGCGCCAGCGCGACGAAAGCATGGCAAGGTTTATCCATCCACACGTATATTCGCATTCGACGGATCATAAGGGCTGTCCTGAACGATCTCGGCGTCCCAAAGCCGGTCGAACATCTTGACCTGCAGCTTCGTCCCCGGCACGGCCAGGTCCGGGCGGACATAGCCCATCCCGATGGACTTGCCGAAGGCGACGGAATACCCGCCCGAGGTCAGGCGACCCACCCGGGCATCCCCTTGATAAAGCGCCTCGCGCCCCCACGGATCGGCATCTGTGGGCCCGTCGATCAGCAGGGTCACACATTTCGACCGCACCCCGATCACCTCCATCGCGGCCTTGCCCTGAAAGTCCTTGGACAGGTCGACAAAGCGCGGCAGGTCCGCCTCGATCGGCGTCGCGTCCCGGCCCAGTTCGGTGCCGAAGGCGCGATAGCTCTTCTCCTGACGCAACCAGTTCTGCGCCCGCGCCCCCACCAGCTTCAGGCCATGCGGCGCACCCGCCGCAAGCAACTGGTCCCAAAGGTAATTCTGCATCTCGATGGGGTGGTGCAACTCCCAGCCCAACTCGCCGGTGTAGGCGACACGGATCGCGCGCACCGGGCACATGCCCAGTTCGATGTCTCGGCAACTCAGCCAGGGAAACCGCTTGTTTGACAAGGCCGTTTCCGGGTCGGCATCCTTGATCAGCGCCTTGAGCACGTCCCGCGATCTGGGTCCCGCAATGGCAAAGACACCCCATTGCGTGGTCTCCTCGCTCTCGTTGATCCGGCCGAACTGCGGCTCCATATCCTCAATACACTTGTAGAGGTAGTCCTGGTCGTATGCGGTCCACGCCCCGGCTGAGACGAGGTAGTAATCGTTCTCGGCCAACCGCACGATGGTGTACTCGGTGCGTGTGGTCCCGGCCGGGGTCAGGGCATAGGTCAGGTTGATGCGGCCGACCTTCGGCAGCTTGTTGGTGGTGAACCAGTCCAGGAACGCGGTTGCACCGGACCCCGAAATGCGATGCTTGGTAAAGGCGGTCGCATCGATCAGCCCGACACCCTCGCGGATGGCCTTGGCCTCTTCCACCGCATATTGCCACCACCCGCCACGGCGGAAGGACCGCGCATCATGATCGAAGGTCTCAGGCGCATCCAGAGGTCCGTAATAGTTGGGCCGCTCCCACCCGTTCACGAACCCGAACTGCGCGCCCTTCGCCGCCTGCCGGTCATAGGCGGGTGAAGTGCGCAGGGGACGACAGGCGGGGCGTTCCTCGTCCGGGTGGTGCAGGATATAGACGTGCTCGTAACATTCCTCGTTCTTGCGCGCGGCGAACTCGGTGGTCATCCACGATCCGTAGCGTTTGGGATCAAGCGAGGCCATGTCGATCTCGGCCTCACCCTCGACCATCATCTGGGCGAGGTAATAACCGGTGCCGCCCGCCGCCGTGATGCCAAAGGAAAAGCCTTCGGCCAGCCACATATTGCGCAGCCCCGGCGCAGGGCCGACCAGCGGGTTGCCATCGGGCGTGTAACAGATGGGCCCGTTGAAATCGTCCTTCAGGCCGCTCTCCTCGCAAGACGGAATCCGGTGGATCATCGCCATGTACTGTTCCTCGATCCGCTCGAGGTCGAGTTGGAACAGGTCGGCGCGGAAACTGTCCGGTACGCCGTATTCGAAGCGGGCCGGGGCATCCTTTTCATAGACACCCAAAATCCACCCGCCCCGCTCTTCACGGACATAGGATTGCGCGTCGGCATCCCGGATCACAGGATGCTCGACATTGCCCTCGGCCCGGAATTTTACCAGCTCCGGATCTTGTTCCATCACGATGAACTGATGCTCTACCGGAATGGCCGGTATCTTGATGCCGAGCATCTTCGCGGTGCGCTGCGCATGGTTGCCGGAGGCGGTCACCACATGTTCGGCAGTGATCACGATCTGCTCATCGCTGGGGACAAGATTGCCGCCCTTTTCGATCATCTTGGTGGCGGTCACTTCCCACGCCGAGCCGTTCCAGTGAAACGCATCCGCCTGCCACTTGCGTTCGATCATCACACCGCGCTGACGGGCACCCTTGGCCATCGCCATGGTGACGTCAGCAGGGTTAATATAACCGTCGGTCTGGTGATAGAGCGCGCCTTTCAGATCCTCGGTGCGGATCAAGGGCCACTTCGCCTTGATCTCATCTGGAGTCATGAACGTATAGGGCACACCGCAGGTCTCCGCGGTCGAGGCATATAGCATGTACTCGTCCATCCGTTCCTGCGTCTGGGCCATGCGCAGGTTTCCCACCACGGCAAAGCCGGCATTGAGGCCCGTCTCTTCCTCCAGCGTCTTGTAGAAGCGGATGGAATAGTCGTGGATATGGGTCGTCGCGAAGGACATGTTGAAATAGGGCAGCAACCCCGCAGCATGCCAGGTCGAGCCTGAGGTGAGCTCGTCCCGCTCCAAAAGCATCACATCGTCCCAGCCCGCGCGCGCCAGATGATAGGCGATCGACGTGCCCACGGCCCCGCCTCCGACAACCAATGCCTTCACTTGCGTCTTCATGTCTCGAATCCCTGCAATATTCCTGACCCTCTTCTAGAAAACCCCGCGCATCGCCGCGCTTGCCCGCCGACCGCTCAGGATGCAAAAACGACGCATTCTTTGGGTTGAAAATACCTTGGGGGAATTCAAAGGGGGCAAAGCCCCCTTTGAGCCCGCGCGGCGAGCGCAAATAAAATCTGATCGCGCGACAGCGCGGCCTTTGGATCAGGGCTGCGGTCGCGCGAAAATCTTGCCCGGATTCAAAATGTTAAGCGGATCGAACGCGCCCTTGATGGCTGCCATGAATTCCACGGCCGCGCCCAGTTCCTTGACCAGATACGGCATCTTGCCCTGTCCGATCCCATGCTCGCCGGTGCAGGTGCCTTCCATGCGGATGGCTTCGTCGGCGAGATAGCCGGTGAATTCCTCGGCCCGCGCCACTTCATCAGCATCGTCCATGTCGATCAGCACGAGGGAATGGAAATTCCCGTCCCCCACGTGACCCACGATGGGGGCAAGCAGTCCCAATTCCTCTGCCTTGGCCTGCGCGCCCGTCACCGCCTCGGCCAGACGCGAGATCGGCACACACACATCCGTTGAAATACCTTGCGCGCCGGGGCGCAGTTGCAGCGTTGCCCAATACAGATCGTGGCGCGCCTTCCACAGCTTGTTCCGCTCTTCCACCGAACCCGTTGTCGCGAAATCAAAGCCTCCCGCGTCCTCGGCGATGGCCCCGAACATCTCGGCCTGTTCCACCACCGAATTGTCCGAACCGTGAAATTCCAGCAAAAGCAGTGGAGTTTCCGGCAAGTCCAGCCCTGCATAGGCATTAGCCGCGCGCACGTTCAGCGCGTCCATCAACTCGATCCGGGCGACGGGAATGCCGTACTGGATCGTCGTCATCACCGCCTGACAGGCCGCGTCGATCGACTGAAAGGACATGCGCGCCGCCCGGATCGCTTCGGGAATGCCCTGCAATTTCAGAGTCACTTCGGTGATCAATCCCAATGTGCCTTCGGAACCGACCAGCAGCCGAGTCAGATCGTATCCAGCGGATGTTTTCTTGGCCCGTTGCGCCGTGCGGATGATGCGCCCGTCGGCCATCACCGCCTCAAGCGCGATGACGTTGTCCTTCATCGTCCCGTAACGGACCGCATTCGTACCCGACGCCCGGGTCGAGGCCATGCCCCCCAGCGATGCATTGGCACCCGGATCAATTGGAAAGAACAGACCACGGTCCCGCAAATAGGTGTTGAGCTGTTCGCGGGTCACACCGGGTTGCACGACGCAGTCCAGATCATCTGCATTGACGGCGATGATATTGTCCATGCGACTCAGATCGACACAAACCCCACCCGCGGGTGCGTTCACATGCCCCTCGAGCGAGGTGCCAGTGCCATAGGGGATCACTGGCACGCGGTGAGTCGCGCAGACCTTGACGATGTCCGACACTTCCTTGGTCGAGGCCGGAAAAACCACAGCATCGGGGGCTTGCGCCCGGATATAGGTGGTCGTGTGCGCATGCTGGTCACGGATCGCCTGACCAGTGTCGAACCGGTCGCCGAATTGCTGCTTGAGGATGCCGAGGGCGGTCGCGATGCCGTCCTCGTTTCGGGGCAGATCAATGGATTGTGCCATGTTGGCATCCTTCCCTTTTTGGCTGGCGCTCAGTCGCCAAGCGCAATTCCTTCACGACGCGGATCCGCGCCACCCTGCAGACCGCCACCGATGGCGATGGCGTGCAAGCCAGAGTTCAGATCCCGCACACTGACCTCAAATCCCATGGCTTCCAGCGCTGGGGCAAGATCAGCGATGTCCGTCCCCTCTTCGACATCAAAGGTGCCAAATCGATTGACCGCATGGGGCAGGCTGACGGCCTGCTGCACGTCCATCCCCCAGTCCAGATAGGCGATGATCGACTTGGCCACGTAGCCGATGATACGACTGCCGCCGGGGCTGCCAATGGCCAGAACCGGTGCCCCATCCTTCATCACGATGGTCGGCGCCATGGACGAACGCGGTCGCTTGCCCGGCGCGATGGCGTTGGCAATGGGCACGCCCTCTGCATGGGTGGCAAAGCTGAAATCGGTCAACTCGTTATTGAGCAGAAAGCCATGCACCATCAGGCGCGACCCAAAAGCGTTTTCGATGGTGGTGGTCATGGAGGCCACATTGCCATAGCTGTCCACGATCGAGATATGCGAGGTCGAGGGCAGTTCGATGCTTTGATCGTCGGCCCAGTTCAGGCTGTGATCAAAGGCAGGCGCGCCGGGAGCGACCTCGCTCAACGCCGCAGCGCCCTCCAGCAGCGCGGCCCGGTCCGCCAGATAGGCCGGATCGACCAGACCCGCCGTGGGCATGGGCACAAAATCGCTGTCCGCCATGAACCGGCCCCGATCCGCAAAAGCAAGGCGCGAGGCATCGCCGATCAACCGCCAGCTTTCGGGGCTTTGCGGCCCCAGGGCGGCCATGTCATACGCCTCCAGCATGCCAAGAACCTGACCCACGGCCAGCGCGCCCGAGGATGGCGGCCCCATGCCGCAGATCTCGTGCGCGCGGTAGGGGACGCAGACGGGCGGGCGTTCCTTGACCCGGTAGACGACCATGTCGAAGACCGACAACAAGCCCGGATTGCCCGGCGCGCCCTGCACCGTCTGCATGATGTCGTTGGCGATCTGACCGGTATAGAACGCCTCGGCCCCGCCACGCGCGAGGGCCCGCAGGGTCTCGGCATAGTCGGGGTTGCGCAGCGTGTCGCCCGACGAGACCGGATTACCGCCGGGCAGGAAGTAATTCGCCGTCGTCTCGAAGCGGCCCAGCCGTTCGGCATCCCCGGCAACCGACGCGGCCAGGCGCGGCGACACGGCAAAGCCGTCTTCGGCCAGCCCGATGGCGGGATCGAACAGGGTATCCCAGGGCAACACGCCCCAGCGCAGATGCAGTTCCTCCAGCAGCGCGGGCGTGCCGGGCGTGCCCACGGACAACCCACCCACCACCGCATCGAAAAAGCCGAGCGGCATACCGGCATCGTCCTGGAACAGTTGTGGGGTGACCGCCAGCGGCGCGGTTTCGCGCCCGTCGAGCGTGATGATCTCGTCCGTCCCCGCATCGTACCAGACAAGGAAGGCGCCGCCACCCAGCCCGGAGGATTGCGGCTCGACCAGCCCTAGCACTGTCTGCACCGCCACCAGCGCATCCGCCGCCGTGCCCCCCGCGGCCAGCACGTGAACCCCCGCCTGAACAGCCACCGGATTCGCGGCCGCCACCATGTAGCTGTCCGAGACGACAGGCTTTCCCGCCGCCTTGGCGGCCAGCGCGGCGGCGATCCGTTCCGAGTTTGCAACGACACTGCCGAAGGTGCTGCTTTCAGGTTGAACGGAATCGGTGGCCTGCTGGGCCAGAGCGGGCCCGGCCATCAGGGCCAGGACGAAGCTCAGAACTTTGCGCATATCACTCTCCTTTGCGCGCATCGGAGTTCTTAAGGAAAACTCCGACACGGAAAACGTGTCGTTTTCCGCACCCTCACAGCATCGAGGGCACGACTTGATCCGGCGGGCGGTGCCCGTCGTCGAAGGTTTTGATATTGATGATGACTTTCTCGCCCATCTCGACCCGGCTTTCGCGGGTGGCGGATCCCATATGGGGCAACAGCACAACATTGGGCAATTCACGCAAGCGCGGGTTCACCTTGGTGCCGTGTTCGTACACATCGAGGCCCGCCCCCGCGATTTCGCCCGCGCGCAGCATCCGGGTCAGGGCGTTTTCGTCGATCACCTCGCCGCGCGACGTGTTCACGATCACCGCGTCGGGCTTCATCAGCTTCAAACGGCGCGCATTCATCAGATGGAAAGTTGAAGGCGTGTGCGGACAATTGACGCTGAGCACGTCCATCCGCGACACCATCTGATCCAGGCTGTCCCACCACGTCGCCTGC
>CAYGPT010000092.1:0-13042 GCA_964351755.1 uncultured Rhodobacterales bacterium | reverse complement strand
TCTCGTTCAACGCGCCTTTCGGGGCCTGCCCGACCTGTGACGGACTTGGGCAAGAGCTGTTCTTTGACGAACGACTTGTCGTGCCGGACCAGAACCTGAAAATTTATGACGGCGCTTTGGCTCCGTGGCGCAAGGGCAAGTCGCCCTATTTCCTGCAAACCATCGAAGCCCTTGCAAAACATTACGAATTTGACACCCAGACCAAGTGGAAAGACCTGCCCGCCTTTGTGCAGCAGGTGTTCCTATATGGCTCGGGCGAGGAAGAAATCGCCTTTCGCTATGACGAGGGCGGCCGGGTCTATCAGGTCAGCCGCGTGTTCGAAGGTGTGATTCCCAACATGGAACGCCGCTATCGCGAGACCGACAGCAACTGGATCCGCGAAGAGTTCGAACGCTACCAGAACAACCGCCCATGCGGCACTTGTGAAGGCTATCGGCTGCGTCCCGAAGCACTGGCGGTCAAGATAGGACCCGTGAAAGGCCCCGCCGAACTGCGTTTGCATGCCGGTCAGGTCGTGCAGATGTCAATCCGCGAGGCTTATGACTGGTGTTCGGACGTGCCCGAGCATCTGACCGTACAAAAGAACGAGATCGCGCGGGCCATCCTCAAGGAAATCCGTGAACGGCTGGGCTTCCTGAATAACGTTGGATTGGAATATCTTACGCTGTCACGTTCAAGTGGTACATTAAGTGGCGGGGAAAGCCAGCGTATCCGGCTTGCTTCGCAAATCGGGTCCGGTCTGACGGGTGTGCTCTATGTGCTGGATGAACCGTCGATCGGCTTGCACCAGCGCGACAATGACCGCCTGCTCGGCACGCTCAAGAACCTGCGCGATCAGGGCAACACCGTTATTGTCGTCGAACACGATGAGGAAGCGATCCGCGAGGCCGACTATGTCTTCGATATCGGCCCCGGCGCAGGGGTGCATGGCGGCGAAGTGGTCGCGCACGGCACGCCTGCCGACATTGCGGCGAACAAGGCCTCGATCACCGGGCAGTATCTGACCGGCGCCCGCGAAATCCCGATCCCGGCCGCACGGCGCAAAGGCAAGAGGGGCAACAAGAAGGTCACAGTCGTCAAGGCGTCCGGAAACAACCTGCAGGACGTCACCGTCGACTTCCCGCTGGGCAAGTTTGTCTGCGTGACGGGTGTGTCGGGAGGGGGTAAGTCCACGCTGACAATTGAAACCCTGTTCAAGACGGCCTCGATGCGCCTGAACGGTGCGCGTCAGACACCCGCGCCCTGCGAGACGATCAAGGGTTTGGAGCATCTGGACAAGGTGATCGACATCGACCAGCGCCCCATCGGGCGCACGCCGCGGTCCAACCCTGCGACCTACACAGGCGCCTTCACCCCGATCCGCGACTGGTTTGCCGGTCTGCCCGAAGCCAAGGCGCGCGGCTACAAGCCCGGGCGCTTCAGCTTCAACGTCAAGGGCGGGCGCTGCGAGGCCTGTCAGGGCGATGGTGTCATCAAGATCGAGATGCACTTCTTGCCCGACGTCTACGTGGAATGCGAAACCTGCAAGGGTGCGCGCTACAATCGCGAAACGCTCGAGATCAAGTTCAAAGGCAAGTCTATCGCCGACGTGCTGGATATGACCGTCGAAGACGCCCAAGGTTTCTTTCAGGCCGTCCCAAGCATTCGCGAAAAGATGGACGCGCTGATGCGGGTGGGCTTGGGTTATATCAAGGTTGGCCAGCAGGCCACGACCCTGTCAGGGGGCGAGGCACAGCGGGTCAAGCTGTCAAAAGAACTCAGCAAACGGTCGACGGGCCGAACGCTTTACATCCTGGACGAGCCGACCACGGGCCTGCATTTCGAGGACGTGCGCAAGCTGCTCGAAGTGCTGCATGAACTTGTCGATCAAGGCAATTCAGTGGTGGTCATCGAACACAACCTCGACGTGGTCAAGACGGCGGATCACATCATAGATATCGGCCCCGAAGGCGGCGATGGCGGCGGCAAGGTGGTGGCGACGGGCACACCTGAAGAGGTGGCAGAGGTGGCCGAAAGCCATACGGGCCATTACCTCAAACCTATGCTGAGTGCGCGGAAAGTGGCGGCGGAGTAGTCAGGCCCACGCGTGGCTCTGCCCATCGCGGAACCACGCGCTCGCGGTTTCCAGATCGGCCGGACGGCCCAGAAAGTACCCTTGGGCCAGTGGCACGCCCAAAGCCGTAAGCGTGTTCAGTTCCTCGCCCGTTTCGATGCCTTCGGCCACGATATCGGCCCCGATCTCGCGCCCGAAATTGACCAACGCCGCGCCCAGTGACCGACGTACAACGCTGACGTCGATCTGTTGGGTCAGCGAGATGTCGAGCTTGATGATGTCGGGGTGCAGTTTCACGATATGCTGCAACCCGGCATAGCCCGCACCGGCATCGTCAATGGCCAGCCGGACACCGCGAAAGCGCAAGGTTTCCAGATTCTTGAGCAGTATGTCGTAATCTTCGACCATGGAGTGTTCGGTTACTTCCAGCACGATCCGTTCGGCGGGCCATGGCTGGAATACGTCCGCCAGTTCGCCCGACGCGACCGTGTCGGGCGAGGCGTTGACGGAGACATAGATGTCCTCTGGCAGGTGGTTCAACGCCTTGATCGCCTCTTCGATAAGGCAGATCTCCAGTTCCGGTTGCAGACCGACCGTGCGCGAATCCTCGATCCACAGATTGGGAGGGCGATAGGGTTCTGACCGGAAGCGGCACAGCGATTCGAACCCTTTGGGCCGACGGGTTTGCGCATCCATGATGGGTTGATAGACGATGTCAAAGCGCCGTGATGCGATCATTTCCAGCGTTCTGCTGCGCAGGGTCATGACCGTGTTTTGGTGCGACAGGCGGGTGTTCACCTGTTCTCCCGAAATCTTGGCAAAAGCGCGCATGACATCCAGATCGCGCTGGTTCAGATCGCCCCGTGCCTGACGGCTGAGGCAACAGAACATTCCATAGGGCGATCCATCTGCGCGCAGGATCGGAATGCTGACATGGCTTTTGATCGGCACTGCGTGGGTCAGCGGAATGTCCTGACACAGCGGTTCCATTCCGGTGTCGGGAATCAGTTCAGGCAGTCGACCGGCAAGGATATGACGGCAATAGACCGCGTCCAGCGGCATGCGCCCGCCGGCGGCCACCATATCTTCGAACCCCGGCGCGCTGACGGCGCGAAACACCAGATCCTCGCCGACGAATTCCGACAGGTACGCCACTTCCATTCCCAGATGCGTGCGCACGAAATCAAGCGACGAGTCGATCACATCATCCGCCACCATCCCCGCAGTCTGCGTGGCGACCAGCAAACGCGCAGCATTGTCCGAAGTGTCATCCGCCATCATTCAGTCCCGAATCAGTCCATCTGCAGACAGGATCGGGCAGTTGGGTTAAGGAAATACTGGCAGCATCCTCAGCTGTCGCGCCCGCGCGCCTCGAACCGGGGCAGCATCGCACTGAAATCCCTGCCGCGCCCTCCCTCGTCCTCGACGAATTGGCGGTAAAGCTCAAGTGCGCGCGCCCCCATCGGAGTGTCCGCATCGACCGCCGCGGCGGCCTGCTGGCTAAGCCCAAGATCTTTCAGCATCAATTCGGCTGCAAACCCGGGCTTGTAGCCATTGTCCGACGGGCTGGATGGCCCGATGCCGGGGGCGGGGCAGTAGGTGTTGATCGACCAGGACGCACCCGAAGAGGTGCTGACCACGTCGAACATCTTGTCGCGCGCAAGGCCAAGCTTGTCGGCCAGCGCAAAGGCTTCGCAGGTTGCGATCATGGTGGCGCCAAGGATCATGTTATTGCAGATCTTGGCCGCCTGACCCGCCCCCGCCGCGCCGCAATGCACGGCCTTTTGGCCCATGATATCAAAGAGCGGCTTGGCGGCGGCAAAGGCCTGTTCGCTGCCCCCGCCCATAAAGGTCAGCGTACCACCCGCCGCGCCGCCAATTCCGCCCGACACGGGCGCATCGACGGCCATCAACCCGGCTGCTTCGGCCTGGGCGGCGATTGCGCGCGCGCTGTCCACATCGACGGTAGAACAATCGATAAGCGTAGCTCCGGCGCGCATCGCCGGGATAATCTCATCGGCAACGCTGCGCAGGATGGCACCATTTGGCAGCATGGTAATGACGACGTCCTTATCGGTGGCAGCTTGGGCGGCCGATCCCGCGTCGCGCACGCCATCGGGCGGAGTGTTGGCGATGTCAAAGCCGGTGACGTCATGGCCCGCCCTGACCAGATTGGCCGCCATCGGCGCTCCCATATTGCCAAGGCCGATAAATCCGATCTTCATTCCCGTTCCTCCCAGTTTCAGCGCCATTTTCCCCAGTGGCATCAGCATCTTGCTGACAGCCGTTGCGGGAACGGCACTGTCCGCGAATTGCCATTTGGGCGCGCGATCCTTGTCGATGATAGCCGCACGGATTCCCTCAAGGAAATCACCATGCTCCATCGCGCGCGCGGTGAAACGGTATTCCAGGTCCAGCGCTTTTTCCAGCGTCAGCGAGGGGCCGCGCAACCGGCTCAGCGCCTCGATCGTGCAGGCCATTGACAGGGGGCTGTTGCGGTGCATCCGTTTCAGAGTGTCGCGCGCGAAATCGCTGTCCTCCGAACGCAGGGTGGTCAGCACGTCACCTAGGGCAGCACCGTAAAAATGGCGGTCTATATCGGGCATGGCGGCCTGCAACGGGCCGGGCGCAAGGGCGGTAGCGGCCACCTCGATACAGGCTGGATCGCCGCTCGCCTCAAGCTGCGCAATCAGTGCGGGCCACTCGGCTTCGGGTATATGGAAATCCGCAAACCCCGCAAAAATCGCATCCGCAGCGTTCATCCGCGCCGCGGTGGTCCCGAGGTATTCTCCCAACCGCCCCGGTGCGAGGGCCAGCATCAGCGACCCGCCGACATCCGGGATCAGCCCGATCCCGCATTCGGGCATGGCGATCCGGGACGTGTCCCCCACGATGCGATGCGAGCCATGACAGCCGATGCCGACACCGCCGCCCATGGTAAAGCCTTGCAGGAAGCTCACGACCGGCTTGGGGTAATGGAAAATCTTGTGGTTCAGTCGGTACTCGTCGGCCCAGAATTTCTGGCCATAGGCGAAGTCGCCCCGCGTGCCCGTCTCGTACAACTCGGCAATGTCGCCCCCCGAACAGAACGCGCGATCCCCTTCGGCATCCAGCACGACCAGATCCACGGCAGGGTTGTCACGCCACGCATCCATCGCCGCCTCGATGGCCGTGCACATCGCGTAAGTCATGGCGTTGAGGGCCTGTGGGCGCTGCAAGGTGATGCGGCCGGCGCGGCCCTCGATGCGGATGGAGATGTCAGTCATCTCGAAAGTCTTTTCGATAGCATCTCATACCGTTCATGCCATTGTGTGACGGTGTATTCGGTCGGTTTGATCGCCCAGCCATAAAAGAAATAAAAGTGCAGCACCGGGCGCGAACAAACGACCAGGACTCCAAACAAGGTCCAAGACAATAAGATTGGCATCAGCACAGCGTAGGCGGAGGTTCCGGCAAGCAAAGCGAGGATTGTCGGTAAGGCAAACCAGAGAAGGATACTGCGGAGCGCCGGAAATACGGCTGTCAGATCTTCGCCCAAAAATGCGCGCAGCATTGCGTGCTCATGTCGCAAGAAGACCCATAACATTAGCGCGCCGCCAGCATCTGCCGCGCGACGATCACGCGCATGATCTCGTTTGTCCCTTCGAGGATCTGGTGCACGCGCAGATCACGCACCAGCTTTTCGATGCCGTAATCGGCGAGATAGCCGTAGCCGCCATGCAGTTGCAGGCACTGGTCGACAATGCGGCTCCCGGCTTCGGTCACGAATTTCTTGGCCATGGCGCAGAACTTCGTGGCATCCGGCGCGCCGGTGTCGAGCTTCCATGCCGCCTGCCGCAGGAACACCCGCGCGGCCTGCAATTCGATCTCCATGTCGGCAAGGCGCCACTGCAAGCCCTGGAACTGGTCGATAGGCTGGCCAAAGGCGCGGCGCTCGCCCATATACAGCAATGTGCTGTTCAAGGCCGTCTGCGCGGCACCAAGCGAACAGGCGGCGATGTTCAAACGCCCCCCGTCCAGCCCCATCATCGCATATTTGAAACCTTGGCCCTCTTCTCCGACAAGATTGGCAGCGGAAATGTTGCAATTGTCGAACTGAACTTGGGCGGTCGGCTGACTGCGCCAGCCCATCTTGTCCTCCAATGCGCCAAAACTCAGCCCCTCGGTCCCATCCTCGACATAGACGGTCGAGACTCCTTTGGGTCCGTCCTCTCCGGTGCGCACCATGCACACGTAGGCATCCGAATAACCGCCCCCCGAGATGAATGCCTTGGTGCCGTTCAGCACGTACCCCTCGTTGGTGCGCTCGGCCCGTGTGCGCAGGGCGGCGGCGTCCGATCCCGACCCCGGTTCGGTCAAACAATAGCTGAGGACGGTGTCCATGCTCAGCACGCCCGGCATGACGCGGGCCTTCAGGTCGTCGCCTGCAAAGCTGTCCAGCATCTTGGCGCACATGTTGTGGATCGACAGAAAGGCGGCGACGGACGGGCAGGCCATGCTCAACGCCTCGAACACGAGGGTGGCGTCCAGGCGGGTCAACCCAGCGCCGCCCGCATCTTCGGATACGTAAAGCGCCGCGAAACCAAGCGCGCCCAGCTTGGGCCACAGGGCCTTGGGGATTGTGCCTGCGGCCTCCCATTCCCTGGCATGGGGCGCGATCTCGTCCTGGCCAAAGGCATGGGCCATGTCGAAAATGGCCACCTGTTCCTCACTCAAGGCAAAATCCATGACCGCTCCTCAAGGTGATCTGATCAGGGCCAACGTCCCGCTTTTGCGAGCGTTTGGCAAGCGGCGCTCGACCCTTCTCTGATTTTAAAAAATCCTCCCCGAAGGGCCGGGAAGGATCTGGGACCGCGCCCGCCTATTCCATGACCGGAATGGAAAACTCGCCACCTTCCTTGATGCCCGAAGGCCAGCGGGCGGTCACCGTCTTGGTGCGGGTATAGAACTTGAACGCGTCGGGGCCGTGCTGGTTCAGGTCGCCAAAGACGGATTTCTTCCAACCACCAAAGGTGTGATAGGCCAGCGGCACCGGGATCGGCACGTTTATGCCCACCATGCCCACATTGATGCGGTTGGCGAAATCACGCGCCGCATCCCCGTCACGGGTAAAGATCGCGGTGCCGTTGCCGTATTCGTGGTCCATGGCAAGGCCAATGGCCTCTTCATAGCTCTGCGCGCGCACGGTGGTCAGCACGGGGCCGAATATCTCCTGTTTGTAGATATCCATGTCCTTGGTGGCGTGATCGAACAGGTGCGGGCCGACGAAAAAGCCGTTCTCGTAACCCTGCAGGTTGAAATTGCGTCCGTCCACGACAAGTTTCGCGCCCTGATCAATGCCCGACTGCACCAGACCTTCGATATTGGCCTTGGCGGCGGCGGTGACAACGGGGCCATAATCCACATCCTTGCCTGCGGTATAGGGGCCGACTTTCAGCTTTTCGATGCGCGGGACCAGCTTGTCGATCAGCCGGTCGGCGGTGTCATCGCCCACGGGCACGGCCACGGAAATCGCCATGCAACGCTCACCCGCCGCGCCGTAACCTGCGCCAATCAGCGCGTCGGCGGCCTGATCCATGTCGGCGTCGGGCATGATGATCATGTGGTTCTTGGCGCCACCGAAACATTGCACGCGTTTGCCGTTGGCACAGCCTGTGCCATAGATGTACTCCGCGATGGGGGTCGATCCGACAAAGCCGATGGACTGGATCACCGGATGGTGGAGGATCGCATCGACCGCCTCCTTGTCGCCGTTGACGACTTGCAGGATGCCCTTGGGCAGGCCCGCTTCCTCCATCAACTCGGCCAGCATCAGCGGCACCGACGGATCGCGTTCAGAGGGTTTGAGGATGAACGCGTTGCCACAGGCGATGGCGGGCGCAAACATCCACATCGGGATCATGGCCGGAAAGTTGAAGGGGGTGATGCCGGCGGTCACGCCAAGGGGCTGGCGCATGGAATACATGTCGATGCCGGGCCCTGCGCTGTCGGTGAATTCGCCTTTCAGCAGGTGCGGCGCGCCGATGCAGTATTCGACCACTTCCAGGCCGCGCTGCACGTCGCCTGCGGCGTCAGGCAGCGTCTTGCCATGCTCGCGGCTCAGGGCCTCGGCCAGTTTGTCCATGTCGCGGTTCAGAAGGTCGACGAATTTCATCATCACCCGCGCGCGGCGTTGCGGATTTACGGCGGCCCATGCCGGCTGGGCCTTGGCGGCGATCTGAACGGCCTGATCAACTTCCTCGGTAGAGGCGAGGGGGACCTGCGCCTGCACTTCGCCGGTGGCAGGGTTCATGACGTCGGCAAAGCGGCCGGATGTGCCGGGAACATGCGCGCCGTTGATGTAGTGGGTGAGATTGGTCATTGGCTCTCCTGTTGCGCGTACGCCGCGCATTTTCGGTGTGTCTGGTTCCCGCACAGAGTAGTCTTGCAAAATAATGGGTAAAAGAGGCAGTTTACCAAAACAGTTTTGCATTTTTGCATGATGTAAGTGGGCAGTGTGTCCATCATGACTTTGCAAATGGAAGGAGTTGATGTTGCAGACACGTTGGGATGATCTGCGCGTCTTCCTCGCCGTGGCACGGGCCGAAACCCTGTCGGGCGCGGGCAAGATCGTGCGGCTGGACGCCGCCACGGTCGGGCGGCGCATTGCGCGGCTTGAACAGGACCTGAACGCGGTGTTGTTCGTGAAATCACCGCAAGGCTATGCACTGACGGATGTGGGTGAAAAGCTGGTCACCAGCGCCGAGGCTGCGGAGGCCGCAATGCGCGCCGCCACCGACGGTGTGGCAGGCCAGCGCGACATGGACCGAGCGGCGCAATCGGCGGGGCTGAGCGGTCAGATCAGGATCGGGGCCCCCGATGGATGCGCGAATTTCCTGCTCCCGCAGGTCTGTGCCGCGCTCACGCAAACCCATCCCGACCTCGACATTCAGATCGTCGCGTTGCCCCGCGTCTTCAACCTGTCCCGGCGCGAAGCGGACATGGCCATCGGCGTCAGCGCCCCCACCGCAGGACAATTGACGGTGCAGCGGATCACCGATTACAAACTGCATTTCGCGGCCAGCCAAGCCTATCTCGACAGCGCGCCGCCGCTCGACCGGCTCGCTGACCTCAAGGTGCACCGGCTTGTCGGCTATATCCCTGACATGATCTTTGACCGTGAACTGGACTATCTGGCGGACGCGGGGGTCGTCCGTGTGCCGCTGGCCTCGAACTCGGTCGCGGTTCAACTCAACATGTTGCGACAGGGTGGAGGCGTCGGCGTGGTGCACGATTTTTCACTGCCCGCAGCCCCGCAAGTAAGGCGGATCCTTGTTGATGTCTTTTCCATCACGCGCAGTTTTTTCCTGATCCGCCATGCCTCGGATCAGGGGCAGGGACGATTGGGACGGTTTGCGACCCTGCTCGTGCAAGGGATGCGGGCCGAGGTCGCGCGGCTTGAGGAAGAGGCGCAGCGGTGACCAGCTACGGAAATATATGTTTAAAATCTATATGATAGACCTGCAAGCTCATGTGCGACACACCAGATGAGGCCCGACATTGTCGATGGCACCAAACCGCGATAACCCGGTCGGCACGCATTGCAGGCTTGACTCGAGCCCTCCTGTCGCCCGACGCTCGGGTCCAGTCAAACGCCACAGGAAGGGAACGCCATGCTCGTACACCAGATTCTCAAGTCGAAATCCGATGACGCAGTGGTCACGGTCCTTCCCACAACCCGGATGTCGGAAGCGATCAAGATCCTTGCGGAGAAGAAAATCGGCACCGTGGTCGTCTCGGCCAATGGTGAAACTGCCGATGGCATCCTGTCGGAGCGCGACGTGGTGCGGGTGCTGGCGCAAAAGGGCGGTTCGATCCTGAACGACGCGGTCGCGGACTACATGACGGCCAAGCTGGTGACCTGTGGGCGCGATGACAGTGGCGATCATATCCTGCAAACGATGACCGACGGGCGGTTCCGCCACATGCCCGTGCTCGAAGACGGCAAACTGGTCGGCATCATCACCCTCGGGGACGCGGTCAAGTCGCGCCTCACGGAACTCGCCATGGAGAAAGATGCGCTCGAAGGCATGATCATGGGCCACTGAGCCCGCTTGCAAACCGCGCCTGTTAATGATGCAGTGCCCCCAATACGACTGACGGAGGTGCCCCATGCGCATCGCACTTTACCCGGGCACATTCGATCCCATCACGCTGGGGCACATCGACATTATCCGCCGCGCCAGTCCCATGGTCGACCGTCTGGTGATCGGAGTGGCGATCAATCGCGACAAAGGCCCGCTGTTTTCGCTTGAGGATCGCGTCGCCATGATAGAGGCCGAGTGCGCCAAGCTGAGCGAACAGACCGGAACCGAGATCGTCGCGCACCCGTTCGAGAACCTGCTGATCGACTGTGCCTCGGACGTCGGCGCGCAAATTATTGTCCGCGGCCTGCGCGCTGTGGCCGATTTCGAGTATGAGTTCCAGATGGTCGGCATGAACCGCAAGCTGAACAACAGCATTGAAACCGTGTTCCTGATGGCCGAAGCGGAACATCAGGCCATCGCCTCGAAACTGGTCAAGGAGATCGCGCGGCTGGGCGGGGATGTCAGTAAATTCGTCACCCCCATGGTGAACGAAGCGTTGAAAAAGCGGTTCGCCTAGGTCGCCGACCAATTGATCCAACTTGGTACCGTGTCCCGAAAGTGTGCGCTGAAACAACGCCGCACTTGACCCAAGCGCCTGTTTGCGCGCCATCACCGCCCCAATATCGTCAGCATTGAGTCACGTTGTCACCCTTTTCCAGGATTAACCATTGTTCAAGCGGGGGCTTAATTGGATGGGAGTACGTTTCATGCGTGCACTGATTTTCACCGCCGGCATTTGTCTGGCCGCCACGGCCGCCACGGCCGGTTCTGACGACGACTTTGTCAGTCGGGGCAACATCGCGCTGGCCAACGGATGTGTGTACTCACCTCATCCCTCTGGTCAGGCAGATGCCTGGTCCCTGGCCTACACCAAAAGCGGCACCACCGCGCGCTGCGCACAATTCGTGAAGGCGCAAGTCACGAAAGCCTCCACCGTCACGCGGTCCAAAACATCGCTGTCGCTGAACCAGAGCTTCGCAACCGGCGTTTTTCGCTGAATCGTATCGGGCTGATCGCTCGGGCCGGCCCGATTGCGCGCCTGCGAACAAAATAGGGCACCCCGCAGGGTGCCTTATTTTATCGCTTTGGCAATCTTTACAGGTACTTGCCCATCTCGACCGCCGTGTCGCCCATGCGGTTCGAAAATCCCCATTCGTTGTCATACCACGTCAGGATTCGCACCATGGTGCCGTCCATGACCTTGGTCTGGTCGGTGGCAAAGACAGATGAATGGGGGTCGTGGTTGAAATCCGAGCTGACCAGCGGCGCATCGGTATAACCAAGCACGCCCTTGAGCGGGCCGGCGTTGGCCGCCGCCTTGATCGCGTTGTTGATTTCTTCGACAGTTGTGGTGCGTGCTGCCTCGAATGTCAGGTCCACCACGGACACGTTCGGGGTGGGTACGCGGATCGCCACACCGTCCAGCTTGCCAGCCAGATCGGGCAGCACCAGTCCCACGGCCTTGGCCGCACCGGTCGAGGTCGGTATCATCGACAGGGCCGCCGCGCGGGCGCGGTAGAGGTCCTTGTGCATCGTGTCCAGCGTCGGCTGATCGCCGGTATAGCTGTGGATCGTGGTCATGAACCCTTTGACGATGCCGATTTCGTTGTGCAGCACATGGGCCACGGGGCTCAGGCAGTTGGTGGTGCAGGACGCGTTCGACACGATGATGTCATCGCCTGTCAGCGTTTCGTGGTTCACACCGTATACGATGGTCTTGTCCGCATTTGTGCCGGGGGCCGAGATCAGAACCCGGCTGGACCCGTTTTCCAGATGCGCCTGGCAGGCATCCTTTGAGGTGAAGATGCCGGTGCATTCCAGCACGATATCCACATGCGCCCAGGGCAGGTCGGCAGGGTTGCGTTCTGCACTGACCTTGATCGGGCCATAGCCGACGTCGATGCTGTCTGCGCCTGTCTTGACCTGCACTGGAAAGCGTCCGTGTACGGAATCGTACTGCAGAAGGTGGGCGTTGGTTTCGACGGGCCCCAGATCGTTGATCGCGACGACTTCGATATCCGTCCGTCCCGATTCCACGATGGCGCGCAGCACGTTGCGGCCGATGCGGCCAAACCCATTGATAGCGACTTTGATGGCCATGGTATCCCCCATGTCTGGTGTCAGAATTCACACTGAAACGCGGACCCCGGAATGGAGCAAGCGCCGTTACCGCTAACAAAGCCATAAGGGTGCAAATGTCAACCGGACAGGGCAGTGCCCCCGTGTGAACCTAGCGCCAAAATGCCAACCATTCGAGCATATCGGTAAACTTTTTGGCCAGGAAAAGCCCGTGTTCAGAACCGTACAGCATCGCGTCTATCGTGATTGCACCGATCAGGATCAGACCCAGGATGATGGCACCGCGATTTGTCATGTGATCCGTGGTTTGCAAAACAGTGGGGTCGTTGTGACAGCCCGTTCCGTCCCGCGCAAGGGATCAGGACAGACGACCCATCGCAACGGCCACATCCGCCATCCGGGCCGAGAACGCCCATTCGTTGTCATACCACGCCAGCACCCGCACCAACCGTCCGCCCATCACCTTGGTCTGGTCGGGCGCAAAGATCGAAGAGTGTTCGGTGTGGTTGAAATCGATCGACACTTTTGGTTCTGGGTCATAGGCCAGCACGCGGCCCATCGACCCGTTCGCGGCCTCGGCGACGGCGGCGTTGATGTCATCCACGCTGACATCGCGCGTGGCGGTAAAGGTCAGGTCCACCGCGCTCACGTTCGGAGTGGGCACACGCATGGCCGATCCGTCCAGTTTGCCCGCCAGTTGCGGCAGCACCTCGCCGATGGCCTTGGCCGCCCCGGTCGAGGTCGGGATCATCGCCATCGCAGCGGCGCGCGCGCGGTAAAGAT
>CAYGPT010000091.1:0-13503 GCA_964351755.1 uncultured Rhodobacterales bacterium | reverse complement strand
CATGGCAAGCTGGTGCATCGCCGCCGGGCGGTTCACGTCGAGCGAGGCCATCAAAACGCGTTTGCCCTCGCGGTCCTTGAGCCGTTTGGCGAGTTTGGCGGTGGTTGTCGTCTTGCCGCCACCTTGCAAACCGACCATCAGGATGGGGGCGGGCGGGCTGTCAATTTTCAGAGCACCCGGTTCGCCTTCGCCGCGCAGGGTGTCAATCAGGGCGTCGTGCACAATCTTGACGACCTGTTGGCCGGGGGTGACCGATTTGGTGACGGCCTGGCCTGTGGCCTTGTCCTGCACGGCCTTGACGAAATCGCGGGCGACGGGCAGCGAGACGTCCGCCTCGAGCAGGGCCACGCGGACCTCGCGCAGAGCGGTCTTGACGTCCTCTTCGGACAAGGCGCCCTGCTTTGTCAGCCGGTCGAAGACACCGGAGAGGCGTTCGGATAGGTTTTCAAACATGGGCCAAGCTCCTTTGTGACCGGTTGACGTTTGCCTGACAGGTAATGCCGGGCGGCTCTGACCCCAAGGGGCCCGGCCCAAACGACGATCACCCCCGTGGGCGCGACGCGCTGACGGAGGGCGATCCCGGGCAAATCCCAAGGGACCGGAAGGGTGAACTTCCGGGTGTTGGGCGGGCAATAGGGGGCGGAGAGCCTTGAGTCAAGCGCCCTGCGGTCGGGATTACTCCTGAATGTCGCGCAAAAAGGCCACGAGGTCGGCCACCGGTTTGCTGGTCATGATGGGCTGGCCGTTTTCCGCCTTTATGGGGGTGTCCTGGCCGTCAAAGAAGTCGCCATAGACCGGCATCGCCGATCCGTGGCTGACCAAAGGGTCGCGTCCGTCGATGCGCATGACTACACGCGCCACCGGAAAGACGCCGCCATTGCGCGCTGTCACGTTGCGTAGATCAGGGGGTAGCACCAGCAGCACGGGCGCCATCGGTCCGCCACCGCGGGCGTAGGCCCCGTGACACGTGGCGCAATGGGTTTGGTAGAGGTCCGCGCCTTGTTCCACATCCTGTGCGGGGGCCAGAGTCGGGAAAGTACCAAGTGCAATCAGGGCAATGAGGGCACGTTTCATCCTGTGTCTCCTTCGTTTTGATAGGGACACAATAGGTCTGTTGCCCGAACCGCGATGTGATCCTGATCAAAGACGGGTCTGTTTATTGCGCTGTTTTCGGGCAGCGAAAGGTCGGGTATCCTTGTGTGCGCAATTCAGTGGGGTCTAGGCCGACAGCCGCCGGTGTGCGCGCAGCCAGTCGTTGATCGCATCGACCGCGTGGCGCGGGCCGTTGCCTGACACATAGGCCTCGACCAGCGGGTAGGGCGGGGTTGTGTCGTGGAAGGTCAGCGTGGGGCGCGCGGTGTCCGAAAACGTTTCCACCTCGGCGCGGCGCACGGTGTCCAGCGGATAGGTGTTGCAGGAGTATGAAAACAGCGTGCGCCGCTGCACCGTTGCCACGCCCGACGTCGCATCGAGGATGATCTGGTCGCGCTTGATCGCCAGTGCGAAGATGCCCAGCGGTACGCCGGCCCCCGCCAGCACCGTGGCGAGGCCCACCACCTCGCCCTGTGCGAGGAGGGCGAGACCGGCGGCAGCACAGGCCACGATGCACACGATCAGCCCGCCCCCCAGCACCCAGGGCGCGTGGGCGAGGATCAGTTGCGAGGGCAGTTTGCGCAGCACCGTCATGGCCCAAGTCTAGGCCCAGCGGTTGCGCGAGGTCCAGCGCCGCCGCAAAGCATTGGCGCTTTGGCCCCGTTAAGGTTAACGATAGTTTAACGTGATCGGTGAAACCCCGCCGGGGCGGATTTTGACAGGATATTTCCCATGAAATTTTTGATCACATTGATTTCCGCGGCGGCTTTCAGCCTGTGCGCCTTGCAGCCCGTCGCTGCAACGGCGGGGCCGGTCGCGATTCACGGCCCGGCTGAGGTCTACCATGGTGGCGGTTGCCGCAAGTCTTCGCCTCCGGGGCAGTGCTGTCACGCGGGCTCGAAACCGTTGCACTGTCACTGAGCGCTATCCTGCTGGAACCGGATCGCAGCGCCGGTTGATGTGCCCCCTGAACATCCCGTGCAGGTGCCGTGAGTGGTGGCAAGGGCCAAGCGCGGGATGTTCGGGGTCGTGCATCTGCGCCCGATGCGGGGCCGGGCGCGGCAGGACCGCTCAGGCGGCCAGCTTGTCGATTTCGGCCTTGGCGGCGGCGATGGCCTGTTCGCCATGCGCCATCACCTGATCCGCCGCGATGATCGTCACGTCCGTGATCCCGATAAAGCCCAGCACGTGTTTGACGTAGCCCGTGGCAAAGTCGATGTCGCTGCCCACAGGTGTGCCGCCTGTGGCGACGGCCAGAATGGCGCGCTTGCCGCTCAGCAGACCCACGGGGCCGGTTTCGCTATATTTGAACGTGACCCCTGCGCGGGCGACAAGGTCGATCCATGCCTTGAGCGCGGCGGGCACGCCGAAGTTGTAGACGGGCAGGCCGATCACGATGGTGTCGGCGTCTTGCAGTTCCTGCACAAGTTGGTCGGACAGGGCGAGCGTGTCCGCCTGAAGCGTGCTGCGCTGGTCTGCGGGGGTGAAGTTGGCGGTCACCCATGCCTCGTTGATTTGCGGCAGCGCCTCGGTCAGGTCGCGGCGGATCACGGGGCCGTCGAACCGGGCGACGATCTGGGCCGAAAGATCGCGTGAGACGGAGCCCTGAACGCGGGCGGAACTGTCGATGTGGAGAGTCGTCATGGTCGGGTCCTTTCGAGAAATGGTATCCGGGGTCGCGGAGCATGTCCGCTGTTGCCTGCCCCTAGAATTGGCCCTTGCATACACGAACGCAATTGCCAAAAATGAACGTGTTATGTTTGCAAGCGCACATGAGGTTTGCCTTGGACAATTGGGATGAAATCAAGACCGCCTATCAGGTGGCCCGCATGGGCACGGTCAGCGGTGCGGCCGAGGTACTGGGCGTGCACCATGCCACCGTGATCCGCCATATCGACGCGCTTGAGGGGCGACTGGCCGTCAAGCTGTTCCAGCGCCATGCGCGTGGCTACACCCCAACCGAGGCCGGGGATGATCTGTTTCGTGTGGCCCAAGCGACAGACGATCAGTTCAGCCAGCTTGTGGGCCGGATCAAGGGGCGCGGCACCGAGGTTTCGGGCGAACTGGTCGTGACCTCGCTTGTCACCATGGCACCGCGACTGGCGCCGGTGCTGACGGCGTTTCAGCAGCAGCACCCGGATGTGGTGGTACGCTATTTGACCGGCGACCGTCTTTTCCGCCTTGAATATGGCGAGGCACATGTGGCGATCCGCGCGGGCAATGCACCTGATCAGCCCGACAACGTTGTTCAGCCCTTTGTGCGACTGTCTGTCGGGCTTTATGCCACCAGAGATTACATCGCTGCCCATGGTCATCCCCGCATTCCCGAGGATGTCAGCGGCCACCGTTTCGTCAGCCACGATGCCGCCGACAGTCGTGCGCCCTTTCATAAGTGGTTGCGCAGTCAGGTGCCCGAGGATGCGATAACCTTTCGCTCCACGGATGTACGCGCACTGGAACATGCCGTGCTTTCGGGTGCGGGTATCGGTTTCATGCCGGTGATCGAGGCGCGCGCCAACCCTGATCTGGTCGAGATCATGGACCCGAATGAGGACTGGTCCTCGCCCCTTTGGCTGGTCACCCACGTCGATTTGCACCGTACCAACAAGGTGCAGGCCTTTCTGACCTTCCTCAAGGACAAGTCGCGCGACTGGAAAGTGCTGTGATACACCGCCCTTCGGGTGCGCCGCGATGAGTCCGGCACTGCAAGGCCACCTTGCCATGCTTTGTTTTTCAGCGCTGGTGGCGGGATCGTTTTCGCTTGGATCCATGGCCGCGAACGAGATTTCGCCAGCGGCCATGAACGCTGCACGATTTGTGCTGGCGGCCTGCATCATCGGCGCGGCGGTGCTGGCGCGCGGTGGGTTCAGCCGTGCAGCTTTGCAGGCTCCGTGGCGCTATCCGCTGCTGGGCGGCCTTTTCGCGATCTATTTCGTGCTGATGTTCGAGGGGCTAAAGACCGCGCCCCCGGTCAGTGCCGCGGCTGTCTTTACCCTGACCCCGCTGCTGTCGGGCCTGTTCGGCTGGCTGCTGTTGCGCCAGATCACCACGCCGCGCATGACGTTGGCGCTGGCCATTGGCGGGGCGGGGGCGCTGTGGGTGATTTTCCGGGCTGACCTAACGGCGTTGCTGGCCTTTGAAGTCGGGCGGGGTGAGGTCATTTATTTCTTTGGCTGTGTCAGTCACGCGATCTATACGCCCATGGTGCGCAAGCTGAACCGGGGTGAACCTGCGGTCGTCTTTACCTTCGGGATGCTGGTGGCGGGCGCCCTGTTGTTGACCGTTTATGCGTGGTCGGACATTCGCAGCACAGACTGGGCGGCGCTGCCATCAATTGTTTGGATCACCCTGGTCTATATTGCCGTCTTTGCCTCGGCCGCGACCTTTGTGTTGCTGCAATTCGCGGCCATGCGCCTGCCCAGCGCCAAGGTGATGGCCTATACCTACCTGACTCCAAGCTGGGTGATTGGGTGGCAGGTGGGCTTGGGTAATGCCGTTCCCGGCCCGCTGGTGTTCGGGGGAATCGTACTGACAGTCATCGCGCTGGTGATGCTGCTGCGCGATGACGAGGCAGTGACATGAGACTGTTACATCCCATATGCGATAGGCAGGCATGGGTATCGAAATGACAGTAACCGTGGTCGTGGACCGCAAGGGGCAGCTTTTGGCCCCAGTGGGCCTGTCCTCGCCCGCGGCCTGCTGTGTCGGCCTCGAGGTGGCGGGTGCCGAGGTCAAGCGCAGTCGCGCTGCGGGTTTGCAGCAGGACACACTGATACTGACGCCGACCGCCGCGCAGGTCGTTCTGACCTATGCCTTTGCGCCCGACCCGGAGCCCTATCCGCAGGCGATGTTCACTCCCCGTGACAGCCGCTTTACGCGTTGCCATCCAGCCCTCGCTGACGAGGCGCGCAGCGTTGTCGCGCAGGGGGGTGTGCAGGGCATGGTGGATCGGGTCACCTCGCTGTTTGATTACGGACACACCAAGGATCGGTTCTATGACCACGCCGATGCGATGCCGCAGCTGTGTGATTTGACGACTGGGTCCTGCGTCGACATCAACGCCTATCTGGTTGCGGGACTGCGTGCAGCCGGGGTCGAGGTTGGCTATGTCACCGGCTATTTCATCCCGGTAGAGCGGCGCGATCATACCACAGACATGCACTGCTGGGTCGCTACGCGCCAAGATGGCGTGGTGCAGCATTGGGATATCGCGCACCACCTCAAGATCGGGACACGCGTCATCGCGCCCGGGCTCAACCCCAAACCCGGGGTGCGCGTCGGGATGGCCCATTCGATGGGCTGGACGGTGCCGGGCGTGCCGTTCGCCGATTTCAAGCTGGTGGCAGAGCCGACATGGTTCGACGACAGCGGCTGGACACGGGCCAATGCCACATTCGCCCTGTCCGGTTACGACATGCTGGATGCGCTTCAGAACCGCACCGCGGCGGCCTAAAGGAAACCGCCCGCTGCCAGTGCATCGCGCAATGAATCCAGATTCAGCGGCGCGGGCGTGGTCATCGGCAGGGGGCGCGCGCGGGCATCGATGGTCAGGGGCGTTACCCCTGCAAAGCCCTGCATCTGGGTGCTGAGATATTCCAGCATTTCGGGCCGGTTGCGGCGCAGAAAGATCGCGGCCTGTGCGTCGCTGCGCATTGCAAAGGACACAAGGTGAAACGCAGACCCGTCCGCGCCCACGATCTGGCGCGCGGCCCGCATCACACCTAGCTGGACGTCGAGATGGAATTTCTCGGGAGCAAATATGAAATAGCCCGCCCGTTCCATCATCGCCTCGATCTTGTCCTCCTGATCGACCAGCTGTTCATCATGGTTCATGCCGCGTCGGGTAAGGTACAGCCGGTCCGCCCCGTCCACAGGCAGGTCGGTGAGGCGGTCGCGGATATAGGCGCGAAACGGCTTGGTTCCACTCAGCCACGGCCCGTGCCCAAAGCCCGGGCTGGGCAGGATCAGGCGGTCGATGCGGGTGGGCGCGCCGACCAGATGCACCGGCAGGTCGCCGATAAAGCGGGCAGCGGCACGCGCGATGTCGCTGCTGAGGCGTCCGTCGGCTTCCATCCCTTTGCGGGCGCACAGCACGATGCCGTCGATTTGGCCGGGAATGTCGGTTTGCGTCAGCGCCCACACCCTCGACAAACATTCGATGATGAAATGGCCGAAATGGTGGTGGCTGAGCCCGGCATAAAGATAAGTGCCGCGCAATCGTCGCGTAGGGGCCGTATAGGTCGGAATGCCGCTGAACCTGCCACGCGACAGACGGGCCTGCGACATGGGCAGAAACTCTGCGCGCGCATCGAAAACGCCGTGGGCCACGTCGGGGCTGTCAAGTGCGCTGACCATGACAGCGCCGCGGACGATGCGAATGCGCGGCTTGGGCAGCTCATCAGAAAAGATCACGCTGCTCAAGTTGCGTCGACCTCGGGCAATTCTGCGGCGAGGAAGCGTTCGAAGGCGTCGAGGTTGACGGGCTCGAACTGGCCAAACCCCTGCATCCACACAGAGGCGGCGCGCATTGCGTCGGGTTCCAGCTTGCACCATTTCACCCGCCCGCGTTTTTCCTGCGCGATCAGTCCTGCGCGGGTAAGGATGGACAGGTGTTTGGAGATCGCGGCCAGCGACATCTCGAACGGTTCGGCTACGTCCGTGACGGCCATGTCATCCTCGAGCAGCATCGACAGGATCGCGCGCCGCGTCGGGTCGGCTAGGGCAGAGAACACAGTGTCAAGCTGATCGGCCATGCCCTGTCATACGTGCTGATGCGCGCGGTGGGAAGCGGTCAGAGGAAGGGGTGGCGCGTGGTTTGCGACGGCCAGCGGTGGTTCATGCGTGCCTGCTGGGCCGGTGTCAGGCCGATATCGCGCGCGATATGATCGCTGAGCGGGATTGGTGCGGTGCCTTTGATCGTGGGTTTTGGTCGGGCTAAACACCAGATTTTGGCACAAACTTGGTGCGCGCGCAGAAGCGCGACTTGAGGGGTCACTTGCAGGAAACTCCCATGATTGAGAAGGGTTTTCACCCAAAATGCCAAACACAGGAGCGCGCTGCAAACTGAGCTTCTTGACACTACCTGTGCAGTTTATGCACAAATCAGGGCATGTCCCGCGTCCTGCCCCCGCTCAATGCCCTGCGCGCCTTCGAGGCGGCGGCCCGTCACGAGAGCTTCAGCCGTGCGGCGGAAGAACTAGGCGTCAGCCACTCGGCCATCAGCCGTCACGTGAGGGGGCTCGAGGCGCGTCTGGGCGTGCTCTTGTTTCGCACAGTGTCCCGTGGCGTGGCGCTGACGGCGGAAGGGAGCCACTATCTGAACCGCGTGTCGCCCGCTCTGGACGTGATCAGCGAGGCGACGGAGGGGCTGACCGACAAACCGGCGGGGCGCGTGGTTCTGAACAGCGAGCCGCTGTTTGCCGCCAAGGTGATCGCGCCGTTGCTGCGCAGGTTCCACGAGGACCTGCCGGAGATCGAGTTGCGCCTGATCGCGTCCGACCAGTTGGCGGACCTTGACCGGTTCGAGGCGGATCTGGCGATCCGGTTTGCGCACAGGGGGGTGCTTGATCTGCCCTCGGATGTGATCAGCGATGCGCCGCTTTACCCCTATGCCGCGCCGGGCGTGATTGGGGGCGACCGGCTGTGCGCCGAACATCTGGGACAGTTTCAGCTGTTCCGCGACCGGCATGAATTCGTCTGGACCAAGTGGTGCGCCGTGGCGGGCTTTGATCCGACGCTGGTGCAGGAAAGCGAATGGCGCGCTCGGGTTCCGCTGGCGCTTGAGGCGGCGATCCACGGTGCGGGTCTGTACATGGGGTCATCGGAATGTGTCGCGGTCGAGGTCGCTGCAGGGCGTCTGGTGCGCTTGTCCGATATCGGGTTCCGGCTGGGCTCGTTTCATATGCTGACAAGCGGGCAGGCCGGGCGGCGCAAGGCGGTGCGCACGGCCAGGAACTGGCTGTTAGCGCAGACGGGGCATATGCGCGGTCTACAAGATCAACCAGATGGTTGAATATGCCCGAGCGCTGTGCATGGCCCGTTTCGGGCGGTGCGGCGAGATGTCCTGCCTTTCCAGATTTTCATAAAATAGTTTAAAAACAATAATTTGACTTGCTTTCTACGCATTGTCCGGTGCCGTTGACTCGGGGCCCGCACCAACATATTCACCAAAGCATTCAAAGGACGGGACAAAGGCACGTGACCGACCCCGACGACAAGGCCAAGATGGAGGCGCTGAATGCGCGTCTTAAGGCCGTCAAAAAGGTTCACGCGCCCAAACCCCGCACGCCGGATCATCATTCGCAGGCCCAATTGGCGTGGCGCATGGTGATCGAGTTGGTGGCCGGTCTGGGGATCGGGTTTGGCATGGGGTACGGGTTGGATTGGCTTTTGGGCACCTCTCCGTGGTTCATGATCGTGTTTATTTTTCTGGGCTTTGCAGCCGGCATCAAAACGATGATGCGCAGCGCGGCAGAGGTCCAAAGCAAGCAGGCCGCCGAACTGGCCGAAGAGAATGACCGCCCCTCGGGGTGAGATGAGACGGAGAGCGCCAGATGGCAACTGAAGCAGCAGAACAGGGCGGCGGTGGGCTTGAATTCCACCCCATGGATCAGTTCATCGTCAAGCCGTGGCTGGGCGATTACGGCGATCCTGTCCACTGGTATACGGTCAGCAACGTGACCGTTTGGCTGGCACTGGCGGTTTTGGCCGTCATCGCGCTGATGGTTCTGACCACGTCCAAGCGCGCCGTTGTGCCGGGTCGCGGCCAGTCGATTGCCGAGCTGGCCTATGGGTTCGTCTACAAGATGGTCGAGGATGTGACCGGCAAGGACGGGATCAAGTATTTCCCGTACATCATGACTTTGTTCATGTTCATCCTCTGCGCCAACTTCCTTGGCCTGCTTCCGAAGTCCTTTACAACCACGTCCCACATCGCGGTGACGGCGGTGCTAGGTTTCGGCGTATTCTTTGCGGTCACGATCCTTGGTTTTGTCAAGAACGGCGCGTCGTTCCTGGGCTTGTTCTGGGTGTCGAGCGCGCCGCTGCCGTTGCGCCCGGTGCTCGCGATCATCGAACTGATTTCCTATTTCGTGCGCCCGGTCAGCCACTCCATTCGTCTGGCAGGCAATATGATGGCTGGTCACGCCGTTCTGAAAGTGTTCGCAGGTTTCGCGCAAGTGGCAGCAATCGCGCCAGTAGCGATCCTTGGCGTCATGGCGATTTACGGTCTCGAAGTTCTGGTGTCCTTCATCCAGGCCTACGTCTTTACCATCCTGACATGTGTCTACCTCAAGGACGCATTGCACCCGCATCACTAATGTAAGGTGGGACTGATCCCGCCGAACGCCTCTACTAACTTCCAATCGTAAGGAGAATTCTCATGGAAGGTGAACTCGCACATATCGGCGCAGGCCTCGCAGCAATCGGTTCAGGTGCCGCCGCAATCGGTGTTGGCCACGTGGCTGGCAACTTCCTTGCTGGCGCACTGCGTAACCCGTCGGCAGCCGCCGGCCAGACCGCGACCCTGTTCATCGGCATCGCCTTTGCAGAAGCTCTGGGGATCTTCTCGTTCCTCGTCGCTCTGCTTTTGATGTTCGCCGTCTAAGTCAGTCCCGAGCAGCAATCCTTACGATCGGGCGGCGTGCATGATACGCTGCCCGAAGTAGGGGCTCTCAATTGGGCCCGGCTTGCGGGTCAACTCAAGGGAACGACCGATATGGCAACCGATACAAATGCAGCTGCGGAAGTCGCAGCAGGGGCGGCACCCGGTATGCCGCAACTGGACATTGGGACGTTCGGCAACCAGATTTTCTGGCTGCTGCTGGCCCTGATCGTCATCTATTTCGTGCTGTCGCGCGTGGCCTTGCCCCGCATCGCGGCAATTTTGGCCGAACGTCAGGGCACGATCACCAACGACATCGCCGCCGCCGAGGATCTCAAGGCCAAGGCGGAAGAGGCTGAAGCCGCGTATGAAAAGGCGCTGGCCGATGCCCGCGCCGAAGCACAGCGGATCGCTGGCGAAACAAAGGCCAAGATTCAGGCCGATCTGGATGTGGCTATCGAAAAAGCCGATGCCGAAATCGCTGCCAAAGCCGCCGAAAGTGAAAAGGCCATTGCCGAAATCCGTGAAGGCGCGATGGAAGCCGTGGCCGAAGTCGCCAAGGACACCGCGAAAGAGATCGTGGCCGTCATGGGTGGCAAAGCGGATGCCAAGGCCGTCGCTGCTGCCGTCACCGCACGGATGAAAGGATAAGAGCCATGGGCATGAAAACCTTCACATCCGCGTTGGCTGTCAGCCTGATTGCAAGCCCGGTACTTGCGGCAAGCGGGCCGTTCGTCAGCCTGAAGAATACAGATTTCATTGTGCTGATCGCCTTCATCCTGTTCATCGGAGTCCTGTTCTATTTCAAGGTGCCGGGCATGTTGTCCAAGATGCTGGACGACCGGTCGACCGGTATCCAGTCCGAACTGGAAGAGGCCCGCGCGCTGCGCGACGAAGCACAAGCCCTGCTTGCCTCTTACGAGCGCAAGCACAAGGAAGTACAGGAACAGGCCGACAAGATCGTGGCTCAGGCCAAGGTCGATGCCGAAGCCGCAGCCGATCAAGCCCGTGCAGACCTTGCCCGGTCTATCGAACGCCGCATGGCTTCAGCCGAGGATCAGATCGCATCGGCCCAAGCCGGGGCCATCAAGGATGTGCGCGACAGCGCTGTCACGGTGGCCATCGCAGCAGCCCGTGACGTGATCGCCAAGCAGATGACGGCAGATGACGTGAACAAGCTGGTGGATGACGCCATCGCGCAGGTTGATGCAAAACTGCACTGATATCGCCTTGCAAACACCATTCTGAAACCCCGGCCCGCGCGCCGGGGTTTTTGTTTTCGCCGCAATCTTACCCTTCATTGTCCGAGGTAAACCGCAGGGAAGTCCGCAGGACGGTGGTATAGCCCTCCCCCGAGCACCGGGTCATCCGTGGGTTTCGTGGTCAAGCCGCTGGCGCGCGATGTCCTCGTTCCGGTCTGCCTTTTGCTGATCCTGCAAGGCACGTTCGACATAGTTCATGTGGGCATGCACCGCGTCGCGGGCCCCTTCCGGTTCGCGGGCCTGCAGGGCGTCATTGATCGCCCGATGCTGATCCAGCAGGGCCTGACGGGTGGTGCGCTGTTTGAACATGACCTGACGGTTGTAGAACACACCATCGCGCAGCAACTGGTACATTGACCGCATCATGTGCAGCATGACGACGTTGTGGCTGGCCTCGATAATGGCCATGTGGAATTGCGCATCCAGCCGCGCCTCTTCCTCCGAGTTGCGCTTGGGGTGAGCGGCTTGCATTTTTTCGAACACGGTTTGCACCACCGCCAGATCGGTGTCCGACGCGAGCCGGGCGGCCCGCTCCGCCGCCAATCCCTCCATATCTCGGCGAAAGCTGAGATAGTCGAACACAGCCTCGTCATGACGCGCGAACAGTTGAATGAGGGCCGGGGCAAAGGCCGAGCCCAGCACATCCGCCACGTACACACCCGCACCGGGCCGCGCGCTCAGCAATCCGCTGTCCTGCAATGCGCCGATGGCGTCGCGCAAGGACGGGCGAGACACGTTCATGCGCTCGGCCAGTTCGCGTTCGGGGGGCAAGCGCTCACCGGGGCGCAGGATGCCGCGCAGGATCAGTTGCTCGATTTGCCGGATCACGGCAGAGGACAGTTTTTCAGGCTGAACAGGTCGAAAGGGCATATTGATCCTCGGCGAATTGGTAAACTCATATGACCAATCGCGGGGCTGTGCAATCATTGCGGCAAGGCGGACATGTCATTTACCGGGCGTTAAGGCGACATTAACCTTGATGCGACAAGGCTGGGCCATGCGTTCCGGACTCACCCCGCTTTGCCTTATTCTCCTTTCCGCCTGCAACACCGCGGGACCGCATTTCCGCGGGCTTCCCGCGACCACCATCACTGTCGAGGGGTCTACATTCGACGTCCGCGTCAACGGCAGGCTGGCGGAGGCGATCCGCACCAATATCGAATACGCCCCCCGTTTCGGTCCAGTCCGTGACCGCGCCGGCAAAGCGATGGAGATGGTTAGCGGCTGCACGGTTAAAGAAGTGCGTGGCGATCAGGCCTTGGCCACCGGAATTCTGGATTGTGGCAAGGGTGGTCCACCCATCGACCGGCTAAAGCCCCAAGGCGAATATGACTGCCTGACGCTTGATTCCTATGTCAGCCCGGCAACGAACGAATTGGTTCTGGACCTTGATTGCACCCTGATCTGAGCGGAGAACCGCAATATCTTGTGGATAAGATGGTCAATACCCCCGTTTGTGGGGCCATGGCGTTGACATGACCCTTAGCCAGCGGCCACCATGACAACCCAGAAAGACTCATGCGGGCAGGCTGGATTTGCGCTTTTCGAAACTCAGACTGACAGGGTTCAAATCCTTTGTGGACCCGACAGACCTGATCATCGCCGATGGTCTGACGGGTGTTGTCGGCCCCAACGGTTGTGGCAAGTCGAACCTGCTGGAAGCGTTGCGCTGGGTGATGGGTGAAAACCGCCCCACAGCAATGCGCGGCGGGGGGATGGAGGACGTGATCTTTGCCGGGGCGGCCACGCGGCCCGCGCGCAATTTCGCCGAAGTGTCCCTGCACATCGACAACTCCGAGCGTCTTGCCCCCTCTGGCTTTAACGATACCGACGCGCTGGAAATCGTGCGCCGGATTACCCGCGATGTTGGTAGTGCCTACAAGGCCGCAGGCAAGGATGTCCGCGCGCGTGATGTGCAGATGCTGTTCGCTGATGCCTCGACTGGGGCGCACAGTCCGGCCTTGGTCCGTCAAGGCCAGATTGCAGAGTTGATCAACGCCAAACCGAAAAACCGCCGTCGCATTCTTGAAGAGGCGGCGGGGATTTCGGGCCTTTATCAACGGCGCCACGAGGCTGAGTTGAAGCTGAACGGAGCGGAACAGAACCTGGCCCGCGTGGATGACGTGATCGAACAGCTGGCCGCCCAACTGGCCCAACTTGCCCGGCAAGCCCGGCAGGCGGCGCGCTACCGCGAGATTGGCGATGAGTTGCGCAAGGCCGAAGGTCAGCTGCTGTATCGTCGCTGGCGCGAGGCGGACAGTGCCCGCAGTGGCGCGGATGACGAATTGCGCGCCCGCACCACGGCCGCAGCCCAAGCCGAAGGGGCCGTGCGCGTCGCCGCCAAAGCGCGCCAGAGCGCCGAAGACGCTTTGCCCCCTTTGCGGGAAGAGGACGCTATTGCCGCCGCCGTGTTGCAGCGCCTTGCCGTGCAGCGTGACAGCCTGAGTGATCAAGAGGCGCAGGCCGCCCAGACGATTGAGACCCTGACCCAACGCATCGCGCAACTGGCCCGTGACATCGAACGCGAGGGCGGGTTGAACCGCGATG
>CAYGPT010000090.1:0-13701 GCA_964351755.1 uncultured Rhodobacterales bacterium | reverse complement strand
GTGCGCCGCGCCGCGCGCCGGGCCGAACGGCTCTGCGCGGCCGATTTCGTACCCGTCGGTCCGGCCATCCCCCCGATGCTGGTGCCTCAAGATTTCGAGGTCGCCCTGTTCACCGATTTCCGGGACGCGACGCCGGGGGAGTTCTCCTACCGGCTGCTGACGCTGCCGGTTTTCGAACCGGACGCCCTGCCGCTCTGCCTCGGGCCGCGTGCACGGGGCGGGCGCATCGTGGGCGTCTTCATGATCTCGCCCGCCGACGGGGGGTGATGGAACTGACCATCGACAATGCCGATGGCAGCCGGGTGGAAACCTTCGATCTGTCCGTCGCCCATAACGAACCGGATTTCCCCAAACCGGTGTGCAAGATGTTCTCGCTGGTCAATGCGCGCCCCGAGCCGGTCACCTTCCGCGCCGGGTAGTCCCTGACGCTGAGGGTCGCGACCGGGGCGGGCCAGCCACTGGGCGACATGGGCTTTGCCGCCTTCACCGACCCGGTGCCGGGGCGGTGCACGGTTTCGGTGGCCGGCGTTCTGGTCGAACTGACGGGCTGAGCGGCCCTGTCAGTCGGGCGCGCCGCTTTTGCGCCGCATCGACTTGAGGAATTCCACCAGCACGGCAGGGCCCGCCGGGGGGCGCTCCGGGCGGATGTCGGGCAGCAAGGCGCACAAAGGGTCAGTTACAAAGGCCACCGAAGCAGCCCCGAAATGGCCGTTGAACAGGCGCTGCAACTCGGTCTCGCTGTTGGCGAGCGAGCGGTTGACCGTGCCCTGCGGCGGCACCTCCAGCCAATCCTCGAGCTTGGCCATGAGCGTATCGCGATGGCGCGAATAGTTCACCACGGTGACCGGCACGCCCATCTGCCCCTCGATCCAGGCGAGGAACTGGCCGACATTGCCGGGGATGTTGTATTCGGACAGCGCCGTTTCGAAATCATGCGTATAGCCGCCGCGCTTGACCGCCTGCTGGTACTTGGACACCGCGTGATCCAGCCGGTCGCGCACGTAAAGCAGCGCGCGCAATTCGGCCTCGGGCAGGAGCGCGCGCAGTTTCTCGACATAGCCGGTCGGGCGCAGCTTGTAGAAGTAGCTTTCCCCCGAGATCAGCAGCCGGTCGGCATCGCCCTCCCAGCCCTGTTGCAGCACCTGCGCCAGACGGGTCGGCGCGGGCGGCAGGTTGCCACCCGAAATGCCGCCTGCCCGCACGCGCGCGACTTCCGTGGGGTCCATGGGAAAGCCGATGCCATGCGCCGCCAGCGTTTCGATCGAATTTGCCAATGCCGATTCCATGAAACTGCTGCCGGTCTTGCCATGGTCGACATGGATCAGAGCCTGGCGCGGGGGCCGTGGGACATGGTGGTCGTTCTCCGTGGACTGTCAGCGCCGGTCGGCCGCGTCCAGCCGCTCCTGCAGCTCCAGCACCTGGCGTTGCAGCGAAAACACCATCTGCAACAGCATCCGGTCGATTTCCCATGTGGACACATCGCGTGGCTTTTCATCGAGCGCACCGTATTCCATCGGCGGCTGGCCCTGCGCCTCGAGCATGGCATTCACCGCCTCGAGATCGGCGCGACAGGTGTTCTGGATCGCCTCGAGGTCGGCCCGGTCCGGCAGCAACTCGGCCAGCGGCGGCACCGGCGCGCCCTTTTGCTGCAACACCTTCAGGGGCGCGGCAAGGCGGGTAAAGGCGTTGGGCAGGGTCTGTTCTTCCCGGCGGCCGTTGAACACCGACCACGCCGCCAGCAGCGCGTTCGAGGGGGAATCGTTGGCGCGCACCACGGTGATGTCGCGCAATCCCACGAGCTCCATGAAATGGGTCGCCACGTCGCCGATCGCATCGAAATTGAACAGTTCGAGCTGGCCCGGAAACGCCGTGCGCCATACGTCGAGATCCCCGGCATAGGCGATGTTCTGGTTGGCCGCCCACTGGGTGAAGTTGCGCAGCGGTCCGCTATAGGTCTTGAACTTGATCCCGAACTGGACATAGGCGCTTCGCGCCCACTTGTCGTGCCGGCGCACGTAGCAGATTAGCCGGATCGGGACCCCGTCGGCGGCCAGTTGCCGGATCACGCCGAGGATGCGGTCATGGCGGGTCAGGAAGGCTTCGTTGCTCCAGATCACCTGCCGGGCCCCCAGTTCGCCCTGCCGCTTCAGCTCCACCAGGATTGTCTGGTAGACCTCTTCGTTGGTGGCCACGCGGTCGGGGGCGCGGAAATATTTCTGCGGCGCGCCCTCGGCGCACCAGGCATGTCGGGTCGCCCCGGGCACCTTTTCCAGCATCAGGCCCACATAGGCGGTGCCTTGTGCCGCCAGAACCTCGGGGATGCGGCGCAAGGTGAACTGGATCGAGGTCGAGCCGGTCTTGCCCGCACCGATGTGCAACACAAGCGTGGGGAATGAAGACATGGAGCTTTTTCCTCGGCAGCAATGGCAGGATCACGAAGACGGTGGCCGCCCGTGCAGCCACATCACGCATATCACCCGCACACTGGTGAGGCAATCCGTCAGATCCGCCCGGTCCAGCCTACCCGACCCGACCGGCGCGGGATTTCGCGGCCTTGCACAGGGCGGCAACATTGAAGATGCTGGCGTGATCCCTCAGGACGGTGCCCGCGACTTTCGAGACGACTTATCAAAGCGATACGCTGCAGGCCGTGTGGAACCGCGGGGCCGATCGGGACCGGCCTTTGTCACCTTTGAAGGGGTCGGGCTGGAAAAACGCAAGGCAAAGGGCGAACCCTTCGCCGCCGTGCTGGCCCAGAAACTGGGCATCGACATCATCCACGTCATCCCGCGCGCGGCGGACTGGTATCACTACCCCGACATGGATGCCTGCCTTGACGCGGTGCGCCCGCATGTGGGGCCGGACACGATCGCCTATGGTTCAAGCATGGGGGCCTTTGTCGCCGCGCGGTTTTCTGACCGGCTGGGCATCCGGCGTGCCCTCTGCTTTTCCCCGCAATACAGCATCCAGCCCGGCATCGTGCCCTTCGAGAGGCGCTGGCAGGACCACGCAGCGCGCATCGATTTTCTGCATGACGACAGCATCGCGCCCCACGATGCGACCCTGTGGCTGTTCGTCGCCCCCGAGTTTCCCGAGGAAATCGAACATGTCCGCATGATCGCCCCCAGCGGACCGCACCGGATCGTGCCGGTGCCGTTCTCGGGCCATCCCTTCGGCACGGCCCTGCTGGAGGCGGGCGTGCTGGGCGAGATCATCGCGATGTTCCTCGACGGGCGCGAGGAGGCAGGCGCGCTGGCCGACCTCGTGGCGCGAACGCAGGACCTGTCCTCGACCGTCAAGATGGGGCAGGCCAAAAAGGCCCGTGGCCCCGAACGCGAAGCCCTGCTGCGCGCCGCGCTGCAGCTCAACCGAAAGAATGCGCGCGCGCGCAGCATGCTCGGGGTGTTCCTGATGCGCACGAACCGCGTGGAGGAAGGGCACAAGGTGCTGCGCCCGCTGTTCCGCCCGCCGGTCAACCCGCGCATCGCCTCGATGTACACGCGCGCCTGCGAAAAGGCGGGGGTGCCCACGACGCTGCTGGACAGGCCGCCCACCCGCGCCCCCGAGGCCGCCGCGCGCCGAGCCAGTACGAAAAGGAGCATACCGTGAGCACGCCCGATTTCCTGCAGGTCCCCTTCGAGGATCTCGACGGGCCCGGCCGACGCAAACTGGCCGAGTATTTCCAGCACAACGCCTACCCGCGGGGGTTCAAGTGGAACTGAAAGGACACCCATCACAACCGCATCGCGCTGGTGAACTACGTGCTGCGCAAACTGCCGATGGACTGCGCCTATCTCGAGATCGGCTGCGGCTCGAACGACCTGGTCGACGCCCTGCCGGTCAGCGACAAGACCGGCGTGGACCCGGTCAAGGGCGGCACGGTGCGCCTGACCTCGGATGCGTTCTTCGAGACCAACAGGCGACAATTCGACTTCGTCTGGATCGACGGGCTGCACGAATACACCCAGGTGCACCCCGACGTGGTCAACGCGCTGGCCTGTCTCAGGCCGGGGGGTTGGATCGCGCTGCACGACCTGATGCCGGTGAACTGGAAACAGGAACACATGCCGCGCATGAACCTCGGCTGGACAGGCGATGTCTGGAAGGTCGCGGTCGAGATCGCCGCCACGCGCGGCCTCGATTTCCGGCTGATCCTGATCGATCACGGCGTCGGGCTGCTGCAGGTCGCCCCCGACGCGGACCCGCTGGCGGACATGGCATTCGATTCGAACTGCTGCACCAGCGCTTCGGCTGGCTTTACGAGAACGTGGACCGCCTGCCCCTGTGCGACTGGCACGAGGCGGTGGCGTGGATCGACGGCAGAACGACACCCGGCTGATGCCGGGGCATCGGTACTCTAGACCCCGTAATGGTCCCTGTACCAGGCGACGAAACGGGCCACACCCTCCTGCACGGGGATGCGCGGCGCATAGCCGGTCAGCAAGGTCAGCAGACCCGAATCCGCCCATGTGGCGGGGACGTCGCCGGGCTGCATGTCCATGAAGACCTTGCGCGCCTCGCGACCCAGGGCCGTTTCGATGGCGGCGATGAAATCCATCAGGGCGACGGGTTCGCAATTGCCGATATTTACGACCCGGTAGGGGGCGACGGGGCTGAGGCTGTCGCCCGGTGCGATGTCCTGCGGGTTGTCGGGGCGGCGCGGCAGGGTGTCCATCAGCAGGCGGATCCCGGTCACGAGGTCGTCGATATAGGTAAAGTCGCGCGCCATCCGCCCGTGGTTATAGACCTCGATCGCCTCGCCCTGCAGGATGGCGCGGGTGAACTTGAAATGCGCCATGTCGGGCCGCCCCCACGGCCCGTAGACCGTGAAAAAGCGGAACATGGTAACCGGCATGTCATAGAGGTGGGCATAGGAATGGGCCATCGCCTCCGTCGCCTTCTTGGTGGCCGCATAGAACGACATGGGCAGATCGGCCTTATGTGTCTCTGCATAGGGCATTTCGCCATTGGCCCCGTAGACGGACGAGGTCGAGGCCATGAGCAGATGCTCACAAGGGGTGGCGCGCACCGCCTCGAGCAGGTTGAACGTGCCGATCAGGTTGGCATCCACGTAGGAGCGCGGATGGTCGATGGAATAGCGCACCCCCGCCTGTGCGGCGAGGTGCACGATCACGTCCGGTTGTACCTCGGCCACCAGATCGCGCAGCACGCCGTCGCCCTCGATGCGGTCGTTGACGGTGCGAAAGCCGGGGGACTGCAGCAGCATCTGCTGCCGGCGTTCCTTGAGGGTGACGTCGTAATAGTCGGTCATGGCATCGATGCCGACCACCTCGAACCCTTCGTCCAGCAGATGGCGGGCCAGAAAATATCCGATGAAGCCCGACGATCCGGTGATCAGCGCCTTTGGCATCAGTCGGCCTTGTCGCTGCGCCAGGCGGCGCGCCCGATGCTGTCATAGGCGGTGAACCCGGCCCGTCTGGCATCGCGGGTGGAATAGATGTTGCGCAGGTCGGCCATGCGCGGCGTCGCCATCTTGCGGGCGAGCTTTTTCAAATCCAGCGCGCGGAATTCGTTCCACTCGGTCAGGATCACCAGCAGGTCGGCGTTCTGCGCGGCCTTGTAGGGATCCTCGGCCCAGTGCACGCCGGGCAGCAGGGCGGTCCCCTCGCGCTGGCCTTGCGGGTCGGTCACGCGCACCTTGGCCCCCGCCCCGATCAGCGCGGGCACGATGGTCAGGCTTGGCGCATCGCGCATGTCGTCGGTATTGGGCTTGAAGGTCACGCCAAGGATCGCGATCGTCTTGCCCGCAAGCTGGCCGTCACACAGATCGAAAATCTTGTCGATCATGCGCCGCTTGGTTTCCTCGTTCACCTTGATCACGGTTTCGGTGATTTGCATCGGCACGGCGTGTTCCTGCCCGATCCGGGCCAAAGCCTTGGTATCCTTGGGAAAACACGACCCGCCATAGCCGGGGCCCGCATGCAGGAACTTGTTGCCGATGCGCCCGTCCAGCCCCATGCCCTTGCTGACCTGCTTGATGTCCGCGCCGGTGCGCTCGCACAGGGCGGCGATCTCGTTGATGAAGGTGATCTTGGTCGCCAAGAATGCGTTGGCGGCGTATTTGATCATCTCGGCACTTTCCAGATCGGTGGTGACGATGGGAAAGTCGCGCAGGAACAAGGGGCGGTAGATCTCGGCCATGACATCTGCGGCGCGGTCGGTCTGCACACCCACGACCACGCGGTCGGGCTTCATGAAATCGTCGATGGCCGCCCCTTCGCGCAAGAATTCGGGGTTGCTGGCGACGTCGAACTCAAGCGCCGGGTTGGCCTTGCGCACGGCCTGCTTGACCTGCCGGTTGGTGCCCACGGGCACGGTCGACTTGGTGACGATGACCACATAGTCGGTGGCCAGCTTCGCGATCTCTTCGGCGGCGGCCATGACATAGGTCAGGTCCGCATGCCCGTCACCGCGCCGCGTGGGCGTGCCCACGGCGATGAAAATCGCCTCGGCGCCCAGAACGGCACGGGCCAGATCGGTGGTGAAGGACAGGCGCCCCGCCTCAACATTCTTGACCATCAGCGTGTCGAGCCCCGGCTCGTAGATCGGCACCTGACCCTGTTCGAGCTTGTCGATCTTGCCCGCGTCCTTGTCGACGCAGATCACGTCATGGCCGAAATCGGAAAAGCACACACCCGAGACAAGGCCGACATAGCCCGTACCGATCACCGCAATTTTCATGTCCTCATGCTCCCTGGCTTTTGCCGTCTTGCCTGTTGACCAGAGCAAACGGCGACAGCCGTCCCAGTGCAAGCCCGGATTTGCAATCAGAAGAATTCGAGGTCGCCGTACAACATGCGAAATCGGAAAACAGTTGCCGGCCGAGGCCGTTTCTCCATCAGAACGCAGTGAGAAATTAGTGGTTGCTCTAGGTTTTTGATCCCACGGTTTGATGGTGTAATCCTTCCGTTGGCATGCAAGAAAGCATTATGGAACAAGTTCGTCATGAGAGCGCCACGACCACGCAGTCCGTCAGAACAGCAATACAGCGATCGCAGGCTTCGGTCTCGGAGCTGAACCGCGGGTTAGGGATCGATCCCAAGGCGGTCACAAAGTGGCGCAAGCTGCTGACGGTCGAGGGCTGCAAGACCGGTCCGCAGAAGCCGCGCTCAATGGTTCTCAGCGAAAAAGAGGAAGCCATGATCTTCTCGTTCCGGCGACACACATTGACAAGCCGAAGCGGCAGAAATTCAAGCGTTACCCGATCCGCTTATTCCACACCGATATTGCTGAGGTCAGGACGGAAGAGGGCAAGCTCTACCTCTTCGTAGGTATTGACCGGAACACAAACTCGCAGTCACCCAACTCGAGGACAAGGCAAATCGAAAGACCGCATGGGAGTTCCTAGTACACATGCTCAAAACCGCCCCCTATCGCATCCACACGATCCTCACTGACAACGGCATCCAGTTCGCCGAGCGGCCCCGAAGTCGGAATACGCATACTCTCGGCAGATGCGGTTCGACATGATCTGCGATGCAAACGGGATCGAGCATCGTCTGACCAAACCGAAGCATCCGTGGACTAACGGTCAGGGCGAGCGCATGAACGGCACCATCAACGATGCGAGAGTGAAATGCTACCACTACGACAGCCACGAGCTGTTGCGCAGACTTCTTGTCGACTTCCTGGCTGCCTGCAACTTTGCCCGCAAAGTGAAGACGCTTAGCGGGCTCAACCCATGTGAATACATCTGCAAAATTTGGACATCAGAACCGGATCGAGTCATCCTCAACCCGATCCACCAAATGCCAGGACGAAACAACTAGGAAAGCTCAGAGAACGCATATTGCTAGAACGCCGACCTGCGCGCAGTCCGGCATCAAGCCATGCTTTCACACCGAAAATCACCCAATAGTCAACTTGTTTGGATTTTCGCGCGATTGCCCGTATGCGTGGCTTCGGTCCCTTACTCCCAGGTATGCTGACAATCCCCCTCCGTTCCCAACCAGTACAAGATCGGTCTCGACCCCGACCCGGACACCGCCCGGCATGGACTGGCTGTCGATCAGCGCCAGCGCCTCGTCGGCGCCGATCCGATAGGCCAGCAGATCGCCGCCCAACCGCGACACGGTATACAGAACCGGCCCCACACCGGTCTGCGCGACGACCATATCCGTCACCCCCGTCAGGAACATGTTGTTCCCGTCCGGAAGCGTGGCCACATGGCCAAACTCCACTTGCGTCATAAGACGGTCCCTTGACTCTACCCGGGGCCGACCATGCAAGACGTGGGTTAATACGGGTGTTCGCCATTATGGCTTTAGTAAGACCCTTCGCTACAACTCGAAAAATTTTCGCGCCGCCGCACAGGAGCGCCGGTTGAACGATCCGCCCGGGCCTGCCATCCTGCACGGGCACCTTGCGCCACCCCGGGCGCGCGTCACCGGTGTCCTGATCGAGGGTTGTCCAGATGATGCGGCGCCATGTCCTGCACTACATTCTCGGGTTCCTGGGCACCGCCCCGGTCCTTGCCGTCGCCGGCGGCGCAGGCGCGGGGGGCGACAGGGCCGTGCGCGTTGTATGCAAGGGGGCCGGGGACCCGTCCCTGCATGGCGCGCTGTGTGCGCAATTGCTGGCCGGGCTGGCCCAGTGGCACCCGCAGCACGACTTTCGCGTCACCGACAGCACAGAGCCTGTGGCCCCCGGGGCGCTGACCCTTGCGCTGACGCTGGAAAAGGCCACGAAGACCACCCTGATCGGGCGCCTGTCCTGGAGCGGGCGGGCCACGGGCCACGGGCCGGATGTGACCAGCGGGACACAGGACGCCACGCTTGGGCCGCGACAACATAAAATGTTCGCAATGGCGCTGTTGAAGGTAACCCCGTTGCCACTATAACGGGTCAAGCCCGTCGTCTTTCCCAAACAATGGTCCCCGTCATGCCCGCCTCCGCCGCAAACACGCGTTTCGCCAATGTGTTCGAAGGCGTCGATGCGCCCGGAAACATCAACACCCCCTACACGATCAACCTCGGGGACACGTTCTTCGGCACGCTCTCACCGGGAAATTTCGACTTCATCGCGCTCAACGTCATCGCGGGGCAGACCTACGAGGTCGCGCTGAACGGGTCGGGGGGGAACCCGGTCTTCGACACCTTCATGGGCCTGCTGGACGACAGCGGTGCCATCATCGGGATCGACGATGACGACGGGCCCGGACGGTTCTCGGAATTCACCTTCACAGCCACCTATACCGGCGTCGTCTACCTCGTGGCGGACACCTACTTCCAGGATGAAACCGGCTCCTATGCCATGTCGGTGTCCGCGGGCACACCCGCCCCCGTCGGCAGCGTGGCGGACATGGCCGACTACCTGACCGACGGCCACTGGGAAGAAACCGGCGAAAGCCGCCACACCTTCGACACCGGCACCAGCAACGTCATCACCGTCGACATCACCAGCCTCGGCGCGGATGGGCAGCAACTGGCCCGCTGGGCCTTCGAAGCCTGGGAAATGGTCGCCGATATCGACTTCGTCGAAGTGTCCTTCGGCGCCGACATCGACTTTATCGACACCGATAGCGGCGCCTATGCCAGCTACACCGCCTCGGGCGGGACCACCACCGGCGCGCTGGTCAACATCTCGCAGACCGACTGGGTGGATTTCTACGGCACCACGATCGACAGCTACAGCTTTTCGACCTACATCCACGAGATCGGGCACGCGCTTGGGCTGGGGCACATGGGCAACTACAACGGCTCCGCCTATTATGCCACCGATGCGACCTTCGCCAATGACAGCCTGCAGCTGTCGATCATGTCCTATTTCCAGAACAGCGAAAACTCGACCATCAACGCCACCAATGCGGAAAACCTGACGGCGCAGCTGATCGACATCGTGGCGATCCATAACCTCTATGGCGCGGCCTCGGGCGGGGCGACGGCGGGCAACACCACCTACGGGTCGGGCAGCACGCTGGGCAATTACCTCGACATCCTGTTCGACGCGCTTGAAACAGGGAATTTCAGCGGCGACTACGCTGGCGACGCCATTGCCGTGACCATCTTCGACGAGGATGGGACCGACACGGTCGATCTCAGCTTCGACAACCTGTCCAATCAGATGGTGAACCTGAACGCGGGCACATTTTCGGATGTGGGCGGCGGGATCGGGAACATCGGCATCGCCCAGGGGACGGTGCTCGAAAACCTGATCACCGGCAACGGCAACGACACTGTCTTCACCAACACGGCCAACAATGACGTGAGCACGGGCGGCGGGAACGACACCGTGCACGCCTCAGAGGGGCGTGATACGCTCAACGGCGGCAACGGAACGGACAGGCTGGTCTTCGACTATGCCTTTTCGAATATTGCATCCGGGACGTTCTCGGGCACGACCGCCTCGTTGCTGACCGATACAGGCCCCGTCATCGAAGCTCACGACTTCGAATTCTTCGAATTTTCCGACCAAACCCTCAGCTTCGCCCAACTGGTCGCCATGACGCCCGACGCCGTTGGGATCATCGTTGAGGGCACCACGGACAGCGACCTCGATCTGGTCGGTTCGGACGGTTCCGACACCATTTCCGGGTTCGGCGGCAACGACTCCATCACCGGTTTCAACGGCGACGACATCATCAACGCCGGCGTGGGCTTTGACACCGTGAACGGGGGCGCGAACAACGACCACATTTCCGGGTTGGACGGGTATGACATGCTGAACGGGGACGCGGGCAATGACACGCTGCTCGGCAACAACGGACGAGACACGCTGAACGGCGGTGACGACGATGACAGCCTCAATGGCGGGCTTGGAGCCGACGAACTCAATGGCGATGCCGGGAATGACACGCTGGAGGGCCAGACGGGCGGCGACACCCTGAACGGCGGTGCGGGCGACGATGAACTGAGCGGCGATGAAGGGGCCGACGAACTGAACGGCGGCGCCGACGACGACACCCTGAACGGCGGGCGCGCCAATGACACACTCAACGGTGATGACGGCTTTGACCTGCTCAACGGCGATTCAGGCAACGACACCCTGTTCGGCGGCACGGGCAAAGACACGCTCAACGGCAATGCGGGCGCCGACGAACTGAACGGGGGCGAGGACAGGGACACCCTGAATGGCGGGACCAATAACGACACCCTGTTCGGCGACGCAGGCAACGACCGGCTGGAAGGCGGCAGTGGGCGGGACGCGCTTTATGGCGGCGGCGACAACGACGTGCTGCGCGGCAATGCGGGCGCCGATACGCTGGACGGCGGCGCGGGCGACGACACGCTCCATGGCGGGCTGTCCCCCGACACATTCATCTTCAACGGCGGCAACGACGTCATCCTCGACTTCCAGAACAGATTCGACATCCTGCTCATCGACGTGTCCCTGCTGGGCGGAATTGACCCGGACACCGCCCAGATCGAAGACTATGTCTCCACCGTCAACGGCAACCTGCTCGTCACGATCGACGCAAGCAACAGCGTGCAGATCAATGGCTATACGGATGTCGCCCAGCTCGAGGGCGCCGTCTTCATCTTCGATCCGATCGCCTGATACCGGCCGCTTACCCGGCCTCGGGACCCTAGAACTGTTTTGTAACGTTTACGCCCTGCAGATTGCTGGTTCGTTTATCTGGGCGTAGGCGGTGTCGAAGCAGACATTGAAAATCAGCTACAAGTGCCACCGGTTCACGCCCCAGATTATCGCTCATGTTGTCTGGCTCTACGTTCGGTTCAACTTGAGCCTGCGGGAGGTCAAAGAGTTGATTCTGGAACGTGGCGTGGACTCTTCATATGAAACGATCCGGCTCTGGACCGTGAAGTGCGGCCCCATGATTGCCCACGTGCTGCGGTGACGGGGAACCGCCACCCGCCGATGTGTGGCATCTGGATGAGGTTGCCGTGAAAATTGCGGACAGATCGTATTAGCTGTACTGGGCGGTTGATCAACACGGCTTGGTGCTTTGGGATGCTTCGGCCTAGGCGTGACCAAGCCCCCTGAAATCAGGCCATTGAGGTGTTAGTAATCCGTCCCAAGAGAGGATGGACTATAAGACGCAGATTTTCGGACGAACAGATCATTGGAATGATCAAGGAATACGAATCTGGTGTGAAGGCGCAGGAGCTGTGCCGAAAGTACGGCATCAGCGACGCGACCTTCTATAAATTCAAAGCCAAATTCGGCGGAATGAACGTCTCAGATGCCAAGAAGCTGCGGGCGCTTGAGGATGAGAACAATCGGCTGAGGCGGATGTTGGCAGATACGATGCTCGACAATGCGGCCCTGAAGGATCTGGCAACAAAAAAATACTAACGCCCGACGTAAAAAGGCAAGCTGTGTCGGACGTGATGGATTGACACGGCTTGTCCGAGCGTCGGGCGTGTGAATTGGTTGATCTTCACAGGTCGGTCTTCCAGTACCAAAAGCAGGACCAGGGCGATGAGGCCCTGCGCAAGCGGCTACGTGAGTTGGCGAATTAGCGTCGGCGGTTCGGATATCGTCGTCTGGGCATCTTGCTGGCTAGGGAAGGCTTTGAGGTGAACCACAAGAAGCTGTTCCGGCTGTATCGCGAAGAAGGGCTGGCTGTGCGCCGTAGACGTTCGCGCACGCGGGCCTTGGGCGCGCGCATGCCAAAATTTGTGCCGGATCGCGCCAATCAGCGCTGGTCCACTGGACTTCGTGTCTGACGCGTTTGCAAATGGCCAGCGGTTCCGCGTGCTCTGCATCGTGGATGATTGCACCCGCGAAGCTTTGGCCACCGTCGCGGATCGTTCACTGTCTGGCGCACGAATGACCCGCGAGCTTGATGATCTCATCCGACGGCGCGGCCAGACTGACATGATCTTCTCTGAAAATGGAAAGGAAATGACTTCTCACGCCGTGCTCAAGTGGTGCCAGGATACTGGCGTCGGCTGGCATTACATTGCATCAGGAAAGCCGATGCAGAATGCCTTTGTCGAGTCATTCAACGGCAGGTTGACGGACGAATGCTTGAATAAACATATCTTCGGCAACCTCGCTGAGGCGCGGAAGATCATCGGGGATTGGAGGATAGACTACCACACAGAACGACCCCACACCTCGCTCGGCGGGCTGGCTCCGGTCGTCTACGCCAATCTCAACCGTGCCGCACGGCCTGCCTCGCTTGAGCTCCGCAAGGGCTCCGCTCAGCAGGTCTTGACCGCAACCATATCAACAGAAAGAAATAGGAACGGATTCTACACCTGAACGGCCCGGATCAGGGGGCTGGGTCAAACTCATCATGGTCTGCAGAACGCGTCGTCCGCCGCCAGAGTCAAATCATCTAATGGAGGGGTCCACCTCAGACAATTCGTGTCGACTACGGCCCCGAATGTGTCGGTGGCAAGCTCATGGAATGGGCTTGACCGGAGCCCCGACTTCCCTACACACAGAAAACCCCGGCAAGCTGCCCACCGCCCTGATCGAGGTCCAGACCGGCGCATATCTGGGCGAGGATGACATCGTGCGCTACGACAACCTTTACGCCTGCGACTAGTAAAGGGCCTCAGCCCCCCTGCCGCAATAGCCCCTGCAAATAGATGCCGTATTCGTTCTTGGCAAAGATCCGCGCCCGCTCCAACAGCGCCTCGGCGGTGATCCAGCCTTGACCGAAGGCGATCTCGTCTGGGCTCCCGGTCTGCAGGCCCTGCCGCATCTGCAAGGTGCGCACGAAATTGCCCGCATCCAACATGCTGCCATGGGTGCCGGTGTCCAGCC
>CAYGPT010000089.1:0-13879 GCA_964351755.1 uncultured Rhodobacterales bacterium | reverse complement strand
GAAGTGCGCATCGGCTATGACGGCATCGTGTTCGCCAGCCAGATCGACGGCCCGGCCTACACTGCCTTCCAGCCTTCGGACATCTTCAACGCTCTGGGCGCAAAGGTTCTGGTTGACGGCGCGATCGTGGACAACCCGCACCAGCAGTGGGCCGACTTCAACGGCGACCTGCCCGCAGCGGACATCGTGGCCTTCATCCCCGGCACCAAGCACGGCACACGTGAAGTGTTCGAGGAAAAAGTGCTGCTGGAAGGCTGCGAAGCAACAGGCGCCATGGAAGCGATGATCGCCTCCGGCATGAGCGAAGACGACGCCGAAGACGCCTGCCTCGACGTGCGTCAGGACGGCAAGTCGGTCGACATCGACGGCGACTACACCGAAACACTGGCCCGCATCGACGCCAACCCCAACGGCATCGGCATCTTCGGCCTGGCGTTCTACGAGAACAACACCGACAAGCTGAAAGTGGCGACAATGGGTGGTGTTGCACCGTCCACAGAAACCATTTCGACCGGCGAATACCCGGTGTCGCGCCCGCTGTTCTTCTACGTCAAGAAAGCGCATATCGGCGTGATCCCCGGCCTGAAGGAATTCGCATCCTTCTTCGTCGCTGACGAGATCGCAGGCCCGAACGGCCCGCTGTCGGCCTATGGTCTGGTCGCGGACCCCGAACTGTCGGCCACGCAAGCCGCAGTCGAAGCCGAAGCCACAATGGGCGGCGGCAGCTAATCTGCCCCTCCTGACGTGACCGGGGATGGCGGCTGACGCCATCCCCACCCCGAACACCCCATCCCGCTGCTGGGATACCTGCCACATTTCGCGACAATCGGAGCCGACATGCCCTTTTCATGGCTCGTTCTCATCATTCTTGCGCTGGCAACTGCAGGGTTCATCCTTGGCCGCGCGCGCGCGCTAAAGAGTGCCGGCGGCGATCGCCGCAACCTGCATTCCCTGCCCACCTATTACGGTGCCAACGTGGCCATGTGGGCCGTTGTACCCGCCGTCGGCGTATTGATCGTCTGGTTGCTGGCGCAACCCTATTTCGTCAATTCCCGCGTCTTATCGATGCTGCCCGAGGGCATTGTGGCTGAGGGCAGTTCCATCGGCCTTGTCATGAGCGATGTACGCCGGGTGGCGGATGGTCTTGACGTGGCGGTGCGGCAGGGGGCCATGACGGCGGAACAGGCCGGGTCGATCCGCACCGAATTCACCGATGTGCGCGAACGCCTGGGCGATGTCGGCGTGGCGCTGGGATCGAATGTCAGCCCCGAAGTGCTGCGCGGGGCGCAGCGCTATCGCACCCTGAACGCGACCGGATCGACCATCATGACGGTGGTTGTGCTGCTGATCGCGCTTGGCGGTGCGGGCTATGCCTATTCCAAGTCGAACGCCGAGTTCCGTGCGCGCAACTACGTTGAACGGGGTATTCTGGTCCTATTGATGTTTGCTGCATCGATCGCGATCCTGACCACCATCGGCATCTTGTTCGCACTGCTGTTCAACACGATTGAATTCTTCAAGCTTTATCCGGCCGCAGACTTTTTCTTTGGCACCACATGGGCGCCCAGTTTCTCGGGGCGCGGCGGATCGTCCGAGCTTGGGGTGCTGCCGCTGCTCTGGGGCACATTCTATATCTCGTTCATCGCGCTTCTGGTGGCTGTGCCCATCGGGTTGTTCTCGGCGATCTACCTGTCGGAATATGCCAGCCCGACGGTGCGCGGCATCGCCAAGCCGCTGATCGAAATCCTCGCAGGGATCCCGACCATCGTTTACGGCCTTTTTGCCCTGCTGACGGTCGGGCCGCTGCTGGTCAGAATGTTCGGCAACGACACGCTGGGCTGGATGTCGGGCGGCACGGCGGTCATGACCGCAGGGCTTGTCATGGGCATCATGCTGATCCCTTTCGTGTCCTCACTGTCTGACGACATCATCAATGCGGTGCCACAAGCGATGCGCGACGGCTCTTACGGGTTGGGTGCGACGCAATCCGAAACCATCCGCCAGGTGATCCTGCCTGCGGCCCTGCCGGGCATTGTTGGTGCGATCCTGCTGGCCGCCAGTCGCGCCATCGGCGAAACGATGATCGTGGTGCTGGGGGCCGGAGCCGCGGCCCGCCTGAGCCTCAACCCGTTCGAGGCGATGACGACCATTACCGCCAAGATCGTGAGCCAGCTGACCGGGGATGCCGACTTCTCCTCACCCGAAGCACTTGTGGCCTTCGCCCTTGGCATGACGCTGTTCGTTCTGACGCTGTGCCTTAACGTCTTCGCCCTTTATATCGTGCGCAAATACCGGGAGCAGTACGACTGATGACCGACGCAAGCCTTTCCCCCGCCGCCGCCCCCAAATCCGGGCTGATTGCAACGGATGCGCATACCCGCAAACGCAACGCCGCCGAAAAGCGGTTTCGCATGTACGGCATGGCTGCCATTGCCGTTGGCCTGCTGTTCCTTGTTTTCCTGTTCGCCTCGATCCTGCGCTCTGGCATCCCGGCCTTTACGCAGACGGTGCTGGATATCGAATTCACCCTGACACAAGAACAGTTCGACGACGCCGAAAGCCAGATGCTCAAGACGGCGGCCTATCGCGACATTTTCATTGGCGCGCTTCAAGGCCAGTTGGAAGCGCGCGGCATGACCTTGAATTTCGACAACGACGCGATCGAACGGGTCGTCGGCAAGCCGGGCGGCACCATTCGCAGCTATTTCCTCGAAAACCCCGACCGCATCGGCACCGATGTCAGCTTTGAGCTGGCCGCATCGTCACGGGTGGATGGGTATATCAACGGGCGTGTGACACGCGACAACATCGTCGACAGCCGCTTTCTGATGACTTCGGACCTCGATCTGGTCGATGCCTTGCGCGAGGCGGGGATCATTCATGGCGCGTTTAACTGGAATTTCATCACGGGCAAGGATTCCGGCGTGGACAACCCCGGCGGCGCGGGCCTTGGGGCCTCGGTTATCGGGTCGTTCTTCATGATGCTGGTGGTGCTGCTGTTGTCGCTGCCCATCGGGGTCGCGGCGTCCATCTACCTCGAAGAATTCGCGCCCAAGAACCGCTGGACCGACCTGATCGAGGTCAACATCTCGAACCTCGCGGCCGTGCCGTCCATCGTGTTCGGTATCCTTGGTCTGGCCGTGTTCATCCAGTTTGCCGGGCTGCCACAATCTGCGCCGTTGGTGGGTGGCCTTGTCCTGACACTGATGACACTGCCCACAATCATCATCTCGACCCGCGCATCGCTTGCCGCCGTGCCGCCATCCATCCGCGATGCGGCACTGGGGGTAGGGGCATCCAAGATGCAGTCGGTATTTCACCACGTGCTACCGTTGGCGATGCCGGGCATCCTGACAGGTACGATCATCGGGTTGGCCCAAGCGCTTGGCGAAACTGCACCACTGCTTCTGATTGGCATGGTCGGGTTTGTCGCGCGCGAATATCCGGAAGGGTTTCTGGCCGGATTTACCGACGCCAATTCGGCTATGCCAGCCCAGATTTATACCTGGGCCAGTCGTGCCGACCCGGGGTTTTACGAGAAAGCATGGGGTGGCATCATCATTTTGCTGCTATTCCTGATCACAATGAATGCCATCGCCGTGGTTCTGCGGCGCCGCTTCGAACGCCGCTGGTAGGGGGCAAGCCATGAACGATATGAGAATTGTGGAGAGAGATGTGGAAACCAAAGAGGTCAAGATCGCGGCCCGCGACGTGCAAGTCTATTATGGCACAACTCATGCCATCAAGGACGTGAGCGTCGATATCGAAGACAAGACGGTGACCGCATTTATCGGCCCATCGGGCTGCGGGAAATCCACTTTCCTGCGTTGTATCAACAGGATGAACGATACAATTGATGTATGCCGGGTCGAAGGTGACATCCGCATCGACCAACAGGATATCTATGACGCCAAGATCGATCCGGTGCAGTTACGCGCCAAGGTGGGCATGGTGTTTCAGAAACCAAACCCGTTCCCAAAGTCGATCTACGACAACGTGGCCTACGGTCCGCGCATCCACGGTCTGGCCAAGAACAAGGCTGATCTTGATGATATCGTTGAGAAATCACTGCGCCGCGGCGCGATTTGGGACGAGGTCAAGGATCGGCTTCATGCCGCTGGCACGGGCCTTTCGGGCGGCCAGCAACAGCGTCTGTGCATCGCGCGCGCCGTCGCCACCGAACCCGAAGTGCTGTTGATGGACGAACCCTGTTCGGCCCTCGATCCGATCGCGACGGCACAGGTCGAAGAACTGATTGACGAACTGCGCGCCAGCTACTCGGTCGTCATCGTCACACACTCCATGCAGCAGGCTGCACGGGTCAGTCAGAAAACCGCGTTTTTCCACCTCGGAAGCCTGGTGGAATACGGTGAAACTGGCCGCATCTTTACCAACCCCGAAGACCCGCGCACCGAAAGCTATATCACTGGCCGGATCGGCTAAGGAGCACGTCATGCAAGACCAACACATCGCATCTGCCTTTGACCGCGATCTGGAAGCGATCCAGGCGCAGATCATGAAAATGGGCGGGCTGGTCGAAAACGCCATACTCGAGGCGGCCATCAGCCTTGAAACCCGTGACGAGGAACGGGCAGAAGAGGTCCGCCGAAACGACACGGCCATCGACGAACTCGAAGAGATGATCAACGAAGAAGCTGCACGCGTCATCGCATTGCGGGCTCCAACTGCGGTAGATCTGCGGTTGGTGCTGTCCGTGATCAAGGTCAGTGCCAACCTGGAACGTATTGGCGACTATGCAAAAAATCTGGCCAAGCGCACAAGCGTGCTGTCCCAGATGGCGCCAGTGAACGACAGTGCGGGCGCGTTGCGCCGCATGGCCAAGGAAGTCGAGCGGATGCTCAAGGACGCGCTGGACTCTTATGTGACCCGTGATGCTGAATTGGCGCAGGACGTGATCGACCGCGACGTGGATGTGGACCAGATGTATAATGCATTGTTCCGCGAATTCCTGACCTTTATGATGGAAGACCCGCGCAACATCACCGCCTGCATGCACTTGCATTTCATCGCCAAGAACATCGAACGTATGGGCGACCATGTGACCTCTATCGCCGAACAGGTCGTTTATCTCGTCACCGGGTCCGCCCCGGACGAGGCACGCGACAAGGCCGACAAGACGTCCGTCAGGGCGTAAAGGGAGACGCAAAATGGCCGTCGATCAGCCCCGTGTTCTGGTTGTCGAAGACGAACCCGCACAGCGTGAAGTGCTGGCCTATAACCTTGAAGCCGAAGGATTTGCAGTAAGCCGCGCGCAAAACGGCGAAGAAGCGTTGATGCTTATCGCCGAGGATGCACCGGACATTATCGTGCTGGACTGGATGATGCCGAACCTGTCGGGGATCGAGATTTGCCGCCGGCTCAAGATCAAGCCGGAAACGCGTTCGATTCCCGTCATCATGCTGTCGGCACGCTCTGAAGAGGTGGACAAGGTGCGCGGACTTGAGACCGGCGCGGATGACTATGTGGTCAAGCCGTATTCCGTGCTTGAGTTGATGGCGCGTGTACGCAGCCAGTTGCGCCGCGTGCGGCCCTCGACCGTCGGTCAGCGGCTGGAATTTGACGACATCATTCTGGATGCGGAAAGCCACAAGGTCACGCGCGGCATCTCTGAGTTGAAGCTGGGACCGACCGAGTTTCGTCTGTTGAGCACGTTCATGGAAAAACCGGGCAGGGTCTGGAGCCGCGAGCAATTGCTTGATCGGGTCTGGGGCCGCGACATCTATGTCGACACGCGCACAGTGGATGTTCACATCGGTCGCTTGCGCAAAGCGCTGACGCAGCATGGTGGTGGTGATCCAGTGCGTACAGTGCGTGGCGCGGGATATGCACTGGGGTGAGGTTTGTCGGGTAAATATGCGATTTCAATAGGTTTTGCTCATTCTTGAGTGATTCCTATTTTAACATAATGTGGATTATAAGTATTTTGTAACTCGCTTTGAAGCGATGTCAGCCAGTACCGCATAGGCATTTTCAAGACGGATTCACATCTCTGCCCCCGATCGCAGAGCGTTCAATTCACTTTGAGAAATTCATACATTGTATCAATGCCTTGACTGAGAAACTTCACGTTACTCGTGACACCGCGTGATACCTTTGGTCGGTGTAGACCTCGCTGGCTATGACCTCTTCGATAATCTCTGCCGCACGCACAACGTCGTCTTGATCCAGATACAGCGGCGTGAACCCGAACCGCATTATGTTCGGTGCGCGGAAGTCTCCGATGACCCCCCGGGCGATTAGCGCCTGCATCGCGGGATAACCATGTTCGAACCCGAAGGACACTTGCGAGCCGCGTGACGCAGCATCACGCGGCGAAGCCAGCCTCAGTTGCGGGCAACGCGCCTCGACCTCACGGATGAAGGTTTCCGACAGCGCCACGGAGGCCGCGCGCAGGTCACCCATGTCTACCCCCTCCCAGACCTTCAAGGCCTCTTGCAGGATCGACAGTTGAACGATCGACGGGGTGCCGACGCGCAAGCGATCAGTGGACATGGCCGGGCGGTATTCCCGCTCCATCGCGAAGGGTGCGGCGTGGCCCAGCCAGCCCGCCAGCGCTGGTTGCAGGTCCAACACGACATCGGGACGCGCATAGATGAACGCGGGCGATCCCGGGCCGCCATTGAGGTATTTGTATGTGCAGCCCACAGCGAATTCAGCAGCAGACGCGGTCATGTCGACCGGCACGGCCCCTGCACTATGCGCCAGATCCCAGATCATCACGGCCCCGGCGGCATGCACCGCGCGCGTGATCGCACCCATGTTGTGCATGCGGCCAGTGCGGTAGTCCACCTGCGTCAACATCACCACTGCGCAGTCTTCTGTGATGGCGTCCATCACGTCTTCGGGCGCAGGTGTGCGAAGCTCATAATCCTTGTCGATGGTGTCGATCAGCCCTTGGGCCATGTAGAGATCGCTTGGGAAATTGCCATTGTCCGACAGGATGACGCGCCGGTCGGGCCGCATTTTCAAAGCGGCGGCCAGCGCCTGATAGACCTTGATCGAAAGCGTATCGCCCGTGGCGACCGACCCCGAGGGCGCACCGATCAGACCGGCCAGCGTATCGCCGACGTCTGCCGGCAGCGCCATCCATCCGGCCGTGTTCCAAGCCTTGATGAGCTGCCCGCCCCATTCGTCGCGGATCACTTGCGTGGCGCGCTCGACCGCGCCCTTGGGCAGCACACCCAGCGAGTTGCCGTCGAGGTAGATGACTCCCTCGGGGATATCGAACATCTCCTTGCGGGGTAACGTATTGGCCATGTTCACAATTCTCCTCTGAGGTGCCAGAGTTCGGGAAACAACTCGACCTCCAGCATGCGGCGCAGGTAGTGCACGCCGGACGTGCCCCCCGTGCCTCGTTTGAAGCCGATTATGCGTTCGACGGTGGTGACATGGTTAAAGCGCCAGCGGCGAAAATAGTCTTCGAGGTCCACCAGTTTTTCGGCCAGATCGTAAAGTGTCCAGTAGCTGTCGACGTTTTCATAGACCAACTTCCAGCGGGCCTGAATCTCTGGGTCCGGTGCATGCGGCGTGTCCAGTTGCGGTGCGGGCACGCGTGCCCCTGCCCCGTCGATGGTCAGGAACAGATGGCGCACAACCTCATCATAAAGGCTGGGTCGCGCCAATTCCTGTCTGAGCATGTCGTGGAATTCCGGCACATGGGCGTGGGGTTTCAACATGTTGGGGTTCCGGTTGCCCAGCATGTATTCGATCATCCGGTACTGATGCGATTGAAAGCCCGAGGAAGGACCCAAAGTCTCGCGGAACGTCGTGTAATCCGCCGGGGTCATGGTGCGCAGCACGTCCCATGCGCTGTTGAGCTGTTCGAAAATGCGCGCCACCCGCGCCAGCATTTTGAACATATGGCTCATGTCCCCGGCGATCAGCGCGTCGCGCGCCGCCGACATCTCGTGAATGGCCAGCTTCATCCACAATTCGCTGGTCTGGTGTTGGATGATGAACAACAATTCATCATGGGCGGTGCTGATGGGATGTTGTTTGTCCAGCAGCCCGTCCAGCTGCAGGTAGTCGCCATAGGACATCGCATCCTTGAAATGCATCCTGGCCCCGTCGGTGCCGGGATCGTAGGCTTTGCCGGTCATGTTCGGGTCCTGCAATACTGTGCTTGTGATGTTTTACCTTGTGCGCGCGGGCACTGTACAGGGGGGGCCTTGGCAGGGGCGGCACGTGTCACTACCCTACCCGACACAGTCCACGGCAAAGGCATTCCCATGGAGATCAAGGACAAGATCGTCGTCGTGACCGGCGCGGCCAGTGGGATCGGGCGCGCGCTCTGTCTGGCCTTTGCGGCCAAGGGGGCAAGGGCGATCGCTTGCGTTGATCGCGATTCAGATGGAGTTTCCCGTATCGCAAGCGAAATCAATGCTGTGGCGTTCACTGTTGATGTCACCGACCCGATACAGATCGCCACTTTGGTCGCGCGTGTCGAAGCAGAACTTGGCCCGATTGACCTGTTCTGTTCCAACGCCGGCATTCTGATCGAAGGTGGCGTCGAGGTGGCCGATACCGACTGGCAGCGCATCTGGGAGGTCAACGTGATGGCTCATGTCTGGGCTGCGCGCGAAGTCGTGCCGCGCATGAGTGCGCGCGGGGGTGGCTATCTGCTCAACACCGCCTCTGCGGCCGGGTTGCTGAACCAGATCGGTTCGGCCCCTTACGGCGTGACCAAACACGCCGCCGTGGGATTGGCCGAGTGGCTGGCGATGAGCCATGGCGACGACGGGATCAAGGTGTCGGTGCTGTGCCCGCAGGCTGTACGCACCGCCATGACCGAAGGGTTTGAGGATCACGTGGCCGCCATTGACGGCATGCTGGAACCCGAAGTCGCCGCACAGGCCTGCGTCGAGGCGATCGCTGAGGAGCGGTTTCTGGTGCTGCCCCACGCCGATGTGCTTGACTACATGCGTCGCAAGACCGCCGATTACGACCGATGGATCGGGGGGATGCGCAAGTTGAACCGGATTTACGGCGGCAATAGCTGACAGGGTCGCTGCCCCAGACCCCGCAGTATTTTTGGCCCAAAGAAATGCGGCGCAGACCGATCGCGTTCAGCTTTTGGCTTTGATCGGGCGGATCAGCCCCTCTTGGGTGACCGAAGCGATCAGCGTGCCGTCTCTGTTATATATCAGGCCCCTGTTGAAGCCCCGTGCCCCGCCTGACCACGGGCTGTCCATCGCATAAAGGTGCCAGTCGCTGAAATTGGCCGGTCCGTGAAACCACATCGCGTGATCGAGGCTGGCCGTCATCACCTTGCCGGTGAACCATGTCTGCCCGTGCGGACGCAAGGACGAGCCAAGCAGGTTCATGTCCGACGCATAAGCCAGCAGGCAGTGCTGCAAGGCGGGGCTGATCCCCTGGGCGGCGGCCATGCGAAACCACAGGTGGTTCACATCATCCGCCGGTTCGGGCGCGAAAAAGTCGCGCGGTGCGATTTCTCGAATGTCGATGGGGCGTGGGCGCAGAAATTCGTCGTGATGCTTTTCGGGGATTCGGTCCACCACGCCTGCGCGCAATGTATTGCGGTCAGCGAGGTCTTCCGGTCCCTCGACCTTCGGCATCGGGTGCTGGTGGGTCCAGCCCTGTTCTTGCACATGGAAGGACGCCGACATGTTCAGGATCTGCTTGCCATGCTGGATCGCGACCACACGCCGTGTCGTAAAGCTGCCCCCGTCGCGCGCCCGGTCCACCTGATAGATGACCGGGATGCTGGGATCGCCGGGGCGGATGAAATATGCGTGTAAAGAGTGGCACAGCCGGTCGCTCACCGTCTGGTAGGCCGAGGCCAGCGCCTGTCCGATCACCTGCCCGCCAAAGATGCGCGTCGGTGTCTCGCCCCCCTGCCCCTGGCCGCGAAACAGGTCCACCTCAACCGGTTCGACGCGCAGCAGGTCAAGCAGGGTGTCGTGGGCGTCCGTCATGCCTCAAGTCCTTTCGGGGTCGCCGCCTTTGCCTGTCACATCAGAGCGCCGTGCACCAGCGCCTTGAGTTCGGCACGTGCGGAGGTGCTGGAGGACGGGCTGAGTTGGGTGAACAGTACTGTGCTGAGGTCATGCACCGGGTCGATCCAGAAAAAGGTCGAGGCCATGCCGCCCCAACTGAAATCACCCACCGATCCGGGCACGCCTGATATCCCTGCGTCCAGAACCACCGCGCCACCGATGCCAAAGCCGACCCCGCGCATGGGCTGTTCGGCAAAACTGGAGGGACCGAGACTGGCGATATCTCCGGGCAGGTGGTTGCGCATCATGAACGCGGCGGTGGATCGTGACACCAGCCCTTGACCGCCTGCCCGCAGTGCCTCGGCAAAGCGGGCATAATCGTCGATGGTGCCCACGAGCCCGCCGCCGCCACTGAGACAAGTGGGGTGGAAAAAGGGCGAACCCGGTGCGCTGTCCACCAGCCGCAGGGGGTCTGCACCCATAGCGCTAGCGTTGAGATCCATCGCGTCGCCTTCCAGCGGTGTATAAAGTGCCGCGAACCGGTCCGCCTGGTCGGGCCGCACGGCAAAGCCGGTGTCGGTCATGCCCAGCGGATCGAAAATACGTTGCTGGAACACGTCGGCCAGCGACTGGCCTGTGAGCACCTCGATCACCCGCCCGATCACGTCGATGCCGACGGAGTATTCCCAGTGGGTGCCGGGAGCAAAGGCCAGCGGCAGATCGCCCAGCGCCCTGCAGGTCTGTTCAAGCGTACCCGCGCGCGGCGCAAAGGTCAGGTCACCTTCGGCCATGGCCCGCGGCACAAGGCCAGTGTTGAAGGCGTAGCTGAGTCCTGAGCGGTGCGTCAGAAGTTGGTGCAGTGTCGGCGGCGCGCATGGTTCAGTCTCATCAAGGCTGGTCGCACCGGGGATCAGGGCGCGCGGGGTGCTGAAATCCGGCAGGAACTGAGACAGCGGCGCGCCAAGATGCACGCGCCCCTCTTCAACCAGCATCATCAGCGCCAGCGACGTGATCGGCTTGGTCATTGAATAGATGCGCGCAACGGTGTCGCGCGAAAACGCCGCTCCCTGTTCGACATCGTGCAGGCCACAGGTGTGAAAGAAGGTTTCCTGTCCTGCCTGCTGGATCAGAACGGATAGGCCTGCAAAAGTCCGGGCGTCCACATGGGCCGTCGACCAGCCGCGAATGCGCTCAAGGCGCTGCGCGTCCAATGTCATTCGCATCTGTGACCCTCCCGTTGCGTTAGCCGGAAGCTTACTGCAGCATCACATATTGCCAAGGCCAAAGCGGTCACGGAGGGAATGACCGCGTCACGATGAAGACGGCGCGCACCATCGACGTGGACTGTGCCCAATGGTCGAATGTGCGGGCCGATCAAGTCGCCGCCGCGCTATGATCCAAAAGACGCTGGCGCGACGACATATTCGAGGGAGATCTGCACCCCGTCCTTCGGGCTCCCCCGCCGTATTTTCGGCCAGAAGAATGTCAGACTTCAAGCCATTCGCGGCGCACATCCTCGCGAGATTTCAACTCTGCGGGCGTGCCTTCGAACACGACCTTGCCGTGGCCCATCACATAGACGCGGTGTGCGATATCCAGGGCGATGGACAGTTTTTGTTCCACCAGAAGGGTCGCAATCCCCCGCCGCGCGATTTCCTGTAGCAGTTGCGCCACGCGCTGCACCATCTGCGGGCTGAGGCCTTCTGTCGGCTCGTCGATCATCACGAGGTCCGGGTCGCCCATCAGCGTGCGGCACATGGTCAGCATCTGTTGCTCGCCACCCGACAGCACCGATGCCTCCACATCCGCCCGCGTGGCGAGGTTTTCGAACAGGTCGAACATGTCCTGCATCGACCAGCGCCCGGCCCCGTCCTTTTGCCCGGGTTTGAGGCCGAGGATGAGGTTTTGCCGTGTGGTGAGGCCGGGAAAGATGTCCCGGTTTTCCGGGACGTATCCGATGCCGAGATTGGCCACTTCGAACGCCTTCTTGCCGGCGATCTGTTGCCCCTTGAATTCTACGGATCCGTGCGGTGCGACCTCGCCCATCACGGCCTTGCAAGTGGTGGAGCGCCCCACCCCGTTGCGCCCCAGAAGGGCGACGATCTCGCCTGTTCCCACGCTCAGGTTCACACCTTGCAGGATGTGGGATTTGCCATAATAGGCATGCAGGTCACGCACTTCCAGCATCAGTGATCCTCCAGCGCGGCGCCAAGGTAGGCCTCTTGCACGCGTGGGTTGGCGCGCACGTCTTCGGGGGTGCCTGTGGCGATGATCTCGCCATAAACCAGCACCGAAATGCGATCCGCGAGACCAAAGACGACGCCCATGTCATGTTCGACCATGATCAGTGTCTTGCCTTCCGTCACCGTGCGGATCAGGTCGACGATATAGTCGGTTTCCGAATGGCTCATCCCGGCGGTGGGTTCGTCCAGCATGATCACGTCCGCCCCGCCTGCGATGGTGATCCCGATTTCCAGCGCGCGCTGTTCGGCATAAGACAGCACGCCCGCAGGCAGGTCGCGCCGCGCGGTCAGGTTGATCTGGTCGAGGATGGCATCGGCTGCGTCGCTGAGTGCGCGGGATCGCCCGACCATGGACCAGAAATTATATCGATAGCCCATCGACCATAAAAGCGAGCAGCGCACGTTTTCGAACACGCTCATCCTGGGAAAGATGTTGGTGATCTGGAAGGAACGTGACAGCCCCATACGGTTGATTTGGTAGGGGGCCTTGCCCGCAAGGTCTGCCCCGTGTAGGCGGATCGCGCCGCTGGTCTGGGCAAAGCGGCCCGTGATCAGGTTGAACAGGGTGGATTTGCCTGCGCCATTGGGGCCGATGATGGCGTGGCGTTCGCCTTTGCCGATGGCGAGGTTCACGCCGCGGATGATCTCGGTCTTGCCGAAGGATTTTTCGAGCGCATTCAGTTCCAACGCGGGGGTCATTGCGCATCCTTCGTGTTGGCGTCGTTCCAGGCCTCGACCAGATCGGCAGATGTCGCGCGCACAATGCCAAAGCCTGCAACACAGACCACCCCCGCCACGATCCAGGGCAGCACGGCATGGCTGTCAAACGTGGTCCAGAACAGCGTCATTTCATTGTCCCCAAGGGATGCGTGGCGGACGTGAAAGATCATCTCGATCAATGCTGCCGCCCCGAGGCATCCCAAGGCACCGCCGCCCAGTGTCTTGAGGTATGGCAGGCCAAGTCGCCCAAGCTTGCCAAGTCGCAGGGCGGGGACGTGCATCATGATCAAACCCGCCAGACCGCCGGGAAAGAACATGACCGTCGCGACGAAGATAAGGCCAAGGTAAAAGCCCCAAAGCTCGGTTTGCAGGCTGAGGACCGTCTGTACCAGCGTGAACAAGATGGCCCCAAGGATCGGGCCAAAGAAGAAGCCCACCCCGCCGAGGAACGTGACCAGCAGTATGATGCCGGATTGGGTGGTGTTGAGGTTTTCTTCAGTCAGGATTTCGTAGTTGATCGCGAAAAGGGCGCCTGCGATCCCGGCGAAGAAACCCGACGCCACGAAACTATAGAACCGCACCCAGCGGGCGGAATAGCCAAGGAATTCGGCCCGTTCGGGGTTGTCCCGCACCGCGTTCGCCATGCGGCCCAAAGGAGTGCGGGAATAGAGGTACATCAGGGCCGCCGAGATCATCAGCCAGACGCTGATCAGGTAATAAACCTCGATCTGTTGCAGGAACTCGACGCCAAAGAACGGCAGGCCGTAGGTGCGATCGCCCGAAACCCCCTCCTCGCCCCCGAAGAAGGCCACGATGATCACAGAACAGGCCGCGATCAATTCGCCCACGCCAAGGCTGATCATGGCAAAGACCGTCCCGGCCTTGCGGGTGGAAAACGCCCCGACAAGGGTGGCCAGCCCAGCCCCCATCAGCCCGCCA
>CAYGPT010000088.1:0-14107 GCA_964351755.1 uncultured Rhodobacterales bacterium | reverse complement strand
GATCGAGGGCTTGCCCGACAGCTTCTTCCCCGACCCGGAGCCCGTGCCCGAGCATTCGCCGTCCGAGCCCATCCCGCACATGCAGGCGTTTTTCGAAGCCATCGACATCACGACCGTCTTCACGGGCACAGAAGCGTACTATTTGCCCCCCGTGGACAAGGTCTACATGCCATCCATCACGCGGTTTCAGGACCCGCGCAATTTCTACGGGGTGTGGGCACATGAGCTGGCCCATGCCACGAAAGCCCCCCATCGACTGAACCGTGATTTCGGGCTCTCGAAGTTTGGCAATACCTCGTACGCGCGCGAGGAGATTGTCGCGGAATTGACCTCGGTGTTCCTGGGTCAGACGTTCGGCTTCACGGCGCATACGCTCGAGATGAATGCTGCCTACCTCCACAACTGGCTGTGGGTCCTGCGCTCGGACAAGGGCGCGATCTTCCGGCACGCCGCGGACGCGCAGCGCGCCTGCGACTATCTGATCGCCAGATCGGAGGCGGGCAGGGCAGGGCGCAGCGCCGAGGCCGCCTGACGGATAAGTCGCTGCACTGCCGCAAGGCAGCTTCGAGCCCGGAGTGACCAATGCTGCACAGCGCACGTATGACCGCTTTGGGAAATAACTATCGGTCTGGTGGAGGGCCGTTTGAATCGGTATCACTCCGACTCTGCACTATATTCATAAATGTATTCGCGGTGTAGCGATGGCAGGCACCGCCCAATGCTGGCAATGCCCACCGTCGACATGACTTACCCTATTCCGCTGCTACTTTCCGGTGATAATCCTCCAAGGATACCAGCCCGTTGCTGTACATTTCTTGAACTATCGGTTCAAAATTTGCCACCGCAACAGGATCAAGCACAAGTTGAGCGGACCAAGAAACATGGCTGGTGCCGTCGCCCAGATCGTCGATACGGATTGTCCCAACAACATTCTTGGCAGGCAACCCGTGCTCATCAATAGCGTAGCTGAAGGTGCGGGTCGCAGCATCGCGCAGCAAGACCCTTTCCTTCAAGACGCCGCCATCTTGCATGACGCAATTGCGACGCGGTTGTACTGAATCAGCATCCAGAACTTCGCTTTTACGGATTAGCCCCGGATACCACTTCTCCATGTCCGTCATTTGGTTCACGGTCTGCCAAAGCGTATCTGCTTCAACGGGAATGTTGCGTTCTGCCCTAATGTGATGGGTCATATTTGTCCTCGGTTTATATGAGAATGGAAGAGCAGTTTATTGGCCGGGCATCACGAAGGCTGGCGCGGCAAACAGCACGGATGTCCCATCATTACTCAGCGCGCGGCGTTCTGGTGCGATCGCTTGATACTCAGAACTGCTGTACCACGCGTCCAGCGCCTCCATGGTTGGGAACTTCACAATCGCGGTCCAGGTCGAGCCGTACTCACCCTCGAGGACGTTCACTGAAGGGCTACCGACTAAGACCTCCGCACCGGCGCTGGCCAGCATCGGGAACACTGGGCCGCCGTATTTTTCAAAATATGCGTTTAGATCTGAGACCTCTAGCGACGCAACGAGGTAGGCGGGCGGGTCTTGCTCTTGGGCCATAGCGTTAGACACAAGGGTTGCGGTCATGGCTGATGCAAGCAGGATAGGTTTCAACATTTGGGGATTTCCTTGGTTTAAGTTTTTTTCAGAGGGCAAGTGCTGAATCCCAGCATGGCGTAGATCGAGCAACGTGCCGTGATTGAGGTGAGCAAGAGCATGACGGCCAGTACAGCGCCGATCAGAAGCGCCATGCCAGTTAGCGTGCCGTTCGCCCAAAGTAGAGCAACAACAATGATCGGAGCTGTCCGAACAATGCGATCAATTGTCCCGACGTTTCGGGTCGTGAAGCGTTGTAAGAGTGACATGTGCTGGTCCTTTGTAGATTAACTTCTGGAACCAACATGGCACGGATCGAAATCGTCCGTGTGATCTATTAATGCATATGCTATGGTCCATTATTAGACCATGTGCGGAAGATGCCAAATGTCCTTAGATTGGAATGACCTCAAAGTGTTTCTAGCTTTAGAGCGCGGACGATCAGCCCGTGCAGCGGCAATCAGTCTGGGAACCAGTCATTCGACAGTTCTGCGCAGATTACAGGTGTTGGAAGAGGCACTTGGTGCTCAGGTTTTTGATCGGACGCCGGATGGGCTGGTGATCACCGCGCCGGGCGAAACACTCCTCCAGAAAGCGCAACAGATCGAGTCCGATTTTCTTGAGGTTGAGCGCGAAGTCGCCGGTGCGGATGTAACGCTGAAGGGCCCAGTCAGGTTGACGGCCCCACCTGCTGTACTGAAATATCTCATGCTTCCGATCTTGGCCGAATTCCAAAAAGAATACCCAGAGATTACGATCGAGATTGTATCAACAAACAAGTTTACCGATTTGAATAAAAGGGATGCAGACATCGCCATTCGGTTCTCTGAAGACCCAGATGAGTATCTATTTGGGCGGCGCTTGCCGACGTTTCACGATGCGATTTATTGCGCATCCGACATCGAAGACCTCCAAGGGATGGGTTGGATAAGTTGGACGAATTCTGCCTTGTTTCAAAAAAGAGTAGCGACGACGCCTGTGTCAAAATCCCCCATTGGTTGGACCGTCCCAACTCTTGAGTTGCAGGCTCAAGCTGCGCGTGAAGGACTGGGAATGGCCCTCCTGCCTTGCATTATGGGCGACCGTGACAGTCGGTTGCAGCGTGTCGTTCCAGAATTCACTCAACCCACGTTGACAGCTTGGCTACTGCAGCATCCGGATCTGCGAAGGCTGGAACGGGTGCGGATTTTTTCGGAGTTCATTTACGTGGCGGTTGCAAAGCAAAAGGGCCTTGTTGCTGGTGTCGTCTAAATATTTTTTGTAGGCTTGCTTTGACACACTATCTTTCCAAAGCGGTACAAGCGGACTTTGGGTAAGAAGCATCGAAGGAGTGCTTTGTCCCGCATCTTACCAGTTCATGCGCTGTACAGCGAACGGCGGTTCATCGCAGACCGGCCCCTAGTGATCTGCGCGGCGAAGGTTCCCGAAGAGCTCAGACTACCGGATGCTGCGCTGAGCACCAAAGTCGTCTTTGGGTGTGAAGCGAGCAAAGGGCGGAGCGCATGCGCTCCGCCCAATGGCCGTCTTTTTTGCGACTTAGCGTGCGCGATAGGAGAGTGCGATAGGGACAAGTGCCGACAAAGCAATCGCTGCACCAAAAGCCATGATATGCGTCAGGCCAAGTGTATCAACCGCCATGCCACCACTGGCTGCACCGGCTGCAATACCGACATTGAAGGCTGAGATGTTCAGGGCTGAGGCCATTGATCCGTTCGGACCAGCTGCTTCAACAATGCGTGTTTGAACGGCAGTGACAAAGCTCCAGCCAGACAGTGCCCAGATGGCGAGAAGACCCATTGTCGCGATGAACGACCCGCCGAACAGCCATAGTGCGATCATGGATGCTGCCATGATACTGATGCTGCCAAAGAGTGTCGTGCGCAGTGATGTATCCGCCAGCTTGCCACCCAGCATGTTACCCATCCAGCTCAAGATACCATAGCCAACCAGGATGGCTGGAACCAGCGCCAGAGAGGCACCCGTCACGTCTGTCAGGAATGGTGCGATGTAGGTGTAGGAAGCAAACCAGCCGGTGTTCACCAAAACGGTTCCCAACAGCACCAGCACCACGGCCCGCATTGAAAAAATCTGACCAAGGACGCGCAGACCACCCGATTGCTCAGACGGCGTGTTAGGCATGAACACCTGCATGGCAGCCATCGCTGCCAGGGTCAGGCCAGCAATCAGAAAGAACGGTGTTTGCCAGCCCATGAACTGACCAATCCAGATACCAGCCGGTGATCCGAGAACAGTCGCTAAGGTAATACCACCAAAGACAGTCGCAATCGCCCGCGCCTTCATATCTTCAGGGGCCAGTTGCGCACCTGTGGCAATACCGACGCCGTAGAACAGGCCCGCCATTGCGCCACTTATGAACCGTGCGACCAACAAGGCCTCATAGCTTTGCAGCAGTGCCACGGCGAGGTTGCCGACGACGAAGACCGACAGACCGCCCAGAAGAACGTGTTTGCGATCAAAGCGGGACGTGACGGCGGCAAGTGTTGGTGCGCCAAGGGCAATGCCCAAGGCAAAGGCAGTCACGAGCTGACCCGCCGCGCCCACCGTCACGCCGAGGGAGGCTGCGACATCAGGTAAGATGCCCATGATCAGAAATTCAGATGTGCCGATGACGAAAGCGCCAAAGGCGAGGATGAGAAGGGTTGGCCAGAAACGGTTAGTTATCTGGTCAGTGGAAACCGCTTCATGCGGCAAAGAGGTATCGAGGGCAGACATGGCTGCATTCCTTTCATGATCTGTGTTGAGGTGGCTGGTGGCGCTTTAGAGCGCCGACCAGGTTGAGAAGTTTGCCGCGAGGTGTGCGGGATTTGTGGTGCCGGGGATCACCACGATATTGGGCGACCGCTTCAGCAACCATGCGAGGGCCTCTTGTGGGTCGAGCTTGGCCCCGGCCTGCATGGGATGTGCGCCAAGAGGACCGTACGGGATAAAGGCGATGCCACGTTCGGCGGTGAAATCGACCATTGCCTCTGCACCGCGTTCGGCAGCGTTGAACCGGTTCTGAACCGAGGCGATGGGCGCAACAGCCAATGCACCGTCAAGCTGCGCCTGATCGACGTTTGACAAGCCAATGTGACGGATCAGCCCTTCGGATTGCATCTGCGCCAGCGCCTCGACTGACGTCTCAATAGGCGTGTTTGGATCGACCCTATGAAGCTGGAACAGATCAATCTGGCTTCGGCGGAAGTTCACAAGCGCATCTTCGACTTGGCGGCGCAGGGTGTCTGCTGAGCCATCCACGCTGATGCGATCCGATGCTGGTTTATCGACGCCGCCTTTGGTGGCGAGGATGGCATCGGTGTCGCCCAGTGCCTCGCCTACAATCTTGTCGGACCATTCCGGGCCGTAGGAACGCGCGCTGTCGAAAAAAGTGACGCCTTGGGCATGACCTTCACGCAGCAAAGCAACGCCAGCGTCCCAATCGGCATATGGACCGAAGTTACCGGGCTGACCAGTCAGGCGCATGGCACCAAAGCCGATGCGGTTTACGTCCATGTCGCCACCGATGGCGAAGGTTTGCGGGGTTTTGAGTGTATCAAACATATCTGTCTCCAAGTTCAGTCTGTGATCTGGTCAACAAAGCGTCGCACGATGGGCGCGATGAATGTGACCGATGGAAAAGCGAGGGCGAATGCCAGCGCATAGGCGTGTAGCCAACGGTCCAGAAATCCTGGGCCAAAGCCGGTGTTGATCGCGGTGATCAAAGCGGACATGACGCCGCCAAGGCTTGCCGACATGATGAAGGCGAACAGCACAGGGGCTGTGGCCTTTGGCAATTTATGTGCGATGAGTGTTGTCATTGTTCGGTGCCTTTCGTTTCGATGAATTGAATATGCGAAACGGCGGGCGACTTTAGAATACGTCGCAGATTGATATCACTTGTTAGTCAGACTAAACTATTGCGTATGATCGACCTGCGCCTTATCGAGACCTTCATTCAGGCCGCCCGCCGCGAGAGCTTTAGCGATGCGGCAAAGGCGCTCGGTGTTTCCCCCGGTGCCGTGAGTCAGAATATCAAAACGCTTGAAGAACGGCTTTCGACGCGCCTCTTCACGCGCACAACGCGGCAGGTGAAACTGACGCCTGAAGGGCAGCGGTTCCTGCAACGCTGTGCGCCTGCCGTCGAAGCATTGAGCGATGCGGCCACTGCTTTACAGGAAGATCATGCGGCTTTTCGAGGCACGCTGCGCGTCACATCAACAACCGCCTTCGGTCGTGCGCACGTCTTGCCCGCGTTGGCGAAGTTTCAAGAAATGCACCCGGAGTTGACGGTGGAATTATCCCTCACGGACGGGTTCGTTGATCTGGTTGCAGAAGAGTTCGATCTTGCGATCCGGGCAGGCATTCTACCGGACAGCGACTACATCGCACGTTTGCTGTTGCCGGTTACACCGATGGTCTGCGCTTCTCCCGAGTACCTTGAAAAAGCGGGAACGCCTGAGACAATCGACGCACTCACCCAGCATAGGCTGATCGGAATGCGTTCCAATCCTTCGCAAAGGGTGTTCGCGTGGGAGTTCGCAGATACGAAGACCCAGGAAACGCGCCGCTTTGAGATCGCCCCCTGCATTGTCGTTAATGACCCAGAGGCATTGGCCATTGCCGTGGCTGACGGGGCGGGCGTCGGCCAGCTTGGCAGTAACCTCGCGCTGCCACTCATAGCTGCCGGAGAGGCAGTCCATCTCTTCTCTGAAAAGACGGTTCAGTCGCGAGGCATCTATGCTGTGTATCCCACGAAACGATATGCACCGCTCAAACTAACCGGTTTCATTGAGCACTTGACGGAAACTTTGGCACATAGACCGGAACTGGTTTTGAACGGTTGAAGCGGCCATTGGCGCAGCCCCCGCGAAATCTCGGTTTGTCCCGCATTTATACCCTACGCATGGGTTTTGGCAGATGACGGCTTTGCTATCAGCTATCAGGGATCATGAAACAGGAAAATTGGAACGAGATGTTCGTTGTTCGCTTCGGCCGCATTTGACTTAATTTGTGAGTCACTGGCGTTGGAAAATCATGGCGGCGAAGACGTATCGCTAAGTTGGCCGATTGAGTGTACATTGCAGTCACGGCATCGTGCCACTTTCTTTTTCAATCTTCATCGATCTTCCTCCAAGCAAAATCGCAGTTGGACTGTCCAAGGGTTTCGGGATCGGTCAGTGTGGGCGAGCCACCATCGAGCCGCGCCGCTGCTTGGGGGTATTGGGTGGACATTTCACCACACAAGAACGGGCGCCCCGACACCGCTGCCGCCTCAATTGCCTCTGGCAATTCACGCAGCATCGCGGCGGGTACACCTGCCGCGAGCAGGCGGGTTTCCCAGTCTTGCGCATCGGCGGTCAGCAGGGTCGCGGCGATGGCATTACCCAAATTGATGCCGTTCCTGTTTCGAGCAGATGCCGACGCAAACCGGGGATCGTCGAGCCATTCCGGATGGTCTAAGGCACAGGCCAGACGGGTGAATTGTGCGTCCTCATTTACGCCGAGGCTGAGTTGGCCGGACTTACACTCAAAAACCCCCGAGGACGGTGACCGGCTGTTGGCGGCGTTACCGCGCCGCGTCGGGGCGTTGCCCGTCAGAGCGTGGTCCACGATCGTCGAGGACATGAGCGTAAACGCCACATCCATCATAGACACATCCACGAATGTTCCCTTGCCAGTCTTTTCGCGCGCCACCAGAGCGGCGGAAATCCCGAAGGCGGCGGCTAGAGCAGTGGCGTAGTCGATCACGGGTGCACCGACGCGGGTCGGACCGGATGCGCTGGTTCCGGTCAGTGCCATCAGGCCCGATGCCGCCTGAATGTTCACATCATAGGCTGGTGCATCTTCCAGAGCGTGACCGCGTCCGTACCCCGTCATGCCGCAATGAACCAGGCGCGGGAACCGGGCGGTCAGATCGGTCAAGCCAAGGCGTTCGAGCGTGCTGGGGCGGTGGTTCTCGACGAGGACATCGGCCCCGGCGAGTAAATCGTCGAACCGCGCGCGTCCCTCCGATGTATCCAGATCCAGCGTCACGGACCGCTTGCCCGCCGCTTGCGTGACATAGGCGGTCGACATGCCCTGCTCGGCGCGGTCCGGATCAGTGCCGCTGCGGTAGCGCATAGCGTCGCCGCGGCCGGGGCGTTCCACCTTGATGACGTCGGCCCCCATCAGCGCCAGTTGATAGGCGCAGGCGGGACCCGCAAGGACATGGGTAAAATCGATCACTCGAATATCGCGCAACGGCTCGGTCATGCTACGCCCTCCTTCCAGGTGCGTCGCATCCGCCAGATCCGTTGGCCAAGGACCAGCACAGCGATCATCAGAAACGCGGCGGCGACGGGCCGTTGCAGGAAAATCAGCGCGCCGTTGTCCGACAACAAAAGCGACTGGCGCAGGGCCTGTTCCGCTCCGCCCGTCAGCACAAAAGCAATTATGAATGCGGCCGGGTTCAATTGCGTGCGTCGCATCACATACCCGATGATCCCGGCCCCCAGCGCCACCCACACGTCGAACATGCTACTGCGGGTCGCGTAGGATGCACCAAGGGCAAGCAGGAGAACGACAGGATACAAAAGCCGCGTATCGACGCGGGCAATCACACGGCCAACCGCTGCGGCCCCGAAATATCCCATCAGCCCATAGGCCGCGATGCCGAACAGGCCGCTGGCGAACAACGCGTAAACAAGATCACGGTTGGTCAGGAACAGCGTCGGACCGATCTGGATACCATGCACCAGAAACACCCCCACGAGGATCGCGCCGATGGTCGAGCCAGGAATTCCCAGCGTCAAAAGGGGTGCCATTGACGGGCCGGATACCGCGTTGTTGGCGGCCTCAGGTGCTGCGATCCCTTCAAGAGCGCCTTGCCCCCAGTCGGCGGCATTGGTCGCGCGCCGCTTGCCTTCGCCGTAGGCCACAAACGCGGCAATCGCACTGCCAAGCCCCGGAAGCATGCCGATAAACGCCCCGATGAAAGACGACCGGAACACATGGGGAAGACAGGGCTTGTATTCCGCCCAGCTCAGCCGGTTGCGTTTTGCCTCGCCCTCCTGAACTTCGGGTGGTTCGGCGGGGCGTACGACCTGCGACAGGACCTCACCGATGACGAACATGCCGATCATCAGCGGCACGAGGTTGAAACCGCCCGTCAGATCATAGGACCCGAACGTAAATCGGGGCGTGCCGGTGATCGGATCGAACCCGACCGTCGCCAGCAGGACACCCAACGCCGCAGATGCAATGCCCCGCGCCGGGCTGGCCCCAATCACCGAACCAATAACGACGAAGGCGGCCACATAGACGCCGAACAATTCCGGCGGGCCAAGGCGCAGGGCGACCCAGGCGATCCCGCCGACGAAGAGGATCAACAGGATATCGCCGATGAAATCCCCGATAACGGAGGACAGCGTCGCAACCTTCATGGCCTTGCCCGCAAGGCCCTTGCGGGCCAGTGGGTAGCCGTCGATCTGTGTCGCCGCACTGGCGGCTGTGCCAGGTGTGTTGAACAGGATCGCGGCAATCGACCCGCCATAGCGACCCGATTTGCCGATCACATAAAGGAACGCCAGCGCCGAAAGGGGTTCCATCGCGAAAGTGAGTGGCAAGAGCATCGCAATCGCCGCCGATGCCGTAAGACCCGGTATCGCCCCTACGACCATGCCCACAAACGCCGCCAGTACGATCCAACCCAAAAGCACGGGCGACCCTGCGACGGTGGCGAGGCCTGTGAAAATATCCATGCCTAAAGTCCCAAAAGATCGGCCAGATCAAACCAGGCCGCACGTGGCGGAAAGATACCAAGCAGTTCGAAGAAGAAGATGTGAAGGAGTGCCGGACACAGCAGCGATGCCGATATCAGTTTCCATAGTTTTGTCGTTCCAAACAGCACCAGTAGAGCAGGTGCAGCGATTGCCGTTGCCACGAGATAGCCAGTAAGGCCGATGCAAAGGATATAGAGGCAGGTAAGTAAGACTATCCAGAGAGCATTCACCTCGCGGCCCGCAGTTTCGACCTCGGATTGCACCGTCAAGATGCGCTCAAACGCGATTGCGATCCCGGCTATTAGAATGGCGAAGCCGGCCAGCGTCGGCACCATCCGTGGTCCCCATGGCGCGGTGCCAGACCCGATGGACCCGGCCGCAACGATTGCACCACCGCCCAGCAAGGCGATGGCCCCGCCGAGCAATAGTGTTCCTGTTCGTGACGTCATTGGGTCATATCCGTTCGACCGCCTGACTTTAGCGGAGGCTGTCGATGACGTCGACAGTCGCCTCTTGCAAGGCTTCCAGACGAGACCGTGCTTCAGCTCCGCCAAGGAATTCCGGCACGTTTCCGCGCTCTGCCATGGCGTCGATAAAGGACTGCGACATGGCGACCTGTTCGAAAACCGTCTCCATGGACGCAAGCGTGTCAGCATCGGTGCCAAGGGGCGCGAAGATCACGATCGGCGAGGAGACCTCGACATAGTCAAACCCCTGTTCCAGAACCGTGGGGACATCGGATGCGATACCGTCGCGCACGGGAGCCAAAAGGCCCAAGACCCTCAGTTCCGATTCAAAACCTGCCGCCTGCTGAATCCCGACGACACCGAAATCGACTTGCCCGCCAATGACCGCCGCGCGCGTCGGTCCGCCACCCTGAAAGGGCACGCCGGTCGCTTCGACATCGTTGGCGTTTAGAAAGCTTTGGCCCGCTACGTTATGGGCACCGCCGACACCATTGTGCGCCCACCGTAGGGCCGCGGGGTCAGCTTCAAGTGCGGCGACAAGATCGGCCACATTTTGAAACGGACTGTCCAATGGAACAAGGATCGCCGGATCCAGGTCACCGACCTGCGCAACGATCTCGAAACTTTCCAAAGGATTAACCGGCGTTTCCTGCAACATGGAGGTCAGCAAGAATGACCCTGCGGAGGTAATCATAATCGTCTGTCCGTCCGGCGTCGCACCTGCCGCTTGCGCCGCACCGGTGATGCCGCCTGCGCCGGGCAAGTTGTTCACGACCATGGGCACGTCGAGAAGGCCCTCGTCCTCAACCGCTGCGGCAACGGCGCGGGCAAAGGCATCGGTGCCGCCACCCGCCGAATACGGCAGGATCACGTTGACCGGCCGATCAGGTGCCCAATCTGCAAATGCAGGGCCAGCAATCAGGGCTGTCAGGGCAATGCCCGATAAGAATGTGCGTCTTTTCATGGTGTCTCCTCCCAGAGTGTTGGTCCCGCGCACGGGTTTCCGTATCACGCTAGACAGCACAGATTGATTTGTATAACGCAATTAATAGAACAACCCATTGGATTATTCGATCAATGAACCTCAAGGCGCTCAGGATTTTTACAAGTGTGATGGACCGCGGCACGCTGACGGATGCGGCAAAACACGTGAACCTCAGCCAGTCCGCTGCGTCACGTCTGTTGTCGTTGCTTGAGGATGAAATCGAAGCGCTGCTGTTCCGCCGCGAGAAACGCAACCTCGTGCCGACCGAAGCCGCCGAGGCTCTTTACCCCGAAGCCCTGCGGATACTTGCCCAGATCAGCGCCCTTCCCGAGGTTGCGTCGGGCGCGTCGGCCGGATCCGCGTTGCGCATCATTTGCCACTCACGGCTGGCCGGGCAACTGGTCGTTCCGGCGATCAACCGGTTTGTGAAGGCACATCCCGACCAGTCGATCCGACTGGAAACCGCGCCGCGCCGGGAACTGGTGCGGCGGGTTCTGGCCGGGCGATACGATGTTGCCATCGCCGCTTTGCCGCTCAGCATTGGTGACCTTGCACCGATACCGCTTATCAAAGTGCAACTGGGCATCCTGCTGCACAAGGATAACCCATTGGCCAAACAGCAGATGCTGTCGCTGTCGGATCTCTCTGGACTGGATTACATCGCGCTTGACGAAACTACCGCTGTGCGACGCGCCTTGGAAAGCGCGTTCGAGCAATCGGGTCGAACGATCTCGCCCAAGCACGAGGTTTCGACAGGCACCAACGCCTACCGCATGGTTGCCGCTGGTTTGGGCTTTACCTTCGCTGACCCACTGGCGCTAGATCCTGAAATCGCGCCTGACGTCGCATTCGTGCCTTGGGATCAAGACGTTCGACTGGACATCGGATATTTCAAACTGGCGCAGGATCGCGCGTCACCCACTGCCGCGTTCGAGCAGGTTCTGACAGAGATCGCGTCTGGAAACTGACTCTGCATCGCCAAGTATTCTCAATCAGCAAGCACCACTGAGAAGGCTTTACTGCCCGGATATTCAGATACGATAGCTGGAAACTACGTTACCAAGAATTCTCGATGGCCGCCCTTCATTCAACGCGCAGCTAAAGACTTGGACGAGCCCTCACCTACCAAGTTGCCGCATGGTAGCGAACGTCGGCTGTGGAGTGTCCCCCGCCACACGGATGGCGGAGGACTGTGTTTTCTAGAGGGCTTTTCGGAAGATCACCTTGTCATCTCCTTCAGCCCAGAAATCGCGGATGCGCGCTTCTTCTTCATAGCCATTCTGAGCGTAGAACTTGCGCGTCAATGCGAAGTCGTCAGTGCCAGATGTGTCCACGATCAAGATGCGTTGCCCGTTATCTTTTAGGTGCTTCTCGGCTGCATGTACCAACGCCGCCCCCAGTCGTTTTCCTTGCAAATCTGGGCGCACCGCTAGGGCGAGCATGTTCCACGTACCAGCGGCGAGTTCCTCGGGAACCGTGTAGCACAAGCCCACAGCTTCTCCATCGCTGTGACACGTAAGCCAGAAGGCTTCCGTCTCACCTGCTAATGACGGGGCAAGCATGGCTGGAAGCAGTTCACTTGGGAAGAGCTCGGTGCCATTCAGCACCGCCCGAAGGCCTGCGATGTCGTCGGTTGAAGTGGCTTTGATGATTGGGTTTGTCATTTTCTGTATGTCCTTATTGGTTGTCGTACTGAGGATTCACGGAACGAATGCCGAGCCTTGTCGCGCGGTAGGGTCGTCCGTTTTCTGATTTGATGAACCGCCGTTTTTTCAGGCGTTCGAATAGCTTCAGCGAGCAATCGGCCAAGACATGACCGTCGCGTGTGAAGCATGAAACTTCTCGCACTTTGCCGTTTGACATGCGCTCGAAATGGATTGCTCCGCCTTGCGCAAGAACGTGCAAAACACGCTGTTCGTGTTTTGAGATATTAATGGATTGTCTCTTGGTTTTATGTCAGCCGAAAAGGCTTCCGGCATCTCGCCCGGAAGTCTTTTGGTTCAAGTCGGTCCAATCAGGTGAACCTTAGCGGCGGGCCGCAATCGTAGACATAAAATCTCCATCGCCCCGCATCTGTGCAGCGCGTAGCCGAGAGTTAGTAAGATAGGTACCAGTTGGCAAGCGGACAATTGGAAAACCAAAGTCAACGGCAGCAAAGTCCGCGTCTGAGTTGTTGGATCGGGCTGCGGCGGACTTAAAGTTTCGGTCTCCGCCAAATCCTTGCTGTCTAACGGCTGCTTCGGTGATTTGCGCTGCGTTGCGACAACGAACGCACCGCAGATGCAAACGGATGTTGCGTCAGCAACATGCCTAAAGGCCAATGTCGGGAAAGTCCCGCACAGCGGACTTCTGAAGTAGTGCGGTACGTGTTGGTTCTGTCTGGCTCCATCCGCCAATCTGAAAAGAAAAAGCGGGCTTTGGGAAGGGTGTTTCAACTTCTCAAAGGAGATCCCCATGTCCATGACCGTTCAACCCCAGCCAGACCGTCCGGAACCGACTGTGATCGCCGCGCAGAACGACGCGTTTCGCAAGCTCGCGTGCCTCGGAATCCCGCCCGCGCAGCCTATCCAGGGCCGCATGCATGTCACCCGTTCGCTCATGGAGGCCGGTGACGGTTTCATGGCCGAGGCGGTGAAGGCCACGGGCATGTTCGACACCTTCGAGCCCGAGAATGATCCCGAGGGATGGCACGATTTTGGGGCGGTCGAGATACGGGGCGAAACCGTGTTCTGGAAAATTGATCTCTATGAAGCGGATTCCGATTTCCGCTACGGGGCTGAGACCCCGGACAATCCCGCCACCACCATGCGCGTGCTGACCATCATGCTGGCGCGCGACTGGTAGACGGGCAGGGGGTTCATTCCCCTAACACCCCAACAAATGAAGGCCCGCTGGCCCTTTAAAGGGAGAGTGGGCCTTTTGTCGTGGTGATCCCCGAAGCCGGGGATTGGTCACGCGCACCTGCGCGGGCCGCATCTTACCCACCGAGAAGGATATCCCATGACCACAAGCTTTGCCCCCCTCACCGTCGCGATTGGCGATCTGGTCCCGCATCCCGCCAATGTGCGCAGCAAATCCCCGGAAACCTATGACCCCGAGAACATCGCCCATCTGAAGGCCAGCATCGCTGTGCTGGGCCTGCTCCAGCCGCTCATCGTCCAGAAGATCGACGGCAAATACGCCGTCCTGGCCGGTGGCCGACGTCGTGCCGCGCTGAAGGAGCTGGTCGCCGACAAGGTCGCCAAGGGGTTCACGGCGAAGACCAAGGTGGACTGCCGCCTCGTGCCGGAAGACTGC
>CAYGPT010000087.1:0-14128 GCA_964351755.1 uncultured Rhodobacterales bacterium | reverse complement strand
CAAAGGACGTGGTAAAGATCAGGTCGGCCCCGTCCAGCGCCATCTGCGTCATCACGCGCTCGCTGTCCGGGCCTTCGGCGACGTTTTCCACGAACACGGTTTCGACCTTGTCGCCGAATTCCGCCTCGACCGCGAGACGGCCCTGGTTGTGTTCATAGGTCCAGCCGCCATCGCCGACCGGGCCGACATACACAAAGCCCACCTTGGTTTTTTCATGGCCATCGGCCCAAGCGCCGCCAGCAAGGCCAAGGGCCATGGCCGCAGTCGCCATCAAGGTTGTGAATTTCATTTCTAGGTTTCCCCCTGTTAAGCGCCTCTTATCCCGAGGCGTGGAATGTGCGACCCAGCGAACCGGGAGCGCGGGATTTGTCCGCAGACAGAATCACCAGAACGATGATTGTCACGATGTAGGGCGACATTGCCAAATACTCGACCGGAATGGCAACGCCTGCGCCTTGCAGGTTCAGTTGCAACTGGGTGATTCCGCCGAAAAGATAGGCACCCAGCAGCACGCGCCACGGCTTCCAGCTGGCGAACACCACCAGCGCGAGGGCAATCCAGCCGACGCCCGCCGTCATGCCTTCGGTCCATTGGGGCACGCGGATCAGGCTGATATAGGCCCCGCCCATGCCCGCACAGGCCCCGCCGAACATGATCGCGGCTGTGCGGATGCGCTTGACCTTGTACCCCAGCGCGTGGGCGGCATCGTGGTTTTCGCCGACGCTGCGCAGGATCAGCCCCGCGCGGGTGAATTTCAGCGTGGCCCATGTGCCTGCCACGATCAGCAGGGCGATATAGACCATCAGGGTGTGTCCGAACAGGATCGGCCCGATGACGGGAATGTCCGCGAGCGGGCCTAATGGCGTACCTTCGGTGCGCGGTGGTTTGATGCCGACGTAAGACTGCCCCATCAGTGCCGACAGCCCAAGACCGAACAGCGTCAGCGCAAGACCCGAGGCGACCTGGTTGGCCAGCGCGATCTGCGTCAGGAACGCAAACAGCAGCGATAGCACCGCACCCCCAATTGCGGCGGCGATGAAACCGATCGTGGGCGAGCCTGTGTTGACCGCGATGATAAAGCCACAGACCGCTCCGGTGATCATCATCCCCTCCACGCCGAGGTTGAGCACGCCCGCGCGTTCGACCACCAATTCGCCGATGGCAGCCAGCAGGATTGGGGTGGCGGCGCCGATCATGGCGGCGATGAGGAGGATTGGGTTGATGGCGGACAGGTCCACGTCAATATAACTCCGTTATTGAGCAAAGAAGCCTGAAAAACGGTTCGTTTTTTCGCCTGAGGTTTAGCGCAAGACTGCGAAAAATCGGGGATCCTCCAAGGTTGCTAAAGGATCCCGAGGCGTACCAATTCGAACCGTCTGCCTCTTGCAAAGACATCTTGATTTGGTCTGGTGCGCTCATTTCCCATGTTCCAAACAGATACAAGTTGGGCTTTATGCTTTCTTGCTCAGTTAGAAATGCGCGACCGTCCGGGCGAAGAGAAATTCGGAAGTCGGACTTTTTACTGCGTTCGTTTTCCGAAACGTTCTTTGGTGTTGCGCAAATAAATTGCGCAGTCGCCTTATATGGAAATGCCATGCAGAAGAGCAAAACGATAAAACTGATAAATCTCATGCGACCTCTCCCGTCCCAAATCGCACGCGGTAGTTTGTCAGCACATCCAGCGCGAGCAGGAAGAACAAGAGCATCCCCTGAAACACCTGGATCGCCGCAGCAGGCAGGCCCAGTTGGGACTGGGCGATGTCACCACCGATATAGGTAAGCGCCATCAGCAGCCCCGCCGCCACGATGCCCAAGGGGTTGAGGCGGCCGAGGAAGGCGACGATGATCGCTGTGAACCCGTAGCCCACGTTGAAGTCGATGCTGATCTGCCCGGCGGGGCCCGCCACTTCGAACATGCCCGCAAGCCCCGCGAGCAGGCCCGAGGTGCCGAGGCAGAACAGGATCAGGCGTGACGGATTCACGCCGCCGAACCGGGCCGCGCGGGGGGCCTCGCCCGTCACCCGAATGGCAAAGCCGAGACGATGGCGGGTCAGCAGGACGTAAGAGAAGATCACCGCAATCAGGGCCGCGACGACGCCCCAATGCATTCCTGTTCCACTGATCAGTTCCGCGTTATGGGCCGAAGCGTATTGTTGCAGGTTGCGCGAACCGGGAAAGCCGAACCCTTCCGGGTTTTTGAGGAGTCCCAACGACATGGAGGCCAAAAGTTGCTCGGCCACATAAACCAGCATGAGGGAGACGAGGATTTCGTTGGTGCCGAACTTCACCTTCAACAGCGCCGGGATCATCGCCCAGGCCCAGCCGCCAAGGGCACCGGCCAGCACCATGATCGGAAAGATCAGAACGCTTTCAGCCGGGTAAAAGGCCAGCCCGGCCCCGGCCCCGCAGATCGCGCCGACAATGTACTGCCCCTCGGCCCCGATATTCCAGATGCCCGCCTTGAATCCCAGCGCGAGGCCGATGGCGATCAGCACTAGCGGCGCGCCTTTGACCAGCAGTTGCGGGCGGTAATAGAACGCGAAATCGCCAAACAAAGGTTCCCAGAAGATTGTCAGGATCGACTGGATCGGATCCTTGCCCAGCACGGCGAACAACACCCCGCCAAACACCATCGTCGCTAGCACGGCCAGCAGCGGCGTCGCCCAGGACATCGCCTGCGACGGCTGGGGTCGTTTCTCCAGCCGGATCATGCGCACCGTCCCCTGCTTCTCTGATTAAAAAAAAGCCCCCCCGGAGGGCCGATATCACACATGCGCCACCTCCATCCCGTGCGCGCCACCCAGCATCAGGCCGATCTGTTCCACATCGAGGCCCGACGTGGACCTCGGCGCGCTGAGCCGCCCCTCGTTCAGGGCGGCGAAACGGTCGGAAATCTCCATCAGCTCATCGAGATCCTGACTGATCACGATCAGTGCGGCACCGCCTGCGGCCAGGTCCAGCAGCGCCTGCCGGATCGCAGCGGCGGCCGAGGCATCGACGCCCCATGTGGGCTGATTGACCACCAGCACCTCGGGGCGCTGCAGCACCTCGCGCCCGATGACGAATTTCTGCAGGTTCCCGCCCGAGAGCGAGCGCGCCACGTTGTTCGGCCCCGGTGTGCGGACGTCGAAATCCTTGATGATCCGTTCGGCAAAGCTGCGGGCCTTGGGCCAATTCAGCATTCCGCTGCTAGACAGCCCCTCGCGCGCCATCCCTGTCAACATCGCGTTTTCCGTCAGTGACATGTCTGGCGCAGCGGCGTGGCCCAGCCGTTCCTCTGGCGCGGCCAGAACGCCCAGTGCCCGGCGCGCCTCGGGGCCGATCCCGCTCAGGTCGCGGCCCTGAAAGGCGACCATGCCGGGCCGGCAGGGCAGTTCGCCCGAGAGCACCCCCAGCAATTCGTCCTGCCCGTTGCCCGCGACGCCGCCGATGCCCAGCACTTCGCCTGCGCGCACCTCGAAAGACACATCCTTGAGCGACATGCCGAAGGCGGATGGGGAGGCCGCGGACAACCCGGTCACCGACAGGATCACGTCGCCCGTATCATGCGCAGCACTTTTGGGTGTGGCCAGCGTGCTGCCGACCATCAGTTCGGCCATGTCACGTGCAGAGGTGTCGCGCGGCACGCAGGTGCCGACCACGCGGCCCCCGCGCAGGATCGTGGCCGCGTCGCACAGCGCGCGGATTTCTTCCAGCTTGTGGGAGATATACAGGATCGCGGTGCCTTCGGCCTTCAGCTTGCGCAGCGTCTCAAAAAGTATATCGACCTCTTGCGGTGTCAGCACGGAAGTGGGTTCGTCCATGATCAGCAACTTGGGGTCCTGCAGCAGGCAGCGGATGATCTCGACCCGTTGCCGTTCACCCGCCGACAGGTCCCCGACGATCCGGTCCGGGGCCAAAGGCAGCCCATAGGTTTCCGACACATCCCGTATGCGCGCGGCCAGCGTGCGCATGGGGGGCGGCGATTCCATACCCAACGCGATGTTTTCCGCCACGCTGAGCGCGTCGAACAGGGAAAAGTGCTGAAACACCATGCCCACCCCGGCCCCACGTGCCGCACGTGGATCGGCAGGGGCAAAGTCGGCCCCCCGCATCTGCATCTTTCCGGTATCGGGCTTGACCAAACCATATATCATCTTGACCAGAGTTGATTTTCCGGCCCCGTTTTCGCCCAGCAAGGCATGGATTTCCCCGACCCCGACCTCAAGCGTGATATCATCGTTGGCGATCACGCCCGGATAGGCTTTGGTCAGCCCAGCAAGGGACAGGAGTGGGGGTGTCATGCGCGCGCCTCCGCTAGCGTATGGGCCGTAACGTGATCCAGCAGTAGCCGATGCGCAACGCCTATCGCAATCATATGTGGTTGTTTGCCCAAGGCGGGGTCCCCAATCGGGCAGGTGATGCGCGCAATTTGATCGCTTGCATGGCCAAGGGCGGCGAGGCGTTTGCGAAACCGCGCCCACTTGGTCGCCGACCCGATCAACCCGCAGGACGAAAATCCGTGGGACAGCAGCGCATGGCACAACCCGAGGTCGAGGTCATGGGAATAGGTCAGGATCAGGTGCTCTGCCCCCTTGGGTGCATGCGGCACCAGCCGGGCTGGATTTGCAACGGGCACGGTGGTGACGGTTGGCGGGACGGTGTCCGGGAACCGCTCTGCCCCCGTGTCGACCCATGTGATCGCGATGCCCGGAATAGGGTGCAGCACATCGACCAGCGCGCGGCCAACATGCCCGGCCCCCCAGATCCACAGTGCCCGGTCGGGGGCCTGCACGGGTTCGATCATCCAGCCGTCGACCAGTTGCGCGGTAGGCTGCAGCCCCTGATTGCGTGCGGATTTCAGGATGCGTGTGACCGCAATCGGCATGGGTGCTGGCCCCCGGGCGATGACATCCGTTGCCAGCGCGCTGGCCCTTTCATGGTCATAGACTTCGCTGATCACTTCGACCGCGCCGCCGCAACATTGCCCCAAATCCGGGCCTAGCGCATGGCGGCTGGTGCGGTCCTTTGCTAAGGCCCGAGCGTCTTGGGCCAGTTCGTGTTCCAGCGCGCCGCCCCCGATGGTGCCCGACTGTCCGCCCGCCCAGACCAACATCGCCGCGCCCACCTCGCGCGGGGCCGACCCGTGTACGGCGGCGATGACCACGCGCACCACGCGGCCATGGGCGGCGCAGGCCTTGATCAGGGCCGCCCGGTCAAACATCGCCGCGCGCCCGGTGAATCGCGGCCAGCACCGCCTCGGGCGTGGCAGGGGCGTGCAGGTCGGGATAGGCCGCACCACAGGCCGACACTGCGTCACTGAGCGCAAGGAAGGCCGAGATGCCCAGCATCAGTGGCGGTTCGCCCACCGCCTTGGATTTATAGATCGTGTCGGCCCGGTTCTCGCCCTCCCACAGGGCGACGCTAAACATATCGGGACGATCCGCGCAGGCCGGAATCTTGTAGGTCGAGGGCGCGTGGGTGCGCAACCGGCCTTGGTCGTCCCAGACCAATTCCTCGGTCGTGAGCCACCCGGCGCCCTGCACATAGCCGCCCTCGACCTGTCCGATGTCGATGGCCGGGTTCAGCGAAGCGCCCGCATCATGCAGGATGTCGGCGCGCAGGATGCGGTTTTCGCCGGTCAGCGTGTCCACAACTACCTCGGTCACCGCAGCGCCATAGGCAAAATAAAAGAACGGGCGGCCCTGCCCCTTGATCCGGTCCCATTCAATGTCCGGCGTCTTGTAGAACCCCGTGGCGGACAGGCTGACGCGCGCCTGATGGGTCAAGGCGGCAACTTCGGCAAAGCTGTAGTCGGCCTCGCCCGCCTTGACGCGTCCGTTTTCGAAGACGACCGCGTCCGGTCTGCATTGATGCAGCTGCGCCAGCAGCTGCGCCATCCGGTCGCGAATGGTGTCACAGGCGGCTTTGACCGCCATCCCGTTCAGATCGCTGCCCGAGGACGCGGCGGTGGCTGAGGTGTTGGGCACTTTGGCCGTGTCGGTCGCGGTGATCCGGACCGCCCCCACCCCCACGCCGAACCGGCTTGCTGCGACTTGGGCGACCTTCTGGAACAGGCCCTGTCCCATCTCGGTACCGCCATGGTTGAGATGGATAGAACCATCCGCATAGACATGTACCAAGGCGCCTGCCTGATTGAGGTGGGTGAGGGTGAAGCTGATGCCGAATTTCACCGGAGTGAGGGCAATGCCCTTTTTGAGCACGTGGTTGTTCGCGTTCCAATTGGCCACGGCCGTGCGGCGGGCGTCATAGTCGGACGAGGCGCGTAACTGTTCGACGAGGTCGTCAAGGATGAAGTCAGTTACCGGCTGACCATAGGGCGTGGTTTGTTCCTTCTCTGATTTGGAAAAATCCCCGCCGGAGGCATAAAAATTCCTTTGGCGCACAAGCAGCGGATCAAGCCCCAACTCTGCCGCGACGTGATCCACGATTCGTTCCATTCCCAGCATACCCTGTGGCCCACCAAAGCCGCGAAAGGCGGTGGCACTTTGAGTGTTGGTGCGCAAGCGGTGGCTTTCGATGCGGATATCGGGCAGCCAATAGGCATTGTCCGCATGCAGCATCGCGCGGTCGGCGACGGGCAGGGACAGGTCCATGGCCCAGCCGCAGCGGGTGTAATGGCGCACATCCAGCGCGGTGATCCGGCCTTCGTCGTCAAAGCCGACGTCATAGTCGATGCGGAAGTCGTGCCGCTTGCCAGTCACGATCATGTCGTCGTCGCGATCATAGCGCATTTTGCACGGATGCCCCGTAAGACGGGCCGCCACGGCGCAGGCGACGGCCAGTGCATTGCCCTGACTTTCCTTGCCGCCAAAGCCGCCGCCCATGCGTCGGGTTTCGACGCGGACGCTGTGCATGGGCAGGCCGATGGCCTCGGCCACCTTGTGCTGGATTTCGGTCGGGTGCTGGGTCGAGGAAATGACGTGCATGTCCCCATCCTCGGCCGGCATGGCAAGGGCAGCCTGCCCTTCGAGATAAAAGTGTTCCTGTCCACCGATGTGAAGCGTGCCGCTAAGGGTATTCTCAGCCGCATCTAGGGCCGCGCTGGCGTCACCGCGCGCATAGATGCGCGGACCGTCCTCGAACCGGGAATTGGCGGCGAGCGCATCATCGATGGAAAAGATCGGCGTGGTTTCGGCGATCGTGACTTTGCCTAGCCGGGCTGCGGACCGCGCAGCGAGATGTGTACGGGCGATCACCGCAAAAATGGGCTGGCCAACGTAGTGCACAGCATCAATGGCCAGAAGCGGTTCGTCATGGTTCGAGGGCGAGACGTCGTTGGCAAAGGGCAGTTCGCCCGCCGTCAGCACCGCCACGACGTCCGGCGCTGCGCGGACGGCGTCGAGGTCCATGGTCATTATCGTGCCACATGCGGAGGTGCTGAGGCCAAAGGCCAAATGCAGGGTTCCCGCCGGGATCGGTGTGTCGTCGACATAACGCGCGGCCCCGGTCACGTGCAGGTGGGCGGCGTCATGGGGCAGGGGCTTGGCGACGCTCATGCCTGCACCCTCAGCACGTCCGTGGCCTGCCCCTGATCCTCAAGCCAGACGCGCAGCAGCAAGTTCTGGGCGGCCTCCATTCGATAGCGGGCCGACGCGCGCATGTCCGACAAGGGCGAAAAGTCCTGCGCCAGCGCAGTCATTGCGGCGGCGATCGTGGTCTCGTTCCATGGATTGCCGACCAGGGCTTTCTCGGCCTTTGGGCTTCGTTTGGGGATGCCTGCCATGCCGCCAAAGGCCAGCCGTGCGTTGGTCACGGCACCTTCGGCAACTTCGATCCAGAAACAGCCGCACACTGCCGAGATATCCTGATCGAACCGCTTGGACAGTTTGTAACAACGCAAGTGATCACCGTGCCTTGGGATCGTGATCGCCTCGACGAATTCGTTGTCTGCGCGGTCCTGCTTGCCGTAGTCGATGAAAAAATCTTCGAGGGCGAGGCTGCGCGGCCCGTTCACACTGCGCAGATGCAAGGTGGCCCCAAGGGCGATGAGTGCGGGCGAACCGTCCCCGATGGGCGAGCCGTTGGCGATATTGCCCCCGATGGTCGCTGCGTTACGCACCTGTACCGACCCATACCGGCGGATCAACTCGCCAAAGGCCGGGTAGATACCTGCGATGCTGTCGTGCAGATCGCTGAGTGTGGTGGCGGCACCGATGCGGATTTCGCCGTCGCAGACGGTCACACCGCTAAGGGCAGGGATCCGGTTCAGGAAGGCGACCGACCCGAGGTCGCGGAACCCCTTGGTCACCCACAGGCCCACATCCGTGGCCCCCGCGATCAGGGTGCCGTTCGGGTTCTGATCCAGCCATGTCGCAAGTGCGTCGGGCGTGGTTGGGGGCTCTGCCCCCAGCTGCGCCCCCCCCGCAGTATTTGTGGCCAAAACAAGCTGTGAGTCGTGCATGTGATCCGGGATGGCAGCGGTTTCGGCTGCTTTCGCTGCCCGGATGATCGGGGCATAGCCTGTGCAGCGACACAGGTTCCCGGCCAGTTGCGTGTCGTGATCTGTTGCGCCGTTCAAGTGGGCGCAGGCCATGGTCGTAATGAAACCCGGCGTGCAAAAGCCGCATTGCGATCCATGATGTTCGATCATTGCCTGTTGAACAGGGTGCAACGTGCCGTCAGGCGCGTTGATGCCTTCGACGGTGCGGATCGCTTTGCCCTCGATCTGGGGCAGGAACAGAATGCAGGCATTGAGCGCGCGCGCGCCACTTTCGTCCGTTACGATCACCGAACAGGCCCCGCAATCGCCCTCATTGCAGCCTTCCTTGGTCCCCGTTAGCCGCTGATCGTCCCGTAGCCAGTCCAGCAATGTCGTGGTGGGTGTCGTGTCCGCAGTGACCTGTCTTCCGTTCAGAAGAAATGTCGTGTGCATGTCTGTGACCTGCCGCGATACGTTGAGCCCTTTTGAAAGCGGTGCGGCCTCGATGCGGCGTAGAGGCGGAACGCGGGCGGATCGTCTGTAAGGCTATGCGGCGGGCGCATCGCTTGGCAAGGGCGATTGCGCACCTCACGACTTGGGTCGATTTTGTGTGCATAACTTTGCGGCACCACTGGATATGGGTGCTGGCTGGTCGTAGGCTTGCCGCCATGACCAAAGCCCCCCGATTCATTCACCTGCGCACCCATTCCGAATACTCGTTGCTGGAAGGGGCGATGCGCCTCAAAAAGCTGCCCGAACTGGTGCGGGATGCAGGGATGCCCGCCATTGCACTGACGGACACCAACAACATGTTCGCTGCGCTTGAGTTTTCCGTGGGTATGGCGGGCGCTGGTATTCAGCCCATCATCGGCTGTCAGGTGGATCTGCAGTACATTGCCCCCCGGCCCGGCGAACGCCCGCGCCCCCCGGCCTCCGTCGTGCTGCTGGCGCAGTCCGAGGCGGGTTATGAAAACCTGATGAAGCTGAACTCTTGCCTTTACCTGCGCGAAGGCACCGAGTTGCCCTTTGTAACGGTTGCAGAGCTTGCGGGCCATTCCAGCGATCTGATCTGTCTGACCGGTGGCCCGAACGGCCCCGTGGGACTGCTGTTGCAGACCGGCCAGCGCCCGGCAGCCGAGGCGCTGATGGGGCGGCTGGCGGAGGCGTTCGGTGACCGCCTGTATGTCGAGTTGCAGCGCCATCCCGGGGAGGGCGGCGCACCCGAGGCCGAGCAACTGACCGAGCGCGGCTTTGTCGAGATGGCCTATGCGATGGAGTTGCCGCTTGTCGCCACCAACGACGTTTATTTTCCTAAACCCGAGATGTATGAAAGCCATGACGCGCTGATCTGCATCGCCGAAGGCGCCTATGTCGATCAGCAGGAACCACGTCGTCGCCTGACCCCGCAGCACTATTTCAAATCGCAGGCCGAGATGGCGACCCTGTTCGCCGATTTGCCCGAGGCCATCGAGAACACCGTGGAAATCGCGCGCCGCTGCGCCTTCATGGCCTATCGACGTGACCCGATCCTGCCCAAGTTCGCCGATGACGAGGTCGAGGAATTGCGCAAGCAGGCCAACGCGGGTCTGCAAGAGCGGCTGAAGGTCATCCCACATGCTGCCAGCGTGGAAGAGTACCAAAAGCGCCTCGATTTCGAACTGGATATCATCGAGGGCATGGGCTTTCCCGGCTACTTCCTGATCGTGGCCGATTTCATCAAATGGGCCAAGGACGAGGACATTCCGGTTGGGCCCGGGCGCGGCTCGGGTGCCGGCAGCCTCGTCGCCTATGCGCTGACCATCACCGACCTTGACCCCCTGCGCTATGCGCTGCTGTTCGAACGGTTCCTGAACCCCGAACGGGTCAGCATGCCCGATTTCGACATCGATTTCTGCATGGACCGGCGCGAGGAAGTGATCCGTTACGTGCAGGGGAAATACGGGCGCGACAAGGTGGGGCAGATCATCACCTTTGGCGCGCTTTTGTCCAAGGCGGCGGTGCGCGATATTGGCCGGGTTTTGCAGATGCCCTACGGGCAGGTGGATCGTTTGTCCAAGCTGATCCCTGTCGAGGGGGTCAAGCCGGTCAGCATCGAAAAGGCGCTTGCGGATGAGCCGCGCCTGCGCGAAGAGGCGCGCAACGAGGAAGTTGTGGCGCGCCTTTTGGAATACGGCCAGCAGGTCGAGGGCCTTCTGCGCAATGCATCGACCCACGCCGCCGGGGTAGTGATCGGGGACAGGCCCTTGGACGCGCTGGTACCCCTCTATCAGGACCCGCGGTCTGACATGCCCGCGACCCAGTTCAATATGAAATGGGTTGAACAGGCGGGGCTGGTAAAGTTCGACTTTCTGGGCCTGAAGACCCTGACCGTGATCCAGAATGCGGTTGATCAGATCCGTGCCACAGGCCGCCCGCTGCACGTGGCGGCAGACGGCACCGAACTTTACCAGCCCGCGCCCGGCATGGAGAATGACATTGGCGGCATCCCCCTGGATGACGAGGCAAGCTACAAACTTTACGCCTCCGCCAAGACCGTCGCAGTGTTTCAGGTGGAAAGCTCGGGCATGATGGATGCCCTGAAACGCATGAAACCGGACTGCATCGAGGACATCATCGCGCTGGTTGCCCTTTATCGTCCGGGCCCGATGGAGAACATCCCCAAATTTTGCGAGGTCAAGAACGGGCTCAGCGAGCGCGAGGCGATGCATCCCTCCATCGACCACATCCTCGACGAAACGCAAGGCATCATCGTCTATCAGGAACAGGTTATGCAGATCGCGCAGGAGATGGCAGGGTATAGCTTGGGCGGCGCCGACTTGCTGCGCCGCGCCATGGGGAAAAAGATTCAAGCCGAGATGGACAAGGAGCGCCCGAAATTCCTGGAAGGCGCGCTGGCCAACGGCGTGGACGAGCCCAAGGCGATCGAGGTCTGGAACCTTCTGGACAAGTTCGCAAACTACGGTTTCAACAAATCCCACGCGGCGGCCTATGCGGTGGTCAGCTACCAAACGGCATGGCTGAAAGCGAACCACCCGGTCGAATTCATGGCCGGGGTGATGAACTGCGATATCCACCTGACGGACAAACTGGGCGTTTATTTCGAGGAAGTGCGCAAATCGCTGGGCCTGCCATGGGTGCCACCGTGTGTGAACCGGTCTGATGCGACGTTCAAGGTGGTGGACGGGGCGCTGGTCTATGCCCTTGGTGCGCTCAAAAACGTCGGGGTCGAGGCCATGCGGCTGGTGGTCGAGGGGCGTGGCACCAAACCGTTCGCCACCTTGTTCGATCTTGCCCGCCGGGTCGATCTGAAACGGGTCGGCAAGCGGCCATTGGAGATGCTGGCACGGGCCGGGGCCTTTGACCAGCTTGACCCCAACCGGCGGCGGGTGTTTGACGCGCTTGATGCCCTGTCGGCCTACTCGGCGGCGGTGCACGACCAGAAGAACTCGAGCCAGGTGTCGCTGTTCGGCGAGGCGGGCGACGACCTGCCCGAACCGCGCCTGATGCCGGTGGACGACTGGCTGCCCGCCGAGCGTCTGGGCGAGGAATTCAAGGCCGTTGGCTTTTACCTGTCCGGCCATCCGCTCGATGACTACATGGGCGCACTCAAGCGCAAGGGCATCGTCACGCTGGACGAAGTCACCGCCAAGGCCGAAAGCGCCCCGCTTGTGGCCAAGCTCGCCGGAGTCGTCGCAGGTCTGCAGGTCCGCAAATCGGCACGCGGCAACCGGTTCGCCTTTTGCCAGATGTCGGACACGACAGGGGCCTTTGAGGTGACGATGTTCTCGGACACGCTGGAAAAGGCGCAGGATTTCCTTGTGGCTGGTGAAAAGGTGATCGTGACGGTCGAGGCAACGATGGAGTCTGACCAGCTCAAATTGTTGGGCCGGTCAGTTGCGCCGATCGACAGCGTGGTGGCGGACACAGGGGGCATGGGTCTGCGCATCTTTGTAGACGCAGCTTCGGCTCTCGCTTCGGTTGCGACGGTGCTCGAAGGGGCATCAAAAGCCGCCAAGGGGGCCGGGCGCGGTCCGATCACGTTGTGCCTGATGGATGACAGTCTGCCGGGCGAGGTCGAGATGGATCTGGGCGCGGAGTTTCCCGTGACCCCACAGATCAAGGGCGCGATCAAGTCACTCTCCGGTGTGGTGGAAGTGCAGGACATGTAGGCACGTTTTGGCCGTGCCGCTGGACGGACGGGGATCTTGCCGCTAGGTCTGACAGCGGGAGGACGACATAGACATGCGCGCGCCTTGGGCAATTGTATTGATATTCCCGATGCTTGCAGCCTGTGGTGATCCACTGGCGGATGTCGGGCGCGTGTCCGAAGGGGCCACTTTTCCCGAAGTGGATGCGCCAAATGCCTTGCCTACGCAAGAAGAGCTTGATCGACAATCGAGCATTCTGGCGGGCCTGTTCCGCAGGCGCGACTCAGGCGCAGACCTTGATTCACCCGATATACCATCGGTGGGCGAAAGTGCTGGCGAGTCGGGTGTTGCACCGGAAACGGACGTTGCGACGAACATCGAAAGCGCTGGGTCGTCGAACGCTGATCAACCTGTGGCGCAGGGTGCGCCACCGCAACGCAGGACAGTTCTTGGCTGGTTGCGCCGCGCGGCAGAGGCGGGCGCTGAAAATCCGGCCCCTGCACAAGACGTCGACGGACAAGAGCTGCTCGCCAAGGACGAAACGACCGAAGCCTTGCCGGAAGAAACCGAGCTGGCCAGTCTGACACCGGACGGCGCAGGCGATGATGCACCGACAGTCCCGGTCGAGGCAAAAAAGCAGATCGGTTTGTTCGAGCGGGAAGCTCCGCTTAAATCGGCAGGCATGGCACTGCCGGACATCGCGATGGGAACGATCCTGCCCTTTGGGGAAATCGGCAGGCTTTGCGATGCGCGCACTGGCGACCTTGGCAAACAGATCGACAGGGCTGCGCGCAAAGGGGCGGGCTACGCGCTCTATGACAGCGCGCCCAACAGCGAGGGTGCGCGCAGTTTCTATGTCACAGGGTTCGCTGACGGGTGTGTCCGCCAGTTCACGGCTGCGCTCGCTATCTTCGGTGCGCCCGCATTTCACGAACAGCTGCGCTATGGTTTGCCGGCCAAGGACTATCCCTATTCGACGACCGACAAGGCCTATGAAAAGGTCAAGGCCGAGGTCTGCAATGTCGGGCGCAACAGGCCCTGTGGCGCACGGATATCCCGGCTGGAAGACACGACCGTGTTCATCAGCGTCTACGAACATTTCGGGGACAACGCACGCTGGGCGGACATGTTGCTGCATGACGGGGCGCTGCTGGCGGCGGCGGTGAAAACGCCCTGAGCGGGGGCGCTTGTGGCTGGCCGGCCCTTCGGGGAGGATTTTTTTTAATCAGAGAAGCGGGCGGGGTCCAGCCCCTGATCCATACGGACCAAGGGCCTTCTCCGATTACACCGGTTCGCATCCCTGCTCCCGATGCGCCTTCGATGAAAGGGCATCAACCTTAATTTTCGGTAAACCGGTCCATCTTCTCTGATTGAAAAAAATCCCCGCCGGAGGCTCCTGCAGGCGCCAGGTGCGCGCCGTCGAAAGGTCAGTAATGCGGCGGACGCTCGTCCCCGACCACGATACCGCCCGACCCTTGGGCCTCACGTTCGGCTTCGCGCGCCATCAGCATCTGTGCCCGGCGCGTGAGCAGAGCCAATTCGCGTTCCTGGCGCGCGA